>NZ_CEEDAI010000018.1:0-99840 GCF_979252805.1 Pedobacter sp. AC402 | reverse complement strand
CTTATATTACTTGGTTCAGTTATATGAAGCCGATATTAACCAGGTCTACCTCGCTAACACCACTGGTTTTCGCATTTATCGTGAAACGCTTTCGCGTTTTTCGTGCGCCGCTGATCTGGCCACGCAACTTATGACGGATAGAAATGGCCCCTGCTGCGATATCTACAATCATTTTAGGAATAAAATATGGATTGAACCTTGGCGTACCATCTCCCTTTGGCGAAATTCGAAATTTCATCAAGGAAAGTTTTCAATCCACCTATGCCTGCACCCCAGATAACTCCGATCCGGTTGGTATCTAATTTTTCAAAATCAAAACCACCATCCTTCACAGCCTCATCTGTTGCTACAAGAGCATATTGTACAAACGGATCAAGCTTGCGGGCTTCCTTTTTCTCCAAAAAATCTTCAGGATTAAAGTTTTTTACCTCACAAGCGAATTTGGTTTTGGACTTTTCAGTGTCAAAACCCTTAATAGGAGCAGCGCCACTCACCCCGTTAGTCAATCCTTCCCAAAAATCGGGAACATTATTGCCTATAGGAGTGAGCGCACCAGACCCTGTACTACTACTCTTTTAATTCCATTTATACTGAAAAAGCGTAATTCTATTTAACGTTTTTTTCCAAATAAGCAATCGCTTGACCAACTGTACCGATGGTTTCAGCCTGATCATCAGGAATAGCTACATTGAATTCTTTTTCAAATTCCATAATCAACTCTACGGTATCTAAAGAATCTGCACCTAAATCGTTGGTGAATGAAGCCTCTGGCGTAACTTCGCTTTCGTCAACACCTAGTTTTTCTACGATAATAGCCTTAACTCTTGAAGCAATATCAGACATAATTTTATAATTTAATGGTTAAATAATTCTGTGCAAAGAAAAATAAATTCTCACAATTTTCAAATGTTTTTATTTCGATACGTAATTTTGGTATCTCAATAACACAGCGAATATAGATTCGTTTTTAATTTCGTTCTGTAAATAATTTATTTCGCTTTGAATAGAACTTACCTAAAACTTACCTTAGACCTTGATTTTATACTGATTGCAATCACCAGCCCTTAAAAGACTATGTGCTTTGCCACAAAATTAATACCCGATTAAATACACAATTTGAGAAAATAGACGACCACGAAATATTTTTAATATCGATGAACCTGCCTGGTCGTTCTCTAAATATTACTTTTATTGAAGGCGGGAGAGGTAGAATACTACTTAATTTGCAATAAAAGCAGTGATGGTTTCTTAATTCCTGAGATGAACAAAGTAGATTTTTTTATCATAATTAAAGAATTTATTGATAAGGAAGATTTGGATTATCTGATCAACGGATTGAATAAACTGCCTGATATACAGGTGGCTGCGAAGATTGATCCGACTAAGTTAAAGAGTAAGGAGAATTTGGTAATATAAAAATTATGTACTTGGTGTATTAAATACACTATATTTGACGGTTACAAACAAAGAACAAAAGAACAAAATATATAAAATTTAATGCAGTTTGATTATTTTAGATAATAATTATGCTTTCTTAAACTGCATTGCTAAAATCAATTAATTAAATGAAACCTTTTCATTCGAGAACTAAAATTGTTGCCACGCTTGGGCCTGCGTCAGCAAAACCAGATGTATTATATAGTATGTTTAATGCAGGTTTAGATGTTTGCCGCCTAAACTTTTCGCACGGATCACAAGCAGATCACCAGGCGGTTTTGGATACCATCCGCGATTTAAACAAAAAATACGATTATAATGTAGGTATCCTTGCCGATTTACAAGGACCAAAAATTCGTATTGGTTTAGTAAAAGAAGGTGGTATTAACCTGATTAATGGCAAAACCACTGTAATTACCACCAGCGAATGCATTGGTAACGAAGAACGCATTTACATTACTTATCAAAACTTCCCTCTAGGATGCTTCTCAGGCAGGCGAAATTATCCTTTTGGATGATGGAAAACTGCAAATGAAAGTAATTTCTACCAATTTAAAAGATGAGGTGGTTTGCGAGATTGTTCACGGTGGTATTTTAACTTCAAGAAAAGGTGTAAACACTTCCAAATACTAAAGTTTCTATCCCTTCATTAACGCCTGAAGACCGCGAAAATTTAGAATTTGTTCTGGAAAATGATGTAGAATGGATCGGCTTATCTTTCGTGCGTAAAGCAGAAGATATCATCGAACTTAAAAAAATAATTGCCGAACGTGGTAAAACTGCCCGTGTAATTGCTAAAATTGAAAAACCGGAAGCCATTGCAAATATCGATGAGATTATTGCAGTTACAGATGGTACTATGGTTGCCCGTGGCGATTTAGGTGTTGAATGTCCGATGGAAGAAGTTCCATTGTTCACAGAAAATGAATTATAGCAAATGAGAAAGCAGCTTCTAAGCCAGTGATTGTAGCAACACAAATGTTAGAAAGTATGATCACTACACCTCGCCCAACACGTGCTGAGGTGAATGATGTGGCTAACTCTGTTTTGGATGGTGCTGATGCTGTGATGTTAAGTGGAGAAACTTCGGTTGGAGAATTTCCATTGATCGTAATCGAAACCATGCAAAAAATTATTCAAAACATTGAGCAGAACAACTATCCGTTCAATCCTGATAAGTTTTTAAAACCAAAATCGCCATCTTTCTTAAGTGATGCAATTTGTGATTCAGCTTGTTTCTTAGCTAAACAAACCAATGCTGTAGGTATTGTTTCGATGACTTTAAGCGGGTACACTGCTTTCGAAATTTCAAGTCACCGCCCAGAAGCTTTAACCTTTATTTTTACCAGCAACAGGGCTTTATTAAATGCAGTGAGCTTACTTTGGGCGTAAGGGGTTTCTTCTACGATAAGTGGGAAAGTACCGATAACACCATCATTGAGGTGAATGAATTTTTGAAGAGCAAAAAACTGGTTAAACAAGGCGATATCATCATCAATACAGCTGCTATCCCGATGGAAGCAAAAGGTAAAACCAATATGTTAAAAATTACAGTTGTTGACTAATTAAAAACAACTGTCGAAATACTATAAATGCTTCCTATAATTGGGAAGCATTTTTTTTGCTTGCTATTTTGCACTTTTTATTGATCTTTTTAACGTTGATATCAACAAAAAATATATTTTTGCAATCCATTCGGAGAGGTGTCAGAGTGGTCGATCGAGCACGCTTGGAAAGCGTGTGTACTGCAAGGTACCGCGGGTTCGAAATCCGCCCTCTCCGCCAAAATGGTTAAAAATCCTATCAAAAGCCTGGTAAGTTAAATGCTTATCGGGCTTTTTTGTGATCTGAAATGGTAAATATTTTCCATATCTGGAACATCACATCGTATTCTTTACGGTAAATAAAAATTGCATTGGCTTTAAGTTAATTGTGAGAAAGCCCGAATTAATTTGTTTGGTTCCTTAGTATCCGCTCCTCTACACCTTATGCCTAATTTGTATCACGATTAATACCTGTCATTTCCTAAAACAGTATTATTTTTATCGCAAGATTAACTAACATGATAAATAAATATTGGCTTACCGTAACGGCCTGTGCTTTGGCCATTACCGCAAATGCGCAGCAGAAAGCCCTAACAGTAAAAAGATTACGAAAGGGCCGAAAGTTTTATGGCTTATAATACGGCAAAATACATCGATCACGCAAGTGTACAGCCAAATTGGTTGGATGGTGATAAATCTTGGTATAGCACTAAAACCGATGGTACAGAACAAACTTTTTTAGTAGATCCATTAAAGAAAAGCAAAACCTTAACTACCGAATATAAAGGCGGCGCAATGCCATCCCGTAGAGGTGGAGGCCGCAATGAGGTTGTATCTCCCGACGGAAAAAAATCCATATTAATTAAAGATTATAACCTGTTTGTTAAAGATATAGCTTCAGGAAAAGTAACGCAATTAACAACCGATGGCGTTAAAGATTATGGTTATGCTACTGATAATGCAGGTTCGAAACATAGCGATGCCCCAATTTTGCGCTGGTCTCCTGATTCAAAAAAAATAGCTACTTTTCGACAAGAATACAACGCAATTCATCTGATATGTATCTGGTAACCACCAATGTTGGTGCACCTGTGTTAAAAGCCTGGAAATATCCATTACCTGGCGATAAGCAGATTGCCACCATCCGTAGAGTGGTTGTTGATGTAGAAAACCCTAAAGTGGTTTCACTTAACATTCCTGCAGATCAGCATCGTGCTACGCTCAGCGATGATATTTCGAGCAGTGGTACTTTTGATGATATCGACTGGAAGGCCGATGGATCAGAAGTTGCTTTCGTATCGACTTCAAGAGACCATAAAAATGAAAAGTTCCGTATTGCAAACGCAACTACAGGTGCTGTTAGAGAGGTTTTTGAAGAAACCGTTGAAACACAGTTCGAATCGGGTCAGGGTGCAATCAACTGGCGTTATCTTCCTGCTTCAAAAGAAATTATCTGGTATTCGGAAAGGGATAATTGGGGTCACCTTTATCTGTATGATGCCACAAATGGTAAAGTAAAAAATCAAATCACCAAAGGTGATTTTGTAGTGCTACCCGATTGCTTAAAGTGGATGAAAAAACGCGTACACTTTATTTGCTATTGCAAACGGTCAGGATAAAATAAATCGCATATTTTGGTCATTTATACAAAAATTGGTTTTGATGGCAAAAAGCTTACCGATTTAACACCAGAAAACGGAAATCATATCGTTTCATTCTCTCCATCAGAAAAATATTTTATCGACAGCTATTCACAGCCAAACGTACCAATATGTTACCGTATTTAAAAGTTTGGATGGAAAACTAATTACAGAATTAGAAAAAGCAGATGTTACCAGACTTGCCGCTACAGGCTGGAAAGCTCCAACTCCGGTTTCAGTTAAGGCAAAAGATGGTAAAACTGATATTTACCGGGTTGGTTTTTACGCCAACTAAAATGGATGCCAATCAGAAATATCCGGTTATCGATTATATTTATCCAGGGCCGCAGGGTGGTAGCGTAGGTAGCTGGGCTTTTTCTGCTTCCAGAGGCGATAATCAGGCTTTAGCCGAACTCGGCTTTATTGTGGTGGTAATTGAAGGTACCAGTAATCCAGACCGTTCTAAAAGTTTTCATGATATGAGCTATGGCAATATGGCCGAAAACACATTACCTGATCAGATTTCGGCAATCAAACAGCTTGCGGCTAAATATCCAATTGATACCACTAAAGTTGGCATATGGGGCCATTCGGGTGGTGGCTTTGCTACTGCGACGGCAATGTTCCGTTATCCGGATTTTTTTAAAGTAGGAATTGCTGAATCTGGAAACCACGACAATAGAAACTACGAGGACGATTGGGGCGAACGTTACAATGGTTTAGTAGAAAATGCTGATTACGAAGAACAAGCCAATCAGAATTATGCTAAAAACCTGAAAGGAAAGCTAATGCTTGTGCATGGTATGATGGACGATAACGTGCCACCTTACAATACTTTATTGGTTGTAGAGGCATTGGAAAAGGCAAACAAATCTTTCGATCTGGTTATATTTCCAAATAGTGCGCATGGTTATGGAGCTTATTCACCATATATGATGCGCCGCCGTTGGGATTATTTTGTACAACATCTTTTAGGTGCCGAACCACCTAAAGATTACCAGATGAAAGGCCCAACAGCAAAATAAATTTTTTAAGAGCAACTTTAACAGGTTGCTCTTTTTGTATCTTGTATTAAACAATGCGGGTATTTTAACAGTTTAATTTCAAAAAACAATTTCATGGGAAAAACCAGAGGTCAAAATAACGTAATTATAACCGGTACAACCGGAATGGTTGGCGAAGGAGTATTAATGAAATGCTTGGAAAATCCTGAAATTGATTCCATTTTGGTAGTAAACCGCAAACCATGTGGTTATGTACATCCAAAATTAAAGGAGATTATCCATTCTGATTTTTTCGACTTTTCAGCGATTGAGAATGAGCTTTCGGGTTACAATTCATGCTTTTTCTGCTTAGGAATTACATCAGTAGGCGTAGATAATGATACCTATTTTAAAATGACTTATACTTTAACGATGCATGTTGCTAAAACACTGAGCAGGCTGAATGAAGGTATGACTTTTTGTTATGTATCCGGAGGTGGAACCAACGCAAACGGAAGATTAAAATGGGCACAGGTAAAAGGAAAAACAGAGAATGATTTAATGGCATTGCCTTTTGAGCAGGTGTACAATTTCAGGCCCGGTTTTATTAAGCCTTTGCCAAATCAAAAATATGCCCACAAGTTTTATAAATATATCAATTGGATGTTTCCTTTAGGGCGGGCTGTTTATCCAGATGGGTTTTGTACCATGGCTGAGCTTGGCCAGGCGATGATTAATACCTTAAGTCATAACAACCAAAGGAGAATTTTAGAAGGAAAGGATATTATTGCCCTTGCTAAAGAATAAGCCCAGGAGTAATAGTTCCTGGGCTTATCTTAATCAGCAGATTAGGCACTTGGTTTAGGTTAGTTGATTATTTTAGGTTTTTTTAATATAAAGCGGCTATTGCATTTTTATCTTTTGTAGATAGTACGCTTGCGCCACTACCGCATTGCCCTCCATTCATTAGTGAAGAAGCATCAGTTCCTGATACACCTGGTACAGGTACACCAGGAGTTTTTTCGCCTGCTGATGACCAGTTGGTATGACGAAGTGATATGTTATGGCCAAATTCGTGACAAATTGTTCTGGCACGTTGCGCGAATGAATTACTTGCAATTGCATTTTTGTTGATTCTAATTAATGAGCCAGCTTTTCCATCAACCGGAAATTCACCCATACCGCATGTTACAAAACCGGGAGCACTCTCCAAAACTTCGTTTTTAATGAGTATATCATAAGGTGCGGTAGTTACAACGTTCAGTCGCAAGGTAGAATTTGGTACAGCATTCCATTGAGCAAGTGCATTGTTAATTTCACTTAACATTGATGTCATCGAAGGATCAACAAAAACCCTTATATTCAGCTTATTGGTGCTATTTACAATCGTTCCCGAATAATACTGCTCCGTACCTACACCTGCATTTGAAGGTACTTTCATGTCTTTAGAAAATGATATATCTTCTTCAACAAGATAAAACGAGCCTTTATCTATAATGCTGGTTTCCGGAAAGCCAAGATTTTAATGTATTGTAGCACCTTGTCTGAGTTTTTTACCGTTTCTTGTGGTGCTGTAGTCGTTTCTGGATTTTTTTTACAAGCAGCAATGATCAGTGCCACCATCGCAATAACTGCGGTCATTTTTAGTTTGTTTTTCATAAGTTTAAGTTAGTTAGTCCTAATAGCTGATGAAACAAATGTAATGTAAGATGTTACAATCTGATATCCGTTTATCTGATTTTTACACGAAAACTAACTTAAATCGGTATGTATTAGTTTAAATACATTATTATATCTTAAAATTTACACGAAACCAATTTTGTTGTTTAAGAATGTTTATCTATGCTAAACATTGTGGAGATTCATTTTACATGTATATGGGATAAAACATAATGATGGCCTGTGGTATCGATAGGTAATCTTCAGGAAACAGATAAGTATTATAAATGAAAAAAGGCTTGTCGGTAGGGTATTTATTAATACCGCCCGACAAGCCTAAATAACTTGAAAAATAATTGATATTAAAATAGATTATTTCTTGTTATCGTATTTTCTTTGATTGTCTTTATTAGATGTTTGATCAGACCGTTGGCCGCCGCCATTTGTGATCCCTTGCATTTTTTTATCAGTTTTAAAGTCGTGGTTAGCCCTATCGGCTATTGAACTTCCCTGAACGGTTGGATTGTTTTTTGGTGTGCTCGTATTTTTCATAACTGTAAAATTTAGTGAATAATAATGCGGAGCGCTGTAATAACAACCAATGTAATGCTAAATATGTTTTAATTTTTTGAATTTGCTCGTCATTTAAAGCGAAGTGCAACGGAGTAGCGCAATCTAAGTAAATAGATCTCCCCATTCCACTACAGTTTATATAACGATTTTGCCTTAATACAATAAAAATATAGTTGGCTTTTTATGAAGATCAATTTCCTCTTTGCGCCAGTTGTAAACACTCTGGGTTTTTATAAATTCATCTTCAGCAGTAAGGTTACTGGCCACACAAACCTGTGTATTGGGTTTACAGCTTTTCAGTACCTCTTCAAAAAGCTGGTTGTTGCGAAAAGGTGTTTCGATAAAAATCTGTGTTTGCTTATATCGGCTGGCAGATAAATCCAGATCTTTGATTCTTTTGGTACGTTGCTCTTTATCTATAGGTAAATAACCCCAAAAAGCAAAACTTTGCCCATTAAAACCTGAAGCCATTAAAGCCAATAATATCGAACTAGGGCCTACCAATGGCACAACCTTAATACCACGTTTATGTGCTTCAGCAACAATATCGGCACCAGGATCGGCAATGCCAGGGCAGCCTGCTTCACTCATAAGCCCTACATCTTTTCCGGCGGCAAGCTCAACAAAAAACTGACCCAGATCTGTACGGTTATGTTTACCATAATCATGTACAATTAAATCTTTCTGTGGCGTTTTTAAACCCGCTTCTTTTAAAAAGCGACGGGCTGTCTTACTGTTTTCTACAATGTAGGTATCAATCTGATTAATGGTATCAACCAAATAAGGGGTAAATGTTTTGTGTGCTACCTCTTCTGCCAATGGTACGGGAATAAGGTATAAAGTGCCTTTTTGCATGGTGCAAAAATACTTACAATAAATAGAATTTAAGTTTTAAAGTTTACTTCAATGGCAATATAATCTCTTTTATAAATAAAGGTGTAGCAAATATTATTTCTAACTGACTAATTTTCTGCACAATTAAACTTGGCTTAAAACGTTAAATATAAGTTAAATATGCCTTGCAGGGCAATATTTGGATGAAAATGCAAAAACTATGCATGCATATTAAACCTTCTATAATTTTGGTTCTCTAATTGATACACACACATTAGGTTATTAAAATAAACACACAAATGAAAACACTGAAATCTACGGCACTTGTGCTGGGGCTCTTTGCGCTCCTTGCCGGAACCACAACCCTTGTCAGGGCACAAGACTATCAAAACGATTACCAGGATGATGGTTATAGCACTGGCAATGTTTCTTTACAAACTTTTTATGATGAACTCTCTCCTTATGGCACGTGGATTCAGGATCCTCAATACGGATATGTTTGGCGCCCTGATGTAGATCAGAACGAATTCAGACCGTATTATACCAACGGACGGTGGGCGATGACAGAATACGGTAATACCTGGGTTTCCAACTACAATTGGGGATGGGCACCTTTCCACTACGGCCGTTGGGTAATTAACAGCTACAGGCAATGGATTTGGTTACCTGATACCAATTGGGGGCCAGCATGGGTTGATTGGAGAAGTGGAGATGGTTATTATGGATGGGCACCAATGGCCCCAAGTATCAGCATTAACCTGAGTTTTGGCCGTCGCTATTCAGTACCAGAATTTTGCTGGAATTTTATTCCGCAGCGCAACATTTACATCAATACATTCCCTAGGTATGATTATGGAAGAAATAATGTATATATCCGCAATACCACAATCATCAATAATACTTATGTATATAACAGAAGGAATTATTATGGCGGACCAAGGATTGAAGACATCAGACGTGCAACCAATAGAGATGTAACCGTTTACAGATACGCACAAGGATCAAGACCAGGTGCCAGCAGAATTAACAGCAGGGAAGTATCTATTTACAGACCAAGGCCTGAGCGTAATGCTGATAACCGCAGTGCAGCACCTAGAAAATTTGAACAAGGTAATGCAGGTTTTAGCAGAGGCGGCAGAAATGAAGGTTATACCAATCGCGATCAAAGGGGCGGGAATCCCAATAATAATGATAACCGTTTTGGATCAAGAGATAACCGAATTACGCAACCCGATCGCGGCAATGGCAATGGAGGAAGAGATAACAATAATCAGCCAAATAACAGAGGTGAGGCTTACAATAGGGATGCAAATGGACGCATTAGCCGTAACAATCCAAATGGTGTTGAAGGAAGAAACGGACAGGAAAATATAAACCGTGGCCAGGATCAGCAAAGATTTGACCAGATGAGACAACAGCGAGCACAGCAAGACCGTATGAGTCAGGATCAGCAACGTGCGCAACGCGATGTTCAAGGGCAGCAACGCGGTCAGGTAGATCAACAGCAACGTGCGGCTCAAATGGATCAACAAAGAGCACAACGCAATGAGCAGATGCAACAGCAACGTGCACAGCAGGCTCAGGGGCAACAACAAGAAAGAGCGCAGCGTGATGCCCAGGTGCAGCAGCAACGTAATGAGCAAATGCAACAGCAACGTACGCAACAAGCCCAGGCACAACAACAAGAGCGTGCACAACGTGATGCCCAGGTGCAACAGCAACGTAATGAGCAAATGCAGCAACGTACGCAACAAGCCCAGGCACAACAACAAGAGCGTGCACAACGTGATGCCCAGGTTCAGCAACAACGCAATGAGCAAATGCAGCAGCAACGTGCTCAACAGGCGCAAGCGCAACAACAGGAAAGGGCTCAGCGTGATGCCCAGGCTCAACAGCAACGTGCTCAACAGGCACAACAACAACAACAAGAGCGTGCTCAACGCGATGCTCAAGTACAACAACAAAGAGCACAGCAACAGCAGCAACAACAACAACAAAGACAGGAGCAAAGAAGAGAAGCACCGCAACAACAAAGAGGCGGTGGTGAAAGTGGAAGGCCATCAAGAGGAGGCAGAGGATAAATAAAAAAGTCCCGATGAAAATCGGGACTTTTTTATCTAAAAGATATTTGTCTTTTTGAAGCCTAAAATGGAGAGATCGTTTTCGGCTACGTTGCGCCCCGTTCGAAATGACAATTGCTTGGGGATTGAAAATTGCATATGGCTTTGTTTTTCGAACTATAATGTTTTTAACTAATCTTCAAAGCAAAAAAACTAAATTACTGACCTGCTGCTGCATGAAGATTACTTAAATCTGTTCCTCGGAAAGTGCTCCCGGCTTCTGGATGGAGGTTTTCAGGATCCAATAGAAAGGTGCTTATACCCAGCTCCAATCCAAATTTAATTTCAGATTCCGCATCATCACCTATAATTAAAATATTGTCTGTATTCAGGTTATATTGTTCAATTAATAATTTAAAGGCTTCCTTTTTATTAGTAGTTGAAACATCTACAACATGCACCTTTTCAAAATCGTCGGCAATGCCGAGCATCTTCACTTTTGATTTTTGCTGTTTCTCAAAACCAGCGGTTACAATAAATTTTTTCCCTTTAAGGCTTTTAATATAATGGTAATCATCACTTGGTTTTAAAGGTTGTGTAACTTCCCTGCTTTGTAAGTAAGCAAGTATATCAGGCATTAATTCTTCTTTAAACTTATATTTTTTGGCAACTTTTTGAAATGGTGTTCTTAACATCTCTTTTTTCGCGAGTTGAAAATCTTCATCACTGATTCCTAAATCTAAATTCTCTAAAAAATGGTATAATTCGCCCATTAATTGCGCCTCATTCGGTTTGGTAAAGTAAATGGTATTGTCCAGATCGATAAAAAATATATGCTTCATGTAAATGGAATGATTTATGTTGTAATAAAACCAAAACAACAAGTGCGAATTAATGTTTAATTATTTAAAGACTTAAAGTTATGACAAAGGAAACAAAAATTATAGTAGGCGTACTGGCTGGAGCAGCACTTGGTGCAACAATCGCATTGGCGTTATCTTCAGATTCGACAAGTGATTTAAAAGGTAAAGTATCTGATTTCTTTGCCGATTTATTAGATGCTTCTAAAGATAAATTAGCAGGCTTGGCGGATAAAGCTACAGGAGTTGCAGATAAGGTGAAAGATAAAATAGCAGATATAAACGCTTAAAGAATTGGAAATGCCGGAAATATCCGGCATTTTTATTCTAATAATATTCTAACCATTTTTAAATGAACATTGCTTTTCATGGTGCAGCCCGAACTGTTACGGGAAGTAAGCACCTTATTACCTTAAAAAACGGCACTCAAATTTTATTAGACTGTGGCTTATTTCAAGGAATGGGCCGAGTTACCGATAAATTAAATGATTTTTTCGGCTTCGATCCTAAAAAAGTTACCTACGTAGTTTTATCCCATGCACATATAGATCATTGTGGTTTATTGCCAAAATTGGTTGCTGATGGTTTTGAAGGAAAAATTTTCTGTACTGCCGCAACCATGGATCTTGCCCGTATCTTAATGATGGATTCTGCAAAAATACAGATGCAGGATGCTGAGTTCTCCAACCGCCATCTACACAAAGGTGAAGAAATGGAAGAGGCACTTTACACTGATGATGATGTTACAAAAACAGTTGGTTTGATGAAAATTGTGGAGTATGAACAAGATTTTGAGATCGAATCAGGAATCCGCTTAAAGTTTACCGATGCTGGCCATATTTTGGGTAGTGCTGCGGTTCATCTTACTATTTCAGAAGACGGAAAACCAATACGGATTACATTTTCTGGAGATGTTGGCCGTTATGGCGATTTACTTTTAAAAAGTCCGCAACAGTTTGATCAGGCTGATTATATTTTAATGGAATCTACCTATGGCGATTCGTTGCATAAAGATCTCGATCCGATAGAAGATCTTCTTTTGGAAATTATCAACAATACCTGTAAAGTGAAAAAAGGCAAAGTAATCATCCCAGCTTTTGCTGTTGGCCGTACACAAGAGCTACTTTATGCTTTAAACGGTTTAGAATTAAAAGGAAAATTGCCTGATATTCCTTATTATGTAGATAGTCCACTATCTTCAAAGGCGACAGAAATTCTAAAAAAGCATCCTGAAGTATACAACAATGGAGTAAAAGATACTTTAAAAATCGATCATGATGTATTTGCTTTTAAAGGCTTGCGTTTTATCGAAAGCGTGGAGGAATCAAAAGCATTAAATGATGATCCTCGGCCCTGTGTAATTATTTCTGCATCGGGAATGGCAGAAGCAGGTCGAGTAAAACATCACATCAGAAACAATATCGGGAATCAGAAAAATACCATTTTAATGGTGGGATACTGTGAACCCAATTCGCTTGGTGGTAAATTAATTGCCGGGCAAAAAGTGGTTGAAATTTTTAAAGAAGAACTTGATGTAAAAGCCGAAGTCCGCTCAATAAAATCGATGAGTGCACATGGCGATTACGAAGATTTGCTGCACTTTTTATCATGTCAAGACCCAGCCAAAGTAAAACAGCTGTTTTTGGTACATGGCGAATATGAAGTACAACAGCATTTTGCAGGCAGGTTAAAAGATAAAGGCTTTAAACATGTTGCCATACCAGAATATCATCAGGTATTTGAAATTGAATAATTTAATATAGTTAATTGAATTTGTTGGACGGCCACTTTAAAGCGAGTATAGCGAGTGAGAAATCTAAAATATAGGTTTCCATTCATGTTCATAATTACAAAATCCAACCAATAGTAATGCGCGAGATTAATGGTATGTTAAAACTACGGAGCTAACGATTTTTCTCAATGTTTTAAGCTTTCCTCCTATCTTTGCCTTATGGATGTTTTTGGTAAGGCGTTAACAGATATTTACAGAACTGGCGAAGCAGATACACTTTGGTTGCACAATTCTTATGGCGAACCGGAGGAGATGCCATTGGAATTTTTCTTTCGTGATGATGAAGATATGCCTGTTTTAGAGCTTCAGGCTTTACACATGTGCCAAGGGAAAGTGTTGGATATTGGTGCCGGGGTTGGTAGTCATGCCTTACTTTTGCAGGCTTTTAACATTGATGTTACCGCCATTGATATCTCAGAAGCCGCTGTAAATATCATGAAAGATCGTGGCGTAAAAAAAGCACTACTTCAGGATGTTTTTGCCTATCAAGAAAAATTCGATACCATTATTATGTTAATGAACGGCATCGGCCTTACCGGAACATTACCTGGTTTTAAAGATTTTTTGATCAAGTTGAGGGATCTTATCACACCTGGCGGACAAGTAATTTTTGATTCTTCAGATATTGCTTATTTGTACGAAGATGTGCCGAAGCCTCATAACCAATATTACGGCGAGGTATCCTATCAATATGAATATAAAGGCGAAAAAGGCAACTGGTTCAACTGGGTTTATGTTGATGAAGAAACCATTAAACGTATTGCCAAAGAAACTGGATGGGATACAGAAATGATTTTTGATGATGGAGAAGATCAGTATTTGGTAAAATTGACTTTGGCGCAATAATTTAAAAGTCATAAAGCTTTTCATGATTATATTTTAAATCAACAGCCTTTTAGCTTTGTTTAATAAGCATATGAACAATATGAAAATTAAATTGAGCGTTTTAGATCAATCTCCTGTACGTAAAGGCGTAAATGCCCGGAGGGCGATTGAAGAAACCACTATTCTTGCACAAGAAACTGAACGGTTGGGTTATCATCGTTTTTGGGTTTCCGAACACCATAACAGCACCAGCTTAGCTGGTTCTACTCCCGAAATTTTAATTGCCCATTTGGCCAACCATACTAAAACTTTAAGAATTGGTTCGGGAGGCATTATGCTGCCGAACCACAGTGCATTAAAAGTTGCAGAAAGTTTCCGTTTGTTGGAAGTAATGCATCCCAACCGGATTGATTTGGGAATGGGCAGGGCACCCGGTACCGACCGGATTACGGCCTCAATGCTTAATCCATCAAATAATTGGAGCGAACAGGATTTTGTAGAGCAACTGCGCGAATTGCAACATTATTTACACGATACATCAGACGGTGGCATTCAGGCCAGGATAAAAGCCATACCAATTTCAGAAACTGTCCCTACACAATGGCTGCTGAGCAGTAGCGGCCAAAGCGCATTGTTTTCTGCACATTTTGGAATGGGTTTCTCTTTTGCGCATTTTATTAATCCAAATGGCGGGCCTCAGGCTGTTCAATATTATCGTGAGCACTTTAAGCCCTCAGTTGATCTTGCCCAGCCTGTAGAAAATGTGGCACTTCATGTTTTTTGTTCAGATGATGAAGAAAAGGTAAAACAACAGGAAGCCTTAATGGGTTACCGGTTTTTGCAGCTTGAAAAAGGTAAAGGATTGCCTGCAGTTGGCTGGGATGATATTAAAGCGGTAAGTTATAATGCGGCAGAGCAGGAGCGCATTAATGCCAATAAGCAGCGGATGATTTACGGTACACCTGAAGTAATTAAAGAGCGGCTTACTCAACTGGCAGTTGAATATGATGTGAACGAACTGATGGCTGTTACCATTACCGAACATTTTGAGGATAGGGTAAAATCATATGAGCTTTTGGCAGATTTATTTCAGTAAAAACGCATTAGTGCCTAGGCTTTTGTTTTAACAAACCAAAAAAAGAAGATTTTGTGGTCTGTGGAGACACAGACCACGGAGATCTTTATTGCTATAATCTACTTCTCGGAATAACGTATTAGTGCCTAGGCTTTTTTTTTAATAAACCATATTTAATAATCAAAGAATGTGAAATTTTGTGGTCTGTGGAGACACAGACCACGGAGATCTTTATTGCAATAAACTACTTCTCAGAATAACGCGTTAATACTCTGGCTTTTGTTTTAACAAACCATATTTAATAATCAAAGAATGTGAAATTTTGTGGTCTGTGGAGACACAGACCACGGAGATTATTACTACTATGCCTAGTTACCCTAAATAACCCTTTAATGCCAAGTTCTGTGTTTCCACTGACCATTATTAAAGGGGTTAAAAATTAAAAAATGTTTGTCTACCGCCAACTTTCTGACCAAAGTTTTGAATGTTATAGGTAAGGGTTAGCATGCCGTATCTACCAAGATTATTACTTTGTGTATCGATAACACTATTTCCGGTAATCTGAATATTCCTGCGTACATTACTCTGCAAGATGTCATTCACAGAGAATTTCAATTGTGCCCTGTCGTTTTTCATAAACAGATATGTAAGTGCAGCATTCCAGTATTTAATGTTGTTGTTATATCCGGCAACTTTTTGGCCGTTTATTGTTAATGAATAACTGGTTTCGAATACCAGTTTTTTGGGGTAACGGATAATAAGCTCAGAAGTACTTTGATGCGTATTGTAGCTTACGTTGGTATAATAAGGATCATCGTATGTGCTACGGTTAAGGCTTATTGAGTACGACTGGTTAATTTCTACTTTATCATTCAGGTTTAACCTAACACTTCCGTTAGGGCCTACATAAAATACATTGGCATCGCTTTCTATATTGTTCACTATAACAGGGCTGTGGTCATAATTGGCCCAAAAGCCTAAGCCTACTTTGATGCTGGTTTTATCCTTTTTAAAATCTTTTGAAATATTGGCTCCACCACTAAAATTATAAATACCATTTTTATTGATCGGATAAACTGTTTGCACACCATCTTTTATGTTAACTGAATTAACAATACCATTTTTTGTAAAATTGCCATAGCCGTATAAATTGTAGTTAATCATGCTTTTTGGGTCGTATTTATACATATTCATGCTTAAACCCTGATTTCGGGCAGGTAACAGATTCGGGTTTCCGTTTCTGATGTAAAATGCGTTTGTATTATCGGCAACTGGTTGAAGATAGCTTACATTTGGCTCGGTAAAACGTGCAGAATAGTTAAAACGGAATATTTTATATTTCAGCTGAAATGTTGGCCACATAAAATTATAACGCTGATTAATGTCTGCACTATTGGTGAAACGGTTATTTAATGAAATGTAATTGTGAACAAGCCCTGGCTGTAAATAAAGATCTTTAGTTACTTTGTACCCTAAACTGATGTTTGTATTGGTTTTAAAACCAGCCTGTTTAACTGTTTGCGTTAAATTTGGAATTACAATATCGTAAAGTTGGTTGGCAGGATTGCGGTAAAAAGTACTTAGTGCGTTTTCGCTATTGATGAGGTTTCCGCTTACATCTGCTTTAAAGTTCAGTTTTTTGGTAATCGGTTCAGTATAATTGCCATAAAAATACCCTCTGAAGTTATCGATAGTGTTGTTTCTTAACTGATCAATCTCTGAAGTAGAAGGTGTGAGGTAAAAAACGCTATTGCTTTTATTGTAATTGATAATCGGATTTGGTGTTGCAGAAATATCAGTTCCCAGGTTAAAAGATCTGCCTGCTTTTTTAAAATCCTTACTAAAATCGGCCCTCAATTGATATTTATTGTTCCCGGTATTAAGGTCGTTCAAATTTGCAAGGGCATTGATTACCTGGTTATTCGCATTATTGTTGCGGGTATAAACCGTGCTTACCGAATTATTGGAGCTAAGCACAATTGCCGGTTCAATTGTTAGTTGAGTTAGAGAGTCGATCTGCCAGTCAAGTTTTCCTCCAATATTATGCTTAAGGATAAGAGCAGTGGTATTTTCGTTAGCGTTTGTAATCAACCGATCTGTGCCTAGCGTTTGGTTGGTGTTGGTTAACTTTTCTAACAGGTTATCAGAACGGCCGAAAAAATATTGTGTATTGATTTTGATTCCCTTTTTGGTTAAAGTATTAAAATTAAAACCACCACCTGACGAAGTTTGAACGCCATTGTAGCTACCTCCGAAATTAATGCCATTAAATTCAAAATATCCACCAGAGGTCATCATCATTGAATTTACACCACTTCTGCCAAATCCACCAATACGTTGTACATCATTTGGATTAAATCCTGGCTGATTGATGTTATTTGCGTAAGCCAGAATACTTACCTGCGTCGTATCCCTAAAAAAATTCATTAATCCACCGGCCTGATAAAGATCTTTTAATCCTCCACCTGCATATAATTTGCCAAAAGCCCCTTTTTTAATGGCTTTTTTTAATTTTAAGTTAATTATTTGCGGTATTTCAGCTGCTGCTAAGTCCGGATCGCGCCTTTTAGCTTGTTTATCGTCTACCACCTGTACCTTATCAATAATATTTGCCGGAAGGTTTTTGGTCGCTATTTGCTGGTCTCCGCCAAAAAACTCCTTTCCATCTACCAAAATTTTGCTAACAGCCTTTCCGTTAACCTGGATAGAACCGTCGGCTGCAATGGCAACACCCGGAAGTTTTTTTAGTAAATCTTCTACCACTGCAGAAGGTAGGGTTTTAAACGATTCGGCATTAAACTCAATCGTATCTTTACGAACAATAACGGGTGGCCTTTCTCCCGAAATAACCACTTCATTTAAATCATTGGCCTTGGTAGAAAGATAAAGCGTACCCAGGTTTAATGCAGGGTTAGTGGCAGTAAGTTCTACTTCTTTTCGGTAGGTTCCGTATTGCCAGGCAGTTACCACCAAACGGTATTTAATGCCAATGGTTAAGCCATTTATTTTGAAAATGCCCTTATCATCTGATAGTTTGTAGGTACTCAGTAAACTATCACCAGCCTTATAAACAGAAACAGTAGCATAATTTAAGGTAGTTTTGTGATTGGCACTATCCGCTAAAATTCCGGTAATGCTTCCGTTTTTTTGTGCAAACAGGTTCGAAATAAGTAAGGTTAAGGCGAATGAAAGTATAAGTTTCTTCATGTATGTTTTTTAGATGAATAGCCTAAAGTATTGGCTATTTTTTTTAGGGATAAATAAATGTGATGAACGCTATAAAAAATGTGATGGATGATGAATAAAGCAATTTATCAGTAGACGCATAAAGGACTTAAATGTTGCATCAACTGAAACGATAACTAAATCTTTAGGTAAAAGTAAAACAGTTGAATGCTTTTTGCAAATACGCACAAAAAAATTACAATAAAAAAAGAGACGCTATCATAATTATAGATTTGTCGTCCCTGGGTTTTATGATGGGCTGAAAATACCTGTTACGGTGTTTCGGCAGCACAACCTGATATGACCTCTGGAGAAAATCGCTTTATGATAGCGTCTCTTAATACGATTTAGTAAGTTTAGTGGAGATCGTTATAATTCACAATTTTAACTTCAGGGTTTTTTGCTAAAATTTCTTCCATCCATTTTCGGTGCGATGCGCCAACTCCTACAACTACCCTTTTTGCATTTTTGGTTTTTGCCTGTTCGATGATGTTTTTGCACATGCCTTCATTTCTTAACGTCCATTGTGCTATCATATCTTTTACTCCTTCAGTAGGGAAACCCGCATAACCATAAAAGTTACGGCCTCCATAAAAATTCCAGGCTTCATCCAAGGCACCGTATTTTACGGAGTTCATGCCAGCATAGGGATCGGCATTGAAAACCTTTGATTCATCATCGCTGTAAGCCCAATATTTCTCTATGGCTTTAACTGTAGCTGCTTCTGGCGATGTAGTGTCGGCTTTCCCTTTGCCAATTAAAATTTTGTATAGCGAATCTGTTTTGCCCCAGGCCTCATTCCATGGTTTATCATACGTCTGGCAATCCATATTGTAAATCCGATCTTGTTTTAACTGGTAAATAAGTGGAAAGTAGATTTTGCTATATTCACTTCCTGCTCTGTAAAATCCCTTTTTCTTTAATGAATCGGTATTGCCGAACATCTTAGCGTATTCTGCCTGCTCTTCTTTACCGAAACTAGGTTTCATGTAATTTTCGAGTACAAAAATTTGGTAATCAGCATTTCCTCTGTCCCAGTTTTTGGTATAATTAATCGCTAAGTTCATCCTGGTTTTATGGTAGTAGGCAAATGAGGAGAGGGCTTTTTGACCTTTTTTAATCTGTGCATCAAGGTTTTTTGGAGATTCGGGATTTAATTTTTCTAAATAATCATGTCCTTTTCTAAATGATTTTTTTGCCCAATGGCTTTCTTCCAATTTAGCGTAATCGCCACTTGGCAGGTATTCGCCAAAAACCATATCCGGTTTAAAATTTTTAAGTTTATCAATTATGGCCTGAAAATTTTGTGTTGATTTAGAATTGTCGTGGGAAGAGCCAACAATTACAATTTCGATCTGGTTTTGAGCATTGGATTTAACTGCAACAGTAATTAACAATAAAAATGCAAGGCTAAGTTTTTGTATAGTTCTCATGGTTGTTTCGTTTTTGTTGATTCAAAGATGAGCATACACGCTTTGCTGCTAAATTTATTTATCCCAACGGTTTAAAATATTATCCCAATCAGAAAAAAATCGATTTCAATGGTTGGGTATTCGAAATTATGGGTTTGCATAACGATTTCAAGCTTTCGTCCTGCAAAAGAAGCTATTCCATTAGTTTTTGGTTAAAACCAACGATTAATTTAAAAAGATTTTTATAAGCTGTAAGCGGCAAAGTTTCCGGTTTATCGAATACATCGTGGTAGGCCGGCGGACCGCCCTTTGTGTAAATAAAAAATGCGGGAACACCTTTTTCGGTGAAGAAATAATGATCGCTGTTAGCTGCCTTGCCTCTTGAATTTATTTTAGAAATATAATGGTTTTGATTATTTATAGCATTGAGTTGGCTAAACGCTTTTGGATAAACTGATGCATTAACAACTGTCATGCCTGCATCGCCGGTGCCCACTAAATCTAAATTAATGAGAAATTTAATTTTGCTTAATGGGACTAATGGATTTTCGACAAAATACCTTGATCCTAATAAACCTGCTTCTTCGGCAGCAAAACAAATAAAACCAATAGAATAGGGTTGCGGATGCACCGCGTAATATTTGGCAAGGCTTAATAAAGTTGCCACACCTGCAGCATTATCATTGGCACCAGGGAAATAGGTGTCGGCACCCAATCCACCCAAATGGTCGTAATGGGCAGTAATAATTAGTAAAGAATCGGGAAATTTAGTTCCTTTTACAAAACCACAAACATTAGCTGCATCAAAGTAGGGAATAAATTTATTTTCGATCTCAACACTGATTTTTTTTGGCAGGGTTGTAAAATATTTTTTGTTGACTTGAATAATTGTCGAAGTTCCTAATTCTGTAGCTACAGACCACGTGAGTTTATCTTTTAATACAACTTGTAAATACGGTGATGCTTGATAATTAAGGCTATCGATTTGAGTTAAGTTTGCGGTTTGCTTAATGCCCGGACTTTCATTGTTTACAATAAAATCTTTACCAGGAATAAGTTTCTGGCCGTTAATGGCTAAGCTCATTTTTGCTGGAAAGGTATTAACCGAGAAATTAAAATGTTGGTTATATGTAGTTCCCATTGGCAATAAGCCAATTTTACTGTATGCTGCGGTAAGGTAGTCTGCGGCTTTTTTCATTCCATCTTTTGTGTAACCTCTGCCCCAAAATTGTTTTGAAGTGAGTGTGTTAATTACATTTCTGGTGTAGGTAGAATCTTGTGCAGAACAATTAATTGTCAGAAATAAAAAGAAGATGAAGCCACATTTTTTCATTCCGAAATTTAGTAAAATAAATTAGTTGTCAAACCTTGTAGATTTTTGAAAGCTACGAGGTTTTGCATAAAAAATGGTTGATGCTAACAGCCTTAACCGTTAATCATCAACCATCAATATAATGAATTGATTTTACTTTACCAGGTATGGCTGTAAAGCAGTTTTAATTTTCTCTTTGTTTTGGCTTACCGTCCATTTTTCTTTAATAGATTGATCTCCCAAACTAAAAAGTGTTTCGTAAAGTAATTTGCCATTGGCCATTGTTTGAACTTTAAACGTGTTTTTCGAACCAATAATATCAGCCCACACCCCACGAACATCAGCCCAATAGGCATGCTGGTTCGCCCACCATTTTTGCGCATAGGCGAAAGTTTTAGGGTCTATTTTTGTAAATTCTTCATATCCTTTTTCAACTGCCAGTAATTTATCTCCATTGGCAGCACGTACAATTTTTCTATTGTCTTGCTCAAACATCCATCCGTTTTTGGTAATGGTAATCCGGCTGCCCCTGTTGAGTACGTTATAATCTTTACGTACTGTAGATTCTCTTCTTGGCAGGGGCGAATCTGTTTCGCTCGACCATGAATCATGTCCGCCAACATGGCTCCAGGTTCCATAACCCTGGTAGCGTGGACTATCATCTACCTGGTAAACTTTTTGCGTCCATTTGCCTTTTACATCAGCCGGGGTTAAGTTCCCTTTTTTCCACGCATTGCCCTCGGTATAAAGCATAATATCGGTATCCTCATAGGTCCAATCCTGGCGCCAGTGCTTAATTACCGTCGTATCATTAATGGCCAGCATGTGCTGGATAACAATGCGTTTAGGTTCGTCTACAATAATCTCTGCCCATTCGTTGCAATGACTTTCATAAGGTTTGCTGAATTTGTAATTTGGATCAGGAGAGGTAACTTCTCCATAATTAAAGTTTACTTCATAAAAACCAGCTAAAGATTTTATTGCTTTTCTATCTTTTTCAAATTTTTCTTCCGGGCTTTCTACTTTTGTTTGAGCGGTTGCATTAAAGGTGAATAAACCTGTTAATACAACAATGAAATTTACAATTTTCATATTATTCAGTTGGTTTTTAAGTATTACGCTGTTGCGGATTTTTTTTTCTTCTTTCCTTTGCCCCACCAGATGATAAACCCGGTAACCGGCAAACTTGCTGCAATTAAACTGGCAAAAAATGCCATTATTTTTCCTGGTAAGCCCAAAATGGCCCCCACGTGGATGTCGTAATTCATTCCAATTACTGTTTCACCTCCATTTTTTTCAGATTGATTGGTTCTATGCAATAATTTACCAGAATACTGATCAAACTGAAGCACGTCATAATTCCAATAGGTTTCTTCTCCACGGTAACCTGAAGCATAAATGGTTGCGGTGCCTCCGCTAGCAGGCGACATGCCAATACGGTCTTCATTTTTAAAAATTTCTTTTGCCTTATCGAAAGCAACATCAAAGGGAATGGATTTGGTACTTTTTGTGGAGTCGGATTTAACCTCTACCACTTTTGGCGGTGTTACACTCCCTGAAGCCACTACATAAACAGTATTCTGGAACCATTGAAATGACCATACCATACCTGTTAAGGCCAGCATAAGGCAGATTAGCATTACATAAAAGCCAAGTACATTATGCATGTCGTAATTAATGCGTTTAAATTTTGCTTTCCATTTTACCTTAAAACTTTTATCGAAATTTGATTTTTTAAGGTTTTTAGGCCACCACATTACCATACCTGAAATAAGTAGGAATACAAATATGAAGGTAGACCATCCAATTACCTGCTGCCCAATGGGATGATTGATCAGCAAACTCCAATGGATCATTTTTACTACGGCAAAAAATTCATATTTATGGTCGGCAACCAGGGTTACTTTACCTGTGTATGGATTTACCAATACCAGATCATAATAATCAATAGAATCGAAATACCAGAAAGCTTTAGGATTGCCCGCTTTGTAGGTGCCGAATTCCCAGGCCCTTTCTGGCGATTTATAGGCAGAAATAAAACTGATTTTCTTATTGTTTCCCAAAGCTTTTTCGGCATTTGCCTGTAGTAAACTTAAGGGTAAGGTTTTCGCATCGGCAGGTACCTCAACAAAATATGCTTTGCGATGAATCAGCTCTGTAATTTCTTTCTGAAAAACATAAATGCATCCGGTAATACCCAACATCAACACAATTAAACCAGATGCAATACCTAGCCACAGGTGCAGCCAGTCGCTTATCCGCCTTAAACGCGATTTCTTGTTTTTAGATTGATTTGGACTTTTTGTTATTGCCATTAGCAAGCTGTGGAATGTAAAACCAACTGAATTTTATGATCAGTTGGTTTTGCCTATTGTAAAAATTATAACTACTTAACTTCAGTAGTATAGGTTACTAAATGCCAAACTTTATCATAGTCTTTCCCATTTAATTTTCCTGGGTTTTTCTCTTCAGTAAATGCCTCAAAGAAGTAATTTCCTTTTTGCTCGGGTTTAAAAGTAAACTTTCCATCCGCATCTGTTTCGGTAGGTTGTGCTTTACGGTCAGTATTAACAACAGTCAATTTTTGTTTTGCAAAAGGAGTTTTGTTGTAAATTACCTGATGAATTGATGTTTCACCTACTTTTAAAGTATGTTTATCTGGCCGTATGGTTAACGCCGCTGTTAAGGGATAAACCGTATTTATTTTCGCATTTCCTACTGCTACATCGGCAAATGCATAATATTCTATTTTGGCTTTTTCATAAATATCAGCTACCCCATGTACAACAGATAGTTTATAAGAGCCATCCTGATCAGGAGTAAAACTAGCTTTAAAAAAACGAACATCAGGTGTACTTGTTAATACGGTAGTGGTTCCATTTGGAGCTGTTAAAACCAAGCTGAATGCTTTTAGGTTACTGAACCATTTGGCTGCAGAATCGGGTTCGTTGCTTTCGTATTCGCCAAAAAAAACTTTCACTTCCTGTGCTTGTCCTTTTTTACCAGTTGATGCAGTTTCTATCCATAAAGCATGTGCAAATGCGTTGGAGATGCCAAACGCTAAAAAGAAGAATAATAATGAGATTTTCGTTTTCATGTTTTCCGTTTTAGGGGTTAAATCATGGGAAACTGATCTGATCCAGTTTCCCATGATGGATTTTAATTAAAATTTGTAGGCTATACTTACTCTGTAATTTCTTGGTGCTTCAGCTTGCCATGAGTAAACTGCCTGATCGTAGTTGGGTGCGTTCCAATAATTGGTATAATAAGCACCGCTATATAAATACTTATCTAAAATGTTAAATACATTAGCAGTTACCTTTATTTTTTTGTTGGCCCAAAATAAACCACCGTCTAATTTAAAGTAGTCAGGCAGATTTTCATTGGCGTTTTCTCCGCTATATGTGCCAACCGCTCTGCCTGCCAGGTAGGTAAATCCTCCAGAAATACCCGCACCTTTAAGCAGGCCGTTTTGCAATGAATAGGTTAACCATGCATTGGTGGTATGTTTGGAGAAACCCGGTACAACCTGGCCTACAAAAACACCTGATACCCCATCTGCAACTTTGGTTACTTTACCATCTGTGTAAGCGTAATTTGCAATCAGGTTTAAGCCTTTTGCTAATTCTCCACGCAAATCAAACTCTACCCCTGGGCTCTTTTTTCGCCGATAACGATGCTAAAGGTTTCTCCTGCTTTATTAAGCGGATCTCCCGTAATTTCGTTCTGTTTTGTAATTCGGTATACAGATAAGGTGGTGTTCCAGCGGCCATCAAACCAATCTTTCTTAATTCCAAATTCTTTGTTGTTTCCGGTAATTGGTTTTGCGGTAGAGCCATCGCGGAAAAAGCCCGTTTGAGGTGTGAAAGCTTCATCATAAACTGCATAAACAGAGGTGTTTTTATCTACAGATACACTTAGGCCAACCCTTGGGGTTACATGCTTGGCTTTATCTGCCGGGCTTCCATATGCCGATTGCTTAACGTAAGTATAACGGCCGGCCAGGGTTAAGCGGACGATATTATTAAAAAATCCCAGTTCATCCTGCACATAACCACTCAGGTATTTTTGATCCATTAGGCCTCCTGCCGCAATTGCCCTTTGTAATAAAGGTGTGCTGCGGTCGAAGTTTGGATAACCGTTTGAAGGGAAGCCATAATTAGGGTTATAAACATCAAATGGAGCACTGGCAAGGTCTAAATCATGTGATTGACCCCAATCTGCAAGGTAACTTTTCTTGCCACCATCAAATCCGGCTAAAATACGGTGCACAATGCCACCGGTTTTAACAGTTCCGTTAACAAATAACTGGGCCAATTTCATTGTACTTTCGGCATCCCAAATTCCAACATTTCGGATCAGTGTTCCATTTGCATTAACCACTGATGGCCATGAGCTTGATCCGTTTTGTAAATATTTGTAGTAAGCGGCCTGCGCAGTAAGTTTCCAGTTTTGGCCCAGCTGTTGTGTCAAGTTTAACGTAACACTATGGTCATTAATCCTTGTTGGTTGTACACCAGGTTGAGTTAAAGTAAAATCTCGTGGTAAACTTGCATAACCAGCCGCGTTAAAAATATAATAAGAACCAACTTCGGTCATTTTTGCATTCTGCAAAGTATATTCTGCTGTTAATTTGGTGCTCGGTGTAATTTGATAGCTTAATACGGGAGCAAAACTGTAACGGTCGTTTTTTCGAACGGTCTGAATGATCCCTTATTTTGTGCTGCGGCGTTTAACCTGAATAAAAATTTACCATCTGCTGTTAGCTTATGGTCAAAATCAATTGCTGTGCGGTAAAGGTCGAAGCTACCAGCTGTAAAAGAAACCTCACCCTGGTTTAAACCTGTAGGTTTTTTGGTAACCACATTATACATTCCGCTCGGATCGCCGTTGCCCAACATAAAGCCCGCTGGTCCTTTTACAAATTCAATATGATCAACAAAGCTCATGTCTTCAGTAAGCGGCCCCCAGTAAGAAGAAACAACATTAAATCCATTGCGCATGGCCTGAATTTGCGATCCACGCATTAAAACATTTGTGTATAAATCTCCCCAGTGTTCAAGGCGCACTGCACCGCTTACATTTCTGATCAAACCGTCGCTCATGCTAATAATTTGTTGATCTTTAATGATCTGGTTACTTACAATCTGAATGTTTTGGGGAGCTTCCAATAGCGGCTCGTTTAACCTAAGCGTAGCTGAAGGTAAGCTTACTTTATATTTTTTGTTTATTCCGGCAACGGTAACCTCTTCCAAAACCTGATCGTTTTCTTTGAGCATAAAATCAACCGTTTTAGTTTCGCCAGCAACGATTGTAATGCTTTTTTCAGATGCATCAATACCAACTGCAGTAGCTTTGATGGTATAAGTGCCTGGCTTTATTCGGTTTATGGTATAGTTGCCGCTTTCATCAGATGTTGTGCCTAAACCTTTGCCTTTTAACCCGATGGAGATAAATGCAGCGGGTTTTCCATTAGAGGTGCTAACCTTACCCTTAATTGTTCCGGATTGCTGGGCAAATGAAAATAGACTGAAAAGAGTGAGTAAGAACGTTAAGCTAATGGGTTTAATTTTATTCATTTTTGATTGTATTGTTGGTTTTAACTAAAATTTGTAAGTAACACTACCAGTGAAGGTTCTTAACCTAATATTCACTGTGGAACAGCTAATGCGATTTTTGACATGCCCGTATTTATTTGGATTAATTCTAAACAGCTGCAAAATAACGGTAGAAAATCGTATTATCCAAATTATTTTGATTTATTCTAAATAACATGATTTGAATGGGATTTGCGTTTAAACGACAAAGCAGGTATTTCTGATCGGGCGATCACTTTAACGTTTTAGTAGTGTGATTTCAACTATTTTCTGCTTTTGCTCAATTGATCAGTTTTAGCTGATTTTAACTAGTTTTTTCGTTAATAAAATATGATGGATTTTGGAAGAAAAATAGCGTTTAAATGGAGTTATGGCACATTATAGATTGTAAATGCCATTTTTTATGAAATTAAATATTGTGCTGCGCAATTTTATTAGGTTAAAATATGGTATCTGTTAGTTAAAAAAGAGGTAAGGGCTACGTAAAATTACTGATACTTTTACTTTGTAATCAAACGTAACTAACTAATCATCAATGGAAAAAAATTCTACAAGACACCCCTATGTGAAATTTTTAGCGGCCACATTTTTTTATTTATTAATTCCCTGGCTCGCTTTTGCACAGAAAACAATAAAAGGAACTGTTTTAGATCAAAATGATAAACCTATCCCGGGTGTAACGATCTTGGAAAAAGGGACAAAAAACGGTACTTCAACAAATGCCGATGGAAAGTTTAGCTTAGCTGTACAAAGCGACAAGGCAGTTTTAGTGGCCAGGATAGTCGGTTTTGTTACTGTTGAAAAAACAGCTACAGCGAGTGGTACCATAAACTTTTCTCTACAGGATGACAATAAAACGCTGGATGAGGTAGTGCTTATTGGTTATCAGAAAATAACAAGGAAAAAGTCTACGGCCTCTATTTCCAGTATTTCGGGAAAAGAACTGGCTAATTTACCGGCAGCTAGTTTCGATCAATTGCTACAGGGCAGGCTTTCTGGTGTTAATGTTCAAAACTTTACTGGTCAGCCAGGCGTAGCGCCTACAGTATCAGTACGTGGTAATTCTACAGCTAGCACCAGTTATGATCAGTTTAACACAATTAGATCTCCTTTATATGTGGTTGATGGTGTTCCTCAATCTTCAGATGATTTTGTGCCGCCAAATACCGGAACAGGAACAAATTATTTAGCTGGAATTAACCCGAACGATATCGAATCTATCGATGTTTTAAAGGATGCTTCAGCCGCCGCTATTTATGGTTCTAGAGCTGCAAATGGTGTAATTTTAATCACCACTAAAAAAGGAGTGAGTGGCGATACTAAAGTTAATTTAAGCAGCTATTTTGGTTTTGTTCAACGACCCAACTTACGAGAGGCAACTATCGGCAGTACGGAACGCAGGCAAAAAATGGAAGTTTTACAGCGTCAGCTTAATTATGACCAGAGAAGACAGCTCCCATACCTCCTTACTGATAGTTTAAACCCGGCTTTCAATGGCAATACTGATTGGCAGGATCTTTTTTATCAGGTAGGTAGAATTAATGATAACAATATAAGTTTAAGCGGGGGTTCGGAAAATGGGATGACGTATCGTTTTAGCGGTGGTTATTATAACGAAGAAGGGGTTGTAAAAGGAACAGGTTTTAAGCGCTACAGCAGTAGAATTAACTTAACTTCAAAAGCATTGAATAAAAAGTTGACCATTAATCCACAATTTGCTTATTCTAGAGCCGACCGAGCCCGTGGTAACGAAGATCCAAATGATCCTTCCAAGCCAACCAAAATCGGGTCTGGGAATTTACCCTCATCACTGATCAATCTTTCGCCTGAAAAACTCGACTTTTTTGTGAGCCCAAACAGCGAAAACCTGGATAAAAACATCAGTAACCAGTTTAGTTTTAACCTGAACTTATCTTACGAATTTAACAAAAACTTTACCCTAAATTCTCAATCATCTTACAAAGCTGATAATACCCGTAGGGATGCCAGTCTAAGTAGTTTGTTAAACAATGGTTTTGGCAATAGTGCAACCAGTTTTTCATCAACTAGAGTAGGCTTAAGAACATCCAACTATTTAAACTATAATGGCAAAATTGGTAAGCATTCGATAAGCGCGGTAGTGGGGCAGGATATTGAATACGATCAATATCAAAATACCCAGGCCAGCGGTTCTGGTGGCGCATCAGATAATATACAAGTTGTAACCGGCTTTCAGCAGGCCAATATTTTCGCCAACTCGCAATACCGCGCACATGGGCTAATTGCTTATTATGGCCGTTTTAATTACGATTATGCAGATAAGTATTTGTTATCCGGAACACTTAGAACTGATGGATCATCGGGCTTTGGTGAAAACAATAAATATGGTGTTTTTCCTTCGATATCAGTAGGCTGGATATTGTCGGAAGAGAATTTCATGAAAAACATCACCAATAATCCTTTTACTTTAGTAAAAATCAGGGGAAGTTATGGTGCTACAGGCAATGAAGATCTAAATAATGCATACGTTCAGTACAACAACTATCTTGTAAATAATGGCGGGTTTTCTGGTAACGGTGGCTCCACTTCATACAATGGCGTTACTGCTATTACGCCCAACTTTAGGAATGGTGTAGCCCAGAAAGATTTAAGCTGGGAAAAATCTACCCAATGGAATATTGGTACCGATTTAGAATTTCAAAATGGTAAATATGCTTTAACCTTTGATATATACAATAAAGAGGTAAAGGATAAATTATTTAACGTAGACTTACCGGCTACATCTGGTTATGATGTTGCCTATACCAATGCTTTTTCGGTACGTAATTCTGGTATGGAGTTAACCTTCAATGCAACCCCAATCAGCAAGGTAATTAAATGGAATACTTCATTTAATATTTCTTACAACAAAAACCAGATCATGAGTTTGCCTAATGGCGGGCGGGATATTATTTTGAGCGGAGATAGATTTGATAAAACACATATTTTATCAGTGGGAAGCCCAATTAATGCATTTTATTTGTATCAAACAAAAGGTGTGTTCTCACGTACCGGAAATATTCCGCAAAACCCCTTTACCGGTGAGCGTTACCGCAATAGCAATGGAACTTTCAACGAAGGAGATTTTTATCTGGCTGATTTAGATGGCGATTACTTTGTTGATATTTTCAATGATGGTATTAATCCTGATAAAATGCCAATTGGCGATCCAAATCCACGCTTTACCGGCGGTTGGACCAACAACTTTAGCTATAAAAATTTCTCGCTTGGTATTTTTGCAACCTTTGACATTAAAAAGAGATGTATTAAACTTATTTGATTCTGATCGTTTTGCTAATTCACAAGATGGCAATGCTGTAGCAAATTTTGCAAGTTTTTCTACCCCTGATTTAGATAAGATAAATATTTGGCGCAATCCTGGCGATAACGCCGAATACGCTAAATACGATTTAGGAACCTACAGATACTATTATACCGGAGCTCAAACGTTTTTCCTTGAAAAGGGTGGTTACTTGAGAATTAAGAGTATCAATATCGGTTATGATATAAATCCAAGAACATTGAAAAAATGGGGTTTAAGCCAGTTTAAAATATTTGCGATTATGGATAATGTACACATCTTCCAACAATCGAAAAAACTCCCAGATGCAGAAGGTGTAAACGGATATGGTGAATATAATGGAAATGGATATCCAATTCCTAAAAAATACACGCTAGGTCTTCAAGTTCAATTTTAATACCATTAACATGAAAAATATACTTACAAAATTCAGCATATTAATTACTATACTTATTATAGTAACTACCAGTGCATGTAAAAAACTGCTTTACGAAGAGCCCAAAGATGCACCATACGAGCAAACGTTTTTGGAAAACCTCTAAAGATGTAAGAAGTGCTGTAGCAGGTAATTATGCATTGTTACGTAATGCTATAACCGATAAAACCAACCGATATTACATGTATGGCGATGCAATAGCTTAAGAACTATTTTACCATACAGTATACAGGTGACGGGCTTGAAGGGATTCAAGGAGGTGATTTTACCTTTCAATATAACTTAAATTCTTTAGCCAATTACACGCTTTACTATAAAAGCATTGCCATGTCTAACACGATTTTATCAAAGGTAGGCGCAATGACCAATTCTGAGTTATCTGCAGAAGATGATCCAACCGAATTTAGAAATAATACGTTAGGTCAGGCTTATTTTTTAAGGGCTTTGAGTTATTTTATGATGGTAAGGGTTTGGGGCGATGTACCAGTGGTTACCGAAGCCTATGAAGATCCACTAAATGCACCTCAACTTCCTAGAAGACCAAAAGCTGAAGTTATGAAGCTGATTGAGGACGATTGCCATAAAGCGATTAATTTATTAAGCTGGACCTATGCAAACAGTGGGGATGCAAAGGTTACAGCCAATAGAGGATCTACCTATGCACTTTTAGCCCATTTGTATTTGTGGAGAGCAACGATGTCTAACATTACAACAGATGCACCCAACTTAGTTGATGTAAATAGTGCTGATACCACAATCAATACATTAATCAGCAAAGGAGGCTATGCTTTAACAGATACTGCAAATTATAAAAACACTTTTATTGGTCGTTCTACAGAGGGTATTTTTGAAATTAATGTAAGCGAAAACACATTGGAAGGTTCAAACAACTATCGTTGGAGGTTCCTTCCTAAACGAATCTTATGTTAAAGGCTATGGAAATAACCCAAGGTATTACGTGGTACCAAGTTACTTTAATAATTTTTATACTGATACCGATATCCGGTATAAGAAAGGGTTTGATGTTACCTTGCCTGAAAAGCCAGTGTGTATTAAATACAGCAACGTAATTTACAGAAATCCGGGCCAGAAATTAAATCCTTACTTAAGCAACAACATCATCATCTTCAGGTTGGGAGATATGCGGTTGCTAAAAGCCGAAATTGCACTTTATAAAGGAGATGCTGCTACCGCTACAGCAATTATCAATACTTTTAGAAGACGAAACGATCCTAATCCTGTATTGGTAGAGAATGGCTTATCTGTAAGTGATGTTATGGATGAATACATTACAGAACGCTCAAGAGAAATGTTCCTCGAAGGCCACCTTTTTTATGATTTGTTGCGTACCAGGAGGTATTCAAATGTGGTAGACTGGCTGCCAGTTGAAAGATTTAGGAAAGAAGGCTTTTACTGGCCTGTTGATCCTGCTTTGTTTAGAAACAATCCATTATTGAAACAGACCACATATTGGTTGGGTAAAGTATAAATAAGTTGATCCTTAGATTAAAAAACATGAAAAATAATATTTTAATATATATAGCGATTGTTTTGCTGGCCTTATCGGCATGTAAAAAAGACGACTATAAGCGAGATGGAGGCCCAAGTAATGCCAACGTTGATATGACCACTTATGATTACTTAAAATCCAACAGGAATTTTGATTCGTTGGTTAATGTGATTGATAGAGCCGGTTTAAAAGATGTTGTAAACGGAGATGTAACCTTTTTTGCAACCACAAATTATGGTATTGCTGATTATGTGAAAGCAAAAAAGTATCAGAAAAGTCTTGAGATCAAAAAAGAAAACTTTGATTTTGGAATTAAGGATATTCCAGCACAGGAGTTGAGCGATTCGTTAAAAACCTACCTATTTGCAGGCAAAATCAACAGAGATCAAATTACCTTGGCAGGTAAGCTGTACAATAGTTTGCTTGGTTCCGTGCCAAATGTTCAATATTTGATAAAATTTAGGCGGTCTTTCGAATACACTCAGTACTTAAATTACGTAGATTATGTTACTTATACCAAAGTAATAGGTACAAGAGATGATAAAGAGCCGGATTTAAATGCCATACCAGATAATCAGAGAGATAAAGCTGAAGATGTGCAAACCTCCGGAATAATTACGAAAACTGGAATAGTTCATGTTTTAAACGGTAATCACAGGTTGTTTTTCAACGGACAACCATTAGGAAATTAACCATAAACTTTAATTAAGATGAAAGTTAAATATATTTTAGGTGTACTGTTTGTATTAAGCATGTACGCCTGCACAAAAATTGAGAAGGGTTTTCAGAGTAATGGTATCCGTTATAAAGATAACAATATCTTTGCAAAGAGGGGGTTAATCCTTTTCCAGTCAGACAGAATCAATGCAGATGGTTCTACGCCTCCTTATACATTTAAATTGCTAAATTTAAGAAAAGAGGATGGCTCGCCCGCACCTGCAGAATTTTCTAAGGAATATGAAATTTTGGTATTTAAGGAAGGTACCAGTTTCGATCCGGAAAAGGATGTAACAGTTGAACTTTTAAATGAAAAAACGCGAATTGGTAAAAAGATTGCCAATGTATTTCAACGAAAATAGCGGACAATTAACGTTTAACAGGGCATTCAACTAACATTCCGTTAGGTAAATATATTTTTGATGTGGAAATGACCAATGTTACCGGCACAAAGCTTTTTCCTAAGCTGGCTACAATTAATGTGGTAGATCCTGAATTAGATGACTTATTTACCATTACAGATAATGTTGCAAATGCATTTAACGATATCAGTGGAGCTGCAACGCCAATGAAAAATCCTATTATTACCTGTACTAAAATTTCAAATCAAGGAGCAAGAGCTATTTTGAAAATGGTTGATAAAAATGGAAAAGTATTTAATCCAAAAGCTGGAGAAATTATTCAAAGGGGCGATAGGCCAATTTTCGAAAACTATGCAAAGTTTAATCCGGTAATCAAAACTGATACTGCAATGATTTGCGATTTTGAAGTAGCGCCGTTCCCACTTACAAAATATGTTACACCAACTACCGATTGGGGCTTTTTGATGTACTATATATTTTGAGTCAGTTTGTAACTGTTGATAATTTTCCTGCATCTCTTGGTACTTTTTCTGTAAACCCTAGATGGTCTTGGCAATTGAAACTAGAAGGAACGTATGTAATTCAGGTAAAATTTCCTGATGTTACCAAAAAATAAAATAGCAGCTATTTAATAGCCTCTTACTTGTGATTCTTACATAAAAAGGGCAATTTTCATATCGAAAATTGCCCTTTTTTAATATTTATACAATTTTGATTATTTAATCAATATCGCTTGGAGGCTTGATGCCCGCTTCTGTGTCATTTGCTGGTGTTACCAAACCACCACATATCACATCATAATGATATCCTGCTATTAAAGTTGTGCTTACAGAGGTAGCTTTAACTGTTCCTGTTGAAGTTTCCTTTGCATCAAAAGTGTAGGTTCCTGCATCCACGGCAATAAATCCGCTTGCGTTTTTAAAAGCTTTATTGGTAATTAATGTGGTAGTGGCACTAGTTTTTGCTAAATCAAGAGCAGGTGCATCTGGCGATAAATTGATAAAACGGATATAAGCTTTATCCGTTGCCGGCAGCGATAGGTCATCACCAATGGTGTAAACATCCAATGCGCCAGGTTTATTGATCAGATAAGATGAATTGTAGGTGCTTGCACTTAGTGCCAGTGTTTTGGTTAATATACTTTCAGAACTGCTGGCAGTGGTAAATTTTAAACTATAAGTGCCTGCAGCATATGAAGTATAGGATGCAGAACCGCCAAATGGCAAAGCTGCCGAACTAATTAAGTTACCATTAAAATAGGCATTATATGTTGCCAAAGATGGAGAAGTATTAATTACCCTGATATAAGCTATTGTAGGATCGGCGGTTTCTGTTTTTTTACAAGAAATTAATGCAATTAGTGCGGCTATAAAAAGGAAAGTAAGTGGTTTGAAATGAATTGGAGTAAAATTCTTCATGTTTTTTAATTTGATTTATTTTTTATGGAACATCAATAAAACGATGGCTAAGTAGCATTCGCTACAGGCATACAAATATTAGGTTTAAACGGCATAGCAGGATGTTAAATGATGTTAAGCAGATGTTAAAGTTTTATCAGTTTATTTAACAATGATAATTTTAATAGCTAAAAAGGTGTGGCTATTTAATAGAAGTGAAACTTATTAGCATTCCTTAAAGCATCATTATAGGCCAATAAAGTCAGATTAGTTTAATAAAACCAAAAGCTTAACATAAAAAAATCACGATATTATTGTGTAACTCGATTTTTATTTAAACCTTTGCACCTCAATAGAGTTAAAGCCGTTTTAATACGCAAGAAATGATTAAACAAATTTTACATAAACTTTCAGTTTCCTCAACACAAATGGTGTCTGGGAAAGGTTTGTTTATTAATCATTTTTCACTGTATTTTATTTTCCCACAAGCCGGCAAAATTTCACTCCACGTATTTAGTACCCACACTAAACGTAACGAGGAATTGATCCTCTCTAAAAACCCAATTAACAAGAATACTTATAATTTTTCGTTAGAAAACGAATGGATATTAACGAATTTATAGTGCAGGTCGCACTTCCTGAACATCGTGTATTTGCAGAAGAAATAGTTACCGAGATGGCAGAATCTGCAAAAGCTCGTGGAACAGGAATTGCCAGGCGTTCGCCAGAATACATTTCCAATAAAATGCAAGAAGGCAAATCGGTTATTGCTTTCCACAAAGATGGTTCATGGGCAGGATTTTGCTATATAGAAACCTGGAGCCATGGTCAGTTTGTGGCCAATAGTGGTTTAGTGGTAAGTCCTAAATACCGTAAGGCAGGATTAGCGAAAGCCATTAAAAATGAGATTTTTGGCTTATCCAGAAGGTTATATCCAAAGGCAAAAATATTTGGTTTAACAACTGGTTTGGCGGTAATGAAAATCAATTCTGATTTGGGCTACGAACCTGTAACCTACAGCGAACTTACCCAGGATGAAGAATTTTGGAAAGGCTGCCAGAGCTGCGTCAACTTTGAAATTCTAAAGATGAAAGAGCGTAAAAACTGTATGTGCACCGCCATGCTTTATGATCCTGCTGAAAAGAAACATGAAGTAGCCAAACAATTTGCCGAAGAACTGCAAAAGAAACCCAAATTATATGAGCGTTTTATGCGCATCAAGCAACGTTTAGTTGTTAAACCTAAGCCCAAAACAGGCTTAAAAGCCCTTTTATTTTTATTTACCTTTTTATTTAATAAATAGCATGAAAAAAGTTGTTTTAGCATTTAGCGGAGGCTTAGATACCTCATTTTGTTGTATTTACCTAGCACAGGATCGCGGATTGGAAGTTCACTCAGTAATTGTAAACACTGGTGGTTTCTCTGACGAAGAGTTGCAGGAAATTGAGAAAAGAGCATATGCTTTGGGCGTAAAATCGCATGCTGTTGTTGATGAAACAGAAAGTTATTATGAGGGTTGCATTAAATACCTGGTTTTTGGTAACGTATTAAAAAATGCTACTTACCCATTATCTGTTAGTGCAGAGCGTGTAAGTCAGGCCACTGCTATTGCCAATTATGTAAAAAAAATCGGTGCTGATTATGTAGCCCATGGAAGTACAGGAGCTGGTAACGATCAGGTTCGTTTCGATATGATTTTTAACATTTTAATTCCGGAAGTTGAAATCATTACCCCAATAAGAGATTTAAAATTATCCCGCGAGGCAGAAATTGAATATTTAGCCCAGCATGGTGTAGAATACAGTGCTGAAAAAGCAAGATATTCGATTAACAAAGGTTTATGGGGAACATCGGTAGGAGGTAAAGAAACTTTAACCTCAAACGAAACTTTACCAGAAAGTGCATGGCCAACCCAGGTGTCGGAAACAGAATCGCGTAAAGTTGAATTAACATTCGAAAAAGGCGAATTGGTTGCCATTGATGGCGAAAAACTAGCACCTGTTCGTGCAATCCAAAAGTTACAGGCCATTGCCCAGCCATTCGGTATTGGTAGAGATATCCACGTTGGTGATACCATTATCGGTATTAAAGGCCGTGTAGGTTTTGAGGCTGCGGGTCCGATTATCATTATCAAAGCACACCATACTTTAGAAAAACACACCTTAACCAAATGGCAGCTAAGCTGGAAAGAGCAATTGTCATCTTTTTATGGTAACTGGCTGCATGAAGGTCAGTTTCATGATCCGATTATGCGGAATATCGAGGCATTTTTGGCGGATACACAAAAATTTGTGAGCGGTAAAGTGTTTGTAGAATTGTTGCCATACCGTTTCCAGATTATCGGAATTGAATCTAACCATGATTTAATGAGCAATAAATTTGGTAGCTACGGTGAAATGAACAATGCCTGGAGCGGAGAAGATGTGAAAGGTTTCTCTAAAATATTTGGTAACCAGGTGATGATCTGGCATAAGGTAAATAATGAAGAAGCATAGGCTTTATATAAAAAGGATGATGGAAAAGGCAATATAGAAACTTGCCTTTTTCTAATACTGGATCAATAGAAATGAGTGAAATTCTTTCAAAATATAATTGTTTAAGCCACTATAAATGGGGAGATAACTGTTATGGATGGAATTTTATAAGTAAGCCAGAGGTAGCAATTAAACAAGAGTTAATGCCAGCCCAAACCGCTGAAAAATTACATTTTCATACTTATGCGGAGCAATTTTTCTTCATATTGAAAGGAGAGGCGACATTTTTAATTGAAAGCGAGATTTTTACCGTTGAAGCCAATACAGGTTTACAGATTAAAGCTGGAGATAAGCATAAAATCATGAACAATGGCGTTGATGATTTGGAATTTTTACTTTTTTCATATCCATCAACCCAAAATGACAGAACCGATTGTGAGTAATATAATGATTAACCAGATTGGACCGGAAGAAGGACATTTAGTGGCTGGCCTGTTTAACCAATATCGTATTTTCTATAATCAGTTTTCGGATATCGGAATGGCTAAGGCTTTCTTAGATGAAAGATTGCAAAATAATGAATCCATCATTTTTGCTGCCATTGATCGCAATACTCAAAAAACAGTAGGTTTTACGCAGTTATATGCTAAATACTCGTCGGTCAAATTGAGTAAAAACTGGATTTTGAACGATTTGTATGTTGATACAGCTTACCGAAAGCAAGGAATAGGCGAAAAGTTGATTAAAACAGCCATAGATTTTGCTAAAACCAATGGATCTACATTTGTACAATTGGAAACCGCTATTGATAACCACATTGCCCAGCATTTATACGAAAGTATAGGTTTTGTAAAACAGGGAAATGACGAAGAATTTTTTCTTTATAAAATAGCATTAAACTCATAGAGATGAATAAAATTAAAGCAGGAATAATCGGTGGTGCAGGTTACACAGGAGGCGAAATGTTACGCATCCTGGTTAATCACCCAAATGTTGAAATTGCTTTTGTAAACAGTACAAGCAACGCTGGAAACCTGATTTCTGATGTACACACCGATTTGATAGGCGATACAGATTTAAAATTTGTAAGCGATATTCCACAAGATATTGATGTGCTTTTTCTTTGTGTTGGTCATGGCGACGCAAAAAAGTTTTTAGCTGCTAACCCAATCAATGAGCATATTAAAATTATCGATTTATCTCAGGATTTCAGGTTACATGAAAAATCGACATTCGAAAACCGCGAATTCGTTTACGGATTGCCAGAATTGAACCGTGATAAAATTAAAACGGCCAAAAATATTGCCAATCCAGGCTGTTTTGCTACTTGTATCCAATTGGGTTTGTTGCCATTGGCCGCAAAAGGTTTGATCCAGAAAGAAGTTCACATTAACGCCACAACAGGTTCAACCGGTGCCGGACAAAGCTTGTCCACCACCTCACACTTCAGCTGGCGAAACAATAATCTTTCCATCTATAAAGCATTTGAACATCAGCATCTGAATGAAATTAGTGAAAGTTTATTGCAATTGCAGCCCTCACTTTCTGAAGCACTAAATTTTATCCCTCAACGTGGTGCATTTACCAGGGGAATTTTAGCTGCTATGTATTTGGAAAGCGATTTGAGTTTGGAAGAAGCGCAAAAGATCTACGAAGAATATTATAGCAATCATCCTTTCACACATGCAAGTAGGAACAATATCGATTTAAAACAGGTTGTAAATACCAATAAAGCACTTGTTCATGTAGAAAAACATGGCGGTAAATTATTTATCATCAGCATTATCGATAACCTACTTAAAGGTGCCAGCGGACAAGCTGTTCAGAACATGAATTTAATGTTTGGACTGGATGAAACAGCCGGGCTTAGGTTAAAAGCAGCGAATTTTTAATTACGGTAGAGGGTGTAAGGTTTAAGGCGTAAGGTAAAAGCATGAGAGATTATAAAAAACTTGACGTTTGGAAAAAAGCACATGAGCTAAATATGTTCATCAAAAAGGATATTGCAACTCAATTTCCAAAAGAAGAGCGATTTGAATTAACCTCACAACTTACCAGAGCTTCTTTATCAATTCCCTTGAACATAGTTGAAGGATGTGGAAGATTTACTGATAAGGATTTTGCACATTTTCTTGATAATGCTTTAGGTTCTGCAAACGAGATAGATTATTGCTGTTTATGTGCTTCTGAATTAAAGTATATAAGCGAAGATGATTATTTAAAAGTAAACAATTCAATTAACGAAGTTAGGGCAATGCTAATTTCATTTTTAAAATTTTTGAGAAGTGGAGTGAAAAAACCTTAAACCCTACACCTCAAACCTTATACCTTATAAAATGCAACTATTCGACGTTTACCCACTTAACGATATAGAAATAACCAAAGCAGCAGGCAGCAATGTTTGGGATGCTAACGGACAACAATATTTAGATTTATATGGCGGTCATGCTGTAATTTCAATCGGTCACACCAACCCTCGCTATGTTAGCCGTTTGACTGATCAGTTAAATAAAGTTGGTTTTTATTCAAATTCAGTAAAAATTCCTTTGCAGGTTCAGCTTGCAGAAAAACTTGGTGAAGTATCTGGCAAAAAGGATTTCCAATTATTTTTGTGTAATTCAGGTGCCGAAGCTAACGAGAATGCTTTAAAATTGGCTTCATTTTACAATGGAAGAAAAAAAGTAATTGCTTTTACCGGTGCTTTCCACGGACGTACATCGTTGGCTGTTGCCGTAACTGATAATCCTAAAATTGTAGCACCAGTTAACCAGACAGAAAATGTTATCTTCTTGCCATTTAACAATGAGGTGGCTTTAGAAGATACTTTTAAAGCACAAGGCGATGAAATTTCAGCGGTAATTATCGAAGGTATCCAGGGCGTTGGCGGCATAAAGGAAGCATCAAAAAGTTTCTTACAAAAAATCCGTTCACTTTGTGATCAATATAATGCTGTATACATTGCCGATTCAGTTCAATGCGGTTATGGCAGAACAGGCCTTTTTTACTCGCATGATTACTCCGGTGTAGAGGCTGATGTATATACCATGGCAAAGGGGATGGGTAACGGCTTTCCGGTAGCGGGAATCTCTATCGCCCCAAAATTTAAACCTTGGCACGGCGAGTTGGGTACAACCTTCGGAGGTAACCATTTAGCATGTGCGGCCGCTTTGGCAGTGCTCGAAGTAATGGAACAATATAACTTAATGAAAAACGCTGAAGAAATTGGCGATTATTTGGTTACCGAATTGAAAAAATTTGAGCAGGTTGTAGAAGTTCGTGGCCGTGGCTTAATGATCGGTATAGAATTACCTGCAGAACTGGCACATGTAAAAAAAGAATTATTGTTTACCCATCATATTTTTACAGGTGAGGCAAAACCTAACGTAATCCGTTTATTGCCAGCTTTAAATTTAACAAAAGCACATGCTGATGAATTTTTAGCTGCTTTTAGAAAATTAGTAAAATAGATATTGTGTATTTGGTCGATCGTCATGCTGATCCGATAATTATCGGATTTATTTCAGCATCTACAGTAGAAAAAGATCCTGAAATAAGTTCAGGGTGACGGATCAGGGATAAATTAATTTATATTAAAAATGAAACTTTTCACTTCCGTACATGATGTTCCAAGCATCAAAAAATTTGTAAATGATGCTCTTGCATTAAAAGCAAATCCTTACGCGCACCAAGGTTTAGGTAAAAATAAAACGTTGGGCTTAGTATTCATGAATCCAAGTTTACGTACCCGTTTAAGTACGCAAAAAGCTGCCCTAAACCTAGGTATGAATGTTATGGTGATGAACATGGATAAAGAAGGTTGGGCTTTGGAAACGCAGGATGGTGTGGTAATGAACGGCTCAACAGTTGAACATATCCGCGAAGCAGCTGCCGTTATGGGCCAGTATTGTGATATTTTAGGTCTTCGTTCTTTCCCGAAATTAAATAATCGTGAGGAAGATTACAGCGAAGATTTCTTTAATAAATTTGTGAAATATTGTGCTGTACCAGTAGTAAGTTTAGAGAGCGCAACACGTCACCCTTTACAGAGCTTTGCTGATATAATCACCATCCACGAAACCTGGATAAAGCAACCTGACGGCCGCAAACCTAAAGTAGTTTTAGCTTGGGCACCTCATGTTAAAGCATTACCTCAGGCGGTGCCAAACTCTTTTGCAGAGTGGATGTGTAAAGCCCAGGCCGAGGGGATGATAGATTTTACAATCGCCCAGCCCGAGGGTTATGAACTTTCAGAAGATTTTACACCAAATGCCGATATTCAATACAATTTAGAAGAAGCTTTGGCTGGCGCAGATTATGTGTATGTAAAAAACTGGAGCAGTTACAAAGAATACGGAAAGGTGTTAACTTATCCGGATGGCTGGATGATGAATAACGAGAAGTTGAAGTTTACCAACGATGCTAAAGTGATGCATTGCCTGCCAGTGCGCCGTGATCTGGAATTGTCATCAGAGATATTGGACGGACCAAATTCATTGGTGATCCACGAAGCCGGGAACCGTTTATGGGCTGCACAGGCGGTGATTAAAGCGATATTGGAGGAATTGAAATAATAACTATTGCTATATGCCTAGGCTTGTGTTCTCAAGAGCCGAAATTGTTAATATGGTAAAATAAAAGTATTAATGTGTTTGGTAGAGACACGAACCACGATAAGAATAAATTATGAAACAACTTACAATCATAAAAATCGGTGGAAATGTTATCGATAATTCCGAAAACCTGCATCAGTTTTTATTGGATTTTACAGCATTGCCAGGAGATAAAATTCTGGTGCACGGCGGGGGTAAAATTGCAACTGAACTAGGCGAATCGTTAGGCATTGAAGCTAAAATGGTTGAGGGTAGAAGAATTACTGATATCGAAACCCTGCGGATTGTAACCATGGTATATGCCGGATTGATTAATAAAAATATGGTTGCGCAGTTGCAAGCCAAAGGAAGCAATGCCATTGGCTTAACAGGTGCTGATGGAAATATCATCAAAGCAAAAAAACGTCCGGTTAAAGAAATTGATTACGGCTTTGTAGGTGATCTGGATGAAAATTCTGTTTCTGCAACAACTTTAGATTCTTTACTAACTGCCGGTTTGGTGCCTGTATTATGCGCCATAACACACGATGGGGATACTCAGCTTTTAAACACCAATGCCGATACCATTGCATCTTCCGTTGCAGTGGCAATGTCATCATTATACGAAACACGTTTGGTATATTGCTTTGAGAAAAAGGGTGTACTCAAAGATGTAAATGATGACAGTTCTGTAGTAAGAGAAATCAAGGCTGATGAATTTGAAGGTTTAAAAGCCGATGGAACCGTACAAGGTGGTATGATACCAAAATTACACAATGCCTTTGAAGCAATTAAAAAAGGGGTTTCGGCAGTATATATAGGAAAAGCCGATGAGCTTGCTGAACTTGCAGCAGAAACTTTTGGAACTAAGATGCTTAAATAAGGTTGAAGGTAAAAAGGTTGAAGGTAAAAGTATTAGCGATGTGCCTAGGAATATTTTTTTAAGCTTTTTGACCACTAAAGCACGAAGCTTGCAAAGAATTTTTAATTTGATGTTCTTAATCGTGTAAAAATAATGGGCTAGCTGGGAAAAGAAACCGATTACTGCTGCTTTTGCAAAATAAACCTGATAGTAGTGAAAAGGCCCGATTTTTCATCGGGCTTGTAACGGATAGCAGGACTAAATATCAATAGCATTACTACAATTACTTTTCCGAAGAAAATTAATCAGTAACCAACTGAAACAATATAAAAACGAACCACATGAAAAAAATAGCCATAATTGGTAGTGGAAACATCGGTTTATCTTTAGCAAAAGGCTTAGTAAAGGCCAACTTTGCTCGAAGCTGCCGATATTACGCTTACCCGTAGAAATACCGATCATTTAAAATCTTTTGCCGAAGCTGGTTTTAACGTTAGCAATAACAATAAACAGGCTGTGGTTGATGCTGATGTTGTAATTTTGGCTGTTCTGCCCCAACAATTAAATACCGTTTTAGATGAAATTAACACTTCGATAGATGCCGCAAAACATTTGGTTATTTCGGTTATCTCAGGGTAAGCTGCGCTGCGGTTAGAGAGAAACTGGGTGAGGAGGTAGAGGTAATCCGTGTAATGCCAAATACGGCAATTGCCATCGGACAATCCATGACATGTATGGCAAGCGATAATGCTTCATCGGAAAATATTGAAGATGTGACCAGAATGTTCGAAACTGTAGGTTCGGTTGTGAAGATAAATGAGGATTTAATGACTTCTGCTACAGCGCTTTGTGCCTGTGGAATTGCGTTTTTTTTAAGGGCCATCAGGGCTGCATCGCAAGGTGGGGTAGAAATTGGTTTCCATGCCGATGAAGCTTTAAAAATGGCAGTTCAAACGGCAAAAGGAGCAGCAGATTTGCTTTTATTGCACGGAACACACCCAGAATCAGAGATAGATAAAGTAACTTCGCCGAAAGGCTGTACCATTGCCGGATTAAACGAAATGGAACACAATGGTTTTAGTTCTTCATTAATTAAAGGTATTAAGCTTTCGGCTTTAAAAGCAGGGAATTTATATACTAAAGAAAGTTAGGTAATGTAGGGTTTGGTTTTTATTACCAATCTTAAAATTGAAACTGAAAGATAATAAAGGTAAAAGGTTTAAAGACCCAGTCTTGATAACGGATGCCAACTACTTGATAATAATATGTCATTAGAAAATATACAAAAAGAAAGTCTGGATTTATTGCGACAGTTAATCCGCATCCAATCTTTCAGTAAAGAAGAAGACCGGACAGCGAATTTAATCGCTCAATTTTTGGAAGAGCGAGGGGTTAAAACTCAGCGTAAAATGAATAACATTTGGGCTTACAACAAGCATTTTGATGCAAAAAAGCCCACATTACTTTTAAATTCACATCACGATACGGTTAAGCCAAATTCAGGTTATACCCGCGATCCTTATGATGCTGCAATTGAAGGCGATAAGTTATTTGGTTTGGGCAGTAACGATGCTGGAGGTTGTTTAGTTTCGTTAATAGGGGCCTTTTTATATTATTACGATCAAGAAAATTTAAAATACAACATCTGTCTGGCCGCAACTGCTGAGGAAGAAATTTCTGGTAATAATGGTTTAGAATTGGTTTTGCCAGATTTAGGTGAATTGGAATTTGGTATAGTTGGCGAACCAACAGAAATGAATTTAGCAATTGCCGAACGGGGTTTATTGGTGTTGGATTGTGTAGCGCACGGAAAAGCAGGTCATGCTGCCCGCGAAGAAGGAGAGAATGCCATTTACAAAGCATTAAAAGATATCGAATGGTTTAGGAATTATCAGTTTCCCAAGGTATCAGAAGTTTTTGGTCCTTTAAAAATGACGGTTACCATTATTAATGCAGGTTCTCAACATAACGTTGTTCCTGCTAATTGTACGTTTACTGTGGATGTTCGGGTTACTGATGCATATACAAATGAGGAAGTTTTAGAAATTATCCGTTCAAATGTGGATTGTGACGTAACGCCGCGTTCTATCCGTTTAAAGCCATCTTCAATTGATAAAAACCATCCCGTTGTGCAGGCTGGTGTTTCGCTTGGAAGAACTACTTATGGTTCACCCACCACATCAGATCAGGCCTTGCTGGATATTCCATCCGTAAAATGCGGCCCAGGTTTTTCAGGTCGTTCACACATGGCCGATGAGTTTTTGTATGTTAACGAGGTGGCAGAGGGTGTTGAAGGATATGTAAATATGCTAAAACCGGTTATACAATAAAACGGTCATTGGGAGGTACGTATAGCAAACACTTTATTAGAGAAAAAAGAATTTATATATGGTTTTATAGCACAAGATGAGTTTTCTTGCCTGGAACTGCAATAAATCCTGAACAATGTTCAAAATATTTGCAAAATCCGTAAAACTTTATAGTTCCATAGTTAAATAAAATTATAATGAATCTGCTTAGCGGACTTCATTATCTTTTAAAATAAGATAGAATGAAAATCTGGCAAAAAAATATAGATGTAAATCAGTTTGTAGAAAGCTTTACCGTTGGAAAAGACCGTGAACTGGATTTGCAAATGGCAAAGTTTGATGTATTGGGTTCTCTGGCGCATACTCAAATGTTAGAAACCATTAACTTGCTAACTGCCGAAGAATTGAAAACAGTTCAGCAAGAACTGAAAAATATTTATGCAGAAATTGAAGCCGGAAACTTCACCATCGAAGACAGTGTAGAGGATGTACACTCTCAGGTAGAATGGCTGCTAACACAACGCATTGGAGAAGCTGGCAAAAAAATTCATAGTGGCAGATCACGTAATGATCAGGTTTTGGTTGATTTAAAGTTGTTTTTCAGGGCTTGTATAGAAGATATGGTTGGGCAAACATCAACATTATTTAATCAGTTAATTGAGTTAAGCAATACGCACAAAGATAAATTGATGCCGGGATATACGCATTTGCAGATTGCCATGCCATCTTCATTTGGTTTGTGGTTTGGTGCATATGCAGAGAGCCTTGCTGATGATATGGAATTGATGTTGGCTGCGTGGAAAATATGCAATAAAAACCCTCTCGGTTCTGCCGCCGGTTATGGTTCTTCATTCCCTTTAAACAGAACTTTAACAACAAATTTGCTGGGCTTTGAAAGCTTAAACTATAATGTGGTTTATGCTCAGATGGGGCGTGGTAAAACAGAAAGAATTCTAGGTCAGGCCATGTCTGCTGTTGCGGCAACATTGGCTAAAATGGCTATGGATGTGTGTTTATTTATCAATCAAAATTTTGGGTTCATCAGTTTTCCGGCAGAGCTTACCACAGGTTCAAGCATTATGCCACACAAAAAAAATCCTGATGTTTTTGAGTTGATCCGCTCGCGTTGCAATAAAATCCAGGCTTTGCCGAATGAAATAGCCATGATGATTACCAACTTGCCTTCTGGTTATCACCGCGATTTACAATTGTTAAAAGAAAATCTATTTCCAGCCATTACCTCATTAAACGAATGTTTGGAGATCGCCACTTTTATGTTTCAGAACATTACTATAAAAGATGATATTTTAAAAGATAAAAAATACGACTACCTATTTAGTGTTGAAGTGGTGAATGATCTTGCTTTGCAAGGCGTTCCATTTAGAGAAGCTTACAAAATTGTTGGCGAGCAGATAGAAAATGGTAGTTTTGCACCATCCGGCCAAATACATCACACACATGAAGGCAGCATCGGCAACCTGGTGCAACGAGCAAATCGTTACAGCCATGCAGAATGTATTGGCTCAATTTGGTTTCGGGAAAGTGAATAAAGCAATAGAAGATTTGGTTAAATAATTTGCTAAATTTGTAGCTATGACGACTTTAACAATAGAAATTAAGGATAAAGATGCAGGTTTTGTAAAAGAATTCCTTAGCAAAATTGGTGCAAAAGTTAAATCAGAACCAACTAACCAGATAACTTCTGAAATTGCCCAGGCTTTAAAAGAAATTAAAGAGATACAGCAAGGTAAACGGAAGTCTTTAAGTTTAAAAGACATTTAATGGCTAATGAGGTTATTTATTCAGCTGTATTTATCAAGAAAGCTAAAATCTATAAAAAGAAATACCTTTCCCTGGTAGAAGATCTTTATCGGCTTGAAGAACAACTTCTTGAAAATCCACACCAAGGCAATGATCTGGGCGCAGGTTTATATAAAATTAGGCTTGCTATAAAAAGCAAAGGAAAAGGTAAAAGCGGCGGATTTAGAATAATAACTTACTTAGTTTCTAACAGTGCTGATGGTACAATTATTTATATGTTAACACTCTACGATAAATCGGAAGGAAGTAGTATTGATAAAAAGGAACTTCAAATAATAATAAAAGCATTATAAAGCTGCTAACATCAGCATTCAACATACAGGATCACTTCTTAATGATGTTCCATAATGGAATTACTATCAAATCATGATGGCGGATCAACATAACGAAAATATAAACAGATGAAAGTTTCAGTATTAGCCAGTTCATTAATTGGTTCAGAAATTATAAAAATTGGTAACGAGGTTAACGAAATGAAACGCAAGGGTGCTTCAATCGCTAACTTAACCATAGGTGATTTTGATTCAAATATTTACCCGATACCAACTGAGTTAAAGGCTGGAATTGTGGAGGCTTATAACGCCAATCAAACCAATTATCCACCTGCTGATGGTGTTTTACCCCTAAGAGAAACAGTTTCGGAATTGTTAAAGGATAGGTTTGGATTGGAATACAATACCAATAGTATTTTAGTATCTGGAGGTTCCCGTCCGTTAATTTATGCCACATACCTGGCTTTGATCGATCCTGGAGATACCGTGGTTTTCCCTGCACCATCATGGAATAACAACCATTACTCGCACTTAACTTCGGCAAAAACCATTGCAGTAGAAACCGATGCAGCGCATAATTTTATGCCAACAGCTGCTCAGTTAAAACCTCATTTAAAAGGTGCAACTTTATTGGCCTTATGTTCGCCTTTAAACCCTACCGGAACGATGTTCGATGCCGATTCTTTGGCTGAAATATGTGATGCAGTTTTGGAAGAAAATGCTTCACGTGGAGCTGATGAGAAACCATTATATATGATGTATGATCAGATTTATTCACTTTTAACTTTTGGAAAAGAGCATGTAAATCCAGTTTCTTTACGTCCGGAAATGAGGCCATTCACAGTATTTGTAGATGGTAGTTCTAAATGTTTGGCTGCAACAGGTGTGCGTGTGGGTTGGGGTTTTGGTCCGGAAGATATTATCAATAGGATGAAAGCCCTTGTTGGTCATATGGGTGCCTGGGCACCAAAAGCGGAACAGGTGGCTATGTCTAACTATTTTAATGATAAAGTACAGGTTGATGCATTTTTAGACAGCTTTAAGGATAAAATTCAAGACAGTTTAAACGCACTTTATAACGGCTTTAACGATTTAAAAACTGATGGTTTTAATGTTGATGCGGTAGAACCAATGGGTGCTATTTATTTAACAATAAAAATCGATTACATTGGAAAGACCACAGAAGATGGACAGATTTTAAAAGATAGTGCTGATGTAAATTTCTATCTTATTAAAGAAGCAGGAGCGGCATTGGTTCCATTTTCTGCTTTCGGAAATGAAGATAGTATGCCTTGGTTCAGAGCATCAGTTGGAGCCTGTACCTTGCAGGATATAAAAGAAATGTTACCGAGGATTAAAGCAGCTTTAAGCAAGCTGAAATAAGCTTGTGATATTGATAAAACCTCTTCAATTAGTATAGAGGAGGTTTTATCAAATGTTAGAACAATGCTAATTTGCAAAGGTTATTATTTAATAATAGTAAATTTGTATATTAGATATAAATCAAACAATATGGAAACTTATCTTGTTCATCCTGATAAAATACAAGAAAAGGCCTTGAAGGCATTTCTTAAAGCATTGGAAGTGCCGTATGAAATAAGGAAAGAAAATTCTTTACCAGCCCATGTTTTATCTGGCATAAAAAAAGGACAAGAGGACATCAAAGCCGGTAAAAGTTTTTCTTTAGAGGAATTCAAAAAGAAAATTTCGAATCTCTAATGAGCCTGCCTGTAGTTATATCTGAAACAGCATATTTAACTTTTGAATCTATTTGTGCTCAGATAAACGACAGATTAGGAGCGAAAGCCGTAAGTGATTTTAAAAAGAACACAATTAAAACACTATCAATGATCGGCGATTCGCCATTCCTTTATAAGGAAACTGATTTTGATCCTAATATCCGACAGGGATTGATCAAAAAGATTTCTTCTTTCTTTTATGAAGTTAAGCCCGATCGGATAGAAATACTTTTCTTTTGGGATAACAGACAAGAGCCTATGTTTTTTTAACTTTTTATTTCTAAAAGAATAAAACCCCCTAAGTCTAATATAAAACTTTTGGGGGCATTATTTTAGTGCTAATACAAGATAATTTGATGATATTAATATCATCTCAATTTACTTGCTGAACATTGCTTTTGAATATTAAAAGGCTAAAGCTGCCTCGTCTAATCCTTTATACAGGTATATTTTGATCTCGAGTAAGCTCTTTATCCGAAGTTATTCAGCGAAATCTGCTGGTTTATAATAATTATCTTTGGTAATAGGAAATTCATTGGCATTGGCTATTTTCTCATAGTTTCTTGAGCAGGCAACCGTAAATCCATGACCATTTCTAGGATAGGTCATTGATGAAGAATGTGCATAACCTATTACATGCCCAAGTTCGTGTACTGCAACGGCAGAAATATCTTCTTTTAGATAAGTTCTCAAAACCCATTCGGCCATTCCAAAGGTACTTCCACCCCCTAAGCCATTAACGCCAACCACTACTCCTGCATTAATTCTGTTGATATTCAGAATATTCTGATAAGTGGATTGTTTTTCTTCCAAGGTTAAAAACTCAGCATCTTCATTAATACTTATCGGCTCAGCCAAAAATTCTTTTTTTGTACCCTCATCCTGCATAAGGTAAGCGTAATTGATTAAAAGGCCTGTAAAAAGTCTAACATCTGCCGGTGTAAGATCATCCTTCCAACTGTTATTTGGATTATTTTCAGGGTCAAAATCTAAAAATCTTACATCCCATTTTAAAACTGATAGCTTTTTCAGTTTTTTTATAAGCGTATTTTCTCCTGAAAAATCAAATTGAACATCTGTAACTGGTATCCCGGTTGTTTTGTATTCCGAAAGATCAACTACGTTCCCGTTTATGTCGATAAAATTGCTTTCTCCATCCACAAAAGGGTAATTGATGATTTGGGTACCATGCGCCCTTATTTTTTTAATTTTTAGTAACTGAATAGGTTTTTCGCGTCCTTTTATGGTAATTAATACAATAGCATCTTCAAGATCTACAGGTGCAAAATTTGAGATTTCTATTGATTTTTCTGTAGCTGCTTTGATGCTTAATACGCTGGAAATTTTTAAACGGCGCGTTTGTGAAGTAAATACATCCAAGCTTTCGCCATCTTGGAACATTAGTGATGAATTTTGGCTGGTGTCAAAACTATAAACTTTTGGTTGAACCAGAACTGTAGGAGGGGTTGTTTTTTTACAACTGAAAAGCAGTGCTAACACTGCTATAAATAGAATTCTTTTCATGATGGTAGATAATTTACAGCAAACTAAATTTGATTAGGTAAGTAAACTGCTTTTAGGTTTTAATTTAAAAAATCTGTTATTTAGTAATACGATTAACTGCCCGAACAATAAGGTATTGAACATACTTTAAAACTGTATTGGCTTTTGAACGCTTTCTGCCAGGCTAAAGGCTTCATTATTTTCTTGAAAGGCCTAATTGCAATTGATCCCATCGCAACGATGGAAATGTTTTTGATGTTTCTTTTCATAGGTTTTAGGTTAGGTAGACGATTGCCTGCTGAGCGGGCTGGGTTAACAAATGTAAACGAACACTTGGTATCAATATGCCCCAAAAGAATTATTTTACACGAAAAACTAGTCCTGATAGGATGTATCTCTACTAACTATGTATTGTAAGTTAAATTTTACACAAAAAGGATTTTAATTAAATGCTTCAGTTGTGTTGTTTCACATTGGGTCAGTTATAGTCTACGAAGAAAGTACTATCTGCTAGTAAATAAAAACAATATTTGGGTTAGTTCTTAATCTTTGTCTAAATAGTTAATGCACTAACATCTTGCTTTAATCTGAAATAGGGTCATATTTGGTGGAAGTATGAGTTGAGAATTATATTGTCTAGATCACTATCATATAAAGTATTTTTTATTCTTATAACTTGAATTATTTAGTATACATACTCATAATGGTATTTTATTTAATATAACTTAAACAATTATATATAAAATAGGCCATGCTTATTTGAGTGATTTTGACCCCTTATTTGAATGATTTACACCCTATCAAAATTTGTTTGTCGATAGCTTTAACTCAATGACGTTTAACGCCCTGGTTTCTTAAGCTTAAACCTATGAAAAGAATTATTTTATTAAATGTTATACATAAAAAAAACCTCACAGATTTTAAAGTCTATAAGGTTAATCTTATTTAAAAGTTTTATTCAGAATTCGGCTTAGCTTTTAAATTCGCTTGTTTTATGGAATTCAATATCAGGATAATCTTGTTTTGTTAAGTTAATCATGTACTCACTATCGGCAAGATAAACCGGGTTGGCTTCTTTATCAAAGCCAATATGTTGTTGTTTTCGCTTAACAAATTCATCCAATTTTTTCCGATCAGTAGAAGTTACCCAGCTAAAGCTGGGTATAACTCAAAGTACGGAAGCGGCATTTAGCGCCATACTCATGCTCCAACCTGAAGTTGATTACCTCAAACTGAAGTTCGCCAACTGCGCCAATCACTTTCCTGTTTCCTGGCTGCATTACAAATAACTGCGCTACACCTTCATCGGTTAACTGCTCAATTCCTTTTTCCAATTGTTTGGTACGCATTGGATCCATATTTTCTACTTCTTTAAAAATCGAAGGAGAGAAACTCGGAATGCCTTTAAATTGCAGTTTTTCGCCTTCGGTAAGCGTATCGCCAATTTTAAAGTTGCCACTGTCGTATAAACCTACCACATCGCCCGGCCATGCCTCTTCAACAATACTTTTCTCATTCGCCATAAAATCCATTGGGTTAGAGAATTTTAATTTTTTATCCTGACGGGTATGGTAATAGAATTTGTTGCGCTCAAATTTGCCAGAGCAAATCCTTAAAAAGGCAATCCTATCACGGTGTTTTGGATCTAAATTGGCATGAATTTTAAAAACAAAACCACTAAAATTCTTTTCTTCTACCAATACATCACGTTCTTCCGCTTCACGATGCCGTGGACTCGGAGCGATATCAATAAACGTATCTAAAAGCTCTTTTATTCCAAAATTATTTATCGCACTCCCAAAAAACACAGGAGCAACCAAACCATCGGTATATAAATCTTTATCAATTTTGCCATAAATTCCATCAACCAGCTCAACGTCATCTTTTAATGCATTGATCTCGTTTTCTTTAAGATAATTTAGTAGCGATGGATCGTTTAAATCGCTGGCCGCAACCACCGAATCGGTTACTTTGGTTTTATCTGAATTAAATAAATTTAAATGTTTGTTATAAATGCTGTAAACACCCTTAAATGTATGCCCCTGGCCAATTGGCCAAGAAAGTGGGCAAAGGCTGATGTTCAGTTTTTCTTCAATTTCATCCAGTAAATCATAAGCTTCTTTACCTTCACGGTCCATTTTGTTAATAAAGATAATTACAGGCGTATTACGCATGCGGCAAACCGACATTAGTTTTTCCGTTTGTTCCTCCACACCTTTTACACAATCTACAACCAAAATAACACTATCTACAGCCGATAAAGTTCTGTAAGTATCTTCGGCAAAATCTTTGTGACCAGGTGTATCTAAAATATTAATGCGTTTACCACTGTACTCGAAACCCATAACCGAAGTTGCCACCGAGATACCACGTTGTTTCTCAATCTCCATAAAATCGGAGGTGTTACTTTGGTTCGCTTTGTTCCTTTTTACCGCTCCTGCAGTATTAATGGCACCACCAAAAAGCAGAAATTTTTCTGTCAGTGTGGTTTTGCCCGCATCGGGGTGACTAATAATGGCAAAGGTTTTACGTTTTTCTATTTCGGGGTTAAGCATAATAAAATTTTGGGTATAAAGAGAGATGAAACCTTGTTAAAGGAATTTAACAGCTATAAGATTTGAATATTGTTGTTTCATCTGGCCGCAAAGATAAGAAAAAGCTTTATCATTAATTGTTAGGTTGTTGTATTGTTTTAGTTTGTGTGCAATAGATTTAATATTAGCAATAATCGGAAATTAATACCCTGGTACTTTCGAAATTATAGTTATGCCATATACTATGGCTCCGATTTAATTCCGGTGTGAAATTGCGGAGGAAGCTGCCCTTTGCATTTGCTTCGAAAGATCTTTATTGCAAGAAGGTGCTTTGTAGAAAAAAGAATGTGTAATTGCTGAAAATTATCATTGAAAAATAAATTTTCTCATCAATCATTGTTTAGTTTTGTGCTAAAATGTTTAGCTTTATTCATCCCTCCGTTTATTGTAAACTATAATTTTACTGCCGATGCCCACTTTAGAAGAAACTTCTATGCCCGCAGAAATTGCGGCTAAATTTGTTAATTATACCTCAAAACATGTTTTCTTAACAGGAAAAGCAGGAACAGGTAAAACAACATTTTTAAGAAAACTGATTAAACTTACACATAAAAAAGCACTGATTGTAGCCCCAACAGGCATTGCTGCGATAAATGCATCCGGAGTTACTATCCATTCGCTGTTTCAGATGCCTTTTGGAGCTTTTTTTCCGGATGTTGCAGGAGGGTTGATCAATGAAAATATTAACTTCAATTTCAATACGCCTAAAACGTTAGTAAAACACCTGAATATGCAGGGCAATAAACGGCGTATGTTGCAGGAACTGGAGTTGCTCGTAATCGATGAAGTGAGTATGTTACGGGCTGATATGCTTGATGCGATTGATTTTGCGCTACGTTATGTGCGGAGAAATAGAAATCTTCCGTTTGGAGGGGTACAACTATTATTTATTGGCGATCTGCATCAATTGCCTCCGGTAGTGAAAAATGATGAGTGGCGCATTATGGCCAAATTTTATAAAAGCATTTATTTTTTTGATGCCTTGGCACTGCATGATAATCCCCCAATATATATCGAACTTGATAAAATTTACCGCCAGGATGATGCTGTTTTTATTGATCTGCTGAACAATTTACGCAACAATAAAATCACGGCCGAGGATACTACCTTACTTAAACAGCATTATAAACAGGATTTTAAGCCCTCTGCCGATGAAAATTATATTACCTTAACCACGCATAACAATAAAGCCGATAGCATTAACCGCGAAAGATTAACCCAGCTGAAAACCAAATCTTATTTTTTTGAAGCAAAGGTTCAGGGAGAGTTTAATGAGTATGCTTACCCGAATGATAAAAGTTTGGAACTAAAAGTTGGGGCACAGGTCATGTTTATCAAAAATGATATGACTGCTGAAAAGCGATATTACAACGGGAAAATTGGTGTTGTGCATCATATTGAAAAAGATCTGATTGAGATTGAGCTACCCGAAGATAAAGTAGTGATTCAGATTTCACCCTATACTTGGGAAAACGTTAAGTATAAACTGGATGAAGCAACAAACGAGATTAAAGAAAACGTTGCGGGTTCATTTATTCAATATCCTATAAAACTTGCCTGGGCCATTACGGTACATAAAAGTCAGGGTTTAACCTTCGATAAAGCGATTATTGATGTTGGCGATGCTTTTGCTCCCGGCCAGGCCTATGTGGCATTGTCGCGCTTACGCTCGCTAAAAGGATTGGTGCTAACTTCTCATCTTCGTGATAGTGGTTTGCAACAGGACCAGAATGTGCATTATTTTTCTAAAACGAAACAACCATCTGAGATTTTGAACGAACAGATCAGTCTGGAGAGTTATAGCTTTATTCGAAGTTACCTGATTGCTGCATTCGACCTTAACCTGATCCGTTACTATTTGAAAGAACACCGCCAGACTTTCGACAAAAGTGAAAAATCAACTAAACAGCGATATGAAGACTGGACGGATACAGTTTATACAGATTTCCAAAAAATCACTGCTACAGCCGATACTTTTGTTAATCAATTGAAAAATTTGTTCGCACAGCAAACCGAGCATACTTTATTCAATGTATCGAAAAGGGTAGAGGCTGCGTTAAAATATTTCAATCCTCTGGTTAAGGAAATTTCCGACCGTTTTCTTGCCCAAATTGAAACCATAAAAGAAGAAAAACAAATTAAAACGTATGTAACCGAGCTGCTCGAACTTGAAATTTTAGTGTATGAGCAATTAAAAAAGATGCATAAAAGTAAAGCGTTGCTTCAGGCACTTATTGCTGGAAAAGAATTTAGCAAAACCGATACCGATGCGCTATTAAATACGGTAGAAAGAAATAATCAACTTCAAAAAGCAATTCAATTAAAGGGCGAAACGCTTAAGGTAAAATCGGCTGCCGACAAAAAGAAAAAAGAACCAAAAGTTGATACAAAGCTGGTAAGTTTTGAGCTTTACGAGCAGGGTAAAACCATTGAAGAAATTGCAAAAGAGCGTGGTTTTTCTTCTGGAACCATCGAAGGGCATCTCGCTTATTATGTTTCTACTCAGCAACTTGATGTAACCAAATTGGTAAAAGCCAATAAAATCAAAAATATAAGTGATGCGATAGAAAGTCAGAAAACAAAATCGATGGCTACAATAAGAGAGTTTTTAGGTAAAGATTATTCATTTGGAGAGATTAAGTTGGTGCTGGCATCGTTGTTTCCATCGGAAGAATAGAAAAGTTTAACCACAGAGAAAACTAAGGAAAAAAACGCAAAGGGCACAAAAGCAATTTCAGGGATATGGATGAAAATGAATTATCAAGAGTTGTTATCGGGTTGGCAATACAAGTTCATAGTGCTTTAGGTCCTGGTTTGTTAGAAAGTGCCTATAAGGAATGTCTATATTATAAAATCCTTAAAGCAGGATTATTTGTAGAAAAGGAAAAGATAATGCCTTTAATTTTCGAAGAGGTAAAACTAGACTGTGGATATCGAATTGATATTTTAGTTGAGCGCAAATTAGTATTAGAATTAAAAAGTATAGAAGCATTTAATGAGATTCATTTAGCACAAACATTAACCTATATGAAGTTAGGTAATTACAAATTAGGTCTTTTGATGAATTTTAACGTAATTAGGTTGAAGGATGGATTAAAACGTGTAGTGAATGGCTTATAATTTCTTTGTTTCTTTGCGGAAAACTTTGCGAACTTTGCGGTTAAATGGAAAAGGTTAAAGTTTTAGCGCAGTACATGCCCGAACAAGCGGCACCGCTAATTGCAAAATGGATAGATTATTTTCAGTGCGAATTTAAGATTGCCAAAACCCGTTCTACAAAACTGGGCGATTACCGTCATCCTTATCAAGGTAAAGGTCATCGCATTTCAGTAAACTTTAATCTCAATCATTTCGCTTTTCTGGTTACCACCGTGCATGAATTTGCCCATTTACTTACCTGGAACGATTTTAAGAATAAAGTGAAGCCACACGGTTCGGAATGGAAGAAAAACTTTCAGCGGATGATGGTGCCGTTTTTTGAATTGAATATTTTCCCTGATGACATTCATAAAGCGATTGATAATTACATGTCTAACCCGGCGGCATCCAGCTGTTCTGATTTACATTTATCGCGTGCTTTAAAAAAATACGATAGCAATAAAACCGAAACTTTACATTTAGAGCAATTGCCGATTAATACCACCTTTAAAATTAAGGATGGCAGGCGTTTTACCAAGGGCGAAAGAATCAGGAAACGGTATCGATGTGTTTGCTTAGATGATAAAAGGTTATATTTGTTTAATCCTTTGGCAGAGGTTTTTGTGATAGAATAGGATTGTTGAAATAAAACTAATTGATTAACTTTAGGTTATGGAAAAAATTTTTGACCGTATTTATATTGACGCAAATATTTGCGGCGGCAAGCCCATAATAAGAGGTAAAAGAATTACCGTGCAAACCATAATGGAATTTTTGGCTGCTGGAGAAACTCAAGAGGAAATTTTAAAGCAATATCCATCCTTGGAGACTGAAGATATTACAGCTTGTATGCTTTATGCAACTGAATTAATGAATCATAGTTTTGTAATTAAGCAGGCAGTAGCTTAATGCAAAAGGTTTTTCTTATTGATGTGAATTTACCACGTTTTTTTTCTTTGTGGAATTTTGATGAATATATACATCAATATGAACTTGGTGATGAATGGTCAGATACTGAAATCTGGACGTATGCCCAATCAGAAAATTTGACTATCATAACTAAAGATAGTGATTTTTCTTCCCGAATTTTACTCCATAATCCACCTCCCAAAATTATACACATTAAGATTGGCAACATGAAAATGAATCGATTTCATGAAGTTTTAAATCGGTTATGGCCACAAGTGATTGAACTTAATAAGGATTTCAAATTGATTAATGTCTTTTCGGATCGGATTGAAGGTGTAAAATAAGCTATAAAAATTTAAACTCATTTCCATCAAACAAACCTTTATCGCTCAATTTTAAATGCGGTATTACCAATAAAGCCATGAAAGAAAGTGTCATAAATGGAGCTAGAAGCGTAGCACCTAAATCTTTCGCAAATCGATCAATTGAGGTATAACTTTCTGCTACTTTATAGCCATTTTGATTACTCATTAATCCTGCTACAGGTAAAGCTAAAACTTCTTCTTTTCCATTACCCATTGCAACCACGCCACCGGTTTCTTTAATTACGAGATTTACCGCTTCGCATATACTTTTATCATCCACGCCAACTGCGATAATATTATGACTGTCGTGCGCAACGCTTGATGCAATAGCACCTTCTTTCAGTCCAAAATTCTTTACAAAAGATATTGCAACAGGCGCATCATGGTAACGGTTTACCACAACCATTTTTAAAATATCGTTTTCAGTATCACTTACGATATTACTATTTAAAACTTTTGGTATAGCTAATAATCTGTTGGTGATCAATTGTCCATCCAAAGCTTCAATAACAAGAATTTCTTTTTGTCCGTTAAAGGGATAAATAAAATCCGCTTCCTTTTTTAGGCTGCAATTGAAATGATTTACCGATTCGCGATCTTCCAAATGTATTACCCAATTGCCCCCTGTTTTACCGTTTTCGGCAAGTAGTAATCCATCAATATAGGTTTGTTTAACCTTGAAGTTTTTTAAATCATCGAGTACAATAAAATCTGCATCATCATTGATCCGGAGTGAGCCTACATCTAATTTATAGTGAAGAATAGGATTTATGCAGGCAGCTTGAAGTATATTAAATAGATCAATTCCTTTTTCTATCGCTCTTGCACAAAGCTCGTTAATATGGTTTTCTACTAAACTATCGGGATGTTTATCATCGCTGCAAAACATCATCATTTCAGGCCAATCGTTCAGCAGATCAATTAATGCGTCGAAATTTTTAGCAGCACTTCCTTCGCGGATGAGGATTTTCATGCCACGCCGTAACTTATCCAATGCTTCATCAGCAGTAAAACATTCATGATCGGTAGAAATTCCGGCGTTAATGTATTGTTGAACAGCCTCTCCCCGCAAACCCGGTGCATGGCCATCTACTGGTTTGCCTAAATGGTGCGCAGCTGAAATCTTTTTTAAAACTTCTTCATCTTTATTTAGCACCCCAGGGAAATTCATCATTTCACTCAGGTATTTTATTTCCGGGCGTTCTAAAAGCGACTTTACATCATCATGATTTAATTCAGCACCGGCAGTTTCAAAAATAGTAGCCGGAACACAGCTTGGCGCACCAAAATTGAATTTAAAAGGGACAGTATTGCCATTTTCAATCATAAATTCTACACCTTCCATTCCACATACGTTAGCAATTTCATGTGGATCGCTAATGGTAGCAACTGTACCATGAATAACTGCCAAACGTGCAAATTCACTTGGAATCAACATGCTGCTTTCAATGTGTACATGACTATCAATAAACCCAGGCGAAATATAATGCGCCCCCTCTTTCTGTTCAGAAATTTTATTGATTGATTTTATTTTTCCATCCTCAACTTCAACTTCGCCAAAGAAAATATTTCGCTCTCTGATGTTAATTATATTTCCTTCAACTTTAAAAGTGCTCATGCTGTTTATATAAATTAGCCACGGAAACTAGGATTGCAACGGAATTAAATGATTAATTTTCTCCGTGATTTTCTGCGTCTCTGTGACAACCATTTAATATTTCAATAATTTATCAATTGTTTCTGCTAACCTTGCTTTAGCTAAAAAATCGTCTTCTAATATTTTACTCATTGGAATTGCAGTATCTAAACTCGCACAACGCATTACCGGCGCATCGAGGTCAGAGAAGCAGTGTTCTCCAATCCATGCAGATAATTCAGCACCAAAACCATTTGTTAAGGTATCTTCGTGCAAAATTAACACTCTGCCGGTTGCCTTAACGGCTGTTTTAACAATTTCTTTATCCCAAGGCTGTAGTGTGCGCAAATCAATTAATGTAGCCCCGCATTCGGGATATTCTTTCAGGTAATCCAAAGCCCAATGTACGCCCAATCCATAAGTAATGATCGAAAATTTACTTCCTTTTGAAAGTGTAACTGCTTTGCCAATTTCAGTTGTATAATACCCTTGGGGTACTGAACCGATTAAACTTCTGTAGAGATATTTGTGCTCAAAATATAACACTGGATTAGGGTCTTCAATTGCGGCCAATAACAGGCCTTTTGCATCTTCAGGAAAAGCTGGATACACGATTTTTAAACCTGGTGTTTTAGTAAACCAGGCTTCATTACTTTGTGAGTGGAACGGACCTGCACCGGTTCCTGCACCTGTAGGCATGCGTACCACCACATCAGCCTTTTCGCCCCAACGGTAATGCGTTTTGGCCAGGTTATTCACAATCTGATTAAACCCTACCGTTACAAAATCGGCAAACTGCATTTCTACCACAGCTTTAAAGCCATTTATAGATAAGCCTAACCCTGCACCCACAATGGCCGATTCGCAAATTGGAGTATTGCGAACTCTGCTCTTGCCATATTTGGTGGTAAAACCATCTGTGATTTTAAAAGCACCGCCATAATCAGCAATATCCTGCCCCATTAAAACCAGGTTAGGGTATTTTTGCATGGCCAGATCCAATCCATCGGTTATGGCATCTAAATATCTTTTTTCTGTAGAGGCTTCAACAGGCAGCGTTACTTGTTGCTCATAAGGAAAATACATATCGTTTTCTTCCAGAAGCAGCATCTGCAATAGGTTCTTCTTCATTAAAAGCTTCTTCAACTTCCAATTCTATAGCTCTTTTTACCTGGATTTTGATGTCAATAATGCCATCGGGTGATAAAATACCCTGTTCAACTAAGTAGGCTTCGTAATTGTTTAACGGATCTTTCTTTTCCCACGCATCAAACATTTCTTGCGGAACATATTTAGTGCCTGATGCTTCTTCATGGCCCCGCATTCTGAAAGTCATGCATTCTACCAAAACAGGTCTGGGATCTTTTCTAATTTCATTGGCCAGCTGATTAATGGTATCATAAACTTCTAGCACATTATTTCCATCTATCTGAACACCTTCTATCCCATAACCAATTGCCTTATCAACCAGGTTTTTGCACCTAAATTGTTCTGATTTTGGAGTGGAAAGGCCATATCCATTATTTTCGATGAGAAAAATAACAGGAAGCCCCCAAACTGCGGCAACGTTTAATGCTTCATGAAAATCACCTTCGCTGGTGGCACCTTCTCCTGTATAAACAAGGGTTGCATGTTGCCTATTGGCTAGCAAATCTGCCAATGCAATACCATCTGCCAAGGCCATTTGTGGGCCAAGATGCGATATCATCCCAATGATTTTATAATCTTGTGTGCCGAAATGAAAGGATCGATCACGACCTTTAGTAAACCCGGTAATTTTGCCCTGCCATTGAGCCATTAATTTCTTTAAAGGAATATTGCGCGAAGTGAAGACACCCAAATTACGGTGCATCGGTAAAATGTATTCATTGCCATGCATCGCTAAAGTACTGCCTACTGCAATGGCTTCCTGACCGATTCCTGAAAACCATTTTCCAATTCTCCCCTGGCGTAGAAGTTTGAGCATTTTCTCTTCAACCATTCGGGGATAAAGCAATCTTTTATATAAATTCAGCAAGAATTTGTTGTCTTTATCGCCTCGATTGAAATGCATATGGGTTATTTAACTGATTACCTCTTATTAAGACTCCTTACTTTTTTTCAGCTCTTCCCATTGTTTGGCAAAAGATTTATCGGCAACTTTTGGCATTTCACGATATTTACCCCAACTCCTTTTGAAAAATCTTTTGAGCATGAAGTTTTTAAAATTTCCACCAAAAAAATCCATCCATTTGCGTTTTAGCATCATTTTGCTAAACATACTCCAGCCAATTTCCTCTTTCTTTCCATTTTCATGTCCTGCTGCGGCATCTCTTCGGTTAAGTAGAAGCATTTTGTGGATATCTATTTTAACTGGGCATACTTCAGAGCATTTTCCGCAAAGACTTGATGCATAGCTTAAATGTTTAAACTCCTCCATGCCCTTTAAATGAGGAGTAATTACAGAGCCAATCGGACCACTATAGGTTGTATTATAGGTGTGTCCACCAATATTTTTATAAACAGGACATGCATTTAAACATGCACCACAACGGATGCAGTACAAACCCTGTCTCTGGTCTTTTTGTGCCAATAAATTGGTGCGTCCATTATCCAGAAGGATTACATACATTTCCTCAGGACCATCTGTTTCATTTGGTTGGCGGGGGCCACTTAAAATAGTATTGTAAACCGTTAAATTTTGTCCGGTTCCATGCGAGGCAAGTAGCGGCCAAAACAGATCCAAATCTGCCATAGAAGGAATTACCTTTTCGATGCCTACAATAGCAATGTGGATTTTAGGAAAAGTAGTGCTTAAACGTGCATTACCTTCATTTTCTGTTAGGGCAATACTTCCTGTATCGGCGATTAAAAAATTTCCACCACTGATGCCAATATCGGCTTTCAGGTATTTATCGCGAAGTAATTCTCTTGCTTTTTGTACCAGTTGAGGAGGAGTGGCATCGATAGGTGTGCCAAATTTATCGTGAAATAGCTGTGCAATATCTGTTGCACTGAGGTGCATAGCAGGCGTAACAATATGGTAAGGGGCCTGACCAAGCAATTGAACAATGTATTCGCCCAAATCGCTTTCTAACGATTCTATATTGTTTTTTTCCAGGAAATCGTTTATGTGGATTTCCTCTGTGGTCATCGATTTTGATTTGATAACCGTTTTGCCATTGTTTCTTTTAATGATATTGAGGATTTCCTGCTGGGCTTCTTCCGCATCGTTAGCCCAAATTACTTTGCCGCCTCGCCGTTGGAAATTTGATTCGAACTCAGGTAAAAATTTATCAAGATTTTCCATTACACGCCACTTGATTACGTGTGCTTTCTTTTTGGACGCCTCTAAATTTTCGAATTTTGACAAGCCGCGCTCAACAGCTGCATTGTATTTTCCAATATTATAATTTATGGTTTTACGATGCGGTAAATCGAAAGCTTTCTCGTCAGACTTTTCTAAAAATTCTTCAGCAATATTCATCAATAGTTATTTTGTAATAGGTTAACGAATATTAACTGATTTTAGTTTTTCGTTACAACATCAAAGATAGGAAACCCTGTTGAGTTTATTTTTAGAAATTAATACAAAGAAGTAGTTGTGATTTTGGGAGAATATTACCAGGTAACTTTAGTCATGTATTTTTTCACTATTTCATCATTCGAAATGAGATTTAAATCTAATTCCATACTTGTTGCTATAATGATTCTGTCAAAAGGATCTCGATGTAAAAACGGTAGCACTTTAAGTATTTTCAGCGTTCCGTAATCTATTGGAAGTATGGTAATGTTGATGCTGTTGCAGGAATCTATGAGTTCGTCTAATGAATATTCTAATTGTAACTTGCCTAGCGATTGCTTTATGGTAATCTCCCATAAACTCACAATGCTTAGATAGATTTGAGTAGTAGAATCTTCTAAAATTTTTCTTGCTGTTTCAGATAGTGCAATATTATCATCTTGCATCCAAAGTAGAACATGGGTATCAAGCAGATATTTTTTCACTACATGTAATCTCTAAAATCATCCAGTGGAGCGTTAAAATCCTCGCTCATTTTCATTTTTCCTTTAAGTAGGCCAAGTTTTCTTTGTTGCTTTTCTTCATTTTTTTTATTTACTTTTTTTTGCAAAATAAAATCGATAAAGTCTTCCACCTCTTGCTGATAGGCAATAGGCATCATGTTAATTTTTTCTAAAATATGCAACTGATTCATATACTTACTTTTATCAAAAATACCATTTTAATCTTGAAAATAAAAAGATACGCCTTTAGGCATAAAAAAGCCCCGACATTTTATCGAGGCTTAATATTTTATTTTTTTGGATTCCCTTTTCCGTCCATATCTACTGCCGGTCTTTTAGCTCTGTTGGCCAATTCCCATGCGGTAAAGTAGGTTAGTTTTGCTCTTTTTGCCAAAAGCGGGAAATTTATTTTGCTTACTTCATCACCCGGTTTATGGTAGTCTTGCTGTAACATCCCATCATAATAGAAAATAATCGGAATACCTAATTTAGCAAAGTTATAGTGATCAGAACGGTAGTAAATTTGTTCAGGATCTTTTGGATCATCGTATTTATAATCCAGTTTCATTTTGGTATAAGTTGCATTAACCTGCTCGCTTAATTTACCTAAATCGCTGCTTAACATGTTCGATCCTACAGAGTAAATGTAGTTTGCAGAATCTGGTTTACCCAAATATTCCTCACCAGTACGGCCAATCATATCTGTATTTAAATCAGCAATTGTGTTTTCGACAGGAAAAACCGGATGCTCCGAGTACCATTCAGAACCCCATAATCCTTTTTCCTCACCAACAACGGTCATAAATAAAATACTGCGTTTAGAACCTTTACCAGCCTTTTTAGCATCTGTAAATGCTTTTGCCATTAATAAAACGCCAGTAGTTCCAGATCCATCATCATCAGCTCCATTATTCACTTTATCTTTTGCATTTGGATCAGTTTCAAGTCCAATATGGTCATAATGACCTGTAAGAATTAATACTTCTTTTTTAAGTACCGGATCTGTTCCTTCTAAATAACCAAGTACGTTTTCACATCTTACCGGAGTTTCGGTTTTTGCTGCGCTGGCTGAAAATGGTACATTTAATACTTGCGACGCTGGGGCCTGGCTATCTACAATTTTCTTTTGTAAATCTGCAACAGTAGTATTAAATGCCTTAAACAATTCATTGGCCAACGCAACTGAAATAGATACACGAGGGATATCATTCTGTTTTTGAGCCTCCATAGCAGCATTGGTTTTAACCATTACTCTGCCATTTTTAAGCGTTTGTTTTGTATTTTCAGTTATTCTGTCAACAGCTGGATCGATCAGAATAATCGCTTTCACATTGTTTTCTGCAAAATATTTTGCTCTAGCCTCAAGGGTAGCACGATAAGCAGCTCTGTCAATTCTTGTCCCTGGTTTCAAAGTTGGGTCGCCGCCATTGAACATGATTACTACTTTACCTTTAATATCGGTACCGGAGAAATCGTTATAAGTATCTTTTTTTATACCATAACCGATAAATACAAGTTCATTGGCTGAAAATGTAAAACCTTTGTCGCTGATTAAACTTGGCGAAACCAGGTAATCTTTTTGGTATTCTTTTGGCTGTCCGTTTACGGTAACATGACTTTCTTTAAGCGTTACGTTAACAAGGTCGATTTTCTGAAAATAACTGCCATTTACAGGGGCTTTTAAACCTAAAGATTTAAAATAATCGCGGATATAATCAGCAGCCATCCAAGCTCCTTTTGTGCCTGTTTCGCGACCTTCATATTCATCAGATGCTAAAACAGAAAGGTGTTTAAATGCATTTTCGGGATTGATTGCCTTGCTAAATTTTATTGCATCCTGATTAGGCGCAAGTGGCTTAATTTGACTAAAGCAACTCGCCGAAACCAGCGAGGCCAAGCCAAGAGTTAAAAACTTTTTGTTCATTATGATAATAGTTAGTTGAGTTCTTGTTAACACGAAATTTTTTCAACCCTGTTTTGGTGGCGACCGCCTTCAAATTCAGTGGTTAAAAAAGTTGTCGCTATTTCTTTTGCCAGTTCTTCCGAAACAAATCTTGCCGGAATACATAAAACATTTGCATTATTGTGTTTACGTACTAAAGAAGCAACTTCATTTTCCCAGCATAAACCAGCCCTAATGTGCTGATGTTTGTTTGCAGTTATAGCCACACCATTTGCCGATCCGCAAAGTAAAATTCCGTAGGTAAAATCTCCATTTTCAACAGCAGCAGCAACTGGATGAGCGAAATCTGGATAATCCACAGAATTTTCAGAATAAGTACCAAAATCTTTTATTTCGTAATGCTGTAAAAAATCTTTTAGTAACTCTTTGTACTCAAAGCCCGCGTGATCCGCTCCAATAGCAATTTTAATTTTTGTATCAGACATGATCAAATTTATAGAGAATTATGAAATCCGTTCGTAATGTTTTTGTTAGTTAGCATAGAAAGCTGCTTCTGCTTTTTTCTTCTTTTTTTCAATGTAAGCCGAAACAAAGATACTTGCCTCATACAATAAAAATAAAGGAGCTGCTACAGTCAACATAGTTAATATATCGGGTGTTGGTGTAACAATTGCAGCAATAATCAAAATGATTACAGTTGCGTATCTTCTGCTCGATCTCATCAGTTTTGGAGTCATTAACCCCAGTTTTGATAGGATAAAAATAATGATCGGAAGTTCAAAAATAATACCTGTTCCTAAGGTTAACGTAGCTATGGAAGATACATATGAATCAATTGTAAAGGTGTTTTTGATTTCAGAACTTACTGTATAACCTGTTAAAAAATTAATAGATAGTGCACAAATAATGAAATACCCAAATATGATCCCGATGATAAAAAGTAACGATGCAAAGAAAACAAAACCGCTGGCCGATTTACGTTCTTTTTCATGTAATGCCGGCTTAACAAAGCGCCATATTTCCCACAATAAGTAAGGGAAGCCAAGTATAATACCACACATCACACAAACGTTCAGTTGTAAATTAAACTGACCAGCCATTTCTGTATTTATAATTTCCCCATTGATTTTAGTGATACACATATCCTTTCCTAAAGAAGGGAAGTGTTCAACCAGTTTACACATCATGCGATAGGTCCAGAAATCTGGTTTTTTTGGCCCGAAAATGATTTTATCCAGGATTTCTTCATTGAAGTAAAAAGCGATACCCGTAAAAACGGCAATGGCAATTACGGCTCTGATTAAATGTTTACGGAGAACATCCAGGTGATCGAAAAAAGACATTTCTGCCTCTAATGTGGTGCTCTTTTGCCCGATAGCTTTTGTAAGTAGATTTTTTTTAGTGTCGCTCATGTTGAAAACAAAAATACCATTCTATTTGAATAGAATGGTATTTACGTGTTAAATATAGAAATAGTTTATATTATTCTGAGAAATGCTTTAATATATTAATGAAATTATCACTTAATTAATTGTAGTGGCCTCTTAATGAATGAACTTTGATCATTTGATCTATTTCTAAAACTTCGTAAATAATTCGATGTTCTGAATTTATCCTTCTGGACCATTTACCTGTAAGGTTATACTTTAATGCCTCGGGTTTCCCTATTCCTGCGAAAGGAGTGTCCCTAATAGAACTTAAAAGGCTATGAATCTTCTTTTGTATAGTTGTATTTCTTGATTTCTTCCAAAAATCTAAATCATTATTAGCGTTTGGAAGAAAAACTATTTCCATAGATTTTCCAAATCAATTTTGGTGAATTTTCCTTCTTTAAAATCTTTATCCCCATCTAAGATTTTTTCTACAAATTCTGGATTATAGGGTTTTTCTCTTTTTTCAAAAGAAATTTTCATTGCTTTCAACACCTGTTTTACTGCATTTAATTGAGCCTTATTTTCTGGGTGTACAATTAATGTTTCCATATTCAAATTTAATGAAATAATTCTAAAGTTTTAATAAAGAAAAATCCCATTCTGTTTTATCAAAATGGGATCTAAATTTATAATAGTTTATATTATTCTGAAAATTCAAACGTTTCCATAAACTTTGTGGTGAAATTTCCTGCTCTAAAGTTAGGATCTTTCATTAACTGCAGATGGAAAGGGATTGTTGTTTTCACTCCTTCAATTACAAATTCGCCTAGAGCACGCTCCATTGTACAGATTGCTTCTTCACGTGTTTGTGCAACACAGATTAATTTGGCAATCATTGAATCGTAGTTAGAAGGAATAGAATATCCAGCGTAAACGTGCGTATCTACACGAACACCATGACCGCCTGGAGAGTGGAAATTGGTGATTTTACCTGGTGAAGGACGAAAATTGTTCGCTGGATCTTCTGCATTGATACGGCACTCAATGGCATGCATGTCAGGGAAGTAGTTTTTACCGGAAATCGGAATTCCGGCAGCAACTTTAATCTGTTCTTTAATTAAGTCGAAATTGATTACTTCTTCGGTAACCGGGTGCTCTACCTGGATACGGGTATTCATTTCCATGAAGTAAAAGTTACGGTGTTTATCAACCAAAAATTCGATTGTACCGGCACCTTCGTAACTAACAGCCATTGCTCCTTTAATTGCAGCCTCGCCCATTCTTACGCGGAGTTCGTCGGTCATAAATGGAGAAGGAGATTCTTCAACCAACTTTTGGTGACGGCGTTGGATAGAACAATCGCGTTCTGATAAGTGACAGGCTTTGCCAAACTGATCGCCGATTATCTGGATTTCAATGTGGCGTGGATCTTCAATGTATTTCTCTAAATATAAACCATCGTTACCAAATGCTGCACCTGATTCCTGGCGGGCACTATCCCATGCATTTTCGAAATCTTCATCTTTCCAAACAACACGCATACCACGGCCACCACCACCGGCAGTTGCTTTTAGTATAACCGGGTAACCCATTTCGTTAGCAATTGCAATACCTTCTTTAACGCTGGTAAGCAAACCTTCCGATCCTGGAATGGTAGGTACACCAGCAATTTTCATGGTTTCTTTTGCAGAGGCTTTATCGCCCATGCCGTTAATCTGCTCTGGAGTTGCACCAATAAATTTGATGTTGTACTCGCGGCAAATGTTAGAAAACTTAGCATTTTCTGATAAGAAACCATAACCTGGGTGTATGGCATCGGCATTAGTTAATTCTGCAGCCGAAATAATATTTGGAATATTTAAATAAGAATCTTTACTAGGTGGGGGGCCAATACAAACAGCCTCATCAGCAAAACGTACGTGTAAACTTTCGCGATCTGCGGTAGAGTAAACAGCAACCGTTTTGATGCCCATTTCCTTACAGGTACGGATAATACGCAAAGCGATTTCACCCCTGTTGGCAATTAGTATTTTTTTAAACATAATTTTTTAATTGATGATTACACAGATATTATGATTATACCGACTATTTTGGCACTATCATCAAGCTATGAAAACAAATTAATCTGTGAAATCAGCTTCTAAATAGGTTCTACTAAAAATAACGGTTGATCGTATTCTACTGGTGATGCATTATCAACCAAAATTTTAACGATACGGCCAGAAACTTCACTTTCAATTTCGTTGAAAAGTTTCATTGCCTCAATAATACAAACTACTTTACCTGTGCTAACTTCGTCACCAACATTTACAAACATTGGTTTTTCCGGGCTAGCTGAACGGTAAAAAGTACCGATCATTGGCGATTTAATTGTTAAGTATTTTGAAGTGTCTTCTGCAGCTGGTACAGCAGGTGTTGCTGCAACTGGAGCAGTAGGAGCTGTGGCAACAGGGGCAGCAGCCTGTACAAGCGGAGCCTGTGGTACGGTAGCATGCACAACTGTTGGTGCTTGGTTTGTTTTGATCGTGATTTTGAAGTTTTCCTGCTCAATAGCAACTTCATTTACTCCAGAACGAGAAACAAATTTAATCAGTTCCTGTATTTGTTTGATATCCATTTTTTAGGCTAGTTATGTAAAAAATAGTGTTTATTGAATTAACTAAGTTATACTTTTTTTGTTTTATTTTTATCTGCAACCACTTAAGGTTGACGGTTTAATAGTTGATAGTTAATGGCTATGATGCTTTATCAAGCAGCTAATTAACTCCAAACTCCAAGCTCTCAACTCATTACTTGGTATCGTAAGCCCATTTAAGGTAAATCGAACCCCAGGTAAAACCACCGCCGAATGCAGCTAAAACGATGTTATCGCCTTTTTTTAATCTGCTTTCCCATTCCCATAAACATAAAGGTATGGTTCCGTTGGTTGTATTTCCGAAACGTTCAATGTTGATCATTACCTTGTCTGTAGTAACGCCCATGCGGTTTGCAGTAGCATCAATAATGCGTTTATTGGCTTGGTGAGGCACTAACCACGCAACATCATCAGCAGTTAAGCTGTTACGTTCCATAATTTCAGCAGCTACATCAGCCATATTGGTTACCGCAAATTTAAACACTGTAGGGCCTTCCTGATGCGCGAAATGTAACCTTGCATCAATGGTTTCGTGGGTTGCCGGCATAACCGATCCACCTGCTTTCATGCCTAAGAAATCTCTTCCAGAACCATCTGTTCTTAAAATAGAATCCTGTATTCCTAAACCTTCTTCGTTTGGCTCTAACAAAGCACAGCCACAGCCGTCACCAAAAATAATACAAGTGGTGCGGTCTTCATAATTAATGATCGATGACATTTTATCGCCACCAACTACTAAAACTTTTTTGTGCCTTCCTGATTCTACAAATGATGCACCAGTTGAAAGGCCGAATATAAAGCCAGAACAAGCGGCCTGTAAATCATAACCCCAAGCATTTGTAGCACCAATTTTATCTGCTAAAACGTTTGCAGTTGCGGGGAAAGTAAAATCTGGTGTAGTGGTGCAAAAGATAATCAATTCAATTTCTTTTGCATCAATACCTCTTTTTTTAAGCAAACCATTTACAGCATGTACAGCCATATCAGATGTGCCTAAACCTTCTCCTTTTAAAATTCTGCGTTCTTTAATTCCCGTTCTGCTGGTTATCCATTCATCCGAAGTGTCAACAATGGTTTCTAATTCTGCGTTTGTAAGCACATAATCGGGAACGTAACCATTTACTGCTGTAATAGCAGCGTGAATTTTACTCATTTTAAGAATTTTAATAAATTATTTAAATGCAATTCTAATTTTTTCTACCAATCCAGTGGTAATCATTTCTCTTGATTGTAGAACCATATTTTTAACCGCTAAAGGACTTGAAATTCCATGTCCGATAACAACAGGAGCGTTAACGCCTAAAACCGGACTTCCACCGTACTGTTCGTAATTAAAACGATCGAAGAACTCATCTTTAAGTCCTTTTTTGATGGTAAGCACATAAAATGATTCTGCTAGTTTTAGCATTACATTTCCGGTAAAACCATCGCAAACAATCACATCAGCCTTATCATTGAACAAATCTCTTCCTTCAACATTGCCTACAAAGTTAAATAGGTTGGTATCTTTCATCAACGGGAAAGTAGCCATGCTAAGCATATTACCTTTTTCATCTTCTTCGCCAATATTCATCAGCGCAACTTTTGGCTCGTTTATCTGCAATAAATTTTCTGCATATAAACTGCCCAAAACGCCAAATTGTAATAAAATATCGGGTTTGCAATCGGCATTTGCACCTACATCTAATAATAAGCCAGTGCCGCCTTTAATTTTTGGAAGAATTGTACATAAACAAGGGCGGATAATGCCCGGAATGGTTTTAACGCTAAAAACAGCGCCAACCAACATTGCTCCAGAGTTACCTGCACTTGCAAATGAATCGAGTTTCCCTTCTTTTAAAAGGTTAAATCCAACTGCTATGCTCGAATTCGGTTTCTGAACGATTGCTTTGGTGGGATGTTCGCCCATACCAATTACTTCATCAGTATGAACGTATTCAAAGTGATCTGGATTAAAGCCCTCTTCTGCAAGAATGGGTTTAATCTGTTCGGTATCGCCAATAAGAACTAAATGCTCTCCAGCGTTAAGCGATTGATGAGCAGCTATTGCTCCCAAAACAATTGCTTTGGGAGCATAGTCTCCGCCCATTATGTCGAGGCCTATTTTCATAGAAAAAATCTGTTTGTGTTAAGTCAGGTGTAATCCTGAATTTTTCAGTTGACTAAGGTATGACTAAAGCCGCTGAAAACACAAACAATTTTTTAAGAAAATTACCCAATCTGAGTATTTTCGATAACCAGTTTGCCGTTGTAGTATAAGTTACCATCAACGTTGTAAGCACGGTGAGGTACGTGGATAGCACCTGTTGCCGAGCATGTTGCTAAAGAAGGAGTAACAGCTTTATAGTGTGTTCTTCTTTTATTTTTTCTCTGTTTCGAGATTTTCCGTTTTGGATGTGCCATTGGTGTATAATCTAATTATTTTTTTAACTTATTAAGGGCTTCCCAACGTGGGTCGCTTGTTTGTTCATTTTCTTCTGCCTGCTTCTCGATCGATAATTGGTTTAAACGATCAATCATTTCCTGATCGCAATCCTGATCTGCCTGCTCGCAGTTTTTGATATAAGGTACCGCTACGTTAATCATTTCGTATAAAGGGCCCGATATATCAATCTCGGTATCTTTGCGGCTAAGCGAGATAATTTCTTCATCATCACTTTCCAGTTCATCTTCAGCAAACTTTACAATCTGACGTTCGTAAAGATTTATAGGTAAAGAAAACTCAGATAAACATTTATCGCAATCCAAATTAACTGTACCAATAACTTTGAATTTTAGCAGTAACATGGTCTCTTGTTTCTCAAGTTCCAGGTCTACCTTCAAATTTCCGCTTTTGATTAACGAATACTCAAATGCATTAAAAAAGGTATCATCAAGCTCATAATCAAACTGATGAGTTCCCAATTTTAATCCGGTAAACGGTAATGAAAATTGTTTTAGTGGGTTCAAAGTACTGTAAAATTTTAGCCTGCAAATGTAGGGATAAAATAATTAGATTAAAAATGTTTTTTAAAAATTGTTCGCGTTAATCGGACAGGTTTTCAGAATGTTAATTGAATTGGTAATTTTTTGAAAATGAGTTTCAATACATTTATTGGTAATCTTCTTAGTCATGATTTGTAATCCCCGACTCAGAATAAAAAATTTTATTCATTTAGTGGAATGTAAAATCAACAGTTTATTGAAGCGAAATTGTAAACCCAACCAACAAAAATTATTGATCAGCCAATACCATTTCCTTGTTATTTCTGCTCCATTCGCTCCATGAGCCAACATAAAGCTTAGGAATTGGTAAGCCTGCGTAATCCATAGCCAATAGCGTATGGCAGGCTGTAATGCCTGTAGCCACAATGTACAATTACATTTTCTGGTTTAACCAGAGCCAAAGCCTCAGTGTATTTCTCTTTCAAAATTTCAGGCTCAAGGAAAGCGCCATTAGCATCTAAATTTTCGGTGTAAGGAATGTTAGCTGCGCCTGGGATATGCCCTGCAATTATATCGATAGGCTCTGTAAGCCCTGCAAAACGGTTTGCATCGCGCACATCAATTACAATGTAATCGTCGGTTTTAGCCACTCTTTCAACTTCTTCTATATCTGATAATGGTAAGTTCCAGGATGTGATTTCATATTTATCGACAGATTTTGGAATTTCCACTTTATCTGTAGTCGGAAAACCAGCTTTAACAGCCGCCTGGAAGCCTCCGTCAATTACCTGCACTTTTTCATGACCAATAGATTTTAGCATCCACCAGAGCCTTGCAGCTGCATTGCCACCATTTTTATCGTCGTAAACAATTACACGACTGCCTTTCGTAATACCCAGCTGCTGTAAAACAGTAGAAAATTGCTCGAAAGTTGGTAAAGGGTGTCTGCCACCAGAAGCATAATCACCAATATTTGCTAAATCTTCATTTACATCGGCAAAAAGTGCACCCGCCAAATGTTGTTGGTCATATCTCATTTTAGAGCCTGCGCTTGCATCTATAATCACGATTTCATCGTCTTGATTTAACCAGGTTAATTCTTCTGGTTTTATGATAGGTGATAATTTCATTCTTGAATCTTTAAATCAAAGATAAATAAATTTGAAGTTAAGGTTAAATAAAGTACAGCTAGCTAATAATTGAAGGTTATCAATTCCTTTTAACATCTCTTAATAGTGCCCATAGCCCCAAAACTGGTCCAACAGCCAAAACCATATAAAGATAATGCGGATTCATTTCTTTTGCCAAAAGATTAATTACCTGGATGCTAATAATCGTGATGGCAAAACCGATACAGTTTACCAATGTTAATGAAGTTCCTCTTAAACTTGCCGGTGCATGTTTCGCAATCAACGAAGAAAACAAAGGAGAATCTGCTGTGCCCGCTAAGCCCCAGCAAAATAAAAAAATAATGAAAGGGTATAAAGTGCTGCTGAAAAGTAAAACAGGCGTAAGCAGGCAGCATAATCCGGATATTGCCAAAGCAATGGTGGCGATGCGTTTAGCGCCGAATTTTTGGGATAGTAAGCCGCCAATCATGCATGATAAACCGCCTGAAGCAATAACCAAAAATGAAAAAAGCGGAATATTTAGTGTAGTATTTGGGTGTTTGCTATTAAAAAGTAACAACATACCTGGTAAAAAAGCCCAAAAGGTATACAGTTCCCACATGTGCCCAAAATAACCAAAAGCTGCCGAGCGGAAACCTTGATTTTTGAAACCATCAAAGCAGGAGCGGAAATTAAATTTTTGTCCAACCGTTCTGAAAGGGCCATTAGGAACCAAAATGAATATCGCTAATGCACCGGTTACTGATAGGGCTGAAGTAGCAAAAATAACATAGTGCCAAGGGAAACTTGCGGTAAAAGTTTTCAGCAGGTGTGGAAAAGCGGTTCCGAAAACTAAGGCGCCAACTAAAAAGCCTAGTGATTTTCCTAATCCGTCTTTATAATAATCTGAAGCAATTTTCATCCCAACCGGGTAAATGCCTGCAAGCATAAATCCTGTTAAAAATCGGAAAAGCAATAGTAAGCGTACATCTGCTAATTCAAAACAGATACCCAGGTTAAACAATGCTGCTGCAATTCCACAGATGAAGAACACTTTTGAGGGTGAAAACTGATCGGATATGGCAAAAATTGCAAAAACTAAGGTTCCACTAATAAAGCCAAATTGTACCATGCTGGTAAGATTGGCCAACAGGTTAGTTTCTGCAGGAAAATTTTTAATGATATCGGGTAGTACTGCATTTCCAGCAAACCACAAAGATGTACACAGAAACTGCGCGATAACTATTGTTGGGAGAATGTGGTTGTTTTTTTTAGTGCTGCTCATTTTGATTTGATGCACAATTTTAACTAAAATAAAACTGATAGTAGTGGAAATACTTTTTGATATGGTGCTTTAACATGCCCAGCATAAAAAGACTGAAACGATAGGAGGACTTTCAGAACCGATGGAACACAAAAACTTGCTTTACAAAAAAAGAGTTCACCCACCTAAATCCTTTAGTTTATTGGGGCTGTGGTGGGGTGTATGAAGTCGGACGTGGTTATTGCATCCTATCGTCCATCTCCTTTGGTCTTTCAGCCTAATCTTTCTACTCTTTACAAACCTTCTACCTTAAGAAGCATCATCTTTAATATCGAACTGAGTTTCTACAACCTTACCGCCCGAACGCAACTGATTGGCCAACATTTCTTCCTGCTCTCTACGGTTTTTTACAATGTGGATGGCAGCAAATAACGCCTCTGTAAATGAAGTTGAATCAGCGAGGTCTTTACCTGCAATATCGTAACCTGTTCCATGATCGGGAGAGGTACGCACAAAGTTTAGGCCTGCAGTATAATTTACACCATTATGAAAAGCCAAAGTTTTAAAAGGAATTAATCCCTGATCGTGGTACATGGCCAAAACCGCATCGAATTGTTTGTAGCTGCCATTGCCAAAAAATCCATCAGCAGGGTATGGCCCGAAACATACAATCCCTTTATCGTAAGCCTCCTGTATGGCGGGAGTTATAATTTCAGCTTCTTCTGTGCCTAATAATCCGTTATCGCTGGCATGAGGATTTAAACCCAGTACAGCAATTTTTGGTTTTTCAATCCAGAAATCTTTTTTCAAACTTTCATTTATCAGCTTTAATTTACTGATGATTTTATCTTTTGTAATGGCTGTTGGAACATCTTTTACAGGGATATGTCCGGTAACTACACCAACTCTTAAATTTTCACTAATGAGGAACATCAGCACATCTTTACTGCCACTTTTTTCCTGTAAATATTCGGTGTGGCCCGGAAAAGCAAAAGTATCTGATTGAATGTTATGTTTATTAATAGGAGCGGTAACCAGGGCATCAATATCTCCGTTTACCAGATCGGCAGTTGCACGCTCTAACGATAACAGTGCATATTTACCTCCTGTTGGCGTAATCTGCCCCAACTCAATTTTAACATCTTCTTCCCAACAATTTATCATATTGGCTTTTTTAGGCTGCGCCTGGTTGGCCTGATTGATTACATTAAAAGTAAAATCGCCCAGATTGTTTGCTTTTCTATGGAAAGATGAAACCTTGGTGTGGCCATAAACAATTGGTGTGCAATAATTTAAAATAGCAGGGTTGGATAATGTTTTAATGATTACTTCTAAACCAATGCCGTTCACATCGCCTATACTAATGCCAATTTTAAGTTTATCGCTCATAATTACTGGAAAATTTTAGCGCAAATTACTGATTTTCGATTAAACAGGTGCTTACCGGATAAAAATTAGTTATTTTGTATAAAATAGAGTAGCCACGGAAACACCGTTTACACGTAAAGAAAATAGGGTTATCCTATCTTTCATTGCATTTTTTCTGTGCCTCAGTGGCAAAATAAAGCGTAAAGATGAGTTTAGTTAAAGCGAAAAAACATTTAGGTCAACATTTTTTAACCGATAAAGGCATTGCCAACCGTATTGTAGAGGCTCTGGTGAACTCGGATAAATATAACCAGGTTTTAGAAGTTGGCCCTGGTATGGGAATCCTATCTGATTTTTTGCTGCAACGTAAAGATTTAGAAACTTATTTAATCGATATTGATACAGAATCTTTCCATTTTCTGAATGAAAAATATCCTCAGTTGGGCGATCGCCTGATTAACGGTGATTTTTTAAAGTTCGATTTTGATGCTATATTCCCTGGTCAGTTTGCCATTATAGGTAATTTTCCATACAACATATCTTCTCAAATTCTATTTAAGATTTTAGATAACCGCAACAAGGTGGTAGAAATGGTTGGGATGTTTCAAAAAGAGGTTGCACAACGTTGCGCGGCACCTGCGGGCAATAAAGAGTATGGCATTTTGAGCGTATTTCTCCAGGCTTATTATAAAATCGAATATCTTTTTACGGTTAAACCGGGTACATTTAATCCACCACCAAAGGTACATTCGGCCGTAATCCGTTTAACCAGAAATGAAGTGGAGACTTTAGATTGCGATGAAAAATTATTCTGGCGTGTGGTTAAGGCAGGTTTTAACCAACGAAGAAAAACTTTGCGAAATGCGGTTTCGGCAGTGATGCCAAAAGACAAAATGGACGATCATATTTACTTCGAGAAACGTGCTGAGCAATTAACCGTGGCTGATTTTGTAGCCTTGTCGCAGCATGTGAGTAAGTTGATGGCTGTATAATATTGTAATCGTCATCCTCAGAAATAGGTTAAAAAAACAAATAAGTTAGTATAACAGGTTTGGGCAAATCGTTACTTCCAACTCAATGGATTCGTAATACAATAAACTTAAAGTTCCATTTTAGGGGGAATTACAACCAATTTTCTCGCCCGTGTTTTCTTGCAAATCCGTGATTATTTTCATTGAATTTCTACCTTCCTTTGCGACATATTTTAAACGTCATGGTTAATTACAGCGAAATTTTCAGCGAGCAGGGAATGGATTATCAAACCTATCGTGCATTGGTCGATCAACTTTTGTTGGAAGGAAAGGCAACTGGAGAAGTAAGTTACGATTTGCACTACACTAAAATGAATGTGCAAAGGATGAGCCGCGTGGATAAAACGATTAGCTTAAATGATGAACTAACATCAACAGTTAATCAGCTTAAAGAAAAATATAAATTTTTAGTGATTACAGAGGGTTGGTGCGGCGATGCTGCGCAGATTATTCCAATTTTTAATAAAATTGCTACTGCATCATTGGGTAAAATAGATTTGAAATTTGTTTTACGCGATAAAAACCTTCCATTAATTGATGCGCATTTAACAAATGGAGGAAGGGCTATTCCGGTTTTAATTGTATTAAATGAATCGGCAGATCAAGTTTTGGCAACTTGGGGTCCACGGCCACAAATTTTGCAGGAGCTTTTAAAAGAGTGGAGAAAAGAAAGTACTGATATGCCTATTTTGGCAGAAAAACTTCATGGCTGGTATGCAAAAGATAAAACGCAAACTACACAAACCGCAGTAAACGAGCTTTTAAAAGGGCTTGAGATTTAATTAATCTTCAATTGATTTTAAAACAGCTTCAAGTTCTTTCTCTGAGATAGAATCCTGGTCTGATTTATCATAAATAGATAAAAGATAAATTCTTTTATTAACGATACGTATTTTAGTGATTAACCTAGCGCCACCGGATTTGCCTTTTCCTTTACTGGAAATGGCTATTCTAATTTTATAACAATCGCTACCGATAGGACTGCCCTGTATTGGGTTTAACTTTAGACTTTCTACAAAAGCAATGACATCACTTTTGGCCGACTTATGTTTTTTACAGAGTTTCTTGAATTCTTTATTGAACAGGGATGATGTAAATACATCAAATTTCATTTATTAAATCCTCAAACCTTTTTAATTTAATCTTTCCTTGTTCAGCTAATTCTGTTTCTTTATAAGCATTTGCTAAATCATTGAGGTATTCATCATTTGATTGCTCAATGTTCTTAATTTTAATTCCCTTAATGTTCTTCAATGTTTCCAAAATTGAAAAAGCATTATCATCTTTTATTTCTAATGTAACTTGCATAGCTTTAATTACTTATCTAAAGATAGCGATTTATTTCAACAAAAATTCATGTTTAATCAACAGAAACAGTTAATCCTTCTTGCTGTAAAATTTTGCGGTAAACTTCCATTTCTGTAAATGATCCTTCTAAAACGGGGCATTTCCCATCATTATGCACTTTCCATGCAATTTTTTCGGCCTGCTGATTCGTTATAATCCAAATATTTCATCATACAATAAATCACATGATCGAAAGTATTGATATCATCATTCCACAAAATAAGGCGATGTACAGTTTTTAGGGAAGTTAAAATTTCTTCGAGCGTAAAGGTCTCTTCTTTGGTTTCTGTAGACATGGTGCAAAAATAAACAATAATTTATAAGATTTGACCTATTGGATATTAGATTTTAGGATATTATATTGGATCTCATCTCTCAAATCTCGCCGCTCATATCTTTTTTAATTAACTAACTTTGTTTAACCAAAATATAAATACTCAACATGCACCAGTCTAAAATTGCCGGAATAGGTTACTATGTTCCGAAAAATGTATATACCAATGATGATTTAAGCCGTTTTATGGATACCAACGATGCGTGGATCCAGGAGCGTACCGGTATAAAAGAACGTCGTTTTGCCGACCGCAATGAAGAAACCACCACAACAATGGGCATCGAGGCTGCTAAAATTGCCATTGAAAGGGCTGGAATTACCGCAAAAGATGTCGATTTTATAGTTTTTGCTACCTTAAGTCCTGATTATTATTTTCCTGGATGTGGGGTATTGTTGCAACGCGAAATGGGGATGGGTGAGATTGGTGCTTTGGATATCAGAAACCAATGTTCGGGCTTTGTTTATGCACTTTCGGTAGCCGATCAGTTTGTTAAAACGGGTATGTACAAGAATGTTTTGGTAGTGGGGAGCGAGAAACATTCGTTTGCAATGGATTTTGAAACAAGAAGCCGGAATGTATCAGTAATTTTTGGTGATGGTGCCGGGGCTGTGGTGCTACAACCTACTAATGAAGCTGGAAAAGGAATTTTAAGTACACATCTCCATAGCGATGGTGCTGATGCCGAAATTTTGGCCATGTATTACCCAGGTTCTCATGCCAATAAATGGCTCAAAGATAAACCAGCTTATCCGGAGCAAGAATTGGGTGGATTATTTATGACACAAGAGATTTTAGAAAGTGGCGCCGCTTTACCTTATATGGATGGGCCATCAGTTTTTAAAAAAGCAGTTGTAAAATTTCCTGAAGTAATTAAAGAGGCCTTAGCGGCTAACAATTTAACAGAAAAAGATATAGATTTGCTTGTGCCGCATCAGGCAAATTTGCGTATTAGCCAGTATGTACAGCAGTTGTTGGGCTTAAATGATGATCAGGTATTTAATAATATTCAAAAATACGGCAATACCACAGCGGCATCTGTTCCAATTGCTTTATGCGAGGCTTGGGAAGCAGGAAAAATTAAAGATGGCGATTTGGTTTGTCTAGCTGCTTTTGGTTCGGGCTTTACCTGGGCCAGTGCATTAATTAGGTGGTAACCATAGGTTCGTTATTTAGGGCGAAGTACCACGAAGTTGAGAATTAATATCGATTCGTGATTTCGATCATTTATTGTGTAAACTTTTCGTGTTAAAGGTTCTTAAGAATTGATGGGCTGCAAGAAATCGTCATTCCCGCCTGCGCGGAAATGACGACATATTCTATTCTGATGTTTGTTTACTTGAGCGTATTGGAAGCCCCTAGTTTTGCGTTTTTGGCTTAATAAAATCAGCCAGGTAACTGCACTCTCCTGCTGCAACAGCATAGTAAGGGGTTTTGGCATAATTAAACCTTAGCTCTTTTAGGTAAGGATTATTATAATTCGCCTTAATAAAATTTCTCCATTTCACATCTTTTTTATCGTAATAGTAAAATGATAGTGGATTAGCATTCATAATAATCTGTTTTTGCAAACATTTGGCCAACATAAACGTGCATTTTGCTTTAAAATCGGCATTTGTGCTTAAAGCCCTCGCTTTTAAATACCAGGCTTTTGCAGTTTGAGCTTTTTTATAATCTCCGTCATATACATACCTGGCCGGGTTACCATTGTCGTAAGATGACCAATCATAACTGATTAAAAACCAACTGTTGCCGAAATATCCTGTTTGATATACAGCATTGGCCATTTTATAATAATAAAGCGCAGCATTTTTTTTGTCGCTAACGGCTAATTTCTGTAAACGGAGCATTTCTGCAGCAAAAGTCTTTTTGCTAACAGAAGCCTTGGCGGTTACGTATTTTTTAGGGTAATCGTTTATCGTTTCGATAAAAGGATTGGCATACAATTTTGAATTTGATTCAGATCCATACCAATTCTCAGGGCTGAAATATTTGTAGGCTGGCGAAACTTTTGCAAACATTTGAACGGCCTTGTCATATTGGTGTGTACGCAGATATGTAGTGCCAAATAATTCGTAAAAATCGTCATTTTTAAGCTGGTTTAAGGCCGAGGCCAATAAAGCCGTTACATCATTTCCGGCTGATTTGGTTTTATACACGGCCAATCCCTGCATACTTTTCGGACTTAAGTTTTTCTGCCAGAAAGCTATGCTTTGGTAACTCATATTCTGAAAAAGCGAATTCTCTTTCAATGTTTTATATACTAAATCACCTTTAACCATAGCCAGGGCCGCTTTAGCCGTATCGCCCATGTTTAAATAGGCTGGTGCTAGTATTTGTTGGTAAAAATTTCTGGTTGTTCTGCTAAAACGCTTTTCTGCCTCATCGGTATCATAATCGTACTGGCCTTTAGGCTGGGTATTGTTTTCTGCAAAACGCTTTTCATCAAGCCATTTCAATGTTGGCAATAAATCATTCTCGTTAAAGGGATTTCCTTTTTTGATGTTTTTAGCCTTAATCAGTAAATCTGTAATGCGGTATTGATCGCGTAATCTTTCTGGTAATTTATCCGGTTTTAAAATGGCAAGATAATTTGAAGCCATAAAATCTTTATTCTCCATCCATGATAAATATGCTGCAGTTAATGTACCCAGTTCTGGTTGCGGATATTTTTTTTCGGTGGCCAGTTTTACTGCAAAGTTTCTGATTTCATTCAGCCGCTTTAAGTTTACCGTTTTTAAACTGTCTTTATATTTAGGATTGCCATTATCCGAAAAATAATAGTTGTAACCAACCTTGGCAATATCGTTCGCCTCAATTAAATCTTGCTCCAGTTTATTTACCTCGCGTACCAGCAAAGTGCCGTTTAATATACTTTTTGGTTCGTACTGATAAACCTTATTTAAACTTTCCAAACCCGAATCGGTATTACCAAATCCGTTTATGGCCCAAATATTGGCTTTTTCATTATTGGTTTTGGCATATTTTAATGCACCATTAACTGGCGAACTGGTATAATAATAATTTTTATAAGCCTGTACCCTGTGCGTTCCGGATTGCTTGCAAAAACCTTTGAGAATAAAAATGCAGATTCTTCAGGATTTCCCAATCTTCGGGTAGATCCTGCGTAAAGTGCCAGTGCCCAGCCTTTAACCGCACTATTAACCTTACTGGTTTTAATGTATTTATCGTATGTAGATTTACTTTCAGTATGATAACCAGCAAAATGAAACATTCGCTCAGCCTGGTAGGCATAACGTAATTTCAGGAAATCGTCTTTTTCATCTTCTGTCAATTTTAGTCCTTCTTTAGCCTTCGATTCCATTGTAATGGTATCACGTGGTTTAGCATCCCAAAGGCTAAATTCAACATCGGCCAAAGGCTCACAGCTTTTGGCAAACAGGTAATACTTTAAAGATTCTTTACGTTTGCCTAGGGCCTGGATAAAACTGTTTTGTTGTAAACTATCTGGTAGTTGCGAAACATTACCATTAAAGCTGATCAATTTTACATTGGTTGCGCTATCTGTTTTATACATAACTTTTAGCACATCATCTTTTTTTACACTCAGGTATCTGGCCCATTCGCGGCTGTTAATATCTGACTCACTTTCTACATCCGTTTCACTGTTCAGGTAAACCATTTGGTTATAAGCAAATGGAGCATATTCATCACCTTCAACATTATTGTGAAAGTAAGTAATGTAATAATCATAAGGATCTATCTCGCCACCACAGGCAAGATTTACGGCAATTTCGCCGAAAAATGCAAGCAGGAAGATACTAAAAATTAGCGATAATTTTTTGAAGGTTTTCATTGGTAAAATGTTTTAATAGGTCGGTGTCTAAATGGTAGAAAACAAGATTCCAGTCTTTAGGGCTTAAATATCGGGATAAAAATTTGGAGGTAACAAGTAAATCTTCCGCAGAAATTTGTTCCCATCTTACTACATCTCCCTGTTTTAATCCGGCTGTTGGATAATCAACCAATAAATCATAAAGAATGGAATTTCCTCTTTGCTTAAAAAGTTCTTTATCTTCAATTTGTGTTTTGCCTATCCTTTTGGAGATACCAGCGTACTGCTCTTTCCTAAATACTACTGCCCACTCAAAAACCGGTAGGGCAACATCAAGCGGCAAAGGATAATGCTCAAGAAAATCTTTTAGGTAAAGATCCATTTCATGCTGATCCAATATCGAATTTTGTTCGCCATACTTACGTAGATTACCCATGTTGTAGCACATTAAAATGGCTTTTTCTACTGGAGGTACGCCACTTGATACCAAATTTTTAACCTGATGCAAGCGAAGGGTAACCGAAATGTTTTTATCTTTTAGCAGCGCATTGGCCTTTAACTGCTCAAGAAATTTAAAATACCGGTTTCTTGTGCCTTTTGTCCAGTCGCAATCAATCTGCAGTTCCTGGTAGTTTTGTTTACCTGCCTGATTTACTTTAACAGCTACAAATTTTGCAATCCGATCGGCCATTACAGCAGTTTGTATCGTATCAATCTTATTAAAAACGTTGTTAACAATAAAAACAACAGGTATAATATTAACCGTTTTGGGTAGCGGATCAGAAAATTTAATTGGCGAAACGGGTACCGGCAATTGTAAATCAGGATTAAAATCTACATCCATAATCCGCACATATAAAGATTGTGCTTTAAAATGATCGAGATAGGCGGTTTCTGCTTTTCTGTTATGATAATCTGTTTTCCAATAATAAAATGTAGGGTGCACTGTTGATTTTTGCTTACATCCAAAGATGAAAAATACAGAAATCACTAAAATACTTATCTTGCGCATATCAATTTTATTGAGGCAAAAGTAGTATAAAATGCGAGCAGTTTTACAAAGAGTTACACATGCAAGTTGCACGGTTGACGACCAGATAACAGGGGCAATTGGAACCGGGTTTTTGGTATTGTTGGGTATTGAAGATGCCGATACCTTAGAAGATCTGGATTGGCTGGCACAGAAAATTATCGGTATGCGTGTTTTTGGCGATGAAAACGGATTAATGAACAAGGCCCTTGCCGATGTAGGTGGTGATATTTTACTCATCTCTCAGTTTACATTATTCGCCGCAACCAAAAAAGGAAACCGACCAGGTTTTACAAAGGCGGCCAAACCAGACGTGGCCATTCCACTTTATGAAAAAATGATCGCAAAACTTTCTGATTTGTTGGGCAAGCAAATTAAAACAGGTGTTTTTGGTGCAGATATGAAAATTGCGTTACTAAATGATGGCCCGGTTACAATTATCATTGATACGAAAAACAAAGAGTAGCGCATTATTTATTTTAACAACCCAATTGCTTGTAGATAATACAGTTATGAAAAATAATATGAATTTTGGAAAGTTAAAATCCAACGCTTTGGATTTAGGTGTACTTGTGTTCTTTGTTATTTTAAAACTGGTTTTACCCTTTCTCCTTGTTAATGCGGCGTACAGTTTGCATCGCGATGAGTTTTTGCATTTAGATCAGGCAAAGCATTTGGCTTGGGGTTTTCAGAGTGTACCTCCGGTAACCTCCATATTTGCGTTGATTATTAAATTTTTGGGTGGGAGCGAGGTGGCCGTCCGTTTGGTTTCTGCCAGTATCGGAGCGGCAACCCTGGTATTCAGCTGGAAAATTGTAGATGCGCTAAACGGTAATTTATATGCGAAAGTGTTGCTTGCAATTGCTTTAATATGCAGTGCAATTGGACGGTTAGATTTACTTTTTCAACCAAATGCTTTCGATATTTTAAGCTGGACGGCTGTTTATTACTTTTTAATCAGGTTTTTTAATACAAAAGAAAACAAATTCCTCTATTTTACAGGCATTGCACTTGGGCTTGGCTTTTTAAATAAATATAGTATTCTATTTTTAGTTGCAGGTTTAATTCCCACTTTGTTAATTTCGAAACAAAGGCAGGTTTTCAGCAATAAAAACCTCTATTTGGCTACTGTGCTGGCTTTACTAATAATGCTACCCAATCTTATTTGGCAATATTCACATCATTTTCCGGTTGTGGGACACATGAAAGAATTGGCGGCAACCCAATTGGATAAAATTAACCGGATTGATTTTTTGAAAGAGCAGCTACTCTACTATTTCAATGTTATTTTTATTGTTTTGAGCGGAATAATTGCGCTATTGTTTTATAAACCTTTTGCTGCTTACCGTTGGCTAATTTTTAGCTTTATAATTTCAATTTTCTTGTTTACCTGGTTTAGGGCAAAAGGGTATTATGCTGCGGGATTGTATCCTGTAATTATTGCGGCTGGCTGTACTTGTTTCGGCTTTATTTTTAACAATGGCTGGAAAAAATATCTTAAAGCATTAATTGTCGTTTTACCCATTATACTGTTTAGCCTCACCATGAAATTTGCTTATCCGGTATTAAGCCCACAACAGATTATAGCCCAACATGATAAATTTGCCAAAATCGGCATGCTGCGTTGGGAAGATGGTTTACAGCACGATCTGCCTCAGGATTTTGCCGATATGCAAGGCTGGAAAGAAATGGCTGCCCTAACCGATATTGCTTATGCAAGGGTTAAAGATAAATCGGCTGTGTTGGTTCGTGCAGATAATTACGGAGAGGCCGGAGCCATTAATTATTATTCGAAGTTTAAAAACATCAATGCTGTTGCCTATAATGCCGATTACCTGTACTGGTTTAAAATGGAAAAACCGGTTAAATATTTGATTTTAATCAGAGAACCAAATGAAGAGGACCCGCAACGTAAAAAAGAGCAGCCCTTTTTTGGTAAGATTACCAAAATTGGAGAGGTAAGTACACCCTATGCCAGAGAAAAAGGCGCAAGCGTTTTTTTACTCGAAGATGCCAATATTGATATTAACAGCAGAATAAAAGCAGAAATAGAAGAAGAAAAAAATGACCATTAACGAAGCACAGGAAACAGTAGACCGTTGGATTAAAACCACAGGAATCCGTTATTTTAACGAACTTACTAATACCGCAATCCTTATGGAAGAAGTAGGGGAAGTAGCCCGCATTATGGCCCGGAAATATGGCGAACAATCTTTTAAGAAAAGTGATGAAGAAGTGAACCTTGCCGATGAAATGGCCGATGTAATGTTTGTTCTAATCTGTTTGGCCAACCAAACCGGTATCAACTTAACGGATGCGCTGGAAAAAAATTTAGAGAAAAAAAGTATCCGCGATGCTGACCGGCATAAGAATAACAAGAAGATAAACCCCTAAATTACCTAAGGTGACTTTATATTTTTGTGGTTGAGGCCCTTTTTAGGAGGTTGGAGGCACAAATTCCATTAAGGTACGATAAGCTACAAAGCGGTTTTTGTATCTTTCGTTTAACTCTGCCTGCAAAGCCGGAGCAAATATTTCCTGGTATTGGTTGTAATTATCAAGTGTTTCTGCAACGTATTGTGCACAATAAGTTACCCCTTCGTTTGGTGAATCTACCACCTTTAATAAACGGTGAGAAACAAACAATTCTGTAGCCATAACCTTCGGGATATGAATATCCTGCATCCATTGTAACCAATCTTCAGCAGCTGCTTCATCAAGTATCAGCGTAACATTATATAAAAACATATGCAAAGATAATTAATAAATAACCGTTTAAAAATCAATGTTAGTTGTTTTTATTCTTTTAAGTGCTAATAATCAACTAAATTTGCAGGCCCAATTGTTGAAGCATGATACGAAGTAACGACTCTCAAAAAATTGATAATTCGACGCGAAATTACATTTACACAGGTTACCTAACGGCAATTTTTGGTGGGATTCTTGGCCTTGTTATTGGCTGGGATCTGATGAAAAAGAAAAGGACGGTAAGTACCAGAGAAAAAGTTTTCTCTTATTCGCTATCCGATCGGCAACATGGTGCCAGGATATTGATTTTGGCCGGAATCTGCTTCATTTTGTTGTTAACACTAACTATTATCGCATTAGATGCATAGTTAACATTTGTATCTAAATGATAACCATTACCACATCATCCACAATAAATGACCTTGAAGGAATTCTTAAACTTCAAAAACAAAATCTAAAACAAGATTTAACCGCTGATCAAATAAAGGAACAAGGTTTTGTTACCGTTTCGCATTCAATTGATGATCTGGAGAAAATGCATAAATACGAGCCTAATATCATTGCAAAAGATGGAGATTTGGTTGCTGCTTATGTACTTGGAATGACGGAACAATCAAAAAACGATATCCCAAGACTGGTTGAAATGTACGAAAGCTTTGATCATATTTTATATGAGGAAAAATCCGTAGCAGCATATCAATATATCGTAGTTGGCCAGGTTTGTGTAGGGCAGGCCTACCGGGGAAAGGGATTGTTTGATCAATGTTATAATGCTTACAAAGATTATTTTAAGCCAAAATACGATTTTGCGATAACTGAAATTGCCAGCATAAATTTACGATCGATGAATGCCCACAAACGCATCGGCTTTAAAGTAATTCATACCTATACCGATAATAGCGAAGTAGAATGGAATGTTGTAGTTTGGGATTGGAGGAAGTAATTGGTTTTGCGGTGGGCGTATGGCGTAATTTAATTTGTTATAAACAATTAGCCGCATAAAAACCACCAATCAACTAGTGGCTAATGAACCAAGGCACTATACCCCATCACCGCGTAAATTTCTAAATCTTTTTCTGGCTTCTGCGCTAAACATGCTTCCCGGATAATCAGTGATCAGTTTCTGAAAATAGATTTTTGCCTGAGCAACATCGTTAAGTTTCTTTTCGTAAATATCGCCCAGCGTAAAAAGTGCATCATCCGTCCAAATGCCGTCTTTAAAATCTTCAGTAACTTTTTTTAGGATGTCGGCTGCTTTTTGAAAATCATTTGCCTTAATAAAAATCCTTGCTTTGCTCATTAAAATGGCATCAGCCAAACTGTTCTGAGGATAGGCAATTGCTATGCTGTCCATTTTTTTTACCGCCCGCTACAGGCAGGTTCCTAAATAAAAGCATTTCTGCATCGGCGTACATTTTTAGTGCATTGCTATCCGCAGGTGTTTGAATGTTATCGTTAATCAATAAACTCAGGTTCAGGGCATCATTTGCAATCAGTTGCGAGGTAGCGGCTTTTAAAACCAGGCATTGGCCATTGCTGTATTCAAAATTACCTTGATAAAAAGAAAGCTTTGCACTTCTAAAACGTGCTTCGTTGCCTACCGTTTGTCCTTCAAACTGTTTACTTACTTGTTCGTACACCAAAAAGGCTTCCCAGGGCTGGTTGGTTAAAATGTAAATGTCGCCAAGATCCAACTTCAACTGGCCAAGTTCCTGATCATTTATCCCGGGCATTTTTATTGCTTCTTCCAGTTCTTTCTCTGCCTTGCCGGGTTGGTTTAAATAATATGCTTGCAGGTTGGCCAGTTTTTTAATCGCAAAAAGTGTGTTCCTGTTCTTCCCATTCTCATCCAATAAAGCCTGGTAATCTTTTGCAAGCAGGTCAAGCTCGGCCACGGTATATTTCCCATTTGTGCGCAGGTTGTACCTGGTATTCAGCATTTCAATTTTCGATGGCAGATAATATTGGCTATCCTTTCCTTTCGTTAACAGGTAATCGTAAGCTTTAATGGCTGTTTCATAAGCACCATTATCAACAAAAGTATAAATGGCATTAAATAATGTACCACCGTCGGCTTTGGTGCGTTTATCAAAAGCAATCAACTGGCGAAGTGCCATATCAAATTCCTGTTGCTGAATATAATTCCAGGTAAGGAGCTGAATATAAATTTCGGCATCCGGCTCTTTCTGGATTTTTTTTAAAATCGCCGACTGGAAAGTCTGATAATCGTTTTTATCTTCAAAAATAGAAGAAAGAACAGCTTCTGCCTGTGGTAAAAGCTGCGGCATGGTGCTCAATGCATCAAGATATTCCTGCATGAGCATGGGCTTATCCTTTTTGAAACGATAAATATTCAGCAGCTCAAAAGTAAAAAGCTGATCATTTCCCATCAGTTTTCTGCCCTGTTTAAAGGTTTGGATGGCAAAATCATAATTTTCAAAACGGTAAAAGCTATTGGCTAAATTCCTGATCTTAAACTCATCTTTGGTAAGCTTGCCAATTACTTCGGTAAAAATTTTATTTGCCGCCTGTACATCTCCCTTTTCCTGGTAAAGCTTGCCCAATGCTATGGGATAAAGTTCACTCTGCTGATTTTTTTTAATCTCTTTTTTTACGAGTTTTTCGGCCACGTCATAACGCTTCAATTTTACTAGGGTATTGAAATAAATATCAAAATAAGCTTCATTATTTGGAATGGCATATAATTTTTCGAGTAAAACAACCGCTTTTTCATAATCTCCATCCTGATAGTATTGAATGGCTAAGGTACTTTCATCGGGTGCAACCTGTTGGTTGGGACGGAAAATCTGTGCATTTGCCCCAAGTGTTAACAATAAGAATAGGATGAAAAGCAAACGGTTCATAAACCCTAAATTATAAGTTTTAAATGTAACATTTTAATACATCTTTAGCTAAAGCACCAATTGATATTAAACGTATTTTAAATGTTACCTGTATTTTATTTTGTAGCTATTTTATAAATACTAAATTGACCCACAACTTATTATTGTATGCATAAGTAACATTGTTGGTGTAAATCGCAGTTAAGTTGTTATGATACTTATTTTTGTCGTCCCGTAAAGGATTTATTTATGCTTAAAAGAGTTTTTCTATTGTTAATGGTTGCATTGATCTGGGCTTGTAAAGGTTCCAACAATGAGATTATTCCTGTAGATGATTTTTTTAAAACGCAGGATAAAGCCTATTACCGCATCTCGCCAGATGGCAAAAGCCTTTCTTACTTAAAACTTCAGGATAAAAAACTCGATCTTTTTGTTGAAGACCTGGCAACCGGAAACAGTGTGCAGCTTACTCATTTAAACGGAAAAAGTATCAGTTTTCATTTCTGGACAAGCAATAACGAACTCATTTATTATACCGAAGATGAATCTAAAGAACGTAAGTCGGATATTTTTGTGATCAATAAAGATGGAAGCAAACAGGTGCAGTTAAGTGCTAATGAAAAAAGCCGTTTAAGGGTTATTGAAGATCAGCTTATTGATGATAAATACATTATTGTGGCCTCTAATAAACGTGATTCGACCGTTTTTGATGTTTATCGCCTCAACGTGCGGAATGGTAAGATGGATATTGCAGCAAAAAATCCAGGAAATATTACCGAATGGATGACGGATAACAGGGGAGTGTTAAAAATTGCTGTTGCAAGCGATGGTGTAAATGAAACGCTGATGTACCGCGAAAACGAAAACCAGCCCTTTGCGCCCGTTATTACCAATAATTTTGAAACCACTTTACAGCCCATCGCGTTTTCAGAGGATCAACCGAATATACTTTATGCCATTTCCAATGTTAACCGCGATAAGAATGCACTGGTTGCACTCGATTTAAAAACCGGGATGGAAAAACAGGTTCTTTTTGCCAATGATACCCTAAATGTAGTTGATGCTAAATATTCCCGTCCACAAAGGAAAATGCTTTTTGTAACCTGCGAAACCTGGAAAAAAGAAAAGTATTACCTGGATGACAGTACCAGGCTTACTTATTCTAAAATAAATCAGCTTCTGCCCGGCACAGAATGGAAAATTATGGATAAGGATAAGATGGATAAGTTTTTTGTGGTAAGAACATTTACCGATAAAAATCCGGGATCTTATTATTTATATACCGCCAGCGAAAACAAATTAAAAAAGCTTACTGATATTAGTCCTTCCATTAATCAGGAAGACATGAGCAGCATGAAACCCATTTCTTTCAAAAGCCGCGATAGTATAAATATTAATGGTTATTTAACGCTGCCAAAAAATAGAAAATCAGTCAATTTACCTGTTGTGGTATTGCCACATAACGGGCCCGGCGGAAGAAATAGCTGGGGTTACAATGCCGAGGTACAATTTTTAGCTAACCGTGGTTATGCCGTTTTACAAGTAAATTACCGGGGTTCTACCGGTTATGGAAAATCTTTTTACGCCGCTGGCTTTAAACAATGGAGTGATAAAATACAAGATGACGTTAATGATGGTGTAAAATGGTTAATTGCGCAAAAAATTGCAAACCCTAAAAAAATTGCCATTTATGGTAATGGTTTTGGCGGTTACATTGCATTAAATTGTTTGTATAAAAATCCCGATCTTTATAAATGCGGTGGATCAAATTCTGGTGTAATTAACCTGTTTAGTTACCTTAAAACCATTCCTCCGTTTTTAAAGGCGAATTTGCAGATGTATTACGAAATTGTGGGCAACCCGGTAACTGATACCGATTATATGCGTTTTGCATCACCCGTTTTTCATGCCGATCGGTTTAAATCTCCTGTTTTTATTGCACAAAACCCAAAAGATCCCCGTGTAAATGTAGCAGAAGGCGTTCAGTTTATTAAAGAGTTAAAAAAACGTAATGTTCAGGTTACTTATATCGAAAAAGAAGAAGGACCCAACCCGGTAATGCGTCAACAAGGGCGAACTGCTTTGTACAAAGCTTTAGAAGAATTTTTACAAGAAAACCTAGGTAAGAAATAGGGTATGGCCTTAGATAAAAAAAGTGGTTACCGCAAAAATTTCTCTCTTGGTGTAACCTTTATTGTACTCATTTCCATCCTTTTTATCCTTTCGCTTTTCCTGGCCTTCAACTACAGTAAAAAATCGATTGAGAATGATTTTGTATCCGAAAAAGTAAATGTACTGGAGCAAAGTATAAAGCCCTATAACGACTTTTTTCAGAATAAAATGCCTGAAATTTCTTACTATAGTGGCTACCTCGATTCTTCCACAGCATCGAAGTTTGTAGATACAGTAATGTTAAAATATCCGTTTATCTCAAAGGTTACTTTTTACGATACAGAAGTGAAAAATATGCCCGTTAAAGATGGGATAAATGCAAACCACCTGGGTATTGGCCCGAAATCAATTTTCCAGTTTGGAAAAGGGGTAAAGCCCGATTCTGTAAAACTTTACTCAGAAGATGATACCCGATCTTTTAATGTAGGGAGTGATTTTAACGCAATCGCCATCAAACTCGCAACATTTGTTGAGGATTTAGATACCGCATCAGTACCCACACAGGAAAAATTATTTACAAATTTTTCAATCGTTAATTCCAATGAAAATAAAATTACCTACCTCAATATTCCCAGTCGTGAAGATTTAAGGGTATATAAAGATATGATCAGGCATAAATTAAATCCAAGCCCTGTTTATCAGCAGGATGTAATGGTATTTAATCTTGATGCATATAAAATTAAAATTATAAATACCAGGCCTTTATTGTATCAAACCATCAGGATAGAGCCATTAACTTACGATCCGATTGATACCTCCGACGAAAATATAAACACCGAAATTGCGCTGCCAGGTGCATTTTCTGATTTTAAGCTGTACCTTATATCCTCGAAATCTTACATCAAAAAGGAAATTTTTATTTACTTCATGCCAATTGCCCTGGTGCTTCTTTTAGTGTATGGCGTGCTTTTACTGGTGGCTTTTTTAATTTACCGGAACCTGAACATCAATAGTAAAATGTTTAAGTTGCAGTACGATTTTGTGAATAACCTTACCCATGAGTTTAAAACACCTGTTAGCGTAATTAAAATTGCAGGGAACAACATTAAAAGTGCTACCGCATTAAGCCAGAAAGAGCAACAGCTTTATGGTAAAATACTGGATGAAGAAGCCGACAAGCTGAATGGTTTGATGAATAAGTTGCTGGCTTTTACACAAATTGAAAATAAGGCAATTAAGCTTAATCAGGAAGAAGTTAATATTGTTGATTTTATAGAAAGCACCATTGAATCGCATACGCTTAAACATCCCGATTTTAAGATGACTTATGAGGTGGTGGGTTTTAAAACCTTTATTACCGATCCGGTGTTAATGGGAAGTTTGTTTGATAACCTGGCAGAGAATGCTTACAAATATTCCAAGCCTGAACAGAAGAAGCTGCACATTAGTGCAAAACTGATTAAAGGTGTACTCGTTTTCCGTTTTACGGATAAGGGAATAGGTATCGCAGCGTCAGAATTAAACAATATATTTAAGAAGTTTTTCAGAATTCAGAATGAATATAATCAAATGGGAAGCGTGGGCTTAGGTTTGGCATTCTGCAAAGAACTGGTTAACTTTATGGAGGGAGAAATCTCGGTAAAAAGCAAAGTAGGAAGTGGCACTGAATTTAAAATTGTATTGCCGTATAACAGTTGAAAAATATAAAAAATTGAAAGGTTTTAATACGGTAAGTTAAATTTCCAACATTACAACCTGCATATAACACACATACAAATGTCTAAAGAAGTAAAAATATTAATTGTAGAAGATGATGAAAATCTTCGCTTTCTTGTAGCTCACCGTTTAAAAGCAGAAGGATATATCGTGCTTGAAGCAAATGATGGCGAAGCTGGTGAAAGAATGATTGTTGCCGATCAGCCTGATATTGTTTTATTGGATTGGATGATGCCAGGTAAACAGGGTGCCGAAGTTTGTGAAAATGTGCGCAAACAGGGTTTCGAAAACCTGATCATTATGATGACTGCCAAGGCACAGGATGTAGATAAAATTGATGCTTATAATTTTGGTGCATCTGATTACATCACCAAACCATTTAACATGGATGTTTTAGTGGCCATGTTAGAGAGTAAGGTGAAATTTATTGTAAATAAAGATACTGCCGAAATTCACCGTTTTGGCAACATGGAACACCATCCAAATATCCATACCTTATTTAGAGATGGAAAGAAAATCGAATTAACGATACTGGAAAACCGTATCCTGCTTTATTTCTTACGTAATCCGGGTAAAGTAATTAACCGTGATGAACTGATGCTGGTTGTTTGGGGCTATAACTCTGATGTAAACACCAGAACGCTCGATATGCATATTGTGCGCTTACGTAAGAAGATAGAGTTGAATCCGGATAATCCACAGTTGTTGCAAACTGTTAGGGGCGTAGGGTACCGTTTTAACGCGGGATAATTACAATGTGCCATCAAATGGTACAGGCGTTTTGAGCCGACGAAGCAATCTTACAACAATCGCTACTAGCATGTGCTTTAGGATTGCTTCGTACTCGCATCAATGGCGATAGCTTTACTGAAGCCTGTAAATGGTAGCCTGTTGAAGAACCATTAAAGCATTTCGACAGGCTCAATGTGACATTTACTTAAGGTATTTACAATTATGCCCTTTTCAATGTGAAAATTGTGATTTCAGGTAAAATACCAACCCTGCCCGGATAACCTAAAAAGCCATAGCCCACATTAACATAAAGCTGTTGTTTCTGCTCTTGATACAAACCCGCCCATTCTTTATAAATATATTGCACTGGGCTCCATTGAAATTCTTTTAAGCGAACTCCAAACTGCATTCCGTGCGTGTGCCCGCTGAACATGGCATCTATCTGAGGATATTTTTGCAAAACTTCTCCACGCCAATGCGAAGGATCATGACTTAGCAAAAGTTTAACAGGTAAATCATCGGTATCTTTAACCGCCAGCTCCATCTTTCCATATTTAGGAAAACGGCCCATGCCCCAGTTTTCAATTCCTAAAATACCAATCTCTTCGCCATCAACTTTTAACCTGCGGTTTTCGTTCATTAACAAATCATAACCCATTATTTTATGCACATCAACCATATCCTTCAGGTTTTTTACCTTAGCAGGCGATGATTCTTTTCCAAAATAATAATCACCATAATCATGGTTACCAAGTGATGAAAATACGCCTAATGGAGCCTTCACTTTAGCAAAAATATCCTGGTAATCTCTTACTTCATTGGTGAGGTTGTTCACCAAATCGCCTGTAAAAAAGATAAAATCTGGTTTTTCGCCCAATAGCATTTCCACGCCACCTTTTACAGCGGTTTTGTTGTAAAAGCTTCCCGAGTGAATGTCTGAAATTTGACCCATTGTTATGCCATCAAAAGCCTTTGGCAGGTTAGGAAGAATTAAATTTACCCGTCGCACCTGATAATCATATGCGCCTGAAATAATTCCCCAACTTAATGAGGTTAAAGGAACAGCCGCCGCTACCAGGCCAGCTTTAACCAAAAACTGAGAACGGGATATAGGTTCTTCTACAGTATCTGTACTGTTTTGAACTTCTGCTTTTTTACTTTTTCTAAAAATTTTAATAAATAACCGGCGTAAATCATCCAGTACCAGAAATGGCAGCATGGCAAGTTTACAAGCTACCGTTAAAAAGAAAGCCACTAAAATTATGGCCCTTAAAGTGAGGAAAAGGTTAAGGTAAATTCCGCAGAAAACACCAAAAATTAAAAGCAGACTATAACTCCAGTATAAAATAGAAAATACCTTCCGGGTATTGGGTTTCCACTTTTTAAAAACGGCAACAATGGCTTTAAAGCAATAAATATCAAATGCAATTATGAAAATGCAGGCAGCAATAATAAAAGGTAATCTTCCCATATGGTCGGGTTATTCGATTTAAATATTAAATAAGGTAGGTTTAATGTGTCTAAATTAACAAACTGTTTAATTTATATTCAATAATAATTTTGCAGCTGTTAATAAATAGCTGTTTTGCCAATAATTTTGTGACAACTTTTTATATGATTTAAAATTTGCTCACACGTTTGTGACCAAATTTTATGTGACAGAATTTTTTGTCACAATTATTTCTGTCACAAATAAATATTTGTTTCATTTTTCAGTTTAATGATCAGAATTGAATAAATTATCTAAAATCCGTTTAGGGTGATCTAAAAAGGATTTATAAACCCTGTAAACTTCCGATTCCTCATATTTTACTTTCTCAATCTGGTTTGCCGTCATTTCATATATGGTAGCATTCGGGTAGGATAATAAAATTGGAGAATGCGTAGCAATAACAAATTGAGCATTTTTATTTACCAGGCTATTCATTTTAGAAAGCATTGCGATTTGCTTCGTAGCAGAGAGTGCAGATTCGGGCTCATCAAGTATGTAAACACCACTTCCCCCAAAACGGTTCATAAATAGCGACCAAAACGATTGGCCATGCGATTGCTCGTGCAAGGATATGCCACCATAAGAATCTATAATTTTTGGTCCGCCCGGTTCCTCATCTAATTTATCTATTTCGCTGGCCACATTATAAAAACTTTCTCCGCGCAAAAAATAACCATCTTTTGGCTTCCTAAAACTTTTGGTTATGGTTAGATAATGATGCAGAACAGAATGCGTTTCTGAGGTTTTGAAGTTGAAATTTTTACCTCCGCCCTCTGCATTGAAACCGAGATGAACGGCAATGGCTTCAATCAAGGTAGATTTTCCCATTCCATTTTCACCTGTAAAAAATGTAACATTGGGATGGAAAGAGAGTTCTTTAAAAGATTTTAAACATGGAATGTTAAACGGATATCCATCAGGAAGGCGTTCTTGAGTAAGCCTTATCGATAAAAGATATCCGTTAAACTCCATCAAATATGGTTATCTAAAATCATCTTCATCCTCTTCCTCATCAAATTCGGCATTAAATAAACTGCCAAACATATCAGAAAAACCGAAGCCTCCATTTAAAAAGTTTTTGCTTAGTTGCGAGTATTCGGCCAAACCATGTAATACAAATTCCATTAAAAGTAAAGTTTGATTTTCACTCAGTTTCGGGTGGAATTTTTTAACAATATCGTACAAGCCTGGTACGAGCATTAACGCTTTTTTATACTGCGCATTAGTTAAACCATCGGTAACATCTACATTATTGCCATCTGTAAACCATTCGGTTACTTCAGTATAGGGGTTGGCTGTTTTGGTTTTTTTTGCTTTTTCAGGATCGGGAAAATATTTTGCAAACAGCGTTTTTACCGCTTTACCAATTAAAGTTGTTGCCACATGGGCCGGGCCTTCAAGCTCTCCTTCGTAAACCAGCTCAATTTTACCTGTAATTGCAGGAATAATTCCAGCTAAATCAGATAAGCGGACGAAGGTGTTTTTTTCGCCAGCAATCAGCATTCTTCTTTCGGCAGTGCTGATTAGATTTTCGTACGCAGATATGGTTAACCTGGCCGAAACACCAGATTTTTGATCGATATATTCACTTTTACGCGCTTCGAAAGCAATCTGCTCAATTAAATCTTTTACCAAACCATCAGCTTCAATGTTTGCTTTTTGATCGGCCGTAAGTTTTGCTTCCTGAAAAGTAATTTTACGCGAAATTTCGACAGTTTTAGGATAGTGGGTTAAAATCTGACTTTCAATCCTATCTTTTAATGGCGTAACAATGCTACCACGATTGGTATAATCTTCAGGATTTGCCGTAAATACAAATTGAATATCTAAAGGCAAACGCAATTTAAAACCACGAATCTGAATATCTTTTTCCTGTAACATGTTAAACAATGCCACCTGGATCCGCGCCTGCAAGTCTGGAAGCTCATTAATTACAAATATACTGCGGTGGGCACGGGGTATTAAGCCAAAATGAATTACACGCTCATCGTTGTAAGTTAATTTAAGCGTAGCTGCCTTTATCGGGTCAACATCGCCAATTAAATCTGCAACGGTAACATCAGGAGTGGCTAGTTTTTCAGTATACCTTTCGCTGCGGTGTAACCATGCAATTTCGGTATCATCACCTTTTGTAGCAATTTCATTTTTGGCGTACCACGAAATCGGGTTCAGCGGATCGTCGAAAATTTCACTTCCGGCCACATAAGGCACATACTCATCAAGCAGGTTTACCATTAAACGGGCAATCCGCGTTTTTGCCTGCCCGCGTAAACCCAAAAGCAGAATGTTATGGCGCGATAAAATAGCAGTTTGCAATTCAGGAATTACAGTTTCATCATAGCCGATAATCCCTTCAAATTCAGTTTTTTTATCACGGAGCACTTTAATAAGGTTCTCTCTAAGTTCTTCCTTAACGCTTCTTGATGTATAATTTGTAGCCTTTAACTGGCCTAATGTTGTGTTTTGCATATATATAATCTGTACGATTCGTTATTTACTTTTCAGTTTTTTCATAAACTCACCAATTGCAGGTTGTAGTTCTTTGAAAAGTTCTTGCCCTCTATTTTTTAAAATTACTTCAGTAAACATTTTTAAACCAATGGCAAACTCAATACTCTGATTTTCATCCTCAAAAATATTTTTGTTTTTAATGGTATTGATAATGTTGAATATATTATCATGGTTATCAAATTCAAGCGTTAAAGGGGCATTTTTTGCATCCTCCTCTTTTGCTAAAGATATTTCTTCCAATGTTAACTTATATCTATTTGTGCGTTTTGCCATGTTAATTAATACTTCATATAAACCTACGCTATACTCCGAATGCCGGCTCCCAACTATTTCACCGTTTTACGTCTGTTTTTAATATAATCTTCAAAAATATATTCGCCCAAACCATTTAATGAGCTGTAGAAAGCCCTTCCGCCATTTATTTCGGTAAATTGCCTTACAAATTGTTGCAGGTAAGGGTCTTTGGCAATCATAAATGTAGTAATCGGAATTTTTAACCGTTTACATTGTGCCGCCATATTTAAGGTTTTGTTAATTACCTTTCTATCAAGCCCCATACTATTTTTATAATATTTGCCATTTTCCTTCAAACAGGTTGGTTTACCGTCTGTTATCATGAAAATCTGTTTGTTATGCGTTTTACGGCGGCGCAATAAATCGGCAGCCAATTCCAGCCCAGCATAAGTATTGGTGTGGTAAGGGCCAACCTGTAAATAAGGCAGGTCTTTAACGCTGATCGGCCAGGCATCATTTCCAAATACCACAATATCCAGTGTATCTTTAGGATATTTCGTTTTAATCAGCTCAGCTAAAGCCATTGCCACTTTTTTTGCAGGTGTAATCCGGTCTTCACCGTACAAAATCATCGAGTGCGAAATATCAATCATCAGCACAGTAGAGGTTAAGGTTTTAAAATCTTTTTCCTCCACTTCCAAATCTCGGTCGGTTAACGTAAAATCACCAATACCATGGTTAATTTGTGCATTTTGAATCGAAGCAGTCATATCGATCTGGTCTAAACTATCACCAAAACTATACTCCCGCCTGTCGGCATTTTTTCTTCACCAATGCCCGATTGGTTACTGTTGTGGTTCCCGCGACCAGATTTTTTCAGTTTCCCGAAAATTTCATCCAATGCCGATTTACGGATCGTTTGTTCCGTTTTAGCGGTAATTTTAAATTCTCCCGATTGGTTGTCTTCCGTAAGGTAGCCCTTATCTTTCAGGTCATCAATAAAATTACCGATTCCGTAATCATTATTGGTTAATTTATATTGTTTGTCGAGTTCGTTTCAGCCAGCTTAAAGCCTCTGCTGCATCTCCAGCTGTATAATTTAGCAATTCGCTAAATAATTTAAGCAACTCATCAAACCCACCTTTTGGCGTATCGCCAGGCTTATAATCAGAAAAACGAAAACCTCTCATGTGCTTGTATTAACGATTTATCGAAGATAAAAGTTTCGATTTGCATTAATTTAAGCGCGGTGTCATATTTGGTGCCAAGCAGAAAGGTAAAAGCCGAAAGACCAAAGCATGGTTAAATTGAAACTATAAACTGTCAACTAAAAGCTGTCAAACTGATCCGGGCGTTTCCCAAGCTGCGCAAGGGTCGGGCTTTTCAGGGCTGCGCTTCGCTCCGGTACCGATGAAGGATCGGTACTGAACCCTTCCAATCCCTAACGCAAACCCCACCGTTTTAACTGCTGCCTATTAGGTTAAACTTTCCGTGTTAATCCGTCCATCCGTGGCAAAAAGGCAAAAGCTTACCCAAGCGCCATATGGTAGATCTTTTTGTTATAATCAGGGTTGGCACCAGCTTGTGAGGCTACAAAAGCGCCAACTTTGCAGGCATTATCTAAAGTGGTTTCCATTGGGTAACCTTGCAAATAACAGGCTATAAACGTGGCTAAAAAAGCATCACCGGCACCAACCGTATCGGCCACTTGTACTTTATAGCCCTTGTGTTTAAACAATTTGCCATCTTTTAACACACAAGCACCTTTATCACCAAGTGTAAGGCAAATGGTTTCGATATTAAATTGAGTAGAAAGTTGTTTTAAAAGCTGTTCGTCGGTATTGCCAGTTAAACCGAACGATTCTTTAACCCATAAAATTTCATCCTCGTTTATTTTTAATATATCAGCTTTTGCTAAAAGTTTTGCTATTAAATCTTTAGTATAAAAGGGCGCCCGAAGGTTAATATCGAATATTTTAATTTTTGCATCATCTAAAAGTGCAAGAATGGTCTTTCTTGATTTTTCTTCCCTACAGGTTAAGCTGCAATATACCAAAGCATCCGCCGCTTTAACTGCTGCAATATTTTCATCTGTTAATTTAATATCATCCCAGGCCACCGGCTGTTTAATGGTATAGGTAGCCTGATGGTTTTCATCCAGCTGCACCACAACCGTACTGGTTGGCAGTTCCGCATTTACCTGGATTAAATCGGTTGCAAAGTGGTTGTTGGCTAAAAAATTAAACAGTTCTCTACCATTTTCTTCGTTTCCAATAGCACTGATAAAACTGACTTTCTATACTTTGTTTGTGTAAGTTGAGTGCTACGTTCATGCTTGAGCCGCCAGCTTTTTTTCCCTCCGGGAAAACATCCCAGAGTATTTCGCCAATTGTAATTACTTTATTTTGCATAGAAGATTTATAGATACGTAAAATGAAGCGGCGCACGAAAAACGCGAAAGCGTTTCACGATAAATGCGAAAACCAGTGGTGTTAGCGAGGTAGACCTGGTTAATATCGGTTTGCCACAACCAACGAGTAGGTTGTAAAAAAAT
>NZ_CEEDAI010000017.1:0-24526 GCF_979252805.1 Pedobacter sp. AC402 | reverse complement strand
TTTGCCTGTACTTCGTTGGGTTGTCGAAAGCCGATATTAACCAGGTCTACCTCGCTAACACCACTGGTTTTCGCATTTATCGTGAAACACTTTCGCGTTTTTCGTGCGCCGCTTCACCCCGTGGTTGGCTGAAGATTGTACATTCATCATTTCTATACCCGGTGTGGGCATTTGGTATATAAAAGAAAATAATAAAGCCCTAAAAAATGTTTTATTGCCAATTTTACTGTTCACCGCCTGTAATTTCCCCTTATTGCTTTTTCCAACCTATGCAAAAGCACATCGCTTATCGTTAGCTATACTTAGCTTCCCATATTTTTTGGTGTGGTTAAGAATTATTTACAATTCAACCAAAAATAGTTTCGCCTTTGCAGAAGAAACAGAACCAGAAATGGTATCTGCGCTGATAGATTAAGTTTAATTTTTATTTTTTTTAGGTTTTGATATCCGTTTGCATAAACGGGTATTAAAACCTTTTTTGTTTTTAAGCTGTTTTATAGCTGTCTAATCAAAATTATTATGGATGATAAACTAAAAAACGGAAATGCTGATCGCACCAGGATCAACATCAATGAAGGTTATGAGCTAGATTATTGGTCGAACAAATTTGGCGTAAGCAAAGATAAACTCAAGGCAGTTGTAGAAACCGTTGGTACCTCTGCGCGTGCAGTTGAAGATTATTTAAAAAAATAAAGAAGTAAATATGAGTCTGGAAAAATATGTTGCCAAGCGTGATTTCTCTAAAACTGCCGAACCTAAATCGGGTAAAAGCAATGATCGGAATAAGTTACATTTTGTGATTCAAAAACATGATGCATCCCGTTTGCACTATGATTTCAGACTCGAAATGGACGGTGTATTAAAAAGTTGGGCCGTACCAAAAGGCCCTTCAACCGATCCAAAAAACAAGCGTTTAGCCATGATGGTAGAAGACCATCCTTATGATTATAAAGATTTCGAAGGCATTATCCCTCAGGGCGAATATGGCGGCGGAACAGTTATTGTATGGGATGAAGGCACTTATGAGCCAATTGAAGCCATTAAGGGAAAAAAAGCACAGGAGGAGCATCTTTTGGGCCAGTTAAAAGATGGCTCATTAAAAATAAAATTGAATGGAGAGAAGCTTCGCGGAGAATTTGCTCTTGTTAAAACCCATGGCATGGGCGAAAACGGCTGGTTGCTAATTAAACATAAAGATGATTACGCCTCTACAAAAGATATAACAAAAGAAGATAAATCTGTTCTTTCGGGAAAAACCATTGAAAAAATGGAGACAACATCAGATAAAGTTTGGAAAGAAGGAAAAGAGCAGAAATTGAAACCCGAAAAAAAAAGACTGAGCAAAATACCACCAAACAAACCAAGCCGGTTGGAGAAGAAGCTACAGTTGATGTAAAGGCAATACTTAAGAAAGCAACAAAGTCGGCGATTCCAAAAAATATTAAACCCATGTTGGCCACATTGGTTGATGAGCCATTTGATGATCCAAACTGGCAATATGAGGTAAAGTGGGACGGTTACCGCGCTTTGGCGTTTATCAATAAAGGTAATGTCGACATATTTTCAAGAAACAATAAATCCTTTAACGAAAAATTTTATCCAATCTATGATTTGCTTAAAGATTGGAAAATTAATGCCGTTATAGATGGTGAAATCCTGGTGTTAAACGATAAAGGCATATCCAATTTTGGTTCATTGCAGAACTGGAGGAGTGAGGCCGATGGAGAATTGGTATTTTATGTTTTCGATATTTTATGGTACGAAGGCAAAAACCTGATGGAACTTCCTTTGTACCAACGCCAGGCCATATTAAATGAGGTACTCCCAACTGACGATGACCGCGTGCGTTTAGGGAAAGTTTTTAAAGCAAGTGGCGTTGATTTTTTTCATGCCGCCGAAAAAATGGGCTTAGAAGGGATTATTGCTAAAAAAACGGACAGCAACTATGCTACAGACCGAAGATCAAAAGAGTGGCTTAAAATTAAGGTGCAGAAACGGCAGGAAGTGGTAATTGCAGGTTTTACCAAAAACGAAGACACTTCAAAATCATTCAGCTCATTATTGTTAGGGGTATATGAAAAAGGGAAATTGCAATATGTTGGTAAGGTAGGTACAGGTTTTTCTGATAAATTACAAAAATCAATGATGGAGCAATTTAAACCCCTTATTGTTGATAAAACCCCTTTCGAAAATATTCCCGATGTAAATAAACCTTCACGTTTCAGGCCAAACCCACCAAAAGCAAAAGCCACCTGGCTTAAGCCCGAACTGGTATGCGAAGTGGCCTTTACGGAGGTTACTGATGATGGTGTATTCCGTCATCCTTCCTTTCAGGGAATGCGCGAAGATAAAAAAGCCAAAGATGTAATCCGCGAGGAAGAAACAGCAACCGCCGAAATTGTGGCTGACGATAAAAACGATGATCAGCATGCTAAAGCAATTACACCACCAAAAGGAAAGCAGCCCAAAACACTTTTAAACCCTAAAGATGAAACTCAGGTAAGAAAAATTAAAGGTCACGAACTGAAGTTTACCAACCTGAGTAAAATTTACTGGCCGGAAGATAAGGTGACTAAAAGAGACATGTTTAATTACTATTATCAGGTAGCAGAATATATAATGCCTTATTTAAAAGACCGGCACGCAGTCGACTCAACCGCTTTCCCGGAGGTATACATGGCCCAAGCTTTTATCAAAAGGATGTAAGAGGTAAAGCTCCTGATTGGGTTAAAACCTTTCCGTACGAAACCAGTGATGGAGAGAAAAAAGAATATCTGGTTGGCACAGATGAAGCATCACTGTTATGGATGGCCAGTTTAGGATGTATCGAAATGAATCCCTGGTTTAGCCGTGCGCAAAGTCCAGATAACCCTGATTATTGTGTTATAGATTTGGATCCCGACAAAAATACCTTTGATCAGGTAATAGAGGCAGCACTCGAAACCAAAAAAGTATTGGATGCCTTGGATGTACCAAGTTTTTGCAAAACATCAGGTTCAACAGGTATGCACATATATATCCCCTTAAATGCGAAATATAGTTACGATCAAAGTCAGATGTTTGCCAAGATTGTGGTTAACCTTGTTCACAACCAAATTCCCGATTTTACTTCGCTTGAACGAATGATTGCTGCCCGTAAAGGTAAAATGTATCTAGATTTCTTACAAAACAGGCCAGGGGCAACCATTGCAGGGCCATATTCTTTACGACCAAAAATCGGAGCTACGGTATCTATGCCTTTGCACTGGGATGAAGTAAAACCAGGTTTGAAAATGAAAGATTTTAATATTTTTAATGCAATCGACCGTTTAAAAGTTGAAGGCGATTTATTTAAAGGCGTATTGGGCAAAGGAATCGACCTGAAAAAGGCAATTGGTAAAGCCAAAAGTGTTTTCGGATAAAACATTAATCTTTTGGACCTTTCCTTATATTTGAAAAAAAATAAAAAATGATCGCACACCACGTTTTATTCTGGCTTAAAGCCGATACCACAGATGAGCAAAAAGTTGCTTTTCGCAATAGCTTACAAACATTAGAAAACATTGAAGTTGTTAAAACTTTTCACATTGGCGTACCTGCACCAATTGAGCGCGCTGTGGTAGATACCACTTATACCTTTAGCCTGTTGTTGTTGTTTAACGATCTGGCTGCACATGATGTTTACCAGGTACACCCTTTGCACAAGGCTTTCTTGGATGAATTTAAGGTTTATTTTGATAAGGTGATCATTTACGACGCCGCCTAAATAGCATGCCTCCGAACTATTCGGAGGCATTTTTGCTTAAAACGTTTTCCGCTATAATTGCTGACAAAAGCTACCAATTTGTATCCCTGTTACTTAATAATAAGTAATTTGTGATCCTTCAAAACCAAAATCTTTATGATTGCGTAAATATTTCAAATGGCAATCTCATGGAAAAAACCCCTACATTAATTAAAAGAGCATCTATTAGCGTAAATCTCTTGGATAGCATTAGAATTAGCGATTTATTAGCTGATGAATATGGAAAATCAGGTAAAGTTTGTGAAATCGAAAAGATTAAACGCCATGGCGAATTTTATTATTATTTTAAACTGCTCAAATCAGGTACCATACTGATTATTCTTTAGTCCTCAATTCAGCTTAACAAATTCATTATATTAGCGTTATGAGAAAATATCTTGTAGCCATAGGTTTTGTATTGCTAATTAATTATGCTGGTATAGCGCAAACCATAAAAGGGAATTACGCTATAAAAAATGTTCAAACCGGGCAATTGCTGAGGGTAAAAGATGCCAGCAATAAAAATGGAACACCTTTAGTGGCTTACGATCCGCAAAATTGGAAATGTATGACCTGGAATTTTATCAACATAGAAGGAAATAACCACCAGTTAAAAAATTTATTAACCGGAAAAACCTTTCAACCCAAGCAAGCTGATATTGCTTTGGAAGAACAGCCTTTAGCTTCAGGCAATAATAAGCAGCAATATGAATTTGAGCCTGCCGGAAAAGATACTTACCTGATTATGCTTAAGGGAACTGAGCTGTACCTCACACCTGAAGATAAAGAAGGGAAAAGCAATTCTGCCATTATTCTGGCAAAAAAATCAAATACAAAAGATCAGCAATGGACGATCTATGCACAATCTCCCACCATGTAAAACTAAAAAAGCTTCAAATCTACCAATCTGAAGCTTTTTTTAATTGTTTTATAATGCTTAAAATTTATAAGATAAAGTTGTCATAAACTGGCGTGGTGGAATCGGATTCACACTGTAGTTTTCATGCACAAAATAGTTTAGCTCGTTGGTAATGTTAGAAATCTTTGCCAACAATGAAATTTTTCTCCAGTTGTAACCGGCAGATAAATCAAAAGTGGTGAAAGCACTTAACGGAATTAACCTGCTGTATGCTTGTATTTTTGTGTCGTTGTAGCCACCATTACGTGCACCTGTGTAATAAGCTGAAGCACCTAGTTTTAAACCTTTAACACTTCCTTCCTGGAAAGTATAAAATAAGGTACCGTTGGCTGTGTTTTTGGTAGAACCAACCAATCTTTGGCCTTCTACTACACCACCCAATGTAACTGTTCTTGTATCGTTTGGCTTAGTAGGTGTTGGTGCTGGTACGGTAAAAACTGTTTTATCCCGGGTTTCGGTGTAGCGGATAAAAGTTATAGCTATAACCAGCTATAAAGTTCAATCCTTTAACAATAGTACCGGTAATATCAAGTTCCAAACCATCACTCAATGATTTTCCGTTAAGTTCTTTGATATTTGTATCACCATTTGGTGCGCCTTGAGCATTAATTAACGCTTGCTGTGCAAATTTATCATTGGCAATTCTATACCAGGTTAAATTAACCGATAACCTGCCTTTAAACAGATCGTTTTTAACACCAGCCTCATATTGCTGCAAAGTTGATGGGTCTAAAGGAGCTAAATTAATATCCGTTCCGGTATTTTGAACAAAATTGCTCGAATAACTGGCATAAATAGACGTAGTTTTTAAAGGTTGATAAATTAAACCAAATTTTGGAGTAAAAGCACTTTCAACTTTAGAATTATTTAAGCTGTTTACACTTAAAGTTTGTACACCTGTTGCTAAAGTTGTTGTAATCGTTCTTGGTGTTTTTTGGAAAGTATAGCGTACACCTGCAAGTACTTTAAACTGATCAGTTATTGAAACTAAATCCTGTACAAAAGCTCCCATGCGGTATAATGGAGCAAATACTTCCGAAATTGTATTTACTGTAGGCTCAATTCCTGAACCGTAATAAGTTGAAGGGTCAAGTAAGTTTACATTACCATAATTAAAACTGGTTAAGTTATTGTTGAATGTAAACCCGCCACTTGTAGTACGCGATTGATCAGCATCTGCACCAACCAATAAAGTATGGGTAATGTTTCCGGTTTTAAAATAACCATTTAAGTTTATCTGCTCATTATAAGTAAACTCTTTCGTTTTAGAGCGGGTTACATTACGGGCAGCAAAGCCATAAGGAAGCGGATTTGTAGCTACTTTAGTATCTGCAAACGGGCGTTCAGCACTAAAATAATTACGGTTGTACGATTGTAAGTTGGCCAATATGTTCAGCTTCCAATTATCATTAAATTTATGGTTTATGTTTAGCTGCGAAGTAACTGTGTTTGTTTTATTGTATGCCCATGGCGCATTTACGAAAGCTTTTCGGCCTATATCTGCAATCTGATTTTCAACCGTTCCTATACCAAAATCGGGTGTCATATTGCTCTTTAAATAATCGCCTTGTAATAAGATGTCTGTTTTATCGCTAATTTTATAAAGTAAAGATGGATTAACATAAATCCGGTTAGAATTTACGCTGTTTCTAAAACTGGCCGCATCTTCATAAGTACCAATTACCCTGAAAGCTAAATTTTTGGTAATCGGGCCATAAATATCTCCTGTTGGTTTGTACATGTCTGTAGCTCCCTGCACGCATGGAAACTTCGCCACCATACTCAAATTTTGGTTTTTTTGTTACCAAATTAACTACTGCTCCACCGCTTACACCACCATAAAGCAATGCTGCGCTTCCTTTTAAAACCTCAACCGATTCTAATGTACTCGTTTCGGGCATGCCACCACTGGTTGCACGCAGAGCCATTTTTAAATACGTTGTTTGCACCTAAACTATAACCGCGGGCAAAAAAAGTTTCGCCACTCACTGAACCACGATTTTCACCAAAAGCAACCCCGTTTACGTTTTTAAGCACATCACTTAAGCGGTTGGCTTGTATATCGGTAATCACCTGGTTTCCGATAATCTGTACGGCTTGTGGTAAATCCATTGGTGCAATTGCTATTTTACCCAGGTTTACCGGCTTTCTGTTGGGTGTTTTGTAACCATTAATGGCAACCTCATTTAATTGTGAGGAAGATTCTGCAATGGTAAAATCAGCATTTACGTTTTGGCTAGCTGTAATGGTGATTGATTTTTCTTGCGCAGATATTCCAATAGCTGATGTCTTAATAGTGTAAGTGCCCGGAGCTATATTTTTGATGGTAAAATTACCTTTTTCATCAGTTTGAGTAGTTTTGTTTGTGTTTTTTAATCCAACACTTACATATCCGGCCGGATTGCCATCACTTGTTTTAATTGTTCCGGAAACCGAGCCGTTTTTATTTTGTGCCATTGTAGTTACTGCGAAGAACAGAAACAAGGCTATAAAATTTAAAAAGAAGGTAAATTTTCTATCCATTTTTATTTAGATTAATTCTTAGTTGGCGCAAAGGAACTATTTTTGAAGCGGATTATCAAAATTATTTTTATTTATTCTAAATAAGATTAAAACATTAGCCTGTATTAAAAAATACGCTATGTGGTGGAATGCGTATATTAGAATGTTCTAAATCGAATTATGCCAAGTAATCAAGACCATTTTTATTCAAATCTTGCTGTAAATAAAATTCCTTTATCGCAGTTATTGCTAAAAAATAACTTGTTCAAGGAAATACCTGAAGAATGGCATGTAATTATTACCGATATAAAAAGTTCAACCGTGGCTGTTAATTCGGGGCTGCACGAAACCGTAAATTTAATTGCTACAGGAAGTATTGTTACAGTGCTCAACATTGCTTTTAAGGCCAATATTCTTGTTCCTTTTTTCTTCGGTGGTGATGGAGCCACATTTATTGTTCCGGCCAGTATGGTAGCTGAGGTAATGAAATCGTTATTGAAATACCAGGAAAACACCCTGCAAAATTTTAATCTTGATTTAAGGGCCGGAATTGTTGCAGTAGAAAAAATATACCATAAAGGCCATCAACTTAAAATCAGCAGATACAGCAATTCAGGAACACTTTCCATTCCCATTGTTTTAGGCGACGGACTTGCCTATGCAGAGCAAATTATCAAGGGAGATGATTACCTGTTATCTGGCCATGATCCATCAAGCGATGAAATAGATTTAAGCGGTATGCAATGCCGCTGGGACAAAATTGAACCACCCGAAAATAGTGAAGAGGTGGTAACACTTATCGTAATTGCGCAAAAATGTGCTGAACAAGCAGAAGTGTTTAGTAAAGTTATTCGTCATCTCGATCAGATTTATGGTACCGCAGAAAAACGGCAGCCAATTTCTGTATCGAAACTTATTTTTAGAACCAGCTTTAATAGTTTGGGTAAAGAGATGAAACACCGTTTAGGTAAGGTGAAAATTTTCGAATTGATTAAATCCTGGTTCATCAATGTTTATGGCTACATCTACTTTAGAACCGAAAGCGGTAAAAATTATCTGAAACAACTGGTAGAAATGTCGGATACATTGGTAATTGACGGAAGAATTAACACGGTGATTACCGGAACAGAAAAACAGCGTTTGGCTTTGCAGAAAGAATTGGATAAAATTGAAAAAGATGGCCGCATTTTATATGCCCTTTATGTAAGTGGCGAATCGATTATGTCGTGCTATGTTAGGGATTTAGATGATGATCACATTCATTTTGTTGATGGTGCTGAGGGAGGTTATACGCAGGCCGCCAGCGTGTTGAAACAAAAAATAAAGGATAAATTAGTCGTAAATGAATAGATTTTGGAAAAACCCGGCTAAGATCAATCATTCCATATAGCGGTAATATTCAAATAAAAAACACAATCTCAAATGCTTATTTGTTGTTATCAAATGAGCATTTCATCGGTAAACCCTGTAAATGGGGCAATCATTAAAACCTATCAGGAAGATTCGGAAGAATCAATCAGTCAGAAAATAGAGCACGTTCATCAATCCTGGCTAAAATATAAAGATACAGACTTTAAAAGTCGTGGCAATTTACTCTTGCAGGTATCTAAACTATTAATTGAGCGTAAAAACCACCTGGCCGAACTTATGGCCTTAGAAATGGGAAAACCATTAAAAGATGGTGTAGCTGAGGTACTTAAGTGTGCATCGGTTTGTGAGTATTATGCTAAAAATGGAGCTGAATTCCTTTCCGATCAGATAGTTAAAACAAGTGCAGCCAAAAGTTATGTCAGTTTTCAACCCATTGGGGTAGTGCTGGCAATTATGCCCTGGAATTTTCCTTTTTGGCAAGTATTCCGTTTTTTAGCCCCTGCACTAATGGCCGGCAATTGTGGCGTTTTAAAACATTCTTCGGGCGTTACCGGCTGCGCAATCGAGATCGAAAAAGTAATTGTAGATGCAGGCTTTCCAGCCAATGTTTTTAAAACACTGGTTTGCAGCAGCAAAGCCATACCGAAAGTAATCGAAAATCCATACATCAAAGCAGTTACCCTAACGGGAAGTACCGAAGCTGGGCAAAAAGTAGCCGAACAGGCCGGGAAATTAATTAAAAAAACTGTTTTAGAGCTCGGTGGGAGCGACCCTTACCTCATTTTAGGAGATGCTGACTTAGAAAAAGCAGCCAAAATTTGTGCTAATGCCAGGTTAATCAATAACGGCCAAAGTTGTATTGCGGCCAAAAGATTCATTGTGGTAAAATGTGTTGCCGAAAAATTTACACAACTGTTTAAAACAGAAATGGAAAGTAAAACAACTGGCGACCCTTTAAAGGAGGAAAATGATTTGGGACCAATGGCTTCGAGCAGAGCTGCGGGATGAATTGCATCAACAAGTTTTGAAAAGCATTGAACAAGGCGCAAAATGCATTTTGGGGGTGAAATTCCAAAAATGGATGGCAAACATGCTTATTACCAGCCAACAATATTAGTTGACGTTACAAAGGGCGTACTGGCTTATCATGAAGAGATATTCGGGCCTGTAGCCGCTGTTATCACTGCAAAAGATACTGAAGATGCCATCAATATTGCAAATGATACCAATTTCGGATTGGGTGCAGCTGTTTTCACAGAAAATTTGGAACTGGCGGAAGATATTGCCAGGAACAAACTGGCCGCTGGTTCTTGTTTCGTAAATGAGGGAGTGAAATCTGATCCGGCTTTGCCTTTTGGTGGCATTAACCAATCTGGTTATGGTCGCGAATTGGGAATGTTTGGCATCCATGAATTTGTAAATATTAAAACTGTTTATATTAAATAATTGAATACATATGAAAGCGATAAGAATCCATGAGCATGGCGGCCCCGAGGTTTTATCAATTGATGAAATACCGGTACCCCAACCTGCGGCAGATGAAGTGTTGATTAAAGTACATGCTACAAGTGTAAATCCGGTAGATTGGAAAATAAGGGAAGGACTACGGAAAGAAAAATTTCCTTCAAAATTACCGCTTACATTGGGCTGGGATGTTTCCGGAACGATAGAAGAAATCGGTAATAAAGTAAGCGGTTTTAGAAAAGGCGACGAGGTTTACGGCAGGCCCGACCCAACAAAAAATGGCGCTTATTCCGAATATATTGTGGTAAAATCGAATATAATCGGGTTTAAGCCTACAAGCATCGGGCATACAGAAGCAGCAGCGGTACCCTTGGCTGGTTTAACGGCATGGCAAGGACTTTTTGATCATGGATTGTTAAAAGCGGGGCAAAAAGTGTTGATTCACGCAGCGGCTGGTGGAGTTGGCACATATGCCGTTCAATTTGCCAAATGGAAAGGTGCACATGTAATCGGCACCGCCTCAAGCGCAAACATAGATTTTTTAAAACGTTTGGGTGCCGATGAAGTAATTGATTATAAAATGGAAGATTTTGAATCTATTTTAAGCGATGTTGATCTTGTACTGGATACCATAGGTGGAGATACACAGTTAAAATCCTTAAATATCCTTAAAGAGGGCGGGCGCGTAATTACCACTTTAATGCCCGAATTTACTGCAGAGGCTAAAGCGAAAAAGCTTCATTTAACGGGTTTTATGGCACAATCTATCCCAGCTCAGTTGGCAGAAATTGCAGCATTGATCGATTCAGGAAAAGTTAAACCCATTATAGAGAAAGTTTTGCCTTTTACCAGTGCAAGGCAGGCCCAAACCGAAAGTGAACAGGGCCATACCCGTGGAAAAATTGTTTTGCAGGTGATTTAACTCAAAAGTTTGGTGTTTATTCAACACTATATCAAAATAAATTTAAATGGTTCAATTGGTGTGTTTATTGCATACCAATTGAGCTGTTTTACTCCAGGTAGATATCTTTGCTAACATCCCGCTCTACTACATTTGCAGATTGTGGCTGAATGATCACAAATTTGATAATAGTATACTCTGATTTAATTCTATCCCTCAACCGATCGATAGCATTGGTTAAATCTGTTGTATTTAAATCCGCTTTAAAGGTAAGAATGAGCACCAATAACACCTCTTTTGGTGATTGATATTGGGAAAGGATACTGGTAACAGTTATTACATCACCATCATTTTCTACCAACTCTTTAATCTTCTGTTGCGTTTCGGTTGTTAATCCTTCACCCATCAGCAAACTCCTGCTTTCTCTTGCCAGGATAAATGAAACAAAAATCAGTAGTGTGCCAACCAAAACAGAAGCTAATCCATCTAAAAATGGCATATTGAGGTTATGGCTAAGCACCATGAAAATAAATACAATTAATAAGCCCAATACGGCTGCACCATCTTCAAACAGTACCAAAAAACCCGATGGATCTTTACTTTTAATAATGGCTTTCCACCACGGTAAACCTTTCCGGGTTTTGTCAAATTCTTTCATGGCCACGATCAGTGAAGCACCTTCGAAAATAAACGACAAACCCAATACCACATAATTCCACGTAGGGTTGCCCAATGTTTCGGGATGGCGTATATGTGAAATGCCCTGAGAAATAGATACTACGCCACCAAGTCCAAAAATCATGATGGAAACAATGAACGACCAGAAATACAATTCTTTCCCGTAACCAAATGGGCGGGATTTATCTGGTGGTTTAACGCTTCTTTTTAAACCATAAAGCAATAATAATTGGTTGCTCGTATCAACGGTGGAGTGGATGCCTTCGGCAATCATTGATGAGCTATTGGTAAAAGCGCCTGCAATAAATTTGGTAACTGCAATTAATAAATTGGCCGCTAAGGCACTATAAATAGAATTGTTGGCTCTTGCCATAAATTTAAGAAATGTAAAGGATTTATTTCTTAAACGATTTTTATGAGATTTGGTTTTAAATCGAAACGTTTAACAAAATCGTTATCTCGTAAAGGCTTTTTTGGCAAAAAAGCAATCTTAAAATCACAACCCGTGTGCGCTTTAAGATTGCTCCATGCTTGTAAATAAAAACGCTCTACCGAATCATCCATTGCCAATTGCCTGTCAATGGGTTTAATTTAGGGTGCTTCTAACTTAATATTTCATCAATCAGCTGTATTTCAGCAGCACTAAATACTATGTTATCTAAAGCTTTAATTGAATCTGTAATTTGTTCTGGCTTGCTGGCACCTATCAATACAGTTGTAATGCGATTGTCTTTCAATATCCAAGATAAAGCCATATGTGCTAATTTTTGTCCTCTTGACTTTGCTACCTCATTCAACTTGCCAATTACTTCCAGTTTTTCGGGCGTTATGTTACTTTCTTTCAAAAACACACCACTGGTTGCTACTCTCGAATCGGCAGGGATACCGTGCAAATATTTATCGGTAAGCAGCCCTTGCGCCAAAGGAGAAAATGGGATACAACCTACACCATTATCTGCCAAAACAGCTAATAAACCATCTTCTACCCAGCGTTCAAACATCGAATACTTTGGCTGGTGGATTAAACAGGGTGTGCCATTATCTTTTAAAATTTTAATTGCTTTTGCAGCTTCATCGGCTCTGTAATTTGAAATACCCACATAAAGCGCTTTTCCTTGCTGAACCATTAAACTTAATGCGCCCATGGTTTCTTCAAGTGGTGTTTCTGGATCGGGGCGATGGTGATAAAAAATATCAACATAATCCAATTTCATGCGTTTTAAGCTTTGATCCAAGCTCGAAACCAGGTATTTTTTTGATCCCCAGTCTCCATAAGGGCCATCCCACATGGTATAACCAGCTTTACTTGAGATAATCATTTCATCACGATACCCTTTAAAATCTTCGTGTAAAATTTTTCCGAAAACTTCTTCAGCAGAACCTGGAGGCGGACCATAATTATTGGCTAAATCGAAATGGGTAATTCCATTGTTAAAAGCAGTATAGATTAAATTCTTGCTATTTTCAAAAACGTTTACATGTCCGAAATTATGCCATAAGCCCAAAGATATAGCTGGCAATTTGATGCCACTGTTTCCGCAACGGCGATAAAGCATTTTATCGTAACGGTCTGTTGAAATTTTTTGATTCATATTTGGGGTTTGATTGCCACAATAATAATCAGTTTAAGCGGATTTTAATTAAAAATGCCATAAAATTTATGTCTTAAACAATGGTGATTTGCGAAATTCTTAATCGGGAGGGGTTTCCGCTTAATGTGCGCTTGTTTCTTGCCGAACCAATAGCCGGCTTTATAACAAGAAAAGATGTAAATTTAATGAGGGGATAAAAAATGGTAATGAAACATGTAGGTAAATTTAATGTTTCTACATTTTGTGATCACTAATTCTACAAATCGTCTCATTGAAGTGGTTAAAGTAAATTATTCTTTACTATGTGCATTTTGAATCTTCTAAATCGTTTTATTTGTAAAGTTAAGTGATATACTTATATTTAAAAACTTAAATAATTCTAAACCAAGTATTCCATTTTATGAAATTAAAATCATTAGCGGGCTTCGGCGTTTTAGCTGCAATTGGATTTGCATCTTGCCAATCTGAAACAAAAAAATCTTCATCAACTGATAGTTTAAAAAGCGATTCTGCCGCAGTTGTAAAACTTGTTGCAGATTCCTTTAAAAAAGAAATTGATGGTAAGCAAACTGCCCTTTATACCTTAAAAAATAAAAATAATGCTGAAGCCGTTTTTACTAATTATGGTGGGCGCATAGTTAGTTTACAGGTGCCAAATAAAGATGGAAAGCTGGTAGATGTAGTGGTGGGTTTTAAAAGTGTAAATGATTACGAAAAATCAACAGAACCCTATTTTGGAGCAACAATTGGAAGGTATGGCAACAGAATAGCTAAGGGTAAATTTACGCTGGAAGGAAAAACGTATTCATTGTTTACCAATAATGGACAAAATACGCTCCATGGCGGCAAAAAAGGCTTTCAATATGTGGTTTGGGATGCTACACAACCCAATGCAAATACTTTGGTGCTTCATTATTTATCAAAAGATGGCGACGAAAATTTTCTGGTAATTTAGATGTTAAGGTTACTTATACACTTACTGATGACAATGAATTGAAAATGGATTATGAAGCTAAAACAGATAAAACAACGGTTGTAAATTTAACAAACCATGCCTTTTTTAATTTAAATGGCGATGGAAGCGGTGAAATTTTAAATCACGAAGTACAAATCTATGCGGATGAATATACTCCTGTTGATTCGACATTGATTCCTACCGGCAAAAATCGAAAAAGTTGCAGGAACACCCTTCGATTTTACTAAAGCAACTGCCATTGGTGCACGCATAAACGATAAAAATGAGCAATTAACTTTCGGAAAAGGTTACGATCATAATTATGTACTGAATAAAACAAAGGCAATGGGCATGTTTCATGCAGCTACGGTTAAAGGAGATAAATCGGGAATTGTAATGGATATTTATACACAAGAACCTGGTTTACAGTTTTATAGCGGAAACTTTATGCAAAGCAAAAACACATTTAAAACAGGTGCTAAAGATGATTTCAGAACAGCTATTGCGATGGAAACCCAACATTTTCCAGATTCTCCAAATCAACCAGCATTCCCGTCTACCGTTTTAAAACCCGGGCAGGTATATAAAACAAGCTCGATTTACAAATTTACCAAATAATCGTTTTGGCGATCCCTACATCTCAATGATGATAACATGAGTATGCGGCCTGTAGCAATACGGGCCGTATTTTTTAAAAAAGATCCTGCAATATAGGATCAGTATAATCTTCTATAAAAGCGATGATATTATTATAAGCACCAAATTCTTCTTTGGTATGCATGGTAGTTAATGCTACACATCTCATCCCTGCATTTTGTGCCGCTTCTACACCTTTTGGTGCATCTTCAAATACAATACATTCATCAGCACTTATACCTAAAATTTCTGCTCCTTTAGTAAAAGTTTCAGGGTCAGGTTTACTGTTTACTACATCTTCAGCACTTACAATTGTTTTAAAATACGAACGGATATTTAAGTTATCCAACACAAAATCAATGTTGAAAGGAATAGCCGCCGAACCAATTGCCATTTGGATACCTGATTGTTTTGCCTTTTCCAAAAAATCGCCCAAACCTGCAATTAAGGTTAAGTGCTTTTTGTAAGCTGCCTGGTACCTGTGCGCTCTTTTTCGATAGAAATCTGATCAATTTGTTCTGTGAGAAATGACCAACCCCAAAAACGCGTTCCAAAAGATCCTGATTTTTTCCATACATCTGCTTTTTAACAGCATCGAAACTGATACTTGCACCTAAATCCTGTGTAAGGATGTTGTGCCATGCATGATTGTGAAAAGCCATGTCGTTAATCATGGTGCCATTAAGATCGAAAAGAAAAGCTTTCGGTTTATTATTAGTCATGACAACAAAACTATCAGATTTTTTTTATGATTTTGTCAAAACATGGTTATCATGTTAAAATTTAACAAATAATCTATTTTTCTAATTTAAATTAGGTCTAAAGTACAAAATTAATTCTCCACAACAGTAATTTTTAGGCGGCTGCATTCGTTTTGATATTTGGAAATCCCGTATACAAGTAATAGCTTGCATCTTATTACCAATTGGGACATAATGTTATGACTGCTGCCAATCATGAAAGTGATCTTTTAATTAGTTATCTAAATGGATTGCAGCCGCTTAGCAAAGAAATTGTCGACCGCGCAAAAGCTGAAACATTTAAAATCTCTGTCCGTAAAAATGAAATCCTCCCTTATGTAAATGATATTGAGGGAGATTGTCTTTTTTTTATTTTAAAGGGCTTGGTAAGGGGCTTTATTGTTGATGAAGGCAAAGATATTACTGCCTGGTTAACGGCCGAAAATCATTTAATCGGAAGTATCCGAAATCCGGGTACACATGTGGCAACTTACAAAGAACAATATCAGGCATTGGAAGATTCAGAGTTGCTGATACTTCCTTATCGTTTTATCGACGAAATTTATGTTGAATTCCCTGAAACCAATATTTTAGCCCGTAAATTGTTGGCGATACATTATCACCAGTCTCAGGAACGTTCCATCCTGTCGCGTATTCCTTCTGCAGAAGCCCGTTATAAACAGTTTAATGTTGGGCATCCCACAATAAAATCGAGGGTTCCACTCAAGTTTTTGGCCAGTTATCTTGGCATGCGGATCGAAACCCTGAGTAGAATCAGGAAGAAAAACAAACCCGAAAAAGAAAAGTAATGTTATGCTTTTTTCTTGTTGAAATAAAAATAACATAGCGGAAAAAGACAGATTAATCCCAATAAAAAGCCTCCTACAGTATCTGTAAACCAATGTGCACCAAGGTAAATCCGTGATGGAGCAATGGCAAAAACCAGAAACGCTGATAGGTAGGTAACCACATTTTTAGTCACTTTAGGAATGTTTTTAGCTGTGTTCATGATGATTATCAAAAATCCGAAAAAGAGTGTGTACGAAAGCACGTGTCCGCTTGGATAACTTTGAAAACGGTTTACTTCCACTAACCGAACATAAAATGCAGTAGGGCGGGGGCGGTTAATTATATTTTTAATGCCCAGGATAATTAGTCCTGAAAGTAAAACAGTAGATATAAACATGCCTTCACGTTTATATTTTTTCCAGTAGAATATACCAGCTACAATTAAAACTGAAAGCAAAGAATAGGGGAGTTCGCCAAAAAAACTAATGGCCAGCATTACCTTATCCAACCAATCTGCATGAAATTGCTGAATAAATAAGGAAATTTTAATGTCGAAAGCTAAAATAGGATGGTTTGCGATAAAAATACTTAAAAAAGTGAATGCAGCTATAAGAATAATTAAGGCTACAGTAAGTGTATTGCGTTTTAAAAAAGTGGACATAGGCGGATCGAAAACCAAAACTATGAATTTTAAACTAAATGATACAAAATATAGATTTTTTAAAGCTTAAAATCCCTCATCATCCAGCATGATCTATATAATTTATCGAGTACAGCATACGGAATGTTCATCTTTGTTGATTTATTTATCGGTTATCCAGTAGAATAAAAAATACAGTCTGCAAAAAATATTCATCAAGGAAATAAAACTATTCATCAAGGAAATGCACCTATATGTATAACCTGTTATGAAATATGGAAAGGAATTCTAATCTTCACAGTAGATAATAAGGATATCTATGCTTACGAGGTCGGCAGGATTAATTTCCTGCCGACTGAAGAGGCACCAAAATCGACATTTTTCCTAAAATAATAGCTTTGTATTAACGCTCCAGCCAAGCCCACCTCCTAAAAACTAGGAGGGGCCTAGGTTGATTAGATTTCTCTTTTTTTTAGCCAAATATTTTTGTTAAACAAATTGCTTTTTTGAGGGGTTTCTTAAATATGGAATCAAAACCATATCCTGAGGAATCGATTAAAATACCACGCTTTGAAGAGCGCGCTGGTTTTTATACTACATCCAAAAGGAGTAGTAATATGGCCAAGATTAAGGCAAAAAATAGTTTGCCCGAGTTGAAACTGAGAAAAGCACTTTGGGCAAAGCGAATCCGTTTCAGAATTCATCCAAAAAATATTCCTGGCAAGCCTGATCTCATCATCAATAAATACCGGTTGGCCATATTTGTAGATGGAGATTTTTGGCACGGATACAATTGGGAAGAAAAGAAAAATGCTTTAAAAACAAATTCTAAATTTTGGATTCCAAAAATTGAGCGGAATATGCAAAGAGATCAACAAATTAACCATCAGCTAAATGCGAAAGGTTATACTGTAATGCGGTTTTGGGAGCACGATATAGAAAAGAAACTGGCCAGTTGCGTTAATCAGGTTTTACTTTATGTTGAGGCTGCCAAAACAGCCATCATACCTCGTTTTGATGGTTAATAAAGCTATTTCACTATAATCTGTTTCGGATCAGTTACCACAATCTGTTTTTTTCCTTTAAACTCGCTTACAATTCCGGTTACACAAATTTTATTTCCCATAAACATTGTTGAAGGCTCAGAAGGGAATTTGCCGATATCTTCTTTATTTACCACAACAGTAATCAGTTCTTTTGGAAAGGCACCACCCAAATTAATCAGGGTTAGTTTATCCAGGGCTTTTGTGCTGTACACAGAATCGCAAATGGTTACATTTTTACCTAAATAATCAGCAGCATCTTTAGCCAACACTAAGGTTTGGCTTTTTGCGTAAAATGCTACGCCACAAAGCAAAAAAAGGAGAGATAATTTTTTCATAAATGGGATAATTTTAATGAAAATGGTTTAACAAAGGTAAGGTGAATTTAATATAAATCAAGTGTTATAAAAAAACGGGTAGAAATACCATGTGTGAGGGGTTTTATGTCAACCTTAAATTTAGTAAATTCTATTATTTTCGATTTAATGCGTTTTAGGTAGTTTTGGGTTTTAGTAAATTTGTAAATGATACGAAGTAATTTTTGTCGCTATTCAGTTAATATCCGTAATTTGCTTCTTTAATTTGCAAAAGGCAAACCCTAATTCTGATGAAAACCAAGCTATTTTCTTTTATATTTTTCTTAGTGTTTGTAATTCAGTTATATGCAGAATATGCCAATAATGTTAATCTGCGTAATTTTTCAAAACCGCTCATTGCAATAGTGCTTTTGGTTTGGCTTTTCTTGAGTACAAATCTGAAAGGCCGTTTTCATAAAAGAATTTTTACTGGATTAATTTTTGCATTGGTGGGAGATATTTTGCTGATGCTGCAAAACGGTAAACCGAGTTTTTTCATTTATGGACTTATTGCTTTTCTAGTTTGCCATATCTTTTACATCAGGGCTTTTACACTTGATCATAAATCCAATCCAAGTCATAAAACGCCATATTTTTTATGGGCTGTTGGCGCATTTGCAATATATTGCTCAGGTTTGTTTTTCTATTTGCAACCAAAGCTTGGGGCAATGCAATTTCCGGTATTAATGTATGCAATTATCATCTGCATCATGGTGCTTATGGCCGTTAACCGTTACGGAAAAGTGAATATTTTTAGCTTTAAACTGATTTTATACGGGGCACTTTTTTTCCTGTTATCAGATAGTGCATTAGCGGTAAATAAATTTGCGCAACCCATTCCACAAGGCGGGGCTTTAATTATGGCCAGTTATATGATTGCGCAGTATTTAATTGTTTATGGAACAATATCCCGGCAACTTGTGGTTACCAGAACCGAAATTTAATTTATCGTGTAGGTGATATAAAGTCATGATATTAATTATTTCTTCTCCTTATCTAAAACTGTAAAAACCTGTACCAACCTTTCCCCATTTTCATCCACTAAAGTTAAAGTATGTTTACCTGGTGCCGGACTAATAGCCAATTGATGAAAATTTGTTGTTGTAGCTATATATTCATTATCAATATGCCAGTAAATTTTCGAACTCGAATTCCGATGTGCTGCGTTTAATACAATTTTTCCTCTGGTGCCATCCAGTTCAATAGGAATATATACAATAGCGTTATTTTTAGGGTATATTACTTCCATTACACTGTTTCCTCCCACGGTATTGCACCCTTCTTTAAAAGGCGGAAGGTTTTTATAATCGCTATTTTTTATTTTATAGTAATATTCCATCGCGGGTGGTAAAATAAACCAGCTTTTGTGTTGCATATTGGTAACACTTTCACATTGATCGGTAACCCTGTAACTTCCCGATTGATCCAGATGAACTAACTTGTGATAAGGACAAACCGACGTTTTTTCTCCCGCAGATGGAACCATTTCTTCATTAACGTTTGTGCAATATTCGCCAGCTTTATAACCACTTTGTTTGCATATTTTAATTTTTTTGAGTTTGGTTACTGGTGTTTCAAACCATTTCCCGTTGGGTAATAATCTAAAAATATCGAATAAAACAGGTGCTGCAGCTTCAATGCCTACCAAGCCTGGCCTGCCTTCGCCATCGGCATTTCCTACCCATACGCACACTACATAATTGGGTGTCAACCCTACCGCCCAGGCATCACGGAAGCCGAAACTGGTTCCTGTTTTCCAGGCTACTCTTTGCGAGGAAGAAAATTGTTCCCATAAACCTTCATCTCCAGGACGCATAACTTCCTCCATCGCATTAAAGGTTGCCCATATCGAACCATGATCTAAAAAGGAATTGCGTTGATAATCTTTTTCTGCTTTTTCATTCCTTTTAAAATAGGTGGCAGGTTTGTAATCTTCGGGATTGTAAAGTCCTTTATAGGTGTTAAAATGATTTAGCGTGCGCACCATACCCATATAAGTATTGGCAAGATCCCACATTGTAACTTCACTGCCGCCCAATATTAATGATAAACCGTAATGATCGGCAGGTTGATTTAAAGTGCTTATTCCAAGTTTTTTTAGCTTATCGTAAAAACGTTCATATTTGTATTGTTGTAACATTTTTACTGCAGGGATATTTAATGAGCGGCTTAATGCTTTGTCTGCAGCAATAGCTCCATCATATCCCAGATCATAGTTTTGAGGTGAATAACCTGCAATCTGAGTAGGGATATCTGGGATTAAAGTGTGTGGTAAAATATAGCCATCATTCATCATACTTGCATATAATAACGGCTTTAAGGTGCTCCCAGGACTACGTGGAGCTTTAATCATATCTACATGACTTTGCAAGTCGGCATTTTCCGGTTGATAAATATTTCCTACGTAACTTACTACCTCTCCCGTTTTTGCATCAAGTACCAAGGCCGATATATTGTTGATATCGTTTGCACGATAGCGGTTATTGTACCTTTTTAAAATGGCATTTACCTTAAGTTGGATATTTTCATCCAAAGTGGAGGTGATTTTAGTTGAAAAGAGCGCTAAACTTGCTTTTTCGGCCTTGAATCGGTTTAAAAGGTGCGGTGCATTTTGAGGTAAGGGCATGGGTTTGCCTGGAACAGGTTCTAATTTTGATAAATTGGCGGTTGCCTGATCAATGTATTTTAATTGAGCGAGTTTATCCAATAGATCGTTCCTTTTTTTTATCAATCGTGTGGCGTTTTTACCTGGATGCACCAACGACGGACTGTTTGGGAGAACTGCCAACGTTGCCATTTCCCCCCATGAAAGCGTTTTTGCATTGCGGCCGTAATATCGCCAGCTTGCTGCTTCCAATCCTACCACATTGCTTCCAAATGGTGCATTTGCAGCATATTGACCAATTATTTCTTCTTTAGAATAAGTTGTTTCCAAACGAATGGCTAAAATTACCTCTAATAACTTTTGCCAAACTGTTCGGTTTTGTTTCCGCGACAGGCGGATTACCTGCATGGTTAATGTACTTCCTCCACTTACCACACTCTTCGCATTCCAGTTTTGCCGCATTGCCCTGCTCATGGCCAAAAAATCGATGCCGATATGGTTGTAGAACCGCTTATCTTCAAAAGCGATAATACAATCCTTAAATTTTATGGGTACGCTATCTGCAACCGGAAATCGCCACTGCCCATCGCTTGCAATTGCAGCACTAAGTAAATTACCATTGCTGGCTTCAATTACGTAGGAAGTTGGAGTTTTGAATAGTTTAGAAGGTAGTGAAAACAGAAATGCCAAAAGCAAAGCAAAACAAATGAGATCGGAAATAAGGAATGCTTTTGGAATTTTGATCATTTTGATTTTTTCTGTTGCAAGCTAGGGGGGCTAAAACCTATTAGGTTTAAACTAGTTAGATTTCGGTCGGTGGAGACATGGACCGAGGCTTCTTTTTTTATTTTATGCCGTGGTTGGTATTCTTTTAAGTCATGGTGAGCCAAGTTAACCTATTGATTTTAATTATAAACACTCATCTAACTTCTCGATAAGTCATTTATTTATTTTCATAAAATAGCGCAATGTGGAATAGATAAAGTATTTGTTCAGGGCTTGGGTTTTATGGATATGATCAATGCGGGCCTTAAATAATATTCAATCAAATTATTTATCAAGTGCTTTATTTAACAATGCTTCAAAAACTGGCTGAAAATATGTTAAAACTTTATCATTTATTAGTTTATAATTTTCTTTATCAATGCATCATCAAATTTTTGATTTTGTAACTATTTGTTAGAACTACTTTAAAATCACTGCTTCCTTTCAAATACCTAATTATTGAAAAGTTATAGAACAATATCGGTCGCTTATCATACATACTCAATGTTGCAATACCAAAATCATGATGAAAGCCATAAAACATTTGCATTGGGTCTGCCATTTTATAAGAATTTTTTTTTCTAATTATTATAATTTGATCTAGGTTATTTTTAATGCAGAACTCTTCTGCATAAGCAACCATTTTTTTGTATTTATATCGCCTATCAAAATATTCAAGTTCTTTTAAATCGAAATTTTCAAATCGTTCATTTTGAAACGTTTTGCTTATTTAAATAAGCAGTTAAATACGTCAATACATTAAAATCTAGATCATTTTCTGCAAGTACCTTTGGATTTAATGCCCCTTTTAGGTAAACATAACCCATTTGGTAATTAATGTCTGATACGATTCCGGTTTTTTGTGCAATGGAACACAACGGAATGAGAAAAATTAAAATTGTAAATATAGTTTTCATTTTACTTATTTCTATTTATTTCGCCAAAACCGATCTTATCTTATTAAGCTGTGATTTGTATGTTGACGAATCATCAAATAGGTTTAAACTTGTTAAATTTCGGTCCGTGGAGACACGGACCGAGGTTTATGTTTCTTTACCCAATTTATCCTACTTCACCACCTGTACCCATTTTCCTGCTTCCGTGGCTGAAATGTCATTGTTGTACATGGCTTCACATTGTACTGCCGATAAATAATACTTACCAAGATAAGAGGCATTAAGCAATACTTTATAAACCAGACTTTCGCCTTCTCTTACATTGAAATAAGTGAATACTCGATCATCCCTGATATCCTGATAAGTAAATGGCGATGAAGCCAATATACTTTGGTTATCATTAACACGGGTATTGATGATTTCCCATCCCGAAGGGAAACTGTGTCAATGCCATTTGTTCATAATAGCCCATTCTGCCTGGATTTTTTACTGTTACTTCTGCATAAAAATCGGTGCCTTGCTTTAAAGTTGTTGGATCTAATACTTTACCATTTAAACGTTTGTAAGTTCTGTTCATATCTAAAACCTCAGGTCGGTTAGGCAAAAAGTTATTCTGGCCAGCCACTGGTTGTCCTTCCAAAACCAAACGAACAAACAATACATTGTTTCCGTTATTCGTTAGAAGCTGTGTTTCCTTTAAAAGTTACTGGTGTACTGTTTAGGTATTGATTGGAATTTACAGGCGCAGATTTACCATCCAACACATATTGATACTGCAGTTTATTTGCGGATTGGTTTGATCCACAAAATTTAGCAATAGCCAGTAAACGTTACGCAGTTGTTTGCGTACTGTACCACGCGTTTTCGCCCAGTTTGGCGGCTAAAGGTTGTAATAAACTTGCTGCCTTGCCTTTTTGACCTAGCAAAGTTAGGGTTTCTAAAATCATAGCTTCATCACGAACGTCAGAACCATAAGTTCCGCCAAGTTGTTTATAAGCCTGGATTGAAGTATGAAACCTCTGACCATATTTTGAGCAACATCATTTTGTCCAGCAAGTTTATATGCAGCAGCCAATCGCCATTTTGCGGCAACAGATAAGTACTCAAAAAGATTTTAAGCGGTTCATTGCTGCCATTTCTGGTTTTTCTAGCGAATGCCAGCATGTACAAACCATATGCTTGTGATAAATCACCGCCATAAAAATTATTACTATTAGGTGCCCAGTTTGCTGCTTTTGATTTTTGAAAGCGAAAAAGTTCATCTAAGAGGCCAACAGGCAAGGTATATCCGGCATTTTGTGCTTCAACTAAGAAATGGCCAGCGTAATTGGTTCCCCACTCGTCAGAAGTACCTTCTCCTGGCCAGTACGATAAGCCACCGTCAGTAGTTTGAAATCCCTTAATTCTATCTCGATCCCGGCTTTGATGTTTTTCTCAGTTGTGGCTTTTTGTTGTCCATTTAAGGGGCTTAATCTATCCAGAAATAGTTGAGGGAAAATGCCGGAAGTTGTTTGCTCAATGCAACCGTGTGGATATTGAATCAAATAACTCAATCTTTTGCCAAGGTTGATTGCCGGGATTGAAGAAACCTCAAGTGAGCCAGAGTTTGTTCCGGCCATGCCGATAGGTAAATAGTTAACCGCCCATTTGGTATGAGGTTGGCACGGTTGCCAAACCACATTGGTTATGTAAGGATTAGGATTTCGGATGTCCATTTCCACATCATAATCTGTCCTTTCACTACCACTTTGTGCAATCACTTTTACTGTGGCAAAACCAACTGGTGTTAGCGATGAAGCGGCGCACGAAAAACGCGAAAGCGTTTCACGATAAATGCGAAAACCAGTGGTGTTAGCGAGGTAGACCTGGTTAAATACCGCTTTCACAACTGAACGAAGTACAGTACATAAC
>NZ_CEEDAI010000016.1:0-20503 GCF_979252805.1 Pedobacter sp. AC402 | reverse complement strand
GACCAGTGAAATTACCACCTGGATTGCCAGAAAATGAGGTGGTTGGTACGATTCGTAACCTATGGATAGATAGTGATTTAGAGGAGTATTGCAGGCTTTGGAAGATGTTGATTTAATTGCCATACCACATGTACTTTCAGAATATTTATACGAGAATTTTCTCGAAGCCAATGTTGTAGGGAGGAAGATGATGGAGTGTATTACCGCTCGGCTGAGGAAAGGGCTTATTGATGCAGAATTTCATCTGCTGAAAAAGGTATAAACGTTTTTTAGTGTCTTTTCCGGGTTTAATTAACCGGGTTTCTTTAAAGCATATTGCTTCATTTTTAGCCATTCGGCTTGAAACGCTTAGTAGGATTAGAGCTAAAAATTTAAAAATTCTATCTCTAATTTTATTCTCTCTTAAATGGTTTTTCGTATAAGGTTGTTATTCGATAATCAATTTACTATGTTCACCATTTCTATTTTTAGTTGAAACGCGTATAATAAGTTATATAGTTTTAATATTGTTGTTGATTTTTGTCAATAATTGTACTTGCTAAAATAATGATGTATTTCTGTAAAGAAATAACATATACAATGTGTTTATTTCTAATATTTAATACAGGTTTCTTACCCAAATTTTTAAGCTAATAAATATTTAAACGTTTAACGGTTTACCAAAATTTACACATATTGTTTGATTATGTGATCTTAAGCGGTATTATTAGTGAAAATGCTGCTAATACAGAGCAGAAAGTTTTTAACAAATACCATTTGCAAGCTACAATTGAAATGTTGCAATCAATTTTTTTTTTTTATTATAGCTTATATGTAATTAATTCTGGTGTTAAGTTAGTTTTTAACAGAATTTTAATTTTGTGTATAATAATATTTACATAATTGAACGAAAAATTTACTACAATTGCGTACAAAAAAATAACTTTTTATTAACTTGCAGAAATATTCTTATAAATAATGAAAACAAAAAATGCCGTAAGTACTTTTAGTGTGCTCATTGCTGATGATCACGAAATCATCCGTCGTGGCCTAAAAGGTTTAATATCAGATTTTTGGCCTGGTGTCGAGATCATTCATGCTTCCACTATGGAGCAGGCGCTTGTAGAAGCAGAAAAGTCGCCGAGTTTAATTATCATCGACGTAAATTTACCAGGCGGTAACAACCTTAAGGTTATCGATCAGTTAAAATTGGTTCAGCCAAATGCGAAAATCCTTGTATTTTCTTCATTAAATGAAAATATTTATGCTGTTCCTTATTTAAAATCTGGAGCATCAGGATATTTAACCAAAAATGCAGAAGAATCGGAAATTGTAACCGCAATTACTACCATATTAGCTGGCAGCCGTTACTCAAGCAGAAATGTTAAAGAAAATATGTTTAACAGCATATTGGGTAATGATGCAGATAATCCATTTACAAAACTTTCTGGCCGCGAGCTTGAAGTTGCAGAATTACTTACCAAAGGCATTGGCGTATTGGAAATTTCCAATCAGCTAAATCTTCAAATGGGTACAGTAAGTACCTACAAACTAAGACTTTTTCAGAAATTAAAAATAAAGAGCATTATAGAACTTGCTGAAAAGATGAGTATGCTCTCAGAGATAAAAAGAGTGTTAGCACTCTTTTTATCTTATTGCATTAGTTTTCTTTATTTTTTTTTAGTCGTACCAACTCCGCTCTCTCCGGATTCGTTCGGGGTAGAGCCTGATTGGCCATATTTAGGCGCTGCACCCTCCCCATTTTGATCAAATGATGCCTTTTCTTTAGAGGTGCCTTTAGTTTTTTCCGTATTTTCTTTGCTTTTAGTTTTCATAATCGTGTTTTTATGTATAACTAACAATCTCTAAAAGGCAAAGTTTTGTCTAAACGTTTTCATTTTGATATTGAGTGCCTGATAACTTTATCAGTGGCTGCCTGTAAGTTTTACTGAAAGGATTTAAAAGTAATTTTATAAAGGATTAGTAAGATGACTGCGCATATTTGGTACTTATCATATTTTGAAATTATTTCTTCAATATGACACAACAATTATATAGCTATAAGTTGTTGAAAAGTAATTGATTAGAATCAAACATCTCTGAATTTCAACACTTTCAAAAACCTGTCTAATTACTAGCAAACGCAATTTGCTGATGATAAAAATCAATTTTGGTACTTTTTGTATTTTAAATACGACATTTTTTGGGCGGGAGGTAAAAATTATGATACGGAATAATATATCTTTGCGGCTTGAAATGAATGGAATGAACAAAATTTCAAAATTGTTTTAATTTTTTTCATTTTTTTTAAAACCATAGGTTTTGAGATTACGTAGGTAACGCTGATAACCGACAAATAACTATTGCAAATTGCATCATTCCAAGTGATGTAAGTCCCTATTATCCCGTGTATGAATAAAAATTTACTCTCTTCGCGTACCCGTGCGCAAATTTTTCGAGGACTAACAATAATATAGCGAGCTTTTTCGGTAAATATTTTGTGCAGTTACTGATTTTAGCCGTTTTACTTCTTTTTACAAATTTGAATTCAGCATTTGCCGATGGTAGTAAGGATTTATACCAAGGAACTACAGTTGGTAGAAGAGCCTTTATGTATAGCAATTCTTATACTACGGACGGTACAACTATCAATTCCTGGCCATTTAAAACTTTAGGTGCTCACTATGTATTTGCTAATGCTGGTGAACGAATTGCAATGGCCTTCAGTTCAGCTGGTGTCGGCAATGCAGCTATTAGATTGACTAGCCCTACAGGAGCTAATATTCCGGTAGCTACAAGTACTACCGTAGGACGTATAAATACGAGAGCTAATGAAGTTGCTGGTCCAAAAGTATACAGTGGCAGATGCCACTCCAAATCGTTATACACCAGCCTACTATACGGTTCCAACAACAGGTGTTTACAAAGTTGAGTTTCTTCCAGTTGGAGACGTGAATGCTCCTGCAATTAATACAACTGAGACAGGAACTACAAATATTCTATCAAATGTAGATTGGACAGCCCCAACCACTGCCAATAGCTTTAATATGATTGCGGCCTGGGATATAACAGTTTTAAGTACAATTCCGGCACCAATTCCTGGTAGGGTTTACGCTAATGTATTAAATCTTATGGTATATAATGCAGATTTTTCTACAGGATACTATGGAAATAATTATGTTTTAACTAAAAATGGGCGTGCTTATCGAGTTAAAACAAATGGTGCTCATGGCGCATTCTTTTCATTTTTTGCGAACAATAAAGGTTTTATAGATGCCAGTGGAAACCCGACATTTAAGAGTTTGGATGCCTCAACAAGACCAGCTGTTGCTGCTGCGGTTAAAGACCCTACAACTCAGGATCTTTCTAATCCATCAATTCAGATAACACATAAGATTTTTTATTTAGCACCTGCAACAGATCTTCCAACTACTGACCAAAATGTATCCTTGGATGGTCCAAATACAACAACAACTACCTGGCTAAAAAAAACAGCTACGACACCAACCATTTCGAATATTGCATTGACTGGTAAAGAAGGTACAGTAGATAAAGCTGGAAGGAAAGGGGCAACTATTACCTTCACAGCATCAGAGAATGGTACCTACCAAATTACGATTCCGGCAGCTACCCCGAGAGTTTTAACAGGTGACGCATTTGCAGGGTCTACCAATTCAGTAGTTTGGGATGGTAAAGATGGTGCTGGTGCGGATCTTCCAGCGGGAACTGTCATTAGTAATATTAAGGTAAGGCTATTAACTGCTGAGGTTCACTTTCCTTATATTGATATGGAGATTAATCCAAATGGTATTATAATAGAATTAACTGAAAATACCAATAATTATATTGTTCAAAGTGGTAATTCGAGTCCGCAGGTTTATAGCGATATTGTTTATTGGAATGATAGCAATATCTCCGGTGCAGGAACATTAGCTTCAAGTTCTAATCCAGTTGTACAAACTACGGGTTCATCTTCCACAACTGGAAATGGAGGGCACAAATGGGGCTCTTATGTTTCCGGTTCAGGTACGGGGGCTGGAAATAGTGGTACGGGGAATCAATCATTTGGTAATGAAAAATCTCTTGATACTTATGCTTACATTATGGGTGCAGAGGTTACTAAGCCTGTAAATATCAATATTGCTGTAGCAGATTTAAGAACAAATAGTATCACACCTACTTTCAACACACCTGTTGCAGTTGGAAGCACGGTTACGTATACTGTCGTTGTTGAAAATAATAATAATACAGCTGCCGGCAGCACAAGTGATGTAACGGGAGCTGGCTTTAATTTTACTGCACCTGCCGGTTTTACAGTTACGAATGCACAATTATCATCTTCAACAGGAGGAATAGTAAGTCAAACAAGCGGTTCTATTTCAGGAAGTCAGTTCAATGCCAAATTAAATATGGTTAGCGGTAGCACTGCTACATACACAATAACCGGTACAGTTGGATCCACTTTAGCTGGCAAAAATATTCCGGTTGAAGCTAGTATGATCCGTACTGCCGATACTACAGATCCTGATGCTACCGATCCTAATACCACGTCAACTCCAACGGATCCTCATCTTGAATGTAAAAATGGAACTGCTACCGAATCTTGTAATAATATTCAATACAATTCAACTGTTTCGGTCGTGAATTATGTTTCTGTATCTACGGCTACACCAACCGTTACTGAAGGAGGAGCTGCGGGTTCTTACACCTTTACTATTCAAAATGCATCGGCTAACCCTACTGTGATTAACTATACCATATCTGGCACAGCTTCAATTGGTAGTGATTATACGATAGCTAGTACCGCTACGATTCCTGCTAATGCAACATCGGTAACTATTCCACTAGCGGTTATTGATGATAATTTAGTGGAAGGATCTGAAAGCGTTATATTAACACTATCATCAGCTGATAATGGTGTTTTGATTACTACAACACCTGCTAATGCTACAGCTACAGTAAATATCTCTGATAACGATTTTGCCACTGTTGCCATTACGCCAACCGTTTCGGTAGGAGAGGCGAACGGTCCTGCTACATTTACCGTTACCTTAACAGGCGCGGTACAGAACGCTTTTACGGTTACTTACTCAACGGCAAATGGTACTGCAACCGCCGGATCTGATTATACGGGATCGACAAATGCGACAATCAGCTTCCCGGCCAACTCGGCAAGCGGGGCTACCCAAACAATTAGTATCCCGGTGATCAATGACAATATTGCCGAGGCTGATGAAACTTTTACGGTTACGTTGAACGGCACTAGCATCGGTACTCAGGTTACCATTCCTGCTGGCACATCAACAGGAACGGCAACGATCATAGATAACGACCGTCCTGTTGCGACATTGAGCGGTGATGCCACAGTTACCGAGGGTACGAATGCTGTTGCCAACTATACCGTAACGCTTACAGGAGCTGCGAATACCACGTTGAGTTCAGCGGTTACCATTCCTGTATCGGCTGTTGCGGGTACGGCCCAGCTAACAAGCGACTACAGCAATGTACCTGCAAGTGTAACATTTGCTGCTGGTACGGTGCTTAACGCATCTGGCATTGCTATACAGGCATTCACGGTTACAATCGTAAACGACAATATTTCTGAACCAACAGAAAGCTATACGGTTAGCATCGGTACGCCTACTGGCCCTGCCTCACTTGGTACAACCACTTCTCAGATTACCACTATAAACGATAACGATTTTGCCACTGTTGCCATTACGCCAACCGTTTCGGTAGGAGAGGCGAACGGACCTGCTACATTTACCGTTACCTTAACAGGCGCGGTACAGAACGCTTTTACAGTTACTTACTCAACTGCAAATGGTACCGCAACCGCTGGATCGGATTATACGGGATCAACCAACGCGACAATCAGCTTCCCGGCCAACTCGGCAAGTGGGGCTACCCAAACAATCAGTATCCCGGTGATCAATGACAATATTGCCGAGGCTGATGAAACTTTTACGGTTACGTTGAACGGCACTAGCATCGGTACTCAGCTTACCATTCCTGCTGCCACATCAACAGGAACGGCAACGATCATAGATAACGACCGTCCTGTTGCGACATTGAGCGGTGATGCCACAGTTACCGAGGGTACGAATGCTGTTGCCAACTATACCGTAACGCTTACAGGAGCTGCGAATACCACGTTGAGTTCAGCGGTTACCATTCCTGTATCGGCTGTTGCGGGTACGGCCCAGCTAACAAGCGACTACAGCAATGTACCTGCAAGTGTGACATTTGCTGCTGGTACGGTGCTTAACGCATCTGGCATTGCCATACAGGCATTCACGGTTACAATCGTAAACGACAATATTTCTGAACCAACAGAAAACTATACGGTTAGCATCGGTACGCCTACTGGCCCTGCCTCACTTGGTACAGCTACTTCTCAGATTACCACTATAAACGATAACGATGCTTCATCGATAGCGATCAACAATATTACTGTTGCGGAAGATATTTCTACAGGTTTTGCTACTTTTACGGTTACTTTAACAGGAGCGGTACAAAATAGTTTCACAGTAAACTATAACACTGCTGATGGTACAGCCGTTCAGCCTGGAGATTACACGGCTAAAACAGGAACAATGACTTTTCCTGCAAATGCCGCTAGCGGTGCAACGCAAATCTTTACCGTGCCGGTTGTCAATGACAATATTATTGAAGGAAACGAAAACTTTTTGGCTACGCTTTCGGGCATTACCGGACCAACCACAATTGCAATAGCTACAGGTACGGCTACAATAACCGATGACGATGTGGCGGCCATCACTGTTGCTGCAACAGATGGAGCTGAACCTGGTACGAACGGCTCGTTTGTTTTCACGATGAGCAAGGCAAGTGCTACCAATACCACCATTACGTACACTGTTGGCGGAACTGCCACCAATGGTACCGATTATACCACTATCCCTGCAACTGCAACAATCCTGGCTGGCCAGACCAGTGTTACCGTTCCTGTTACGGTGACCAATGACCAGATTGTAGAGGGCACTGAAACAGTTGTACTGACTTTCACAGCTGCAACGAACAACCCGAACATCACGGTAACCCCTTCAAGTGCCACGGTGAACATTGCCGATGACGATGTGGCGGCCATCACTGTTGCTGCAACAGACGGAGCTGAACCTGGTACGAACGGCTCGTTTGTTTTCACGATGAGCAAGGCAAGTGCTACCAATACCACCATTACGTACACTGTTGGCGGAACTGCCACCAATGGTACCGATTATACCACTATCCCTGCAACTGCAACAATCCTGGCTGGCCAGACCACTGTTATCGTTCCTGTTACGGTGACCAACGACCAGATTGTAGAGGGCACTGAAACAGTTGTACTGACTTTCACAGCTGCAACGAACAACCCGAACATCACGGTAACCCCTTCAAGTGCCACGGTTAACATTGCCGATGACGATTTAGCTACCGTAAGCATCTCTGCAACACCAACAAGTTATGATGAAGCTAGTGGGAATGCAACATTTACAGTTACCTTAAGCAAAGCGATTCAAAATTCTTTCACTGTTGATTATGCAACTGTAGATGGTACAGCGAAAGCAGGCACAGATTATACAGCTAAAAATGGCACCATAACTTTCCCTGCGGGATCAGCAGCTGGTGCTATTCAAACCTTTACCGTTGCCATTACAAACGATAATGTAGTTGAGCCAAGTGAAACTTTTTCGGCAACGTTGAGTAATCCGACAGGAAACATAGTTACAATTGCAACTGCAACCGCTACGGCAACCATTACCGATAATGATACTTCAGTAGCCACAATTACTGCAGGTACCGCCGGTAATGAAAATGGACCGGTTAATGGAACGTTCAATGTAACTTTGAGCAATCCATCATCAACCGATACGCAGATTACCTATACATTAGGTGGAAGCGCAACTGAGGGTAGCGATTATACTGCCATTACAACCAAAACCATTACCATTCCAGCTGGTCAAACCACAGGAACAATTACTATACCTGTTAAAACGGATTTAGTAGTAGAAGGCACAGAAACGGTTATTGCCAATCTTGTTTCTACCAATAGCGCTTTGGTAAGTATCACTACTGCTCCAGCAGATAGGACAGCTACAATTAATATCCTTGATAACAATACTGCAACGGTAAGCATCTCTGCAACACCAACCAGTATTGATGAAGCAACTGCAACCGCAACTTTTATAGTTACTTTAAACGCTGCCGTACAAAATGCATTTTATGTTAATTATACCACAACAAATGGAACTGCAATTGCCGGCTTAGATTATACTGCAACAAGTGGAACATTAAACTTCCCTACCAATTCTGCAGCGGGTGCTACTAAAACTTTCACTGTTCCGATCATTAACGATAATACAGTTGAACCGAGCGAAACGTTTAATGGTACGTTAACTAGTGTAACAGGAAATTTAGTAACCATTGCAACTGGCAGTGCTACAGTAACCATAACCGATAACGATACATCTGTAGCTACAATTACTGCAGGTATTAATGGCAATGAAACTGGGCCGATAAAAGGAACATTTACCGTAACACTGAGCAACCCGGCATCTACCGATACACAGATTACTTATGTGTTAAGTGGATCGGCCACTGAAGGAAGTGATTATACCACTATCACAACCAAAACCATTACCATTCCAGCTGGTCAAACCACCGGAACAATAACCATTGATGTTTTAGCAGATGCACTAACCGAAAATACAGAAACGGTAATTGCAACTTTAGGTACCTCAAATAATGCAGTAACAGTAAATACGGCTCCTGCCAGTATCAATATTATTGATGCGAATACCTCGAGCATAAGTATTTCTACAACGCCTACAGTAAACGAGTCAAACGGTACAGCAACTTTTACTGTAACCTTAAATAATGCTGTTCAAAATGCTTTCAGTGTAAATTACAGCACAGCTGATGGTACTGCAACAGCAGGATTGGATTATACGGCTACAACCGGAACGTTAAACTTCCCTGCAAACGCTGCAGCAGGAAGTACCTTAACTTTTACTGTTCCGATAAACAATGATAACATTGCCGAAGCAAACGAAACCTTTACTGCTACATTAAGCGGTATTACAGGTGGGGTAGTGGTAATCAGCAATGCTACCGCCACTACAACCATTGTAGATAACGATGCTGCAACAGTTTCTATTGCGGCAGGTACAGCTGGTAACGAAAACGGACCTGTAAACGGCACTTTCACTGTAACTTTAAGTAATCCATCATCAACAGATACGCAAATTACCTATACATTAGGTGGCAGCGCAACTGAGGGTAGCGATTATTCAACTATTGTTACAAAAACCATTACCATCCCAGCAGGGCAAACTACCGGAACGATAACCATCCCAGTATTAACCGATAACCTGGTAGAAGGAACAGAAACTGTAGTAGCCACCCTGGTAGCTACAAACAGCGCATTGGTAACAGTAACACCAACACCTGCTAATAAAACGGCAACAATTAACATTAACGATAATACCACTGCTACAATAACCGTAGCGGCTACCACCAATGGAGCAGAACCGAATACACAAGGTTTATTTACCTTTACATTAAGTAACGCATCAACAACTGATACACAGCTTACTTATACCGTAACCGGAACAGCTACAAGCGGAACAGATTATACCTCGATAGGTACAACAGTAACCATCCCGGCCGGACAAACCACTGTAACCGTACCTGTTCTGGTACAGGATGATACTTTTGCAGAGTCGACAGAAACGGTGATTTTAACATTAGCAGCTGCGACCAATAATCCGGCTATTACCGCAAGTACCACTCCTGCAACTGTAAACATTACCGATAACGACAATGCAACAGTTGCCGTTAATAATGTAACCGTAGTAGAAAATGCAGGCAATGCAATATTTACAGTAACCTTAACCGGTAACGTACAAAATGCATTTACAGTAAATTATACAACAGCCAACGGAACAGCCCTCGCAGGTACCGATTATACCGCAACAACTGGTAGTGTAACCTTCCCTGCCGGATCGATAAGTGGGGCAACACAAACTTTCAGCATTCCGGTTGCGAATGATAACATTGCCGAACTCGCAGAAACTTTCACGGTAACATTGAACAGTGTAAGTGCAGGTTCGGTGGTAACAATACCTGTGGCAGGTGCAACAGGAACGGCAACCATTACAGATGATGATGCTGCAAGTGTAGCCATTAACAGTGTTTCTGCCCTAGAAAGTGATGGCAACATGACTTTTACGGTAACTTTAACGGGAAATGTACAAAATGCAGTTTCAATTAATTATACCACTGCCGATAACACTGCAATAGCAGGAGCAGACTACACCGCTAAAACTGGTGTGGTTACTTTCCCTGCCGGATCTGTTTCTGGTGCTACACAAACCATATTGATCCCGGTTACGGATGATAATATTACCGAAAGTCCTGAAAGCTTTAAAGTAACTTTAAGCAATGCAACTGCTCCGGTTACCATAACGCAAGCTGAAGGAATTGGTACCATAAATGATAATGATGCAGCAACAGTTAGTATTTCTGCTACGCCAACAAGCGTTATTGAGGCAAATGGTACTGCAACATTTACAGTAACCTTAAGCAACGCTGTTCAGGCTGGTTTTAGTGTAAATTATGCCACATTGAACGGAACAGCTACATCCGGAAGCGACTATACGGCAACAAGCGGAACATTAAACTTCCCTGCCGGATCGGCCGCTGGCACAACCCTAACCTTTACCGTTCCGATTATAAACGATAATATAGTAGAGTTAAACGAAACATTTAACGCTACAATAAGTAATGTATCTGGTAATTTGGTAAGCATTGCAACCGCTACTGCAAGCGTAACCATTACCGATAACGATACTGCGGTGGCCACCATTACACCAGGCACAGCAGGTAATGAAAATGGACCTGTAAACGGTACATTTACAGTAACCCTAAGTAATCCATCATCAACCGATACGCAAATAACCTATACTTTAGGCGGAACGGCTACGGAAGGAAGCGATTACTCAAGCATTGTAACCAAAACCATTACCATCCCGGCTGGGCAAACCACCGGAACGATCACCATTCCGGTATTAACCGATAATATTGTAGAAGGTACAGAAACTGTGATTGCTACATTAACTGCCACAAATAATACGGCGGTAACGGTGAGCAACAGCCCTGCAACCATTAACATTAACGACAATACTACTGCCACTGTATCGGTTGCGGCAACTGCAGATGGTGCTGAACCAACTGTACCAGGCAGATTTACCTTTACCTTAAGCAATGTATCTACAACAGATACTCAAATTACTTATGCCGTAAGTGGTAGTGCTATCAGCGGGCTGGATTATACATCAATCGGCACAACGGTAACCATCCCTGCCGGACAAACCACTGCAACAGTTAACGTTCCGGTATTGGAAGATAACATTGTAGAGGGGAACGAAACCGTAGTTATAACCATGAACGCGGCAACAAGTAATCCATCGGTTACTGCGAGTACTAGTCCGGCAACTGTTAACATTACCGATAATGATACTTCTATTGCCACCATTACGCCTGGCACTCCTGGTAATGAAAATGGACCTGTAAACGGAACATTTACCGTTACGTTAAGTAAACCATCATCAACAGATACGCAGGTTACCTATACTTTAGGTGGCACAGCGACTGAAGGAAGTGATTACTCAACCATCGTAACCAAAACCATTACCATTCCGGCAGGCCAAACCACCGGAACGATTACCATTCCGGTGTTAACCGATGCAATAGTAGAAGGTACAGAAACCGTAACTGCAACATTGGCTACCACTGGCAATCCATTGGTAACAGTGAGCAATACGCCTGCGAGTATCAATATTATTGATAACAATACGGCAACGGTGAGTATTTCTGCTACCCCAACAAGTATTAACGAGGCAGCTGGAATGGCAACCTTTACCGTAACTTTAAGTGCATCAGTTCAAAATGCATTTACAGTAGATTATGCTACGGCTAACGGAACAGCAACTGCTGGTGCGGGATTGGATTATACTGCAACAAACGGAACCTTAACATTCCCAGCGGGATCTGCCGCCGGAACAACCTTAATATTTAACGTTCCTGTAAACGATGATAACCTGGTTGAGCCAAGCGAAACATTTACTGCTACATTAAGCAACCCAACTGGTGGCTTGGTAACCATTGCAACAAGTTCGGCTACTGTAAGCATTACCGATAACGATACTTCGGTTGCAACCATTACTGCCGGTATAAACGGAAATGAAACTGGCCCCGTTAATGGAACCTTTACCGTAACCTTAAGCAATCCATCATCTACAGATACGCAGATTACTTATACTTTAGGAGGAACGGCAACTGAAGGCAGCGATTACTCAAACATTGTTACGAAAACCATTACCATCCCGGCAGGACAAACCACCGGAGCGATTACCATTCCGGTATTAACTGATGTCTTTACGGAAAGTATTGAAACGGTAATTGCTACGCTCACCGCTTCGGGCAACCCATTGGTAACGTTTAGCGCAACACCTGCAACAATTAATATTCTTGATGCCAATACGGCAAGTGTAAGTATTTCTACCACACCTACAGTAGATGAAGGTGCCGGTACAGCAACATTTACAGTAACCTTGAATAATGCGGTTCAGGATGCATTTAGCGTTAATTATACCACTGCAAATGGTACTGCCCTTGCAGGAATAGATTATACTGCTACAACAGGAACATTAAATTTCCCTGCAAATGCAGCAGCCGGAACAACTTTAACATTCACTGTTCCGATTAACGACGATAACATTGCCGAGCCATCAGAAACCTTTACTGCAACATTAAGCGGTATTACTGGTGGAGTGGTACTAATAAGCAATGCCACAGCAACGGCAACTATTGTAGATAACGATGCCTCTGTAGCTACCATTACAGCTGGTACCCCAGGAAATGAAAACGGACCTGCAAATGGAACCTTTACCGTAACATTAAGCAAGCCATCATCAACTGATACACAGCTTACCTATACTTTAGGCGGAACAGCAACTGAGGGTAGTGATTACTCGACTATTGTTACCAAAACAATTATTATTCCTGCCGGACAAACCACCGGAACGATTACCATTCCTGTATTAACCGATAATTTGGTAGAAGGTACAGAAACTGTTATTGCAACCTTAACTACATCAGGTAATCCACTGGTAAGCATAAGCAATACACCTGCTACCATTAACATTGCCGATAATACAACAGCAACGGTAACTGTAGCAGCCACCACAGATGGGGCGGAGCCAGGCACACCAGGTTTGTTTACTTTTACTTTAAGTAATGTATCAACTACTGATACGCAGATTACTTATACCGTAACCGGAACAGCAACAAGCGGCCTAGATTATACCGCAATTGGTACCACAATAACCATCCCGGCCGGACAAACCACCGCAACGGTAAGTGTACCGGTATTGAACGATAACATTGCTGAAGGTACAGAAACGGTTATTTTAACCATGATTGCTGCAACAAACAATGCGTCAATTACGGCAAGCAACAGCCCTGCAACAGTTAACATTACGGATAACGATACCTCAGTTGCCACCATTACCCCAGGCACACCTGGTAACGAAAACGGACCTGCAAACGGTACATTTACTGTAACGCTAGGCAACCCATCATCACAGCCAACAACTATAACGTATACGTTAAGCGGAACAGCGGTTGAGGGCAGCGATTACTCAACCATTGTTACCAAAACAATCACTATACCAGCAGGGCAAACCGTTGGAACCATTACCATTCCGGTATTAGCCGATAATTTGGTAGAAGGAACCGAAACGGTTGTTGCTACTTTAATTACATCAGGCAATCCGTTGGTAACCGTAAGCAATACACCTGCAACCATTAATATTGATGACAATACCACAGCAACTGTAACAGTAGCTGCAACAACCAATGGCGCAGAACCTGCAACACCAGGCTTGTTTACCTTTACCCTAAGCAACGTATCTACAACCGATACACAGATTACTTATGGCGTAACCGGTACAGCAACAAGTGGAACAGATTTCACGGCGATTGGTACTACGGTAACTATACCTGCCGGACAAACCACTGCAACTGTGAGTGTGCCGGTACTTGATGATAACATTGCCGAAGGTACAGAAACGGTTATCTTAACCATGATTGCCACTACCAGCAATGGCGCAATAACGGCAAGTACAACACCAGCTACAGTTAACATTACCGATAACGATACCGCTGTGGCCACAATAGCCGCCAGGAACAAACGGTAATGAAAATGGCCCTGCAAACGGAACATTTGTGGTAACATTAAGTAATCCTTCAGCGCAGCCTACCACCATTACGTATACTGTAACAGGAACGGCAACCGAAGGAAGTGATTATGCTGGCATTGTAACCAAATCCGTTACCATCCCGGCCGGACAAACGACTGCTACCATTACCATTCCGGTATTAACCGATAATTTGGTAGAAGGAACAGAAACAGTTATTGCTACATTAACTGCTTCCACAAACCCACTGGTAACGGTAAGCAACAACCCGGCTAGCATTAACATTGCAGATAATACTACCGCAACAGTTAATGTTGCAGCAACCGCAAATGGGGCAGAGCCAGGCACACCTGGTCAGTTTACTTTTACCTTGAGTAATGTATCTACAACAGATACGCAGATTACGTACTCGGTAACCGGAACAGCCACCAGCGGATTGGATTATACTTCAATTGGTACTACCATAACCATCCCGGCAGGCCAAACTACGGCAACCGTAAGCCTGCCGGTATTGAACGATAACCTGGTAGAAGGAACTGAAACGGTAATATTAACCATGGCTGCAATAACAGGCAATGCTTCTATTACCGCAAATACAACACCAGCTACAGTTAACATTACCGATAATGATACCGCAATTGCGACCATTACACCAGGAATAACCGGTAATGAAAACGGCCCTGTTAACGGAACATTTACAGTAACCTTAAGTAATCCATCATCAACCGATACACAGATTACGTATACTGTTGGCGGAACAGCAACCGAGGGAAGTGATTACACGCCAATTGTAAAAACCATTACCATTTTGGCAGGTCAAACTACCGGAAACATAACCATTCCGGTATTAACTGATGCCGTGGTAGAGGGTACAGAAAACGTAGCCATTACATTGGCAGGCACAAATAATCCGTTGATTAATGTAAACACTACGGCTGCCAGTATCAATATTATTGATAACAGCACAGCATCTGTAAGTATTTCTACCACTCCGGTGATAAATGAAAACGCAGGAACAGCAACCTTTACCGTTACCCTAAGTGCAGCGGTACAGAACGCCTTCAGTGTTGATTATAAAACAACAGATGGTACAGCAACAGCAGGTTTGGATTATACCGATGCAACCGGAACTTTAACCTTCCCTGCAAATTCACCAGCTGGAGCAACATTAACATTCACTGTGCCAATTAACGATGATAATATTGTTGAAGGATCAGAAACTTTTGGTGCTACCCTGAGCAACTTAAGCAGTACCTTGATAAGCATTGCAACGCCAACAGCCAATGTTACCATTACCGATAATGATACCGCTGTAGCCAATATTGCAATGGGTTCTAACGGTAATGAAAGTGGCCCGGTTAACGGAACATTTATTGTAACCTTAAGTAATCCATCGGCTACCGATACGCAGATTACCTATACACTAGGTGGTACAGCAACTGAAGGTAGCGATTACACAACTATTGTAACCAAAACAATTACCATTCCTGCAGGTCAAACTACCGGAACGATTACCATCCCTGTTATTGTAGATGCTGTAGCAGAAAGTATTGAAACTGTTGTAGCTACCTTGGTTATAACAAACAATCCAGCGGTTACAGTAAATGCAACACCTGCAAGCATCAACATCCTTGATGCCAACACGGCCAATGTAAGTATCTCAATCAATGCGGCAAGCATTCCTGAATCAGCTGGTACGGTTACTTTATCCGTAACGTTAAATATTGCAGTTCAGAACGGCTTTACAGTTGATTATGCAACAGCAAACGGAACAGCCCTATCAGGATTGGATTATACCGCAACTAGCGGAACTTTAACATTCCCTGCAAACTCACCTGCAGGTACCGTGCTTAATGTAGTTGTTCCAATTACCGACGATAACCTGATAGAAAGTTCAGAAACATTTAATGTTGGATTAAGTAATGTTGTAGGCGCAGATGTAGCCATTGGCGCAAGTCCGGCTACAGTAACCATTGCCGATAATGATAGCGCTATTGCTACCATTACAGCAGGTACCAATGCAAATGAGAATGGCCTGGTTAATGGTGTGTTTAATGTAACATTGAGCAACCCATCGGCTACACCAACTACATTAACATTTACCTTAACCGGAACTGCAACAGAAAGTGCCGATTACAGTGCAGTTACCAAAACCATCATTATTCCTGCGGGAGCAATTACAGCTACCATTACCATTCCGGTGATGGCAGATGCATTGGCCGAAGGTACTGAGACAGTAATTGCAACGTTAACCGCATCAAGCAATCCGGTAATTACCATTAACAATACACCGGCAACAATCAATGTGATTGATGCAGATGCTGCAACCGTAAACATTTCTACCACACCGGTAATTAATGAAAATGCAGGCACGGCTACGTTTACCGTAACCTTAAATAATGCTGTTCAAAATAGCTTTAGTGTAAATTATGCTACAGCCAATGGTACTGCAAATTCAGGATTGGATTATACCGCAACAACAGGAACATTAACTTTCCCTGCAAATGCTGCGGCAGGATCTACCTTAACATTTACTGTTCCGATTAACGATGATAATTTGGTAGAACCAGCTGAAACTTTTAGCGCATCATTAAGTGGTGTAACAGGAGGGGTGGTTACCATTGGTACATCGCCAACAACCGTAACCATAACCGATAACGATACCTCGGTAGCCAGCATTACTGCGGGTACAAACGGAAACGAAAATGGGCCGGTAAACGGAACATATAATGTAACCTTAAGTAATCCTTCATCAACAGATACACAGATTACCTTTACGGTTGGTGGTACTGCAACTGAAGGCGGCGATTATACCACGATTACCAAAACCATTACCATCCCGGCAGGTCAAACCACCGGTGCGATTGCTATCCCGGTAATTAGCGATAACATTGTAGAAGGAAACGAAACTGTTATTGTTACGTTAACCAATACCAATAATCCTTTGGTAACCGTAAACAATACACCAGCAACAATCAACATCCTTGATAACAATTCGGTAACTGCAAGTATATCAGTAATACAAACCAGCGTAAACGAAGCTGCCGGAACAGCAACCTTTACCGTAACCTTAAGTGGTGCGGTGCAAGATTCTTTCAGTGTAGATTATACCACAGCGGATGGAACTGCAAAAGCAGGACTTGATTATCTGGCCACCAGCGGAACATTAACCTTCCCTGCAAATTCTGCAGCTGGTGCAAGTTTAACCTTTACCGTTCCGATTATCGATGATAATATTGTTGAGGGTGATGAAATCTTTAACGGTATCATCAGTAACGTAACAGGCGGTTTAGTAACCATTGCAAATGGTACCGCTCCGGTAACCATTACCGACAACGATTCATCGGTAGCTACCATAACTGCCGGAACAAACGGAAGTGAAAACGGACCAGTAAACGGAACATTTACCGTAACGCTAAGCAACCCGGCTTCAACAGATACCCAGCTTGCTTATACTTTAGCAGGTACTGCGATTGAGGGTAGTGATTACACCACAATTGTAACCAAAACCATTACCATCCCGGCAGGCCAAACCACCGGAACAATCATGATTCCGGTATTGCCTGATGCTATAGTAGAAGGAACAGAAACTGTTATTGCTACATTGGTAACATCTGGTAATCCATTGGTAAGCCTGAGCAATACACCTGCAACCATTACCATTGCCGATAATACCGAAGCAATTGTAACAGTAGCTGCAACAGCAGATGGTGCAGAACCTGCTACCCCTGGAAGGTTTACCTTTACGTTGAGCCAGGTAGCTACAACAGATACACAGATTAACTATACAGTAAGCGGAACAGCAACCAGCGGAACTGACTATACTGCAATTGGCAATACGGTAACCATTCCGGCTGGCCAAACCACGGCAACAGTATCGGTACCGGTATTGAACGATAATATTGTAGAAGGCACTGAAACGGTTATCTTAACCATGAACGCCACCACAAATAATGGTTCGATCATTGCCAGCACTACACCTGCTACGGTGAATATTACCGATAACGGTTCGTCAATTGCTACAATAACTGCCGTAACAAATGGTAACGAAAACGGTCCGGTAAACGGAACATTCACAGTTACGCTAAACAATCCGTCGGCTACCGATACACAGCTTAGTTATACCTTCACCGGTACAGCAACTGAAGGTGCAGATTACAGCACAATTGTAACCAAAACCATCACCATCCCTGCAGGTCAAACCACCGGATCCATAACCATCCCGGTATTGACTGATGCCTTGGTAGAGGGTACAGAAACAGTTGTTGCCACACTGGTAACTTCGAGCAATCCTCAAATTACTGTTAGTAACGTTCCGGCAACCATTACCATTGCCGATAACAATACAGCCACGGTAAGTATAGCTACAGCAGCAACTGTTAACGAAGCAGCAGGAACAGCTACATTTACGGTAACTTTAAGTGCAGCCGTACAGAATGCATTTAGCGTAGCATATACCACTACTGATGGTACGGCCAAAGCAGGTTTGGATTACACCACTACCAGCGGAACATTAACATTCCCTGCCGGATCAGCTGCTGGTGCAACGTTAAGCTTTACCGTTCCGGTAAATGATGATAACATTGTTGAAACGAACGAAACTTTCGGTGCAACAATCAGTAATGTGAGCAGTAACCTGATCAGCATTGCCACAGCTACAGCAACCACTACCATTATTGATAACGACACATCGGTAGCTACCATTACCGCTGGAGTTGATGGTAACGAAAACGGACCGGATAACGGAACGTTTACCGTAACATTAAGCAATCCGTCATCAACTGATACGCAAATCACTTATACTTTAGGTGGTACAGCAACAGAAGGTAGTGATTACTCAACCATCGTTACCAAAACCATTACCATCCCGGCAGGGCAAACCACCGGAACAATTACTATTCCGGTATTAACCGATGCAGTGTTAGAAGGTTATGAGACGGTTGTAGCTACTTTAACTGCTTCTGCAAATCCGGCAGTAACAGTAAGTAATGTTTCAGCAAGCATTAACATTGCCGATAATAATGATGCAACGGTGAGCATTGCAACAGCTCCAACGGTTAACGAATCGGCAGGAACAGCTACCTTTACCGTAACATTAAGTGCAGCAGTTCAAAATGCATTCAGCGTTGATTATGCAACAAGCAATGGAACGGCAACAGCCGGACAGGATTATACAGCAACCAGCGGAACATTAACTTTCCCTGCGGGTGCTGCTGCCGGCGCAACCTTAACATTTACTGTTCCGATTAATGATGACAACACCGTTGAAACCAGCGAAACATTTAACGCAACCATTAGTAACGTAACAGGTAATTTGGTAACCATTGCCACAAACTCGGCAACAACCACGATTATTGACAATGATACTTCGGTAGCAACCATTACAGCAGGAACAGATGGTAACGAAAATGGCCCGGCAAATGGAACTTTCACCATTACACTGAGCAAGCCATCTGCAACTGATACCAAGCTTACTTATGTACTGGCAGGTAGTGCAACTGAAGGCAGCGACTATAGCGCGATCGTAACCAAAACAGTTACCATCCCGGCTGGTCAAACCACTGCAACAGTTACCATTCCGGTATTGAGTGATGCACTTGTAGAAGGTACAGAAACTGTAGTTGCAACGCTAACCGTTTCCGATAATCCTGTGGTAAGTTTGAGCAGTGTTCCTGCGAGCATCAATATCCTGGATGGAACAAATGCAACTGTTACTGTAACGGCAACTGCTGATGGTGCTGAGCCAGCAACTCCTGGTCAGTTTACCTTTACTTTAAGCAATGTATCAACAACTGATACGAAGATTACTTATACAGTAACAGGAACAGCAACCAGCGGTGCAGATTATACAACAATTGGTACTACTGTAACTATCCCAGCGGGACAAACAACAGCAACAGTTTCGGTGCCGGTACTTGATGATAACATTAACGAAGGAAACGAAACGGTGATACTTACAATGAATGCAGCAACAAATAATGCATTGATTACCGCAAGTATAACGCCTGCTACAGTTAACATTAGGGATAACCGTTCGCCAGTGGCTACCGCTCCGGCCATTACCACCAGCGAGGATAACCCTGTTAATGGTACCATTACCGCTACCGATGCAGACGGCGATCCGTTGACCTTTACGGTTGCTACACCTCCGGCACACGGAACAGTAGTAATAAACCCTGACGGAACCTACACCTATACACCTGCACCAAATTACAACGGTACCGATAGCTTTACGGTAACAGTAAGCGATGGAAAAGGTGGTA
>NZ_CEEDAI010000015.1:0-547500 GCF_979252805.1 Pedobacter sp. AC402 | reverse complement strand
GCCACCACATTTGGAAAATATTCTTATAAAATGAAAAAAGTACAAATTTTAGAATTATCTTCACCACCACCCACCACAATGATTTTTTTTTGCATTGGATGAGTCTTTAGGAAGTAAATACAGAAGGAAATGTTATTTTTAAATAGAAGCAGAGGCTGAGAGAGGTGAAGAGGGGAGACGAAGAAAACGAATTATCCAGCACCATCAACTGAACTAAACTATTGTAGTTGAAGCAACAACAAAAGCAACTACTATACCATCAACACTAAAAAAATTATTTTTATATATCAGGTGATTAAATTACCAGAAAATAACTAATGAAAATAAATTATAATTTTAAATAGTATTAAATATGCTCAATAATTATTTTAAAAAAAAAAGGAATTGCATAACAACATAAGGAAATAATTATCTGGGAATCATCATCAAAAAAAAAAAACTACAGTTCCAATTTCAAACTAAATCAAATACGGATCCTAAAATAAACATATTAGAACCAATTAATTAGTCTGAACCCTTTGTAGTTTATCGGCTCATTATATGGTCAAATACAATCAGCATAATGTAGATTTGTCAAAAACACCTCAAAATGAATATTTTAGGAACATATTATTTTAATTATTGGAATGGAATGTGTCTACTAGAAAATTTGGGAAGGTCAAAATCCTTTACCTGTAGATGGACATAATATAAGAACGGTAGGAAGTACAAATATATTTGCGGTATCAACTAACACTTCAACAACTTATCAACTCAATCTATATGCTTTTGGCAATACCGAAACTGGTCAGCGAGAAAATGTAGTCATGTCCGTCGAATACCCTTTCATTGCCAATAAAACATATTTGATTGAAATCAATGGAAATAATGATCATGATTGGAATAATTGGGTAGTACCTGCAAATCACTATAATGGTGTTTTTTGGGTAAAGTGTAGAGAACAACCCTAATATAATTACCAATACCACAAATCCATGTACTCAATGGTATACAGCTGTAGAAAAAAGTGTAAATAGATATTCTAAATTGATAGCCGATCGAAGCATTGCATTTGAAGAAAAAAACTATAGCGTAAAGTTTTCTCATTAGAAAGAAAGTGCATTAAAAATAATTTTCGATTCGTCTCCAATAGATTCAAAAGTAATTATAGATAATATTTTCCGCTTAAAGAAAATCAAAATAACTGAAATGCCTTACGAAGAAGATAGTAGGTATACCTCATCTATGATATTTCTAGAGAACTCAGAATTGGTGAAGCATATAATATAAATATAGAACAACCTCCAGCAGAAGGAGGTGGAACAAATAGTAAGACCAAGCCTAAGTCCTAATCAATGGATACCTAATTCTAACGGGATTGGATATCATATTAACTTGAAAGTAGCGTTATCTCAAATTTCAATGTTTCAAACGTAGTGCAATTTTCGATATACGAACCTTGGAATGGAGTAGGAAGACCCACTAGAGGGAGTATTTTCCAATACCTAAAAACTATAAAAACACATATTATACCTTTGTTCTTGAAAATCATGATATAATTATTAATACAGACAATCTTCCTACATCATCAGTGGAATTTTATTTAAATTATAATCCTTAGTACGTTACTTATATTATTTTAAAACTCTAAAAAACGACTGATGTTCAATTGAACGTGGTCGTTTTTTTATGCTCTCCCCTATTTAGTTGTAATACACGGATATTCACACCATTTCGTTCCAACAGCAACTCATCATAAAAACCCTTATAGTATACATCTTTTACTTCAAAACGCCTGCTATTCCAGTTGCTGCTGGTTTCAGCCCATTCTGGAGAAACAACAACCAATTCTCTTTCCGTTTTTAAACCGATTTTTTCGGCATCGGCTTTAGGTAAAACAACAGCGTTACCTAAAATTTGAGCAGTGTAAATGTGTTTTGGATGCTGGTAAATTTCAGAAGGTTTACCAGTTTGTAATAACTCGCCGTTTTTTATAATCAGTATTTGGTCTGCCAGGAATAAACCATCAGCAGGATCATGTGAAACCAAAATTACTGTAACACCAGTTTCTGAAGCTACACGCTTAATATCGGCACGCAGTTGGTTTTTAAGCAGCGCATCAACTTGACTAAAGGGTTCATCCAGCAATAAAACCTGCGGTATTCCGCAACCATGGCTTTGGCTATGGCCACACGCTGTTGCTCTCCACCGCTCAGTTCGATGATTTTTTTATTTTGCAGCGGTAAAATCCGAAGGTGCTCCATAATTTGAAGCGTTTTTTCGGCTTTGGTTTTTAGGTCGGTATTCGATAGCTGTGAGGCAATGTTATCGTAAACTTTCGCATAAATATTCAGAGAGAAATCCTGCGTAACCATTTTCATCTGTTTATGACCAGGAGATCAATTGCTCATTCAGGTCCTTTAACCCTTTGATCTTCGAAAAATATTTCACCTGAATCGGTTTTCAGCAATCCATAAATAGATTTAAGTAAGGTAGATTTACCGCTGCCACTCTCCCCAATAATGGCTACAACATCGCCCTTCTTAATTTCGAAACTTACATTTTTTATCCCCCCGGCTTGCTCTGCCTGATATTGCTTTGTTAAATTTTTAACGCTGATTATGGTATTGCTCACGTGGTAAAGATAAAGAAAAAGGTAGAGCGAATAAAATTACACGTGTATTATATTTTATTTTTGCACGTATTGAGATGTATTTATATATTTATATAATTATATAAAGACGTCAATTATAAGTAATATGAACACTAAGCTAACGTTAACTATAGATAAATCTGTTATCAAACATGCTAAGGCATACGCAGAACAGCAAGGAAGGAGTTTATCTGCAGTGGTAGAGAATTATTTAAAAGCTGTAACTAAAAATGAAGAAGTGGCCAAAGATGATGTAATTTCTCCTATAGTTAAATCATTGATGATGAATCGTTCAAAAGTAAACTTGCCAAAAGACTATGACTATAAAGAGGAATTATTAAAGGTTAGAGACGAGAAATATAAAAAATATTGGGACAATGAGTAATATTATTATTGATTCTGACATCCTTCTCGACTTTTTCTTCAAAGAAAACCATTTCTTGATGAATCTATTAAAATTTTAAGTGCTTGTGAAAAAAAACAGGTAAAAGGATTTGTAACAGGGTTTAATAATATCAAATACTTATTATCTTTTAAGGAAGCATTTTCAACACAAAATGATTATGGCCGATTTTAAGCAGCTGTTAATTTTCTTGGACGTAATAACAATAGACAAAAATGCTATTATTAAAGCTATTGATTCTGAGTTCACAGATTTCGAAGATGCACTCCAAAATTTTTCGGCTGAAAACCATGGATCAATTAATGCTATAGTTACAAGAAATATTAAAGACTATAAAAAAAGTAATCTAAGCGTGCTAACACCTATAATGTTTCTAAAAACATTATAAAACAAAAAATCCTGTCTCGCCTAACCGAAACAGGATCTGTTTTATTTGTGGATCAGTCCCCTTTAGGGGATTTAGGGGTTTAATTTAATCCGAAGGTAACCCCGAAGCTCATATTTTTTAAGCCAGCTTGTTGCGAAGTTGTAAACATATCGTTAAAGTAATATTTGGTAAATAATCCTATACCACCATAGCCAAATCTTACTGTACCACCGTAACGAACCGATTGAAAATGGTAACTATCATATTGTTTTTCTTTGCCGCGTTCTTCACTAATCTGTTTAATTTTTCCGTTTAACAAAAAGCTAACTTCCGGACCTAACACTAGGTAAAATCTTTTACCGTTTTTGTTTTCGCTCGTACGGAATTCAAAGTTTAACGGAATGTGCACATAGCTGCTTGAAAAGCGGTTTTTAGAAAAATGTATTGGAGATTGATCAGTATAAACAAACTCGTTAGAATTTTTAGCGATCGTAATGTCTTTTCTTAAACGAATTAAGGTCCAATCGAAACCACCGGCTACATAAACTTTAAAGTTAGAATTAAAACGGTAGCCAAACTGTAAAATATCGAAAGAGAAAGTACTTGTTTTTCCACCTTTGTAATCTAAAAAGTCATTATTCGGAGATAAATTAAAGCTTCCATTGTCTATTAGTCTTGAGAATCCCCAATCTACCCTGGTAAAAGTAATTCCACCTACAAAGCGGCCTTTTTTAGCTGAATCTGCTGATTTTGTTTTAATCATAATACCATGACCTTCGCTATAATCCATTTTCTTTTTGGTACTATCTTGTTGTGCAAAAGCACCTGGAGCCATAACACCGGCAAGCCCGCTTACCAAAAGTGTTGTAAATATTAGACGTTTCATATATGTGTGTTTTATTTAGTTATTGAGTGAGTAAATTATTGAATGTTAGAAAGTTTAATGCAATTTTTAAGGTTAAGATACTAGTAACTGTGAACTGATAATTGAAAACTGGTTACTTCTTGCGTTTTCCTATTTTAAACGGACCGATATTGATTGATGATAAAGAAGAGTCGTCATCATCAGTACGGAACTGAATTAACTTATCTTTTCTTTTATCCATTTTATTAACGATCAGATTCACCACGTCGCCAACATTACGGATATTTTTAATACCCTGTTCATTATCGTTAATGGCTTCATCTGTTTTAACAGGTGTTGCAATAGCCGCAGTTACAACTTCTTGTTTTGGCTGTAAAATCGCCTCTTCAATTTTTGTTTCTATGTCTTTTTTAGGCTCATCTACTTTAGCTATGTTTGTTTCTTGCTTTTGCATTTCAGGAGCCGTAACAATGCTTTTTTGCTCCACAACAGGCTTAACCTTTTGTTTTACCTTTGTTTTGGCAACAGCACTTATCGCTTTACGTTCAACTGGTAAAACTGGTACAATATTTTCTATTACTTTAGTTGCTGTATCTATAACAACTGGTAACTGCGTTTCTGGCTTTGTTTTTTCAATGGAGTTATTGGCCAGTTGTTTGCTTTCAATCGTGCTATTATGCTGCTGATAAACTAAAATACCAATGGTAGCGATCAATAACACGGCTGCTGCTGATAGCCAGTAAATTGGCACGATTCTTTTTTTCTTAGGTGTTATTTCGCTTTCAATATTGCTCCATAAATCTCTAGAAGGTGTTACTTCAGCATCAGCAAAAGCATCCTTAAATAACTGATCAAAATCCTTATCCCGTATAGGTTGCATAACCAAATCCCTCCATTTTTATAATTTCTTCTTTTAATATTGCTCTTGCTCTTGATAATTGCGATTTACTCGCGCCTTCTGAGATCCCAAGCGTTTCTCCAATTTCTTTGTGCGAATAACCTTCTATCACGTACATGTTGAAAACCATGCGGTAACCATCTGCCAGTTTTTGTATTACCTTCATTAAATCCTGCATCCCTAAAGTGCCAAAATCAAATCCGGTTGATGGCTGTTCGTAAGCTTCATCTATTTCTACCACATTTAAGCTGCGTAAATTTTTACGGTAACTTTCAATTGCAGTATTTACCATAACCCTTCTAATCCATCCTTCAAAAGAGCCATCCCCTCTATACTCCTTAATTTTCTGAAAAATTTTAATGTACCCCATTTGCAGCACATCTTCTGCCTCCATTCTATCTTTTGCGTAGCGCATGCATACGGCCAACATTTTCGATGCAGTTTGCTTATAAAGCAGCTCCTGCATCTTCCGGTCGCCAGCTTTGCAGCCTTCCATCAAATCGTTTATCGTATAGCTTCGCGTCAATTTCATTGTGTGTTTGTATATAGAAGATGGCAGATTACAAACAATGGTTGCATGAGGAGAGAAAAAAAGTTAAATAAAGTTAAAATCACTGCTATACCTATTGATAATCAACAAGATATAGTTAAAATAAATTTCAAGAAAGATATAAATTTTATTTGAAAATGAACATGCAGTATTTCATCGGGAGCAGCAGTCCCGCCTGCTTCCGCTACTTCCGATGAAGAATCGGAATCGCTGCTATCGGGTTTAGAAATCAGGGAACAGTTTAAAAATAAAAAACCTCGCAGGTTTTGAAAACCTGCAAGGTTTGAAATCGGGTATGGGTTTAATCACCCTAAGCCTTACACATGTTACTGCTCATTTTTCTTCACTTTAAACAATTTGAAATCTTGTTTATAGGTTAAGAAGAAGGAATGGTTAAACTGAAGCTGTTTATCGGTATGGTCTAAATCTATATGTGGCTCAAAACGTATACATCTAAGGTATAAATGTGGAATCAGCTCTTTTTGGTAAGCATAACGCAAGGAAACAATGTTTCTGGCACTTTGCTTTAAGCCCGGGCTATATAGGTTATCAGAAACAGATTCTTGTAAAGTGGCATACCTTTAATTGAAATGAAGTTATTTCCTTTCCAGTATGAAGCTACTAAACATTCCCCATTTACTTTCTACACCTGCATTTAACCATAAACCAAAGCCACCTTGGTAAGCTCTTCTTTTATCTGGTGAAAAATCTTTATACACCGCAATAGAAGCTATCTGGTATATACCTGTTTAATATTGGTATTAATTGCTTTATGCAGCTTTAAACCAGTTGCACCATTAAACATGGTGGTAATTGGAATTTCTTTCAGCACATCAATTTGCCCACCCTGGTGGAATGCTAAAAACTGTGCTGGTAAACTGAATTTCCATCCATTACCTTCCTCAATGGTACTTTCGGTAGATAAACCACCAATAATTTCTTCTTTAGCAGGATCACCTTTGTAAATCATTTTTTCGCCAGGCAATCCAGGCATCCAATGTAAACTTTTTACGCTCTACCAATAATTGTGTACCATATTCAATCGGTGTAGTTATCGTCCTTTCGAGATCGTATAATGGCTCAATATATTTATGCTCAATGTTACCTTCTAAACTTCCGAAAATTAAAGTAAGGTTTCTTTTATGGTATTTAACACTGAATAATGGTTTCGCATCAGAAATTCCGTTTCTTCCAAAATCCTTTCTTATAAAAGCACCTGCGGTAATCGCCAGATTTGGATGTGCATAATAAACGATTTGAGGCTGCAACTGCGTTCCGTACAATGTATAACCATCATGAAAATCGTTGGTATACTCGTAATTACGGACATAATTTAAATTGTAAAAATTGAAATGAACCTCATTGGTTAAACTGCTATCCGGACGGATTCTGTTTTCGAAAGCCGATTGATTAAACTGAGCTGAAGCAAAATAAGAACTGAGGAGAAAAGTTATTAATAGTGAGGTCCTTTTCAGACCTGGGCTTGTAAACATGTGCTTGGATTTTATCGCCCAAATTTAGAATAGTTTTTGGTTTATTTAACCGCAAAGCACGCGAAGTTTACGCAAAGGAAACAAAGTTAATCGGGTTAACCACCAAGGCACAAAAAACACAAAGTTTTTAATACGCTCAATTAGAAATAATATTGTTGGTTATATACTATGGCTAAAAATTATTCGCCACGCTTTTTACGGTAGTTTTTATACAGTTTAACTGCAATCATAATGGCCATTGCAACACCCATTATCCCGATTAAACCATAAATCCAATTAATTGCACTTTTAAGAATTACAACAAATACAATCGCAATCATAAATATTGTAGCCAATTCGCGCCATAATCGTAATTGAAAGCTAGTTAATTTATATTGGTCGTTTTTAAGCTGTTTAACGATGTTTTGACAAATGAAATGATAGATGAGGAATCCGATTACAAAACCAAGCTTAACCCACATCCAGTCGGCCTGGAGCAAAACTTGGTTTAAAGTTAGCATAGCAGCTCCCGCCAAAACAGAAATAATCATTGCTGGTGTAGCAATAATTTTCCATAAAGTGGCTTTCCGATTTTAACAAACTGTTTTTCTGAAGAATACTCTTTTCAGGTTCGGTTTTATCCTTCGCTTCGGTATGGTAAATAAAAAGACTTAGGATATAAAATAGTCCTGCCATCCAGCTAATCACGAATACGATATGTACTGCTTTGAAATATTGGTAATATGGCAATAAGGTTTCGATCATTAAATGCTTGAAGTAATAAAAGTTATGATTTAAAATAAATCCGAATGCGTACCAACTCTTAATAGAATTATTTCTTTTTCTTCGGTTATCTCAAACCATATGATCAATAAATCGGGTTTAATATGTGCTTCCCAATTGTCCTTAAAGTTTCCAACCAATTTATGTGGACGATGTTTTTTATCAATTCCATTGGCACCATCAATTTCCAATTGGAATAAGAGTCTCCTTAATGAGATTTATGTTCTTCACAGAACGTTTCTTCATTAGCTTAACATCTTTATCAAATTGGTTAGTTGGCTTTAGAACGAACATCTATAATGAATCGATATATGATTTAATATCTTTTTCATAGGTTCTCCAATTCCAATTCCGTTATGCGCATCTTCAATTGTTTTGCGGGTAACTTTATTTGGAATGCTTACTTCTTTGGTGCTTTTTTTATGAATGATTACGCCAAGTTCTTTCAATAAGCTTTTTACTAATGAACTTTTGTTTTCAGGAATATCAATAATTAATGTTTCCATACTCAAATATAATTAATTTTAATTGAGGGTTCAAATTCTCCTGTCGCAACAATAAGTTTAATACCTAAACTCCTTTACCACTTCAATGGCATACTTTACATTATCGAAAGGGATATCTGGCATAATGCCATGACCTAAATTGAAAATAAAGCCTTCGGTACCGCGCATGCGTTCGAATAATTTATGGATCTGTGCTTTAATTACTGCCTTATCTGCATATAAAATATGTGGATCTAAATTTCCCTGAACAGCAATACCCGCAGGCAAAGCATTTTTGATATTTAATAAATCAGCATTCCAATCTACTGAAATTACATCTGGCTTGGCTTCTGCCATAATTGGTGCAAAAACAGAACTTCCTTTACAGAAAGAAATTACCGGAATATCTTTTCTATTTAAGTTCGCAATGATTTCCTGGATATAACGGTGAGAAAACTCCTGATAATCGTTCCACGATAAGGCAAGTGCCCAGCTATCGAAAATCTGAACAGCATTAACCCCCGCCGCAATCTGAAGATTTAGGTAATCTGCGGTTACTTTTGCAATCTTAGCTAAAAGTTTATGTGCCAATTCTGGCTGGTTGTGTATAAAAAGCTTGGTTAGTTTAAAATCTTTTGAAGAACCACCCTCAATTAAATAACTCATTACCGTAAATGGTGCACCGGCGAAACCGATTAAAGGGATTCTGCTATCCAAACGCTGTTGAATTACTTTAATCGCATCAGCAACGTACTGCAACTCATCCAAACAATCTACATTAAGGTTTTCGATATCCTGGGCATTACGTACTGGGTTAGCAAACCTAGGACCAACACCTTGAGTAAAACTCAAATCGCCACCCATGGCCTCTCCGGTTACCAAAATATCACAGAATAAAATCGCTGCATCAATATCCAACAAATCAACAGGTAACATGGTCACATCTGCAGCAATTTCAGGAGTTTTGCACATCTCTAAAAAAGAGTACTTGTTTTTAATCTCCCAATATTGTGGCATAAAACGACCTGCCTGACGCATCATCCACACAGGTGGACGTTCGGTTTGTTTTGAAAATGCAGCGTCTAAAAATAAGTTATTCATCATATTCTGTAGTAATATTCCACTTATCGTCATGCTGAATTTATTTCAGTATCTATATTTACAAATAGATCCTAAATTGAATTGAGGATAACGTATGGATAAAAATTTTAATTGCGCAAAGGTATAAATAAAAAAAAACGAAGTACCTTTTTATTCCTAAACTGGTGCTTCGTTAGTCAAAATGACACTATTAATATTATATTTTGCTTATTTCTTTTTCAATTTTAACGATAATATCTTTTGAACGTTGGGTTTCTGCAAGTTCTTTGGCCAATTTGGTGTAAGCCTCTGCCCGCTCTCTATCTTTCTTCCGCAGCGCGAGATTAGCCAGATGGATTAATACATAAGATTTTTCATTCTTGCCACCTACAGGAAAACGACTGGCTAACTGAAAGTGATATTCAGCCTTATCGTAATCTTCCTCTTTCAATGCCATGTTGCCCTGCATAAACTCGTAATAACCCCTTCGGCTTTTGGCCAAACGCTCAGGCTTTGCAACCTCGGCCAGCAATGCTTTGGTTTTACCAAATTCGTTATTTTTAAAGTGCTTTGATGCCATTAAAACAGAACCATGTTTAAAATGGCTCCAAACAACAAAGGCAAATAACAGCCCTGAAACAGCGGCCAGCTGATATTGGTTATAAAAAATACAAACCAATGCAGCAAGCACAAAAACTGCCATTAAAGCATATCTGCCCTTATTATTGTACATTAATGACTATCAGTGAATTTATAACCTACACCACGGATTGAGTGGAAATAAACCGGATTTTTTTGATCTGGTTCGAAATACTTGCGGAACGTTAAGATAAAATTATCAATTGTTCTGGTTGATGGATAAACATCTCGTAATTCCAAACGGTTTCTAAAATCTGCTCTCTTGATACTGCATCGTTTTTACGCTCGATCAACAGTTTTAATAACATCGTTTCCTTTTTTGTTAATGGCGTAATGGTACCATCATCGTGTTTTAATTCGAAAGAGTTAAAATAAATTGTTTTATCACCGATTTTATAAGAATTCAATTCTTTTGTAAATCATCAGATTTTAAACTGCGTTTAACTAAAATACCAACACGGAGAATTAATTCTTCTAAGTTGAAAGGTTTAACTAAATAATCATCAGCTCCTTTTTTCAAACCTAAAACACGGTCTTCTGAAGTGTTTTTAGCTGTTAAAAACATAATTGGAACTTCTGCATTCTCTAAACGAATTGTTTCGCAAACCTGGAAACCATCCATTTCAGGCAACATTACATCTAAAATAATTAGATTAAAGCGTTCTTCTTTAAAAATTTTAAGAGCGGTTTTGCCATCTTTAACGGCGTGAACTTTATAACCCTCAAGTTCGAGGTTTAATTTGATAGCATCTAACAAGTGATCCTCGTCTTCTACCAATAGAATTCTTAATTTTTGTGACATAATTGAGATTAACTAAATGTTACTTCAAAAATACTTCCTTGAGGCAAATTGTCTTTTACTGTAATATCTGCATCATGGTATTGTAAAACCTCTTTCACAATAAACAAGCCTTAACCTGTTCCTTTCGCTTCTCTGACATTCTCGTTACCAACGCGGTAAAACTTATCAAATATCAACATTTTTTCGGCATCTGAAATACCCGGCCCTTTATCAATTACACTTAAATGAATATGACCATCTATATTGTTTAAATGCACATTTATCTCATCACATGGACTAGAATACTTTACTGCATTTTCGATTAAATTGGTAACAACTGACGATAAGGCAAATCTGTCACCCATTATCTGCAAATTTGGCTGAATATCAGTACTAATCAATTGTTCGTTGCCACAAGAGTGAACCTGAAGGCGATCTGTAATTTTTGAAACCAATTCGGAAAAGTTAAATTCTTCTTTTGGAAACGTGTAAGACCGGTTCTCAATTTTTGTTGCCAATAGCATGTTTTCTACCAAATCATCCAGCCGTTCAATATCTTTTAACGAATTATTGAGTAATGAAACCTGACGGGCTTTATCTAAATCTCTTTTAACAATAGTTTGAATGGAAAGTTTTATAGCCGCTAAAGGAGATTTTAATTCATGTGTAATCGACATTAAAAAGTTTTGTTGCTGCTCTCTAAGCTTATCTTCCCTTTTTAACGATTGGTGAAGGAAATATCCACCAATACAGAGCAAAAATAGAAATACAGATCCCTCCCCCATAATCATCGTCATGCGGCTGGGCTGCAAGCGCACTACCAAAGTACCCCATGAAATGAGCTGAATCAGTGCATATAACAGTAATGCGTAAAATATTATTATTGATTTCTTCATTTCTTTCGGGTTGATTACACAGATGTCTCTTGTCCGTAATTGCAAAAAGTAACGACGAAGCAATCTGAATGCTATAGGGTTTAACGCCTAGCGATTATAGTAGGATTACTTCGTTTTTCGCGATAACGATCTTAAAATAAAGCCTTACTTTTTAAATACCAAGTCCAATGCTTCAAAAATAGCACGTTTCGCTTTCTCCAGTTCAATTTTTGTGTGTGCTGAAGATACAAAACCAACTTCATATCCTGATGGGCCTAAATAAATTCCTCTATTTAATAATTCACGGTGCATAATTTTGAATTTCTCCATACTTCCTGCATCAATATCATCAGCCGACTGAATTTTATCTTTATCGGTAAAGGCAAACCAGAAAATAGATCCGATTGTAAATACTTTGAATTTATAGTTACGCGCAGTTGCAAAACGCTGAATACTGGCCACAAATTCTTGCGCTTTAGTATTTAAATCTTTATAAAAGCTTGATTTATTTAACTCTGTTAACGTTGCAATACCTGCTGCCATGGCCACCGGATTACCAGATAAAGTTCCTGCCTGGTAAACCCCGCCATCTGGAGAAATATGCGCCATAATTTCTGCACGTGCCCCATACATACCAACAGGCAAGCCACCTCCAATAATTTTTCCGTAAGTTACAATATCAGGAGTAACGCCATAATGTGCAGCAGCACCTTCAAAACCTACCCTGAATCCGGTAATTACTTCATCAAAAATTAAAAGTGAACCATTCTCGGTACAGATTTTACGCAAGAAATGAATGTAATCTTCATCCTGAATAATTAAGCCGTTATTTGCAGGAATACCCTCGATAATTACAGCAGCAATTTGATCTTTAAACTGAGCAAAAGCCTGCTCTATAGCAGTTTTATCATTTAAAGGAACTACAATGGTTTCTTCGGCGAAAGATTTTGGTACTCCTGCCGAAGATGTTTCGCCAAAAGTAACCAAGCCAGAACCCGCTTTAACCAAAAGCGAATCGCTATGGCCATGGTAACAACCTTCAAATTTTAAAATTTTATCGCGACTGGTAAAACCTCTTGCTAAACGTATTGCCGACATTACCGCTTCGGTACCTAGCTGGCTGAAACGGATTTTCTCTACAAAACGGTTGTTTTTAATAATCAGTTCTGCCAATTCATTTTCTAAAGCTGTTGGCGCACCAAAACTCATTCCGTTCTGCATTACCTCAGTCACTTTTTCGCGGATTTTAGGGTTATTGTGACCTAAAATTAATGGGCCCCAGCTTCCACAGAAATCAATAAACTGATTGCCATCGGCATCCCATATGTAACATCCATCTCCTTTTTCGATAAAAAGTGGTGTACCATAAACAGATTTGAAAGCCCTTACCGGAGAATTTACACCACCTGGGAAATACGTTTTTGATTTTTCGTACAACTCCGCAGATTTAACCCTCGAAATATCAGGTTTACTTCCTGTATTTACTGGAATATCGGCTTCGTTGCCTGAAAACATTTTTTTTAATGAATCTAACATTTTTTTTGAGCTAAAAGCTGAAAGACTAAAGCTTAAAGCGAAAAGTAAAGCGCTATAAAATGGCTTTGGTCTTTTTGCTCTAAGCTTTCAGCTTATCTAAATCCAGTTATTATTTAAAATATCTTTAATATGGTAAGTTGTAATAATGCTTGCACCTGCACGGGCAAAGGCGTGCATGGTTTCCATCACAACTTTTTGTTCATCAATCCATCCGCGTTCTGCGGCAGCTTTAACCATCGAATATTCGCCTGATACGTTGTATACTGCAATTGGCAAATTGGTATCTTGTTTTAACCGCTGGATAATATCTAAATAAGCCAAGCCAGGTTTCACCATTAGCACATCAGCACCTTCCTGCTCATCAAGCTGGGCCTCACGTAAAGCTTCCAAAGGGTTTCGAAAATCCATCTGATAGGCTTTTCTATCACCTTTACTCGGTGCACAATCTGCAGCCTCTCTAAAAGGCCCGTAATAGGCTGAAGCAAACTTTGTGGCATGACTCATAATGGCTGCGTTTACAAAACCATTTTCATCTAAAAGATTCCGCATGGCTTCAATCCTCCCATCCATCATATCTGATGGTGCAAACATATCAGCGCCAGCTTCGGCATGTGCTAAAGCCATTTTAGCAATTACCTCAACGGTTTTATCATTTTGAACATAATCATTTTCTAAAATTCCGCAATGACCATGGGTAGTATACGAACAAACACAAACGTCGGTAATGATGTATAAATCTTCGCCAAACTGCTTTTTAAGTTCGCGAACTGCGGTTGGAACCAAAGAATGGTCGTGATAAGCAGATTTTGCATCTTCTGATTTTTCATCACCAACACCAAAAAGCATAATTTTGTTAAGCCCCTTGTTCATTCCAGCCTCAACATCTTTTACCAGGGTATCAACCGAGTAATGGTTTACACCCGGCATGGCATCAATGGCATGGCTAACATTGCTGCCCGGCACTATAAAATAAGGGTACACAAACATATCCTTCGATAACCGGGTTTCGGCTACCATCTCCCTCACCAATGGGTTTTTCCTTAATCTACGTGGACGATTTAACATATTTTATTTATTTAGCATCAAGGCATTAAATTCGAGTGCCGAGGCCTGTTTATCTTTTTTAGGGTGATTGTACAGGTTAACTGATTATACAGATTTTTTGGATTTAATACATGGCATTATGCTTCCTGCTTTTTCCCCTAAACTTTCTACCTTAACTTACTTTATCTCTATTCCAAAAACAGCTTCAGCCAACCCAATTTCGTCAGGTGAATATGGCAATGCGTATTTCACTCCCATTTCATCGAATTTTTTGCCGGTAGAGTTACCGATAGCAATTACTTGTTGGCCTGGTTCTAATAAATTATCTACAAAATAGGCATCAACATTTGAAGGACTGGTAAAAATCAGCACATCGGCATAACTCTGATCAATATCTTCTTCTATAACCGTTTCGTAAATTGGCAAATCGATTATTTTAGCATCAGCTGGTAGCGACTTTTGAATCGATTGTAAAGAATCCTGCGCTCTTGGAAACAATACTTGCTGCCCGCTAACCAATTGTGCAAAATCTTCAGCAACTTCAGTAATATCGCCACTTTCACCAACAAAATCAGCAAAATGACCAAATTTGCGCAAAGCATCTTCCGATCCTCTTCCAACTACACCAAATTTTGTTTTTTTAGGCAATACAGGTTTTAAATTGAAAAAATATTCAACGCTGTTGCGACTGCTGAAGAAAACCCAATCTACTTGTCGTAAAATGAATTGATCTAAAACAGTTACTATTGGAAAAGTACGAATTAATGAACGTCCTTCTATTTCAATATTATTATTTTCTAAGGCTCTGCGGAAATAACTGTGTTCGCCAATTTCGCGTGAGATAAAAACTTTTGCAGGTTTTTTTCTTTCTACATTAAACTTGGCTACAATTTTTTCGGCCAAACCTTCGGTACTTTCTGCGCGTAAAAATAAACGTTCAGGAAAGTGGTCTGCAGTTTCGGCTTTTGATGTCCAGATTTCGAACTTTCCATTTTCCTTTTTGCAATAACAACCTAAAGGCATGTGGCAACCTCCTTCAAAAAGATTTAAAACCTTCCGCTCTACGGTTACTGTTTCTGCTGTTTCAGGATCGTGCAGTTTTTGAAGCGCATCAAAAAGTTCGGTATCATTTTCCCTGATCTGAATCGCCAAAGCGCCCTGTGCAGGTGCCGGAATAAATTCCGTAGTTTCAAGTTCTTCTACATGTAAATCGCTCACATCAAGATTTAAACGCTTCACACCTGCCTTTGCGATCAAAATGGCATCGTAATCTTCATCACGAAGTTTTTGAATGCGTGTAGGTACATTTCCACGCAGATCTTCAATTTCAAGATCAGGACGCAAGCCCAGCAACTGTGCTTTACGGCGATTGGATGAAGTACCAACCATGGCGCCTTTTTTTAAGGAAAGTTTTTGCGAAACATCCACACAATCTTTTAAAATCAGCAGGTATTCACTTGCTTCTTCGCGTGGAGGCAATGCGGCAATAATCAATCCATCTGGATGGGTAGTTGGCAGATCTTTAAGGCAATGTACCGCCAAATCAATTGTTCCGCCCAAAAGCTCTTCTTCCAGTTCTTTGGTAAAAAAGCCTTTGCCTTCCAGTTTATCCAATCTTAAATTCAGGATTTTATCACCCTGTGTTTTAATGATTTTTATTTCTGCTTCAATTCCAATGGCTGCCAATTCATCTTTTATATGATTTGCTTGCCATAAAGCCAGGTCGCTACCGCGTGTTCCGATGGTTAATTTCTTCACTATAAAGGTTAAATGAGTTGCAAATTTAATTTAATTAGTGATTTATACCATGAATTGTTTAAAAATGAGACAGTGAGGTTACAGAAGGGATAATTTAAGGGATTTCTGTGACATTACATAAGTGACTTGTGATTATGAGGAGTAATTTATTGTATAAAAATCAAGAGGAGTGACATGATTTTAAAGTGGGTATCGCCTATAGGTGAGGTTGAAACTAGTTCAGCATAACGACAAGAGTATTACTTTCAGAATTTCTCTAAAAATGAAAGATCCTTCATTTCATTCGGGATGATACAAATGAAGAATGTTAGAAAAAGTGGAAAAAAGAGTAAAATACCAGACTTGGCACCCTTTGCGATAGCCTTAACGCTTTTTGCGTTTAAGCTGATTAAGGTTGATTAACCAGAATTTCTTTGGCCATAATCATCGGAACGCTGATGCATTTTTTCTCCATGTAGTTCATTACACGTTCTAAAACCTCGCGCGATGCATCGTCCATTTGGCTAATTTCATCAGCAAATACACCATTTAAGGCTGTATTTTTGATTTCCTTAATTTTACGGGGTACATCCTGCATTGCCAGTTCGATGCGGCGTTGTTTCAATACATAAAAAAACTCAGCAATATTATTGCTGATAATCTCTTCTGCATGTACCAGTTCGTTGTAACGTTCCTGGATATTTTTGCGTGCCACTTCCTTAAGCGATTCTACCTCAATGTAATGCACAGGATTATTGTGAATTACAGCCGGTGTAACATCATTAGGAATGGCCAAATCAACAATAACCTTTTTGCCTGTTTCGCCTTTTAATAACTTGGCATACAATTCTTCATCGATAATTGCTTCGGTAGAACCTGTACAGGTAATGATCACGTCAAAGCCTTCGTTAAAATCTTCAAGTGCTTCTAAAGGATAAGCTTTTCCGTTCAACTCTTCGGCCAGGGTTTCTGCTTTTGAGAGTGTACGGTTGAAAATGGAAAAATTTGAGTATTTATGCTTATTAAGGTATTTTGCAATATTCTGGTTGGTTTCACCGGCACCAATGATCAAAATACGTGAGTTGCCACACATATTCAGTTCTTTTAATTTACGGTATGCCAATGAAACAACAGAAACAGGGTTTTTTGAAATATTGGTATGCGTATAAACTTCTTTAGCCGTTTTAACCACACGATCCATGATCATGCGCATGTAATCACCAGTAAAACCTGCATCGCGGCAATTTTCGTAAGCTTTACGAATTTGTGCTAAAATTTCTTTCTCGCCAACTACCAAACTCTCCAATGAGGAGGATGTGCGGAGCAAATGATTAAAGGCCTCTTCGTTTTCGTAAACAGAAACGTTATCAAGAAAGCGCTCCATAAATTCGGGAGGCAGGCCCATATCTAAAACAGTAAGAAACCTGGTTACAAATTCCTTGTCGGTTTTCTCTTTGGTAAGAAAAACAAATTCAACACGGTTACAGGTTCCAATATAGAAAATTTCGCTAACGGGAAGTTCTGCTTGAACATTCTTCAATCTGCTATCTAAACTCTGGTCACAAATAACTAATTTCCCTAAAGATTTCAGGTCGATGTGGTGATGCGTAAAAGCTATTACTTTTAAATATTCCAAGTGATTCCGTTATTAACTATTATCGGGATACAAAAGTAACAGGGTGAAGGCATGTGACTGTCATTAACCTGTAATTTACATCAATTTAGAACGGTTTTAAATAGAGCCGCATTATCATCAAATATAATATTGATTAGATGAAAAAACCAATTTATAAGTTTCTACTCTTGATATATGCTGCTTTCTACGTTATGGCAGGATGTAATCACTTTTTATCCACTGCAGTATATTACGTAATTATGCCAAAATGGTTGCCTGTACCTGGCTTTTTAATTTACTTTTCTGGAATATTAGAAATTATTTTAGGTGTCTTATTGCTTTTTTCCAGAACGCGTAAGCTTGCCGCGCTGCTGATTATATTGATGCTGATCGCTTTTTTACCTGCTCATATCTACATGATCCAGCTGGCTCCGTTTAAGTTGGGCAAAATAGTGGTAACACCGTTTATTGCATGGTTAAGATTGCCAGTTCAGTTATTGTTTATAGGTTGGGCATGGTATTATTATAAAAAAACAATTTGATTATCTTATAAAAAATGCATCATTTGGAGCGGAGTGCAATGAAGTTTTGATGGTTTATAAAAAATGGTTTAAGTAAATTTCAAAATACAGCTGAATGTGGACTGCCCTGCACAATAACGGCAGGCGCAGTGGTACCTGTTAGCATTATAGTAGCTTCGTTAGAGCTGTTTCCTTCCCTATCCTTCATTTTATAAATTATTGAAGGGTTGCCGTTATAACCTGCCTGAGGCTTAAAAGTAATATTGCCTGTTGTACTGTTCACTTCCCAGCTGCCTTGGCCTGTTACGGTAATTGCATTAGAAAATATTGATGTAACAGGATCTTTAATCACTACTGTTGTAGGATTTGGCGTGTCGCCAACATTATCATTGCTCAAAACAGGAACGGTTTGGTTTATGTGCGGGGTATAGCATACGTTATCATTGATTGCCTGAGGTTTGATATCAAGCAAAGCAACATCTGAAACAGCCTCCTGGCAAACATTATTGTCATTTATTATCTTAACGCGATACTGATAAATATTCATGGCTTTTGTTGCGTTTGTAATGGTAAGGGTAGCTGTGGAGGCACCATTGTATCCTCCCGCATTTGTAATATCGGTCCATATACTACCTGTTGCTGTAGCTAAAACTTGCCATTGGTAACTTAAATTCCCTGCGGATGTAATGGCACCAACGGTATAATTGATATTATCACCAACGTTTACAATTTGTTTTACTGGCTGAGCATTTATTGCCACCATGCCCCCCCTCGTTATCACATTATTGTATTTAGTTGACGTGTATGTGGCACCAATAACCTTCCCATTTGCGTCAACAGTTCTCGAACTGGCATCACCATATCTATTATCACTCCCGCTTTTGGTTTTGTCATTGTAATATTCATTGGCATCTGAACAACCATCGTTATCACTATCTGTATCTTCCAAATCTGGAATCCCATCACCGTCAGTATCTGTATAACAAACTCCATTAAAGCTAAAACTATCGAAATTAAACGCACTTTTGTTGCCGTACAGATAAACTCTCACATAATAGGTAACGCCATATAACAGCCTGAAATTCTGAGCCAGGGATGTTCTGTAAAAGCGGCCACCTCCTGAAAATGTAGGTACAGTACCATCATACAAAACCGTGTTAGTGGTAAATGCCGGACTGGTGGATATTACAATCTTTACATTCTGAAGCTGGTTCAGTGCATAATAAGTTATCCAATCTTTTAACTCATAAACCCTATTTGCGGTACTGGCCATAGGAATAGTAACCTGAATGTACTGATTATTGCTTATTGCTTGTGCCGAGGTTGTTGCAGTGGCATTATTAAATGTCCATAGATAGCCGTTTGTGGAAGATGCAAATCCTCCCCCAAACGAAACACTACTACTTGAGGTAATTACATCTGGAGCAAACAAATTCTTTTCCAGTGACCCTGGAAAAGGTGTTGAATTTAAATCCCAAAACAGTTGGGGATTAATAGAAGTACTGAACGGAGGAAGTGAACATGTATTTTCAATTGCGTCTAAAATTCCATCGTTATCATCATCCTGGTCTATATTGTTGGCAATGCCGTCTCCGTCAGTATCCAATGTGCTTTGTGCCCGAACCATATTTATACATATGGATAAGATAAATATAAGTATGTACTTTTTAGTCATGTAATAGCTATATTAATTATTATTTATTATAAATTTAAAACTACAAAATATGTATATTCTTAATTACATTGAAGACTAATATTAATTTTTAAAATATCTATTTTGGCAAGTCATATCTTTTTTTGAAAAGTAAAAAAATTATGTCGCATCCATAGCTAAAAAATATTCAGCAGTGTGTAAAACATATATATATTGATTTATTAGTACCCATAAATGTATTTGACCAATTTTAATAAGAGTATAAAAATAAATTATTTTTTCGTAATCCTGTTGTTTTATTATTACAAAAACATAAAATGAAATAATATATATTTATGGTCTTAAATATACACCCTATTTAATAAATAAATTATCTAATTATTGACCCCTATAACAGCATTTTTATGAAAATTTTTTTTACTAGATTTATTTTATCGTTAGCAGTCTTAATGACTTGTACACAATTGGTATTACATGCACAGGTTACACCTACAACATCTGGCGTAACCCTGGTATGTGCGGGAGGAAGTTTTAGTTATGCCGACGCCGCATCTGCAACAATACCGGTTGGGTATACTCATAAAATTTATTACAGTGCTACCAAGGTCGATCTGGCAGTTAATGATCCTGCAACTACCGGAACATCAGCATCAATCACTGCACCGAATACAGTTGAAAACGCAGCAACCGGTTATTACTATTTAAAAGGCATACCTACGGATGCTACGCTCTGTGAAACTCCATACCAGGAAATTCCGGTTTATGTGTTTAAATCGCTAAGTGTAGATTTTACACCCAAGAATTTTTGTATCGCTAATACAGCTGAAGAACAGAAAGGTAATGTTACCACTCAGGATACCTACCAAACATTTGCCTATCAATGGTACACAGTTAACACCGGTGGTACAGAAAGTAAGATTACTGATGCAACGGGCATTAATTACACCCCAACCATTGCCGGAACTTATAAGCTAAGGTTGAGGACGGCCTATAAGGTTACAACTGCGGGTACCGATGCATATTATTGTAAAGCCGAGTCTGCTATTAAAGAGGTAATAGTTAGTGCTAAGCCAATTACCCCAACTGTAACAGTAACAGGTGCAGCCCAAGAAACGCTTTAACGTTAGTAGCAGAATTCAGCATAATACCTCATGGAGCGCAAGTTCGTCTTTTTCTTTTTTGCAATGTTTCTGGTTTTGGTTGTGCAAGGTCATGGCCAGACAGCGGTAAAAAGAAAAAAATTCGTCCTAAAAAATGGCGGAACAGCTGTGCTTCAGGCAAACAGTGCTGAGGCTAGCTCCTTTGTATGGTACAGGGATGGTAATGTGCTACCGGGAATAAATACATCCAGTTTATCAGTTAATGAGCCCGGAATTTATAAGGTAGTGGCGTTGAACAGTGGAGAATGCCCCTCTGATGAATCTGTTGAGATTGAGATAATTATAGAACAACCAATACTCGCTGACGTGGCCATTACAAAACGATCGGAAATTAGAGAAGTGCTAAGTAACCAGCTTTTTAATTACAACATAAATGTGCGCAACAACGGTGCTGCCACAGCCAACCAGATTAAGGTGGTTGACAAACTACCGGATAATTTGATTTTTGATAGCGTTGATACCCCAACTGATGGAACTGCTAACTATGATGTTGAAAACAGGACGATAAACTGGACGATCCCCCAGCTACAGAATGGATATTTCTCGGAGCTGATTGTAAAAGTTATGGCCAAACAAGCGGGTAAAGTAAGCAATACGGCAAATGTTACCGCTATGGAAACCGATCCGGATCTGAGCAATAATACTTCTACCGACAACAAAAACATATCAGCAATCAGGGTACCTAATGTGATTACACCCAATGGAGATGGTAAAAACGACTTCCTGATTATCGATAACCTCGATTCCTTTGATGAAAATCAGCTTACCATTATTAACAGGTGGCAAAGCACAGTATATCAGGCTATAAATTACAAAAACAACTGGGACGGGAGCAAACTTGCGGATGGAACATATTTCTACCTGCTTAGAGTCAGAAATGTTAAGGGTTCATGGATTGAGCAGAACGGATATATTACTATCCTAAGATAGATAAAAAAGAATGGTGAAACATGCAGTATTTTTTCTGGTGGCCTTATTTGCACAGCTTATTGCCTGGGGGCAGCAAGACGCTCAATTTGGCCAATATGTTTTTAACGGCACTTTCATAAATCCAGCTTATACGGGTTATAAAGAAGAGTTATATCTTCAGGCCTATGCCAGAGCGCAATGGGTGGGGGTGCGTGGTGCCCCACAAACCATATCGATCTCTGCTGACGAATCCGTAAAAGATGAAAGCGTAGGGCTAGGGCTTTTAATTGCTAAAGATAAAATCGGAGCGCAAAGTTCCCTTGGTGCTATAGGAAATTTTGCCTACCGCATCAAGCTTGATAGAACAGAAACAAATGTACTGGCATTTGGTATCGGTTTGGGAATTAGACAGCTAGGGCTAGAGGGCAACCTGCTTGATCCAAGAGATGGGGGCGACGTTATTATTCCATTAGGTACAGTTAGCCAGGTAATACCTGAAATAAGGACGGGTGTTTTCTATTCTAATGAAAAATATTTTGTGGGATTTTCCATAACAGGTTTATCTGTAGGGAACCTGAAGCTATATTCCAATTATCAGGTGCTCAACATTCAACCGCAAAAGCACTTCTATCTTACGGGCGGCATGGCTATAAAAATGAATGATGACTTTATAATTAAACCCGCCTTTTTGATAAAAGACGAAATTAGCGGCCCTACATCTTTGGATTTAAATGCATTTATGCTTTTTAAACAACGTTTTTGGATAGGTGGCGTTTACCGCAGTACGGTGAAACTTTATCCTAAAAATAATCTCCAGAACAATTTACCCAAACTTGCGGCAGCGGGTGTGATTGCCGAATATTTTACTAACAATAATCTCCGTATCGGATATGGTTATGACTTTAGTTTGAATGGTTTACAGAAGTATGATTATGGATCACACGAGATTTCACTAGGCTATTATTTTACCACAAAAAAAAGCCGCAGGCCTAAATGTTATTTTTAAATCACAAGGCGGCCGTTTGTTATTAAACATAATACATATTAACCTTGAGGAAGAATTTTGGGATTACTTACCACCACTCTGGGCCAAACTGGCGACCAACTTGATTACTGAATGATTGTAATCGATTTCCTATCCATACATTCGGGATTACGCAGCAGCCGAAATGACGCGTCCTTTAAAAAACATACAACAAAATTAGATTTCGTAGGTTTATATTTTTGTACCAACACCTTTAAATTATGATTACACAAAGCAATTATAGTCTTAGCGGCTCTGACGGAAAATTAATTATCGGCGATATCACTTTTGATGAGAAAAACCCTAATACACCAATTATTCTTTTTGTACACGGCTTCAAAGGCTTTAAAGATTGGGGTGCTCATAATTTAGTTGCCCGGCATTTCGCCAATAATGGTTATCGTTACATTAAGTTTAATTTATCGCATAGCGGTGTTCCTGTTGACGAGCCAAAAGACGTAACCGATATGGATGCCTTTGCCAGCAATACCGTTTCAAAAGAACTTTTTGACTTAAATGCAGTATTGGATTTTATTGAAAAAGCTTATGGTAAGGATATTAAGGTAAACCTGATTGGACATAGCCGTGGTGGCGGTTTATCCATTATTGAAGCTGCAAACGATTTAAGAATTAACAAACTGATTACCTGGAGTGCCATAGCCGATTTTAACAGCCTTTGGAAAAAAGAGCAGGAGGCAGAATGGAAAAAGAACGGCAAAATATTCGTTACTAATGCCCGTACCAAAGAGCAAATGCCTTTAAACGTAACTTTATTAGAAGATTTGGAAGAAAACGCAGCTGCATTAAATATTTTAGATGCGGCCAAACGCATAAACATACCATGGTTAATTGTACATGGTGATGATGACGTTAATGTGCCTTTTGAGACTGCACAAACTTTAGCAGAAGTAAATACAGCTAGCAGATTGGTTAAAATTGAAGGTGCCAATCATGTTTACGGAGCAACACAACCTTACACCAGCGAAACTTTGCCGCCGCTTTTATTTAAGGTTTGTGAAAAGGTTCTGACTTTTTTAAATGAAGAATAAATTAATATCTTGAGTCATTATAAACTATGGCTCAAGATAATATCAACTTCTCAGGCTTCAATCAAGCTCTATTTAAGAAGATCTTAATTGGATTAACATTATTTTCTAATTCTCTATTTTAACAATAAACTAGCACAAAACGTTACCCTTCAAGGAATTTTAGTCTTTTTGATTATTATTTCTTTGGTTTTCCTAAGAAATTACTTTGGTGCAAATTATTTATGGGTGTTCTAATTATTAATATTAATCATCTCCTCGCCTTACAAAATTACGCATATCGCTGCCGCTCGGGCTTTGGAAAATTTCGAGATCAAAATATGGCACCGCAGCCAACAAATGGTCAAAAATATCGGCGGCTACTTCTTCGAAACGTTTTAATCCCTTTTCTTTCGAGAATACATAGATCTCGATGGGTAATCCGTTTTCTGTTGCCTGCAGCTGGCGTACCATAAAGGTTAAATCGGTGTTGATATGTGGATTGCTTTCGAGGTATTTCTCTGCATACACCCTAAAAGTTCCAATATTTGTCATATGGCGGCCGTTCACTAGGTTATTCGGATCTACTGTGTTCTCGGCATTAAATCGTTCAATAAAAGCCTGGGTTTCTTTAAGGTAATCTTTTAAAAAATCAATACGCTGCAACCTTCCGATCAATTCATCATCGCAGAATTTAATGCTCGAAATTTTAATATTAATGTGCCGTTTAATCCTTCGTCCTTCACTTTCTTCCATCGCCCGCCAGTTTTTAAACGATTCACTCACAATAGCATAACTTGGCACAATGGTTACTGTTTTATCCCAATTCCGCACTTTAATGGTGGTTAAATTGATTTCGGTTACTTCGCCATCGGCACCATATTTTTCTACGGTAATCCAATCGCCAACCCGAACCAGGTCAATGGCACTCATCTGTACCGAAGCCACAAAACCCAAAATAGGATCTCTGAAAATCAAAATAAAAACAGCTGTTACTGCACCAAAACCACCGAAAACATACAATGGAGATTCGCCAAGTATAATTGATAAAATAAGTACAAAACCAACAATGTAAAATACAATTTTGGCTACCTGTTTGTAACTTCTTATGGGTTTATCGGCATATTTCTTTGAAGATTCCATGATGGAAACCAAAGCATTAAGAAATGCATTAATAGCAAACATCACGGCTAAAACCATGTAGATCTTAGCAAAAATCAAGGCGTAAAAAAGCCAGATTTTAAAATCGATAAATAAATAAGGAACTACATTGTAAATAATATAAGCACCAAATATTAAAGCAAACGCCCTAAAAACACGGAATTCGAAGAGTGCTTTTTGCCAATCTGATTTTGTTTTGGCACTTTTTACTACTCCAATAAAAACCTGCCGGGTAAGAAATATGGTAATGTATAAAAATAAAACAACACCGATCAGTCCGATAAAAAAGTAAGAATAAATGAGTTCGCTACCAGTAAAGCCTTTGCCTGCCAGCCAGTTTTTAAGTTCGTTAAATAGGGTTTGAAACTCCGGAATATTCATTAAAGCAATTTATGATTTATTGATGAAAAAATTAAATGGTGCCAGATAAAGCAAAATAGTTTGTGAAACACAAACCATGATAATCCCTCGGTCTGATACTCACAGACAGAACATGAAATAATTTCCTAATTTATGCTTTACACTATTCTGTGAGGACACAGACCAGGGAATAAAAAGCAAAATAGTTTTTGAAACACAAACCATGATAATCCCTCAGTCTGTGTCCTCATAAACCGAATAAGAAATAATTTCACAGATTTATGCTTTATACTAGTATGTGAGGACACAGACCAGGGAATAATGATATAAGTAAAATGATTATGAACTTCTCGGTCTATTTTCTCACAGACAATAAAGAAATGAATTTACTAACTTATAATTTATGCTGATCTGTGAAGACACAGACCAGGGAATAATGATAAAAGTAAAATGATTTTGAAAAACAGTCTCGTTCCAATTTAAACCTTTTCTACCCAATTGCCATCATCTTTGATAATATCAATCAATTCATCAAGGGCATAAGCTGTGGTTACATTTTTCTTTACTACTTCTTTACCCCGGTATAAAGTAATTTTATCAGGCCCTGTGCCAACATAGCCATAATCAGCATCGGCCATTTCGCCTGGTCCGTTTACGATACAACCCATTATGCCGATTTTAATGCCTTTTAAATGGTCGGTACGTGAGCGGATCAGTTGTGTGGTTTCTTGCAAATCGAAAAGGGTTCTACCACAGCTGGGGCATGAAATATATTCTGTTTTACTGATGCGTGTACGTGTAGCCTGCAAAATACCAAAACTGGTAGCGTTGATTAAGGATAGGTTTTGTCCTTCTGCATCAATCCATACCCCATCTCCGAAACCATCGGTAAATAAAGCACCAATATCGGTGGCGGCATAAAGCATTAAATGATCTGCATCAGCATCCAGGTAAGTTCTTTTTATAATTATCGGCACTTTGATATCTTGCTGTTGTAAAGCAATAAAGAATGCCCTTTGTTCGGCCATTCCGTGAACAGCTGAAGTTTTTAGGATGAGAACAACGTTACTAAACTGGTTAATTTCTAAACCGGTTAATTGTTCCGCATCAACTTCAACAAAGTTTAAAAATTGATCTTTATCATTAGCAGTGTTAAATTCTTCTAAAGAGAATAACGGATGACAGTTGTTTTTATCTTGGAGCTTTAGCCAGGTTTGGTAATTGTAAACCTGCTTCAAATTGCCAGGAAAAGAGAATGAAGGCAAATTATCGCCCAAATAAGCCAAATCACAAGCCTGATCGGCTAAATTGTATTTATCTAATCCTGCGCTGTAATTATAACCAACAGCACTTAAAAAGTAAGGATCTTTTAAATTTTCTTTAGAAACATCGATCATCACTACCGGATGGTGAAGCCCGCCGATATGTTGTACAGGTGTAGTTATGCGGCGATTGTACTCGTAAGGGGAATAAGTTGGGCGTTGGGAGTCGGGAGTTGGGAACCTGTGCATGCGCCTCAAAACTCTGAACTCCAAGCTCCGAACTCCTTTTCGAATAGCGGTCTGCCAGGGCTTTTGCAACCGGGGCTTCAAATTCAGGATCTTCTGTTAACGAAACGCGGATGGTATCGCCTAAGCCATCTTCTAATAAAGTACCGATACCAACAGCTGATTTAATCCGACCATCTTCGCCATCACCAGCTTCGGTAACACCCAAATGCAGCGGATAATTCATCCCCTCTTTTGCCATAGTATCTACCAGCAAACGGTAAGCCTGCACCATTACCTGGGTATTACTGGCTTTCATCGAAATTACCAGGTTATAGTAATTCTGATCTTCGCACATGCGGATAAATTCCATTGCAGATTCGACCATGCCACGAGGGGTATCGCCATAATGACTCATAATCCTGTCGGACAGGGAACCATGATTGGTACCTATACGCATGGCCGTACCATACTCCTTACAGATTTTAACTAAAGGAATAAACTTTTTATAAATCCTGGCCAGCTCTGCATTGTAAGCATCCTGGGTATACTCTATATTTTCGAATTTCTTTTTATCTGCATAGTTACCCGGGTTAACCCTTACCTTTTCTACAATACGCGCGGCCATTTCGGCTGCATTAGGGGTAAAATGGATATCGGCAATTAATGGCACATTATAGCCCCGGAAACGGAGTTCTTTTTTAATATTGGCCAGATTTTCAGCTTCCTTGATGCTTGGTGCAGTAATACGCACATATTCGCAACCAGATTCTACCATACGGATGGTTTGCTCAACCGTACCTAAAGTATCCATTGTATCGGTGGTAGTCATCGATTGAATCCGGATTGGGTTATGCCCTCCCAATGCAATATCGCCAATATTTACCTCGCGGGTTAAATACCTCGAATAAGTTGTTAAACTGTTGCAATATCCGCCAGCCAGATCATGTTTTGCCAATATATTTTCCATCTGTTTGCAAAGATAAGGATTGTTGGAATGTTTTAATGTTGGAATGTTGTAATTAAATCGGTTGGTATATCAGTTCAAGGTAGCAACACCCTCCTATTTTTGAACGGAAATATAGCGTACAGCCAAATTAATTATAATGATGCAATAGGCTCCGTTTTTCCAATTAAATCAACCTATCCTTAATCACTAGCGTATTAGCTGCAATATCGTGCCAACACTGATTTTTCTTATTTAAAAAGCTATACAGATAACCGAAGAAAACAGGAATTACAGATAAAATTTTAGAAAAATTCCTGACTAGAGAAACACCAAATGAAACCCGGCTACCTTCTAAATCGGTTACTTTGATACTGAGTAGTTTTTTACCAATAGTTGCCTGATTTTTGGTTGCTTCGGCAATGCTACCATAAATGAGTTTAATAATAAATATAGATGGAAATGGAATTAGAAAAGCCATTATTCGCTGATCTTTACCTTCTATAAAGAGAAAACTCGTTAAAATAATGACGGTATAAAACCCAAAAATGATAAAATGATCAATTACCGTGGCCAGCAAACGTTGATCGAAAGCAGCAAAATATTGGGGAGCAGTTTTTTGATAGCTAAAACCCAAAAGCTCACGCAATTCGGAAATTGCATGAGCTTCTTTATAATCGTCCATTCCGGGTTTGCGTATAAAAGTATTCGCAGTAATGTTTAAATCTTTCAGTTCGTTTAAACTATACGGCCCTTGTGGCTTACCATTAATTACTACGGTGTATTGATCAGCATTCATTAGATAGGATCGGGATTGTTTGGATTTAGGATTGCAGGATTAAAGCGCTGTTAAGACTTCAGTTTGCGAAGTCTAAGCCTTAAGCCTTCCACCCTCAAACCTTCAACTTTCTAGTATCTGCTTACTTCAAAGTTACTCAATCCACCATCTAAATTAATAAAGATTTTTTTAGCGGAAGTTTTATAATTAGATGTCTCGTAAACTCCATCGCTCAATTTCTCAAATCCGTCGAAATCTTTAGCCGATAAACCTGTTTTAGTTTTAATTCTACAACCCGAATTGGTAGGTACTTTAATTTTTACATCGGCTACGCCAGATTTTACGATTACATCGGTTATGGGTAATAAATCGCCAAATTTAATATCCAAAGCCGCTGCACCACCATCAAAACGGAAGGTTCGCACTTTGTAACCGGCAAAATCGAAATTTGCTTCGCCTGCACCTAGTTTCATCAAAATATCCCAATTCGCTTCTTTGTTCAACTTAAAATCCACGTCATTTCCACTATCGCCAAAATTCCATTTGTTCTTTTTATCATTCATTTGGAAAGTAAGCACTGTTGCGCTATCAGTAAGTACTTTTTTTAGTGAAAAATTAACATGTTTTTTCTTTACGTCAGCACTGATCAATTGTGAAGTTTCGCCATCAAGGTTAAACGAAATACCACCTCCCGAAATATTCAATATTGTTTTTTTGGCGTTATCAGTGGCTACAAACGCCTCTGATAAACTTGAATGAAAGGTTGTTGTATCCTGGTCATCGTCGTTGTCATTATCGCTATCATCATCATTGCGATCGATGTTCACATCAATGTCCTTTTTAAAATGCCGTCCCCACCAATTTCCGTTTTCTGGTACCTGCTGCCCTTTATAAAAAAGAAAAGCCAATGCTACAACCAAAACACCAATGGAAATCATGCTTCCTGTTTGTGAGTTGTTTTTATTAAACAATATATTTAAACCTGCAATAATTAAAAACACTGGCCAAAAGCTCCATACGTTGCGCCAATAAAAATCGATTACGCCAAAATTTTCGAGTAGAAGTACACCGCCAATAAAAAGCAGGATAATACCCCATATTAATCTATCTAATTTCATTTTATTTATACTTGAGGGTTAGGGGATGTTGAATTGTTGTCTTTATTAACTGGGGTTGAAGGCTCATTTTCTGGAACAACACCAGAAAAATCGGCTGTTTTTTGCTGTTCTGATTCTTGCTGACTCTGAAAAGCTGCCCAATCATTTTTTCTTTTTGATTTAGCAATGATACTAACGCCTAAAGCAATGAATATTAATGGCCACATGTACCTGAATAAATTGCGGATACTAAACCATTCCGGTATAAAATCCATTTCACGCATCAGGAAAAAGCATCCAATTACCAGGAGCAATAATCCACCGATTGTACGGCCGGTATCGTTTGATTTATTGAGTTTACCAAAATCGGCCTGTGTTTCAAAAGGTGTTTTCGTGCTTCCATCAACAGGCTGTGTCCAATTGGCATTTCCCTGGTTGGTTGGGCCGGCAAATGAATCTGCATTTCCAAATGGCGGCGTATTTGGTGTTTTATTACCGAAGTAATCATTAAATTTTGAGAATCTTGCTGCAGGATCGTTATTTACCGGAACAATAATCCACATAATAATATAGGCAATTAAGCCACCTCCAGCCATAAATATAGCCGATAATGCAAACAATAATCTAATTATGGTAACCTCTACCTGCATATAATCTGCAAGTCCTGAAGCTACACCGGCAATCATCTTATCGTGTTCGTTTCTAAAAAGCTTCTTTTCCATAACGTTGTTCATTTTGTGTTAAAAATCGAGCGGGGTAATCAAAACCTCATCTACGTTTACACCTTTACTTAAGTTTAAAATGGTGAATAATGTTTCTGCAATATCTTCAGGCTGTACAAATTTTTCGTCGGGGATGGTTGTTCCTTCCCAGGAAGAAGTTTTTGTCGAACCTGGCAAAAACGCAGTTACTTTAACGTTATGAGGGGCTAACTCTTGCCGCAATACATGATTAAGACTTAACATCGCTGCTTTTGTTACACTATAACTGCCACCATTTTTTACTGGTGCCTTACTCGCTACCGAACAGATGTTAAATATATGGCCACGCTTTGCTGAGCGCATTTTTTTTCCAAAAAATTTGCTGGTATAATAGCTGGCATTCGTATTTAAATGTTGCTGTTTTTCAAATGTGGCATCATCTTCATCAAGCAGGCTACCGGGTAAAAAAATCCCCACATTGTTTACCAGAACGGTTACATCATCAAAATTTATTCCATCGGCATTTAAAAAAGCGTATACATCATCTTTAACTGTAAAATCTGCAGCATGGGTAAAAATGGCATTCCCATAAGGTGTTAATTCTTCTTCAAGTATCTTAAGATCACTTTTACCTCTTGCAACTAAAATTAAATGATATCCATTTTGCGCCAATTTAATTGCGATGGCCCTGCCAATGCCTTTAGTTGCGCCAGTTATTACAGCTTTCATCTTTTGTGGTTTAATTTTTGTTGACAAAAAACCATATTTATATTCAAAACCACGAATATTTTTGTAATTAGCGAAGAGCGTCAACTTTTTTATCGTTTCTTTGTAGTAGTATAAGAATGATCATTTAAATTAAGCAAATACATACGGAATGAATTTTACCAATTTCGGCAGATACATCCTGCTACTCAAGTCTGTATTCAGAAAGCCGGAAAAACTGAAAATATACCTGAAAGAAATCGCCAAGCAAATGGATTATGTTGGCGTGGGCTCTTTAGGCTTAATTGCCATTATCTCTACTTTTATTGGTGCAGTAATGACTTTACAAATTGCTTTCCAGCTGGTAAGTGATTTTATTCCAAAAACAATTATCGGTTCTGTTAACAGGGATTCGAGCATTTTAGAGTTAAGTCCAACCATTAGTGCAATTGTATTGGCTGGAAAAATCGGCTCTGCCATTTCATCAGAAATTGGTTCGATGCGTGTTACCGAGCAAATTGATGCCTTAGAAATTATGGGCATTAATGCACCGGGCTACTTAATTCTTCCTAAAATTATTTCTGGCATAACCATGGTACCTATGTTGGTAATCATATCTATGTTTTTGAGTATTTCTGGTGGGTATATTGGTGGTTCAATTTCGGGTGCGGTTACTCCTGCAGAATACATTCAGGGTATTACAACTGATTTTAATCCTTACACCATCACTGTTGCCCTTGTTAAGGCATTTGTATTTGGTTTTATTATTACATCAGTACCTGCTTACGAAGGTTTTTATGTTCGTGGTGGTGCTTTAGAGGTATCGCAGGCCAGTACCAGAGCAGTTGTAATTAGCTGTATCTCTATTCTTGTTTGCGATTATTTAGTTACTCAACTTTTATTGTAATGATCGAAATTAAAGATATATATAAATCATTCTCCGGCAACGACGTATTAAAAGGCATTTCTGGTAAGTTTGAAGAAGGCGTAACCAATTTAATTATCGGTGGTTCCGGATCAGGAAAAACTACCCTGTTAAAATGTATGGTGGGTTTACATCAGCCAGATTCGGGTTCGGTATTATACGATGGCAGGGATTTTACACCGATGACCTACGAACAAAGGATTGAAGTACGGAAAGAAATCGGTATGCTTTTTCAGGGTTCGGCCTTGTTCGACAGTATGACTGTTGAAGAAAACATCATGTTTCCTTTAAATATGTTTACCGATCAAAGCAGAAAAGAAAAGCTCGAAAGGGTTGATTTTTGTTTGGAACGCGTTAACCTTGCAGGTAAAAACAAGTTGTTTCCGGCAGAATTATCAGGAGGGATGAAAAAACGTGTGGGTATTGCACGTGCCATTTCAATGAATCCAAAATACTTATTCTGTGATGAGCCGAACTCGGGCTTAGATCCAAAAACTTCGATCGTTATTGATGAACTGATCCAGGAAATTACGGAAGAATACAAAACCACAACCATTGTAGTTACCCACGATATGAACTCGGTTATGGGTATTGGCGATTATATTTTGTTTTTGCATGAAGGAAAGAAATTCTGGGAGGGCAGCAATAAGGAAATCGCACATACCGATATTAAAGAATTAAACGATTTCGTATTTGCCAGTCGCTTTATGAAAGCTGCAAAAGATAAGTTTTAATAAAATTTTTATATTTGTATATGACTACGGCCACTAAAAATATCATTCATAAATTGGAAACCTTACCAGAAAGTATGGTAAACGAAGTAGAAGATTTTGTTGATTTTTTAAAAGCTAAACATTCGAAGAGCTTTCCTAAATCGGCAAGCGAAAAAACGAATATTGTTGAAGAACCAAAAGGCTTATATGGCGCTGCAAAAGGCACAATTCTTTATATTTCTGATGATTTTAACGAACCATTAGATGATCTCAAGGATTATATGTGATGCGTTTTTTGCTAGATACACACATATTCCTATTCTTTATTAATGGAGATAACTCAATTTCAAAAAAGATTGTAGAGATCATAAACAATCCTGTAACAGAAAAATATATAAGCATTGTAAGCATTTGGGAAATTACAATAAAGACTAATATCGGAAAGCTAAAGTTAAAAGACGATATTAACTCAATTTATGAATTACTTGATAAGTACCGAGTAAAAATTCTTCAGCCTTCTAAAGATGACTTTACTACTTATTCTACATTACCATTAATACATAAGGATCCATTTGATAGACTTATTATAGCACAGGCACTAGCAAATGATCTAACCTTGATAACTGATGATCAATACATCAAAAGCTATGCAAATTTAAAGTTATTTTAAATACATGATACAATTACTTGCCCCCACCCATTGGAAAGATTATGAACTGATTGATTGCGGGGATTTTGAAAAATTAGAACGTTTTGGAAATGTAACCCTTATCCGTCCGGAACCGCAGGCCGTATGGAAAAAAACGTATTCGGAACAGGATTGGAAAAAAACAGCTAACATTACTTTCAGAGGCCGTTCCGCAACTTCAGGCGAATGGGTAAAGAAAAACCAATCTATCCCTGATCGTTGGCATGTAGAATATAAAAATGATGAGGTGGCGATAAAACTCCGCCTGGGTTTAACTTCTTTTAAACATGTTGGCGTATTTCCTGAGCAGGCTGTAAACTGGGATTTTATATCTTCATCAATCAAAAAATTTAAAACTCCTCAGCCTAAAGTTTTAAATCTTTTTGCATATACTGGTGCAGCTTCATTAATTGCAAATGCAGCGGGTGCAGAAACAACGCACGTTGATTCGATTAAACAAGTGGTTACCTGGGCAAATGAAAACCAGGAACTTTCGGGCCTGAAAGATACCCGCTGGATGGTTGAAGACGCATTAAAGTTTGTAAAAAAAGAACTAAAAAAGAGGTAAAAAATACAATGGAATCATTCTCGATCCACCAGCATATGGCCATGGCCCAAATGGTGAGAAATGGAAACTTGAAGATCATATTCAGGAAATGATGCAGGATGTTGTACAATTATTAGATGAAAAAGAACATTTTCTGATTCTTAATACCTATTCCCTTGGTTTCTCATCTGTAATTGTAGAAAATTTAATCCGTACATCTTTTCCTTCGGTCAAAAATCTTGAAACCGGAGAACTTTTTTTACAGGCTACATCAGGCATTAAATTGCCATTGGGCGTTTTTGGCAAATTCTGCAATGTGTAAATGTTGATTACTTTATTTTAAACTACCAGATTTCCAACCTACTTTCATCAAAACAGAATCGGAAAACTGTTCTAAATTTTAATTCTATAATATATCTATGAAATTCCCTCAATTAGCAGGCACAATTATCCTGGGATTTGCCGCAATCAGCTTGTTTGCCAACTGTAATTCAGACGGCAAGGGCAGCAACGGCATTGGTAAAATCTTCTCTACTGATTCGACTAAAAAGAAAACCGATTCAACAGCGAATGTAATGAAACCTGTTGACCCTAAACTTTACGATTCATTGGTAAAAAGCTAGCGAATGGCGATACCACTGGAAGGTGGCCTGTAAAAAAACAACCATATCCTTTAACCGGAGCCATTTTGCCTTTTAAACGCATTGTTGTTTATTATGGAAATTTACACTCTAAAAAAATGGGGGCGTTGGGCGAATATGCACCAAAAGAAATGTGGCAGCGCTTAAATGCCGAAGTAAAACATTGGGAAAAAGCAGATCCAACTACCCCGGTACAGCCAGGTTTGCATTATATTGCTGCTGTAGCAAGCGGAACACCTGGTAAAGATGGAAAATACATCAATAGAATGGGTAACAAACAGATTGATTCTGTATTGAAAATTGCTAAAATGCAACCAAATACCATTGTATTTTTAGATCTTCAGGTAGCATTAAGCACCATCAAAGCTGAATTGCCTCATATTGAAAAATACCTCGAGCTACCTTACGTTCATTTGGGTATAGACCCTGAATTTTCGATGAAAGATGGAACGTTGCCAGGAAAAAAAATCGGAACTTACGATGCTGCTGATGTGAACTATGTAACTGGATACCTAGCTGACATTGTAAAAAAATACAATTTGCCTCCAAAAGTATTTGTTTTACACCGCTTTACTAAGAAAATGGTAACCAATTCGGCAAGTATTAAACTTCGTCCAGAAGTGCAGGTTGTGGTACACATGGATGGGTGGGGCGAACCTGAATTAAAAAAGGTACTTACCGCCACTTTATACAAGGAGAACCTGTACAGTTTACAGGATTTAAATTATTTTATAAAAATGATTTAAAGAAAGATCCTAAACGCTTAATGACTCCAGAGAGCTCGTTAAAGCTTACTCCAAAACCGATATACATTCAATATCAATAAAATTGTATTTAACGCCTGTGACTAAAATCATGGGCGTTTTTATTTAAATAAAACAATCAGCTCTCAACATGAAAAATCTTATTACGCTTACCTGCGCACTATTTTTAATTTATACATCTGGCATAGCCCAGGAGTTAAAAACTTCAAAATCGCTTAAAACAGCTTTAGAACAATCATCAATAGCAAAAAAACCTTTGTTATTAATTGTGGATGTTATTGGAATACCGAAACCAACCAATTTACCTCCCAATGTAAAAGTTAATTTTAAATCAGGCTTGGAAGATCAGGAAGTTATCAACAGCATAAATGAAAACTTTGTTGTTTATAAAACTAAAATGACTGATACCACCATCAGATCGATACTTGGAAAATCGAATATAAGATCGTTTCCTGCATATGTTTTTCTACGCGCTAACAAAGAAGTATTTTTTAAAGATTTTGGCAATTCTCCTGATAAGCAAAAATATACCACACTAATCGATAGCGCATTGATGGCATTCAAAAGCGAGTCTATTTCTGACTTGGAAACAGCATTTAATGCTGATAAAAGCAATAACGTTTCGCTAGTTAATCTTATTGATGCAAGAAAGAAGGTTGGGATAACGAATAATGCTGAACTTATTGAACAGTATGCAAATAATTTGAAGATTGGTGATTTCAACAACTATAAAAATGTATTGTATATCCTGGAAGCTGGCCCTTACAGCGATGGAAATGCATATAAACTAGCTTACACCAACCGTAAAATTGTAGATAGCATTTATAAAACGGAACCTGTTCAAAAAAGGGTGGCAATTAATAATGCAATCATTTCCAATACGATGGCAGAAGCAGCAAAGAATAAAAATATTGCTAAAGCCTACGCGGGAGCCAATTTTGCCAGAAATACCTGGACCAGAGATTACAGAGGTGGAGAAAAAGCATACAACAACCAGATTTTATGGTATTACAGCACAGTTAAAGATACTACCAGTTATTTAAAGACAGCCAGTTATTTTTACGACAGCTTCTATATGAATATCAGTGCTGACAGTATTAAAAAAATTGAAATAAAAGAGCGCGAAGCTTTTACAAAAACGCACTTCCCTACCACTAATAATCCCGTTTCTAAGGAAAAGATGGATAGTTTGAAAAAACTTCCAGGAAAAGTTATTTATACCCAATCTGTTTTTTCTTTCAATAGTTCATCAAATTCATATGCAAATGAATTAAACAATGCTGCCTGGAAATTTTATGAAACAGGCACTAAAAATCTTAATTACCTGAGCAAAGCAATGATTTGGAGTAGAAGATCAATAGAACTAAAACCAATTGCTGGATATTACGATACTTTAGCGCACATTCTTTACCGCATGGGTTATAATGAAGAGGCTATTAAAACGCAAGAAATTGCAATCGAAAAAGCTAAGAGCGAAAAAACCACGACCACACAATTGGAATCGGAGCTAAAAAAAATAAAGGCTAAAACACTTTAATTTATTGAATAATACAACCCAGCCCGGATTGTAAATAATCACTTCATAGCAATACGAGGAAGTTTATTAATTATATCATTTTGAGCTTGTCGAAATACCAGAATAGGTATAAATAAGTTCTTCGGCAAGCTCATGATGATAAATCTAAAATCAAGATAAAGCCTCATTCATTTGTCCTCTAATTTATCGTTAACAAAAGTTAATAGTTTGCGAGATCACCTATAAATACTATATTCATCTTTAGGGAACCATAGCTTTAAAACTTATAAGAATAATCGGTTACTGATGATACCTTGAATATCAAAAAAATGTCTTTTTTTGATAATTAAATTAAAACTGGAATAGATTTTAGATAAGTAGTATATGGAAACAGCAACATTTGGGGGAGGCTGCTTTTGGTGCACCGAAGCCGTATTTCAGACGTTAAACGGAGTGAGCCAGGTTACATCAGGTTACATGGGTGGCGAATTGAAGCACCCTACCTATATGGAAATTTGTAATGGCAATACCGGGCATGCAGAAGTTATACAGATTATATTTGATGAAAGTATTATTTCTTTTAGCGAGCTTTTACTCATATTTTTTAAAACGCATAACCCAACAACCTTAAACAGGCAGGGCAATGATATCGGTACGCAATACCGTTCAGTAATTTTTTATGAAAATGAAGATCAAAAAGAACAGGCTGAAACAATAATTGCCGAGTTAAATAGCGAGAAAGTATTCGACAAACCAATAATTACTGAGATTTTACCTATTGCAGAATTTTATGAGGCTGAAGATTATCATCAAAATTATTTCAGCGAAAACCAAGGCAAGCCCTATTGTGCATTCGTAATACAGCCAAAACTAAATAAGTTTGTTAAAGATTTTAAAGATAAGATCAAGCCTGAACTTCTCGAATAATTAACTTTCGAAAGTAAGTAAGGCATGCTGACTTGCCGTATGTATATCACGCCAAACGCGATTTATCTCTGAATCTTTTTTTGCGGCCTCCAAACCACAGTAAGGGAATAATATGGCAGCAACTTTCCAACAGGCATGAGCCAATTTGCGGCTCGCAGCACTAACTTCTGCCAGTTTATCTTCTGCAATATTACCATCATTCACCAGGGCGCTCCACGATTCATCAAATGCGCTATAGAACCTTGCTCTAAGATCTTGAATCTCTTCCTTGCAACGATTTAACTCATCATTAAAGAACAAAACCTGTTGATGGGTATATCTTTTCAACCCTGTACGTAAAGTAAAAGCGGTTTCTACCAGTTTAATAAAATGATTCGTCATCCCCAGCGTATTTACGGTTAGCGTAGTTTCTGCAAGTTGTAAGAAGGGATAATCAAAACCCGAATCTGCTATTTCAATGTCTTGGTTAATCTTAAAAGTCCTGTTTAAGGGTACATGTAAATCCTTTACTTCAAAAGCATGGCTTCCGGTGGCAATTAAACCGAAGTAAGACCATCCGGCTAAAATATTTACCTCCTCTTTTTTTAGGATAAAAGATTTAATTTCAGGCACTCCCATTTCATCCAAAAGGTCATCGCCGTGTTCATTTTTAAGTGTACAGTTGGCTGTAAACACAGTAGCATGTAAAGCACCACTGGCGTAATTCCACCTGCCGTTTAAAAGATAGCCCGTTTCAGTTTTAATTGCTACACCACCAACAGCCCCGCTCCCGGCAAAGCAAACTTCTCGATCGGCTAGTATTTCCGCAGCGAGTTCAGGATTTAAAAAACCTGCAAACCAGGCGGCTCCTGCACAAAGTGTAACTGTCCAGCCTAAACTACCATCAGCTTCGGCAAGTTCTTCCTCCAACCTCAAAATTTCAGGAAGCTTTTTATTTGGCCCACCATAAACCTCAGGAACAAAAAGTTTAAACCAGTTTTCCTGGTAAGCCAGTTCCAGAATTTCGGGGTAAAGTTTTCCCATTTCTTCTGAAAGAGCAGCATATGCTTTCACTTTTTCCTGCCAGGTATTAGTTAATGTTTCTTGCATGTTAACTTAATTAAGCCGGTTTTAATCTGCTTTTATTGATGATCTTTTTCCAATCTAAATACCCAAAAATGGCAACAACAAATAAAAAGGTAGTTAAACAAGCCATTAAAGGCAATTTTTTATGAAAAAGCAGTGGAATTGCTACGATGTTGGAGATATTAAGAAAAATCCAGTTTTCTATTTTGCGTTTGGCCAAAAGCCACATGCCAGCCCAGGCTGTTGATGAAACAAAGGCATCGAATAATGGCACGTCCGAATCGGTGTAATGCCTTAAGATGAGGTAGAGTACCCCAAACCCAATAACTGAAATTAAAACAGCAATGGTTAATTCTTTATTGCTCGACCATGAAACCTGGTTTTCTCCATCCAGTTTTCTTTTCTTCCAGATCATCCAGCCGTAAATACTCATCGTGAGGTAATATATATTCAAAAGCACTTCTGCATATAACTTAACGTCCAACAGCAAATACATCCACAATAGGACAGAAATTATCCCGGTTGGATATAGCCAAATGCTGTTTTTCTTTGCTAATAAAACTTCAGAAACCCCAAAACCAACAGCCAACCATTCTATTAAAGAAGTGTGTAAAATCTGCTCTTGAAAAAGCTTAAACCAATCTTGAAAATTCATTTACAATATTTTGCCACAAGGCAGGTAAAATAAATTAAAGCCTGTTTTCGGGGCGAAACAGTACGGTATCTTTTTAACCTCTTCCTACGTCGGCATTACCCGCATCAGGTTCATTAGAAGGGATAAGTTTTGAGGTGTAAGGTTAAATACAATACCTTAAACCGTTTGGCTTAAACCTCTAAATGGGTATAATCTCAGCAAATTGATGGCAACAGAAATTGCAGCATCAAAAAGCACCCCTTTGAGCAAGGCAAATATAGTTTTAAAAATGAAATGTTTTGATTGAAATGTGAAGAGTTGTCAACTTTCTTACCACAAGGACATTAAAGTTAACAACGCTCAAATTTATTTAGAATAACCCCAACTGTCCTTTATCATCAATTTCGATATCATCCGGGTTGGTGATCTCAAAACCTATCTTCTTAGCAGGTTTTTCTTCTGTTTCTGGTTTATCCTTGGTTTTAACCGGTTTATTTTCTTTCTCAGGTTTATTTTCAGCCTTCGTTTCTTCTTTTTTAACAGGTTTTTCAACCACAGCAGGCTTTTCTTCTACCCCTGGTTTTTCTTGCTTAACTACAGGCACTTCTTCAGGCTCTTCCGTCCGCTCAAATTTCGGTTTTGGCTTTTCTGCCAAAGGTTTTTCAAGCGTTTCGTTTTCAGCTGTTTCCTCTTTAGAATCAACAGAATTTTCTTCTTCAGCTACATTTTCTTCATCAACAGATCCATCTTCCGCATCTGTTTCTGCAGTTGTTTCCTCAATCTCTTCCACCGCTAATTCAGGTTCTTCCAATACCACCTTCTGTACATCATGTGGAGATAAACGGTTACCATTGGCCTTTAATCCTTTTACATCAATCAATTCCGACAATAATAAATCCAATGTTTCCGGAATTTGGGTTTTGCCTTTTAAAACATCAACAATAATTTTCGCACCCGGATTTGAAGTGAGGTACAATAATTTCGACTTCTGCTCCTCACTAATAAAAATTGTTTTCCTGCCGTTAGCCTGCAATTCGAATGTAAAACGCTTAATGAAATAGTTCTGAGCCTTTCCATCAAAATGAACCGCGGCAAAAATCCGCTCAGGATCAAATTTCTGGATCAGGATCAATCCATCATCAAAGTGGTTACTTAACTCGAATGAGCTTAACTCGTAAAAACCATCCTTATGTACCTGCAAAATGCGGTCATCGCCGTCAAATTCGCCAAGGTATTTTCCTCGACCATCTACATTGAGGCGTTTTAACAAATCATCATACCAGATTTTAAGTCCAGATAAAGTAGAAACACCTTTACTTTTCAGAATAATCTTTTTAACCGGATATTTCGAAATAATATTCCCTTGCGAGCCACGACCTTTGATTGCCACTTCGGCAAAATCCTGATCAAACTGAAGTTTACGCAATTTGGAATGCGGTTTCAGGGCCACGTTAACAATTTCAGCCTCACCATTAGGGTTGGCAGTAAAATACAACACCTTCGAACCTTTCGATCCTTTTGTTAAATCGTATTCCTTATCGCGCGTTACCCCAACTACAGCAAATCTTTTTATATAAGCAGTACCACTAGCACCATCTTTGTAAATCATGTTGTAAATGGTCCGCTCATCATTCTTTTTAAATACCTGTGCGTGTACAATGCCCTTTCCTACAAAGGTTTTATCGGCCACCTTCGTAATGATGCATTTGCCATCCTCGCGAAAAACAATCACCTCATCAATATCCGAACAATCTGCCACAAATTCATCCTTGCGTAAACCCGATCCGATAAAACCATCCTCACGGTTCATGTACAATTTAACATTCGCAAGTGCCACTTTAGAAGCCTCTACGCGATCAAACAAGCGGATTTCAGTTTTACGCTCCCTTCCTTTCCCATATTTATCTTTCAATTTCTGGTACCAGGCAATGGCGTAATCAGTGAGGTGTTTTAAGTGGTTTTTAACAACCTTGATTTCATCTTCAAGATTTTTCATCTGCTCATCAGCCTTTTTCACATCAAAACGGGTGATGCTACTCATTGGCTTATCAATCAGCTTTTTAAAATCCTCAGGTAAAATTTCGCGGTAGAGTGATGGTTTAAACGGATCAAATAAAATGTGTAAAACCTCAACAACAGTGTCGAAATTGCTTGAGTTTTCATATTCAGGATTTTTATACATCCCTTCCTGAATAAATATTTTAAGCAAAGAACTAAAGAAAATCTTTTCCTGCAATTCGTGCAGGCGGATTTCCAGTTCCCTTTTTAGCAGGTGTTTTGTATGCTTTGTATTTTCAATCAGGATATCATTTACACTCAAAAAGAGTGGTTTATCCCCCTGAATGATACAGGTATTTGGCGAAATGGATACTTCACAGGCCGTAAAAGCGTAAAGTGCATCAATGGTTACATCGGGCGATATGCCGGGAGCCAAATGCACCACAATTTCTACATTGGCAGCGGTATTATCCTCAATTTTCTTAATCTTGATTTTGCCTTTATCATTGGCCGATAAAATACTATCTATCACTGAACCCGTTGTGGTGCTGAACGGAACTTCAGTAATTACCAAAGTTTTTTTGTCTTTTTCAGTTATTTTAGCCCTTACGCGGATTTTACCTCCACGCTGACCTTCATTATAATTCGAGAAATCGGCCATCCCACCAGTAAAAAAATCTGGAAGAATGTTTGGGCGCACATCTTTTAATGCTTCAATTGAGGCATCTAAAAGTTCGATAAAATTGTGCGGCATTACCTTAGTTGCCAAACCTACAGCAATACCTTCTGCACCCTGAGCCAATAACAGCGGAAATTTTACCGGCAAAGTGATGGGCTCATTGTTACGTCCGTCGTAACTCAATTGCCATTCCGTAGTATCCGGATTGAAAACCACATCATTAGCAAATTTTGATAAACGGGCCTCAATGTAACGGGGTGCCGCCGCGCTATCGCCTGTAACCGGATCGCCCCAGTTTCCCTGCATATCAATCAGTAAATCTTTCTGACCAATTTGCACCATCGCATCACCAATCGATGCATCACCATGGGGGTGATATTTCATGGTATTACCAATTACGTTGGCTGCTTTATTAAAACGCCCATCATCCATCTCCTTTAGCGAGTGCATAATGCGACGTTGAACGGGCTTTAAACCATCATTTATGTGCGGTACAGCCCTATCGAGAATTACATAAGACGCATAATCGAGAAACCAGTTTTCGTATAAACCGTTGATTGGGGTTATGGTATGTTTGTGCTCTTCGTTTACGTTTTGATCTAATTCTTCACTCATTTATTTACAGAAATTGGCAGCCGTAAATATAATAAAAATGATTGCATAGAATAAAGAGAGGTTATTCACATTCCAAAGTGGAAAATTGGTTTTTACAGGAATGATTAAGGGAAAATAAAACGGATTTTTTTGATCATTTGTCATTATTCTACCAGAATTTAAAGCACCAACAATTTAAAAGGCTCCACACATTTGCAAACTATATATATTGTAAGATCGGTGATTGTTTTTAAAGATTAGTAAATCAAGGTTAAATGGCTTTGTTAAAGTTTGCTCCGGCTTTACGATGCGATCTTTTTTGCGCTCCAGCCCGGCCCGGGCAGCAAAAAAGGATCTCCTCTGCAATCCGGTTTAGAAAGGTAGTGTTGTGCTGCTATTTAGGGCTATAAGGCGCATAAAATCAGCCCCGTCTAAAGGTTGTTGGTTTTGGTATAAGGGTTGTTAGTTTGAGCTTAGAAAAGTCCATTAGTTTGTGCTAGCACTTGTTTTCTAATGAGCGCTGAATGATTGATTGTTTTAAACCATACAATCTTAAACCTATTTATGCATTTTTTTAAAAAGAGCGCGAGCAGGGCAAGGATGATGAATTTATCTTAATGGCAAATCCGAAGGTTTTTCCAATGCGGAGATGATGATTTTACCTAAGCCCGTTTCTAACAGTTAAAATGTAATTACTCTACCCCCAATAAAACGCCAGAAACATTCCATGCACTCGAACTACCACCTTCAGGCTTGCCCATAGGGATTGTTACTTTTACAGTATGCTTACCAGCCTTTAAATCTCCCAAACTAATCCAATTTGGATTGGTAACTGTGCCTGGGCACCAATTAGAACGACTTAAATCAGAAGATGATAAACCTGTTTCAAAATTTCCGGAAGCCGGGTTAAACAATCGGTACGAACCGCAATCCTGTCGCCATGGGGTAAAAGCAAAAGCCTCCTTTTCATCCAGCCAAATGGTATTTTTGCGTGGCACAAACTCATCACCATTGCCCCAGCCACCATGGCCGGTTGTAATGTAACGCAACCTGGCATCTTTTAAATCTTTGGCTAAAGTGAAAGTAACTTCCAAACCTTTTTCACTGCTAAACATTGTGGCATATTCTTGTCCTGCCATTTCCATTACGTTGGTTGAGTTAAACAGGGGCAAAATCACCTCTTTAACTTCTTTCTCTCTCCCGCCATTATGTAATGTAATATTTAACGAAACTTTATGTCCGCCTTTATCATAATTACCAATAAAAACCGCTATCCAAACCTCTTTGCCATTTACTAGGGGAAACAATTCTGATACATCCTGTCTGTAATAAACTTTTTCAGCCCAGGTTTTATCCTTCAGTTTTAAATTATTGTATTTACCAACTCCAAAAGGAGTAAAAAAGCGCATCAATTCAATAACCGGATTGTAATTTGCGGTGGCAACTACGCCCTGGTATTGCTTTCCGTTACCATTATCATAAATTGGCAGGTTTTTAACAGAATTTTTAAGGGCATCTATCAAACTGATCTGTTTATCTGTAGGAATAATAAAAACCGAGCCCGTTCGATCATAAGCATCACCATTTGATTGTTCAGTTAAATCGACAAAAACATTCGGATTGTTTTTCAGTTCAGGGAATTTAACCTTTCTGGCAATTACGGTTCCTCCCGCAAAGCGAAAAATAGAATCGGTAGATTGCGGTTTATCAATAAAGTTGATCTGCTCATTATTGAAAATGTTTAAAGTGGTAAACCTGCTCTTCCAGAGTAAATCTTTATAGCTTAATCCATCAGTTAAATTTGCACTGATTTTCTGTATATCAATCACTTTAAACTTTTTAACCTCTTCAATCTTAGTAGCCGTAATAAAGCTGTTGCCATTACGTACCTGCTCTAAAACCAAACCCAGGTTTTGGCCTAAACTGGTTGGGGCAGCTTTAATGCCTGCATCGCTGGTGTACCACAAATCAATCCGGTTGGAATTTACAACCGTTGTAGCCTTTTTACAGGTATAACCTAAAATCACTTTGGTTTCGTTGCTCAACTCAAAAGTTTGCTTACTGATGGCAAGCGTATCTGCAGTGGCAATCTGGTTGTTAATACTCAAATCTGCCAGCTGAAATAAAATGCCTGCTGGTTTGGTTACAATACTTTGCTCATAGGGATATTTTGCCTTATTATCGAGTATAGCCGCATTGCTGATTAAATTTTGCATTGCCGAAGCCAATACCACAGTGGCATTCCGGTCTTCTTTCGGTTTCCCATCTGATGATCGGAAATAAGTTATTTTATAGGTAGAGCCACTTTTAAGTACCGCCTGGGCGTTTGCGCCAAAAGAAATCAGAACAGAAAGTATAAGGATGTAGAAATGCTTCATGTGGTTAAAAAAACCAAATATAAGTATAAAAGTCGGAGGTATGAGGTAAGGAATTGGAAGACGGAAATACGTTCTGATAGGAAAATCGTTATTGCAAACACAATCGACGAAACAATCTTAAAATGATGGCTTTTAGCTACCACATTAAGATTGCTTCGTCGGCTAAAAAAGCCATCTCGTAATGACGACCTGATTAGAGGTAACTCCCACTTAGCGTTCTAAACGATCCTCTACAAAAGAAAAAGGCAACGAAGCTTCTTTACGCTTGGCACTTTAAGCACCTCACCATTTAAGCAATAAAAAATCACCTCAATCTCCCTATTTTGTTTGCGTTCGAACTCGGCCATTACCTGTAAGCAGCCTCCACAAGATGTTACTGGTTTCAAAATCTCAAAATTATCCGTTTGCGCGGTAATCGCCATACTTTCTATTACCGCATCCGGATGTGTGGAACCGATACTAAAAAGTGCTACCCTTTCGGCACAAAGCCCTGATGGGTAAGCCAGGTTTTCCTGGTTACTCCCCAATATGGTTTCACCCGAGGCCAGGCGAATTGCCGTACCCACCCTGAATTTGGAATAAGGTGAATAAGAAGTGGCCAAAGCACGCTCTGCATTTTCGCAAAGTAATCTATCTGCCAATGTTAATTCATTAATACTTTCGTATTGCTCAAAAGATATATTTAGGTTTATTACATTCATTTTTAACAAATTATCAAACCGCTAGTGTTAAATTTTTATGGCGGGCGAACAATTTAAGTTATTTTTTGTATTATTTAATAAAACCTGCCTTAAATTTAATTTTAATGGCATGCTTTTGGCATTTGTCGATCACCAAACACGCATAGCTTTGAATAAATACGTACGTAAAAGTCTCAAAATTTTATTGTGGGTAATTGCTTCCATCATCATCCTGGTTGTTGGAATAGCATTATCTTTAAATATCCCTGCAGTTCAAAATTTTGTTAAAGGTAAGGCCATAAACTACCTTAAAACTAAAACCAAGACAGAAGTTAGTTTAGAAAGCATTAAAATTGCATTGCCAAAAGATGTGGTGCTGAACAAATTTTACATCGAAGACCGCAAGGGTGATACCTTATTATATGCAGAAAAATTAGCGGTAGACATCAGCTTATTCAAGCTTTTAAAAAACACTGTTGAGATTAATAACATTGAACTAAAAAATGTACGTGCCAATGTAAAACGCATCAATCCCGATACAACATTTAATTTTTCATTCCTTGTTGATGCATTCGCAAGCGATCAGAAAAAGCCCGAAGAAAAAGTAAAAAAAGATACCACTTCTACCTTAAAATTCTCTGTAGATAAAGTATCATTCGAAGATATTGGTATTAACTACCGTGACGATGTTGCCGGTAATGATGTGAAATTATATTTAGGTGCTTTTAAAACCAAAATAAAGGATTTTGATCTCGCCAATCAACATTATGTAATCAAAGAATTAAGCTTGGTTAACACTTCATTGCGCTATTTACAACAAAAGCCACTTACCCAATTGGTGCAGCACATTACAAACAGTGTAGATAGCAGTGAGAAAGAACAAGGTAAACTGCCATTAATTGAAGTACAAAACTTCATTTTCAGCAATGTAAAGGTTAATTACGACGACCAGATATCGACCACAAAAGCCATTGCAGATGTGAATGATTTAGGCCTGGCCAACCTTAAAGTAGATTTAACCAACAGCAAATACTCGGTTGATGATGCCCATTTAAACAAATCGAACATCCTTTTTGCCTTTAAGCCTGCACCGAGCAACAATTTAAAGAAGGTTAAAGATACTGTAGTGCCCGAAAAATCTCCTTTGGGATTGATCATTAAAAACATTAGCCTTGCCGATAACAACGTACAATTTGATAATCTCGGGGCCAAACCCGCACCCAAAGGGATGGATTTTAACCACCTTAAAATTAACCAGCTTAACTTAGGGGCAAGTGATGTAAATTATAGCGCAGCAGGTATAAAAGTAAATGTTAAAAACGGATCGTTAAAAGAGAAAAGCGGTTTTATACTCGATGAACTTCGTGGTGATGCCGTATATAATGATAAACAGATTAAACTGAGCAATTTTATCCTTAAAACACCAAATACCTCCATTGAGAATGCCACCGAGTTAAATTTCACCTCAATGGAAGATTTAACAAAACATCCTGAACGTGTAAAATTAAATATTGCCCTTAAAAATACCTCCATCGGTTTAAAAGATGCTGGTTTTTTCAGTAATGCCGTACCAGCCAATTACCGCAATGAAAAAATAAGAGTAAATGCAGAAGTAAACGGCTACCTCAATAACCTGAATATCCCTAAACTGCAGGTAAGCGGATTAAAAAATACCCAGATCGACATCAGCGGAAAAGCGAAAGGATTACCAGATGTTAAGAAAACTTTCTTGGATTTAAACATCAAAAAACTGCATGTTACCAAAGGCGATATCCTCGTTGCTGTGCCTAAAAAATCTTTACCACCATCTATCGAATTACCGAATGTAATTGATGCCAAAGGTAACTTTAAAGGCTCTATGACCGATTTTAACACCAACTTAAATATTGCCACCGATATGGGTAGTGCAGTTGTTGTTGCGGGCATGAATGGGCCAAAAGGAAAGGAAAGCTACAAGGCAGATGTGAGCTTAAACAACTTTAACGTTGGCAGATTGCTTAAAATGCAACCTAAACTGGGCCGCGTAACTGTTAAGGCAAATGTTGCAGGTACCGGGCTCGATCCTAAAAAGATTAATGCCAAATTTAATGCGAGGGTTTTAAGTGCCTATTACAACAAATATACTTACCGCAATTTATTACTCGCCGGTAATTACAGTAACCAGAATATTAGCATTAAAAGCAGCATGCCCGATAGCAATGCCAACTTTAATTTAGATGCCAAAGTAAATATGGCAGGAAAATATCCATCTGTAAAAGCCAATCTTAACTTAAAACAAGTTGATCTTCAGGCACTAAACTTTAGCCCAACCGTGTTAAGTGCTGCTGGTATTGTTAAGGTAGATCTTGCCACAGCCGACGCCGATTATTTAAACGGTTCGGTTGATGTTACCAGCCTTCAACTGGTTAAAGACAAGCAAAAAATTAATGTAGATACGATTTCCATCCGTGCAAAATCTACTGCAACAGAAAATGAATTAACCCTTAAATCTGAAATATTATCTGCCAAAATTGATGGTAAATACCAATTGACCAAAATAGGTAGCGCAATTATTAATCAAATTAATAAATACTATGCTTTTGGAACAGTAACCAAAGTACCCGACCAACGTTTGCGGTTTTTTGTACAGGTTTACGATTCCAAGCTTTTAAAAAGTTTTGTACCTGAGTTAACGGTTTTTAAACAATCGCAGTTTTACGGTTTAATCGATACACAGAAAGATAGTTTAAAAATCAAAGGTAATTTTCCGCAGGTAGTTTATGGCGATTTTAAAGTAGATACAACTGTTCTTAACATCAACAACGATAATAATAAACTAGACTACAGTTTAACGGTAAAAAGCCTTCAAAGCCCATCAATTGCATTGTTTAATACTGAAGTAAGCGGCGATGCGGCAAACAACAACCTTGGTGTAAATATCTTTTTACGCGATAGGCAGCTTAAAAACAAATATGTAATTGGTGGTACTTTCCAATCGATAAATAAAGACTTTAAATTCTCTCTTAATCCACAAAAATTATTGCTCGATTACCAGAAGTGGGTAGTTTCGCAAGATAATTATATACAGTTTGGAGCTTCAGGAATTTTAGTAAATCAATTCCAGATCAGCAACAGTGGCCAGTCGCTTTCCATAAATAGCAACCCCACTGAAGCCGAATGCACCTTTGGCTGTAGCTTTTAAAGATTTCCAATTGGAAACCCTGACGAAATTTGCAGAAACGGACACCACACTTGTTGGCGGTCGCTTAAACGGAACTGCAAACGTTAAAGATTTGGCATCAAGTCCAAAATTCGAAGCAAACTTAACCATCGATCAGCTGCGTTACCAAAAAGATCAGCTGGGTACATTACGCGTAGCGGTAAACAACAATACCCAAAATGCATTCGAAGTAAATGTAGCCCTAACCGGTGTACATGAGCTGAGGGTTAACGGATTTTATTATACCGCACCGCAAAGTGCATTAGACCTTACGGTAAACATCGATAAAATTGAAATGAAAAACATCGAGAGTTTATCTGCCGGTCAGCTAAAACGTGGCACAGGAACTTTAACAGGGGCATTAACTGTAAAAGGAGCTTTAACTGCGCCGAAGGTATTAGGCGATTTAACTTTTAATAATGCAGGATTTAACGTGGCGTATGTAAATTCATTTTTCCGGATGCCAAACGAAAAGATTTCCTTCACCGATGAAGGGATCAGTTTTAATAACTTCACACTGATTGATTCTTTAAATCAAAAAGCAACCATTAACGGAAAAGTGCTCACCACCGATTTTAAAAATTACCGCTTCGGTTTAGATATTAAAATGAACAATTTCAGGGCGATAAATTCTACTGCTGCTGATAATGACATGATTTATGGAACGGTATTTTTAACGAGCGACATTAAAGTACGTGGAGATTTAAACCAGCCTGATGTAAACATGAACATCAAGGTAAATAAAGGTACCAAGTTTTTCTTTGCACTGCCATCTAGCGATCCTTCAATCATCGATCAGGAAGGAATTGTACAATTTATTGATGCCGATGCACCGCCTTTTAACGGCCAAAAAGCTTTAAAGGTAGACAGTATAAATAAATCGGCCATGAAAGGCATTAACCTTGTTGCGGCAATTACCATCGATCCTGAAGCTGAGCTGAATGTAGTTGTAGACCCATCAAATGGCGATGCACTTAATATTAAAGGTGAGGCAGATCTTAATGCAACGATGGATCCGAGTGGTAAAATAAGTTTAACAGGCCGTTACGAAATTGTAGATGGTTCTTATAACTTATCAGTTGGGCCGCTAGGCAAAAAAGCATTTAAACTGGTTAAAGGAAGCACCATTATCTGGACGGGTGAACCTACTTCGGCAAATGTGAATTTAACTGCATTGTACGAAGTAAACGCTGCCCCTATTGATCTCATCAATGAGCCGGATAATATTCAGGCGAAAACTAAATTGCCATTCCAGGTTTATTTAATGATGAAAGGTGAATTGCTAAAACCAATCATTTCCTTTAAGCTAGACTTACCTGAAAATGAACGCGGGGCACTAAACGGAACGGTTTATACCAGATTAATTAATGTAAACCGCGATGAAAGTGAGCTCAACAAACAGGTTTTTGCATTACTGGCACTAAACAGGTTTATCGCCAACAACCCTTTCGAAAGTTTAGCCGGTGGCGGCGGAGGTGTATCTACCTTGGCTCGATCTAGCGTAAGTAAATTATTGACAGAACAATTAAACAACCTGGCATCTGATTTAATTCAGGGTGTAGAATTAAACTTTGGGGTAAATTCATCCGAAGATTATTCTACAGGCTCGCTGCAACAGAAAACAGACCTGGAAGTAGGTTTATCAAAAAAACTATTAAATGATAGGTTAACCGTAACTGTGGGCAGCTCTTTTGCATTGGAAGGACCACAGGCTCCGGGAGAAAAATCGACAGATATTGGTGGAAATGTTAATGTAGAATATGCATTATCAGCCGATGGAAGATATAGATTAAGGGCTTACAGACGCAACCAGAACGACGTAATAGTACAAGGACAGATTATCGAAACAGGATTAGGTTTCACGCTAGTTGTTGATTACAATAGATTTAGAGAAATCTTCCAGAAAAAACGAAACAGAAGAAACATTGAACAAAAACCTAAAAATGAGACAACTAACTAGACCAATTTTATTTGCACTGGCCTGCTTAGTTTTGGCGGGATGTAGCGCTACGAAATCTTTAAAACCGGGGCAACATCTATATACAGGTGCTGAAGTAAAGATCAATCCAGATTCTTCGGGCAAAATTGATGATGAAAAACAAGTAAAAACGGACCTTGAAAGTAAAACCAGGCCCCGTCCGAATAAATCTATTTTGGGTGTAAAAGTAAAACTTGGCATTTACAACCTTGCAGGAGAACCAAAAAAACCAAAAGGCTTTAGAAACTGGTTGCGCAAGCAAGGTGAGCCACCTGTATTGGTTAGCGAGGTAAAACTAAAATATAACAACGATGTATTAACAAGTTACCTAATTAGTGAGGGTTACCTGCAGGCCACCGTTACTGGCGATACTGTAGTGAAGGATAAAAAAGGCAAAGCTGTTTATACTGCAGAAACCGGAAACCGATATAAAATTAACAAAATAACTTTCCCACCAGATACCGGGGCTTTAACCAAAATCATCAACCAGAATAAAAATAAAACCCTGCTGAAAGTAGGTGATTATTACGACCTTGATAATTACAAAAACGAACGCATTAGAATAGATAACGACCTTAAAGAACTAGGCTATTTTTATTTTAGTCCTGATTACCTGATTTTGCAGGTAGACAGTACCATTGGCAAAAACCTGGTAAACGTTACGGTTAAGGTAAAAGATATTGCGCCTGATGCTGGTTTAAAACCTTATTCGATCAGGAATATCAACATTTACCCGAGTTATAGCTTGCGGAGAGATACCATATTAAGAAAGTTAAAACCACTGGAGTACCACGATTTTAGCATTTATGATGATAGGAATACCTTTAAGCCAAGATTGTTCGATCGATTGGTGTTTTTCCAAAAAGGTGAACCTTATAACCGTAAAGACCATAATCAATCGTTAAACAGAATGGTAAACATTGGTGCTTTTAGAGATGTGCGGGCAGAGTTTTTGCCAATCGATACTTTTAAGAACAACCAGTTAGATTTGAACATATACCTCACCCCGTTAAAGAAAAACTCATTGAGCTTTTCGGTTACAGGTACCAGTAAATCAAATAACTTTGTAGGCTCGGAAGTAAAAGTGACGCAAACTACCCGAAATTTATTCAGAGGTGCAGAACAGTTGGATGTAAGTGTAAGCGGTGGTTTTGAAACACAGGTAAGAGGTACTTCTTTAGGCCGGAATTCGCTTTCGCTTACAACGGAAGCAAAATTAACTTTCCCTCGTTTTATTGTGCCCTTTTATAAACCGAACAGCACAACGGCTTTCATCCCTAAAACCATTGCTTCGCTTTCTTATCAGATGCTAAACCGTGGTTCTGAATATACTTTACATGCCATAAAAGGAGAATTTGGATATAATTTTAAAGAAAACCAATATAAGGAGCATAACTTTAATCCGATTTCAATCAGTTATATTTCTACAGGCTTTCCTGATTCAAACAGAAGAGACAGTTTATATGAAGTGAACCCACTATTAAGGAGTACTTTAGAAAACCAATTTATCATTGGAAGCAATTATAACTTTACTTACACCAACCAAATGGAAACCAACCGCAGAAATAATGTTTATTTCTTTGGTGGTTTAGAAACAGGTGGTAATGTGTGGGGCTTATTTACACCGACAAACGATTTAGGACAAAAAACTTTATTCAATACACCCCTTACTCAGTTCATAAGAGCAGAAGCCGATTTCAGGGATTTTTACAAAATTAACCGCAACCTGATTTGGGCAAACCGTTTAAACCTTGGTTATGGATACGCGTACGGCAACAGTACTTCGTTACCATTTGTAAGGCAGTTTTTTGCGGGCGGAAGTAACGATATCAGGGCATTTCCGGCACGTACATTAGGTCCGGGTACTTACAAAGTTCCTGATAATGCCATTTTTGCCGATCAGGGAGGCGATATTAAATTAATGCTGAATTCAGAACTCCGTTTCAAAATTGTAAGCGTATTGTATGGGGCATTATTTGTAGATGCCGGAAATATCTGGCTAAGGAAAGAGGATTTGGGAGAACCAGGCAAACCGGAAACGGCAAGACTTGGATCGGGCTTTAAATTAAAGAATACATTTAATGAATTGGCTGTTGGTACAGGAGCAGGTTTACGGGTTGATGCTACAATTTTCGTGGTACGTTTAGATGTTGCATTCCCTGTACGTAAACCTTACCTTCCTGAAGGGCAGAGATGGGTATTTGATGACATCGCATTTGGAAACAAAGACTGGCGCAGACAGAATTTAATTTTTAACATTGGGATAGGTTATCCGTTTTAATTTTTCGATGAAAGTATTCCAAACAATCAAGAGTTTCTTTATTGCGCTTTACCACCTTTTTACTGCTGCCGGAAAAGGCTTTGTAGAGGATAGGGTAACAAAACTAAGTGCGTCATTAGCATATTATACTATTTTTTCGCTTACACCGCTTATTATAATCATGCTATCGGCCGCTACCCTATTTTTTGGCGACAAAAGAAATGAGGAAACAAGGGGCCAGTTTTATGGGCAGATCACCGAGATGGTTGGCAAAGATGCAGCTACACAAATCCAAGGTTTTGTAGAACATGCCAATAAATCGGGGCAATCTACCATTGGTTTAATTATTGGAATAGGCACATTGATTATTGGTTCTACTGCAATTTTTATTGAGATTCAAGATAGCATCAACATGATTTGGAAAGTAAAGGCTGTGCCCAAAAAAGGCTGGATAAAAATGCTTTCTAACAGGTTGTTGTCGTTCTCATTAATTGTTTCGATGGGATTTCTACTACTTGTTTCGCTGGTGGTTAACACTGTGGTAGTGGGTTTGGGATCTAAATTAGGCGACCTGCTTTCGAAAAGTAAAATAGATGAAGTTATCCCCGTTGCAAACGATACAATGACCATTCTGGTTTATATTTTAAACAATGTAATAACCCTTGCTGCCGTTACTGCTGTATTTGCTGTTATTTTTAAAGTATTGCCAGATGTGATCATCCGATGGAAATCGGCAATAATTGGGGCCTTGTTTACAGCTTTACTTTTTAGTTTGGGTAAATACCTGATCGGGATTTATATAGAAAAAGGTAATCCAGGATCTGCCTTTGGCGCAGCAAGTTCCATCATCGTAATTTTATTGTGGATATATTATACCTCAATTATACTTTACTTTGGAGCTGAATTTACCCAGGCCTATGCAGAAAAGTATGACAATGGAATTTCTCCAAGTAAATATGCTGTTTTTACTAAAATTACTATTGTAGAGAAAAAGGTAGATGTATTGCCACCACAGCACCCTGAAGATACTGTTGAAGTAAATAAAGAATAATTCTGTTCGCGGAGATGGATTCAACATTATGAACCATCGCAACAAATATTCAATATCAATTGTGATCCAGCATTTGTTTCAGGATCTTTAAATAACATATACTTCAAAAATGATTCCTCAATTAGAGTGGATTAGATCATAACCACCCCTCTGAGGGTCGGCACCGAGCCTTTTTGCCCCGGTTTCGAGCCTTTTACACCCTTAACCACCCCTCAGAGGGTCGGTACCGAGCCTTTTTGCCCCGGTTTCGAGCCTTTTGCACCCTTAACCACCCCTCAGAGGGTCTGCACCGAGCCTTTTTGCATCGGCTTCGAGCCTTTTGCACCCCTAACCACCCCTCAGAGGGCCGGCACCGAGCCTTTTTGCTCCGGTTTCGAGCCTTTTGCACACTTAACCACCCCTCAAAGAGTCGGCACCGAGCCTTTCGAGCAGAGAAATCTAATGAACATATATCCCATAGATGCTGAAACAAGTTCAGCAAGACGCAAGATTGTTGACAAATGAATCTTAAAGCAATTCTTCCTTAATTATTTCATTTTGAGTTATCTAGTCCTCGTTTGTAACGAGGATTTTTGAGGTACGCATTTGCAATGCGAAAATAGTTCCTTTTTAGGTCGATGAAATCGCTTTACTCGTACATCCTCTTATAAACGAGTACGATGTACTGTGCAACGGAGCGAAGAAATCTAACGATTGAGATCAATTAAATCTACATTTAAAGTTAGCGCGGTGAACCTATCAGCATGCACTTTGTTTTAAATTTTAATAATATGTATCTTTATATAATGACTACAATGACCATACAAGTTCCTGAAGCCCTCGAGAAAGAGCATGATGAGACCACGCGCCTCATTGCAGCCAAATTATATGAAGCCGGTAAGCTTACTTTAAAACAAGCCGCTGAAATGTGCCAGATGAAAAAATGGGATTTTGCTGAAATCCTGATTAAGTACAATGTTCATTATTTAGAAGAAGGTGCTACTGACGATCTTGAAACATTCAGGAATGCGCTTAAAGGATAAAATTGTAATAACTGATGCTAGCTGTTTCATTACGCTAGACAAAATAGAAGGTTTAAATTTACTGCATTCCCTATATAAGCAGGTGATAACAACTCCAGAGATAGCTGCTGAATTTGGCAAAAGACTACCTGCTTGGGTTGATGTGAAATCAGTCTTGAATCGCGACTTACTATATGACTACGCTGAAACTATAGATATTGGTGAGGCAAGTGCAATGGCTCTTGCAACAGAAATCAGTGCAGACTTACTTATTATAGATGATGCGAAAGCAAGAAGATTTGCTAAAAAGCTTGAGCTTAATATTATTGGTACAATCGGTATAATACTTAGCGCAAAACTTAATGGCATTATTCCAGCCGTTAAGCCTTATATTATAAAAATACAACAAACTAATTTCAGAATTTCTGACTTATTAACTTCACAAATTCTTAAGGAAGCTGGAGAATAATCTTTTAATATGAAGTCGTCATTCTCGCTTAAATAGTCCTCGTTTGTAACGAGGATTTTTGAGGTACGCATTTGTAATGCGAAAAAAGCTCCCTTAAGAGCGATGAAATCGCTTTACTCATACATCCTCGTTACAAACGAGGACGATGTATATGATTATCTATGAATTCTCCGTGCTTTCTGTGTTTCCGTGGTAAAAACCGATCTCTGTGTAAGTATGTGGTTAAAGTCCTTCCACAAGCTACCATTAACAGGCTTCGGTAAAGCGGTGGTCATTGCTGAGGTACGAAGCAATCCTAAAGCATACGCTACTAGCGATCGTTGAAAGATTGCTTCGTCGGCTGAAAAAGCCTTCTCGCAATGACGATAACTTAAATAGTCCTCGTTTGTAACGAGGATTTTTGAGGTACGCATTTGCAATGCGAAAATAGTTCATTTAAGAGCAATAAAATCGCCTTACTCGTACATCCTCGTTACAAACGAGGACGATGTGACTAAGGAATATCATCTATGAATTCTCCGTGCTTTCTGTGTTTCCGTGGCAAAAACTGATCTCTGTGTAAATCTGTGGTTAAAGTCCTTCGACAACTACTATTAACAGGCTTCAATAAAGCGGTGGTTACTGCTCAGGTACGAGGCAATCATAAAACACACACTATTAGCGATCATTGTAAGATTGCTTCGTCGGCTGAAAAAGCCTTCTCGCAATGACGATATCTTATATAGTCCTCGTTACAAACGAGGACGATGTAGTATATGAAGTCGTCATTCCCGCGCAGGTGGGAATCTTAAAGCAATCCTGGGCATGTTGAGCCTTTAAAACACCACCACCAAGCCTCCTACGCAACTTCCTCAGCAATCACTTTTGGCTCCTCTTTCACTTCATCCTTTTCTACGCGTAAATTGCGAATAATGTGCTGCTGCCTATCTGGTGTATTTTTACCCATGTAATATTCAAGCAGGCTTTTAATTGTTTGGTCTTTTAAAATAACTGGGTCTAACCTGATATCTTTTCCAATAAACAAGCCAAATTCATCTGGCGATATTTCACCCAAACCTTTAAATCGGGTAATCTCTGGCTTATTGCCTAACTTTTCGATCGCGTTTTTACGTTCCTCGTCGCTATAACAATAAATGGTTTCCTTTTTATTTCTTACCCTGAAAAGTGGTGTTTGCAAAATATAAACATGCCCCGCTTTAACCAGATCAGGAAAAAACTGAAGGAAGAAAGTCATCATCAGCAAACGGATGTGCATGCCATCCACATCGGCATCAGTGGCAATTACAATATTGTTGTAGTGTAATCCTTCCAGGCCATCTTCAATATTTAAAGCATGCTGTAAAAGGTTAAACTCTTCATTTTCGTAAACTACTTTCTTTGTAAGCTCATAACAGTTTAATGGCTTACCCTTTAAACTAAATACGGCCTGACAATCAACATCGCGAGATTTTGTAATCGAACCTGACGCCGAATCACCCTCAGTAATAAACAGCGTAGTTTCGTAACGTTTCTCGTGCGTGGTATTAAAATGCACTTTGCAATCGCGGAGCTTTTTATTGTGAAGCGATGCTTTTTTGGCCCTATCGTTTGCTAGCTTTTTAATCCCTGCAATATCTTTACGTTCACGCTCCGATTGCATAATTCTTTTTAGCAATGCATCTGCAACATCAGGGTTTTTATGCAGGTAATTATCAAGTTCCTTTTTAACAAAATCGTTTATAAAGGTGGCCACAGACGGACCTTCGGGCCCCATATTCTGTGAACCAAGTTTTGTTTTGGTCTGCGATTCGAAAACAGGCTCCTGTACACGTACGGAAATTGCTGCAATTATTGACGAGCGTACATCGGCTGCATCAAATTCCTTTTTAAAAAACTCGCGAACGGTTTTTACTACCGCTGCCCTAAATGCTGCCTGGTGCGTACCACCTTGGGTAGTGTGCTGGCCGTTAACAAAAGAGTGATAATCTTCGCCATATTGCTGCCCGTGAGTCATGGCAATCTCGATATCAGGCCCAATCATATGAATAATCGGATAACGGATTTCTTCTGGCTTATTAAATTTAGAAAGCAGATCGTAAAGACCTCTTTCTGAAAAATATTTCTGGTTATTGAAATTAACGGTTAAACCTGTGTTTAAAAATACATAGTTCCAAACCATGCTCTCTACAAAATCAGGAATATAGTGGTAATTTCTAAAAATGGTTTCATCGGGATAAAACGTAATTGCAGTACCGTTACGCTGTGTAGTATCGATAACAGGTTGCTCAGTTACTATTTCTCCTTTAGAAAACTCAACTTTTTTTGTTTTCCCATCACGGTAAGATTGTACGGTAAAACTGGTAGAAAGTGCATTAACTGCTTTTGTACCTACCCCATTTAAACCAACAGATTTCTGGAAAGCGTTACTGTCGTATTTACCGCCAGTATTAATTTTGCTTACACAATCGATTACCTTACCCAATGGAATTCCCCTGCCATAATCGCGAACGTTAACCTTTTGCTCCGAAAGGGTAATTTCGATGGTTTTGCCGGTACCCATTACAAATTCATCGATGGAATTATCTACAATTTCTTTAAGCAAAACATAAATACCATCATCCTGGGCAGAACCATCGCCAAGTTTACCAATGTACATACCCGGACGAAGCCTGATGTGCTCTTTCCAATCTAATGAACGAATACTGTCGTCGTTATAAACTACTTCTGCCATACTATGTTTATCTGCACTCCATTTGAAAACTCTGCATTTTTTGCTTTGCAAAGCGATGAAGATTTTATAGAAATAATACTGAAAACTGAAATAAAATATTTTCAGCTATGCTCTTCAGCATTATCATACAATAATAGATTTATTCTATGAGGCTCGCAAAAGAAAATTTCCACATGTCAACAGTTAGACGTATAGGGTTGATGGTTCATGCCCTGGTGCCTGATGATCATTCTTTAAAGTTGTAGCGAATATCATATGCCATTTGGCCATCAATTATAATCCATTAAACCATGAGTGCTCCTTCAATCATTCGGCCTTCAATCATTCAATTTTCCCTATCTTCATCCAATTATTCAAAATCTTATTTAATGCAACAAAAGAAACAGCTTTCGCTCTTCGATTTATCCATGATAGTGGTAAGTTTGGTTATTGGTATGGGAGTTTTCCGTACGCCTGTAAACGTAGCTGCAAAGGCTCAGGTGCCAGAGCTTTTTTACCTTGCCTGGTTTATTGGTGGCTTTGTTGCTTTTTGTGGTGCATTAACCTATGCAGAAATCGGGTCGCGTTATCCGGTAACCGGCGGCTACTACAAAATATTTTCATCAGCCTACCACCCTTCCATTGCTTTTGCCATTAATTGTATTGTAATTATATCAAGCGCAGCATCTGTTGCAGCCATTTCAATTATTGGTGCCGAGTACCTGAGCAAAATTATTCTTCCTATTGATAAACAGAATGAAACCTACCGCGTTGTTATTGCCATTACCACCATTTTAACCTTTTATTTTATTAATCTACTTGGCTTAAAAGCAAGTTCGAAAACACAAAACGTGTTAACAATTATTAAAATCGGAATGATTTTAACCTTAATATGTGCGGTATTTTTCGGCGGGCAGGCACAAACCGTAACCCCTGTTTTTAAAACCACAAGCGGCGCATTACCAAACTGGGCAGATTATGGTAAAGCATTGGGTTTATGCTTAATTGCCGTTTCTTTCTCTTACGCCGGTTATGCACAAACCATTAATTTTGGTGGCGAGGTAAAAGAAGCCAAGAAAGTAATTCCACGATCCATTATTATCGGTTTAACCATTATTGTAATGGTTTACCTCACCATTAATTATGTGTATGTAAAAGTTATCGGCTTCGAAGAATTAAAATCGGCAGAAAGTATTGCTGCAATATTGGCTTCAAAAATATTTGGCCCCGCAGGTTTTAATGCGCTTTCAGTTATCATTTTTTTCTCTGTAATGGGCTACATCAATGTAAACCTGCTGAGTAACCCCAGAGCCATGTTTGCCATGGGTGAAGAAGGCGCACTGCCAAAAATATTCAGCAGGATGAATAAAAAAACCGAGGTAATAACAATAAGCCTAACAGTTTTTACCTTAATTGCGGTAGTTATTATTTTTTACGCAAAAACTTTCGATAAGATTTTAAACTATACCATATTCCTCGAAAGCATTAGTATGGCCAGTTCTGCAGCAACAATTTTTATATTGAGAAAAAGAACTGCACATCTTGATAAAAAAACCATCTATACTGTTCCTTTATATCCTATATTGCCTATTATATTTATTGCAGCCTACACTTTCGTGGCTTTTAGCATTTATGCCGATGACCCCGACGCGGCCCTAAACGGTTTATATATTTTTGTTGGCTTTCTTGCAATCTATTTTGTAAGCAGATGGTTTAGTAAGAAATAGTTCTGGGTTAATCGCTTTTCCTTCAAACCTTGCAGGTTTTCGGAATCTGCAAGGTTTAGAAAACACTATTAAAAAAAGTTAATGAACAAAACACTCTCTTTAAAACAGGAAATTGCTTACGCCGCCGGTATGATCGGCTGGAGCACGATGACCAATATCATCATCGTAATGCTTCCTTATTTTTACTTACCGCCCAGCAATGCTGGTTTACCGCCTTTGGTGCCGCAGCTCGTTTTATTGGGTGCGTTTAATATTCTTTCTATCATTGCCGCTTCTGGCCGACTTGTTGACGCCATCTATGACCCATTTATTGCTTCAAAAAGTGATGCCAGTACCAATAAAAATGGCCGCAGAATGCCTTTTATGAAATGGGCAATTTTTCCTGCAATGCTTTTTTGCGGACTTGTTTTTTACCCAATACAAAAAACAGAAAGCCTGCACAATGCCTGGTGGCTTACCATTACACTCTGCCTGTTTTTCGTATCAGTTACCACTTATATTATCCCATACAATGCACTGTTGGCCGAAGTAACCAATACACCAAGGCAAAAAGTTAAGCTTTCGAGCTACCAACAGGTGGGTTTTGTAATTGGAATTATTTTATCGGCCTGTACCAATAATTTTGCCGATCTGGTTGAAGATAATTTGCATGTGGCCAACCGCAGCGAAGCCATCCAGATTGCAATTTGGGGCCTCTGCATTCTGTCTGGCCTGGTGATGCTATTGCCCATATTTTTCATCAACGAAAAGGAATTTTCGGTGGCAAAACCTACCCATGTTCCCTTGTGGCCTGCAATTAAAAGTACCTTTAAAAACAGCAATTTTAAATATTACCTCATTTCCGATTTTGCTTTTTACACTGCACTGAGTATCATCTCGAGTGGCTTACTGTTTTTCTGCACGGTTTTACTCGGTTTGTCAGAATCTGAGGGCGGCAAGTTTATGGGCGCAATGGTATTGGCTTCACTCCTATTTTACCCTATAGTGAACTTTGGATCTGCTAAAATTGGTAAAAAACCTTTCGTATTACTCGCTTTTGGTGTGCTATGCCTCATTTTTATCACCATTTTCTTTTTAGGTAAATTACCTTTTGGTCCATATACGCAGATTTACATACTCGTTTTATCGGCTTCTTTTCCATTAGCAGCATTGGGCATTTTACCTACCGCTATTTTAGCTGATATTGCACAAAGAGATACCCTGGAAACAGGTGAAAACCACGAGGGCATGTTTTTCGCCGTGAAATACCTTTTTGTAAAACTGGGGCAAACCTGTGGCATTGCCATTTTTGCCATGCTCACCATTTATGGTAAAGACCCGGGCAACGATTTTGGCTTGCGCCTTAATGGAATTGTGGGCTTCGGACTTTGTTTAATTGCGCTATTGTTTTTCAGCAGATTTAAAGAGGACAAATAGCTTGGCATGAAGCGTTTTGAGTTAGGGCCCCACACAATCTAATAAACATGAACGAATTACTTGTACAAAAAGACCTGAGGTTGAGGTACAAATCATTTTTAATTACCGAAAACGGCCTTCAGGTAAAACATAAAAGCCTGCTCCGCTCAGAGAATACCTGTTGGCATACGAAAATGTGGGCACAAGAATTTATAAAGACAATAAGGGTATTTACGGACTGCTATTTTCATCAGCATTGGTGGGCTTAGTATCGGTACTGTTATACTTGTTAAGAAATGATGGAGAGGGTGTAGACAGCTCGGTGTATCTTTTTTATTTCGGGATATCGTTGATACTTTTGCTTTTGTATTTACTAACCTACAAAAGAAATTTTTACCTGGTGAAACATGGCAATGTAGAGGCCATAGAATTTTTACAGCATAAACCATCAAAAGCAGCAGTAAATACTTTTATCAATGTGTTAATAGAAACAAGAAATACATTTTTGTTGAATAAATATGGGCAGATCAATTTTAGCTGTACCCGCGAAGAAAATTACCAGAACCTGGTGTGGTTAGCCAACAATGAAGTGATTAACAATATAGAATTTAACCACATGGTGGATAAGCTAAATCAAACCATGCAAAAGCAGCAACCCCACCGAATCACTTTTGATTTTAGCCTGAACTAATTTAATAAACAGCCAATTTATTATATAAAAATACATGAATGGAGGTATGCCAGTAGTTAGCAATTACTCCACCCATATATTTTATTAATATCCAAAATCGCTAATAACCCGGACTTTGTTTCAGTACTCCTTTACTTCTATCAATCTGATCTTGTGGTAACGGGAAATAATCATCTCTGCTTTCGATGGTGATTCCTTTTAGGTAATTAAAGTATCCACCTTCAAAAGAAAAATAACTCTCAAGCGTTTGTTTAGCGATGCCCCAGCGTACAAGATCGAAAAACCGGTGGCCTTCCAATGCCAATTCCAACCGGCGTTCAAAACGCACTGCATTTCGGGCATAGGTATCATTCGGAAATGATAAGTACTCACTAACTTTATATGCGGCAGCTGGTGCACCATTTATAGTTTTAGGTGTTATTTTAGCTGCACGCGCCCTCACAATGTTTACCAATATTAAAGCCCTTGCCAAATCGCCTTTTTCTACTGCGCATTCTGCAGCCATTAAATAAACATCACCTAACCTGATCAGATTTACATTTAACCCGGTTACGTTTGTATTACCAGGGGCTGTTCCGCTCGAAATTTGCGCCACATCAATGGTGTTTTTAACGGCAAGGAAAGGGCCGCCGTTACTTGCATCACGAATCCAGGTATCACCAGGCATTAAACCCCAATCTCGGTATGGCACCCCACGTCTGCCAATTGTCGATTCAATTCGTGGATCAAGAGGCAAAGTTTGGTCAACAGTGTAACTGGTTTTGTCTGCAACGCTTAAGCCATAATCAGATTTATACGGGTTAGTGCGGTAACTACCATCCAATAACGGTAAACCAGTAGTACTTACCTTAAATGAGTTGGCTAAATCAATGGTTGGTTGGAAAAAGCCACAACAGTTAACCGGTGCATTACCATATGGAAAGTTAAGCATATCACCAACATTTCCATTGTCTCCGCCGGTACCATCTGTTCCAACCGAATGCTGAACAGACATAATCGTTTCAGGGCCATCTTCTTTGGTAATGTCGAAGTTATCGGTATAAGGCATATCAATTAAACTTGGTTTTGCCAATATCACCGCATTCAAAAGGTCATAAGCCTCGGTATATTTCTTTTGGTATAAAAATACCTTTCCCAAATATGCTTGGGCAGCATATTTATCTACACGGCCTTTCTGGTTTTTCGGTTTAGTTGTACTCAGGTTGGCAACAGCAAACTGAAGATCATCTACAATATTTGGATAAATGTCTTTATCATTTGCAACAAAAGTACCACTTGTAGTTTCGGTAATGTAAGGCACAACTTTAAATATCCGTACCAAGAAGAAATAGTAATGTGCCCGAAGTAATCTTGTTTCGCCCTGAATTTCTTTTGCACGGGCATCGCTAAATTTTGCAGTTCCTTGGCCGGCCTGTAAATTGGCTAAAATTTTAAGGGTATTGTTACACCGCTGAATGCCTTCAAAACACCTGTCCCAAATATTCGATAAATTATCATTGGTACTGGTTGGTGCATGTTGTTCTATGGCATTCATTGGTGGCTGATCGCCTATTTCACTTCCTTTATGTGCATTATCCGAAGCAACCTCCCCAAACAACCATTGGCTTGGTGCTGCGCCATAATTGCCATATGTTCCATTTACGTTGCCATTTAGCAAGCCATAAGCCCCTACCAATAAACCTTCAACACCATCTTGTGTGGTAAGCTGATCTTCCGTTAATTCACCCTGTGGCTGAAGCGTTAAAAACTCCTTTTTGCAGGAAAAGGTACTGCAAATTAATAGGGAGAGCAGAATATATTTTATATGTTTCATTTTGATATATTTTTAATTAAAAACCAACATTAATACCGATTAAAAACTGACGTGGTGAAGGATACACTCCTTTATCAACCCCTAGTGCAGAAAAAGTATCTGCCGGCGGACCTGAACTGCCTACTGAAGAAGCAGCATCCCTGGTTTGACTTACCTCTGGATCCAGACCTGTGTATTTGGTAATGGTGAAAAGATTGGTTGCACTTACATATACCCTTAACCTGTTGATACCCACTTTTTCGCCAAAGGCTTTAGCTACCGGAATTGAATATCCAATTTGCAAATTCTTTAACCGTAAAAAACTACCATCCTGTACATAGTAACTAGAAGAAGCCAGTTCAACATCTGATGCACCTACATATGCTGATGGGGTAAGGCTCGATGGATTTGATGGGCTCCATGCATTTAACAGCCTGGTGCTTTTTGCACCTGCAAATGATGGGAAATCGGTAAAATAACGCGTAGCCTCAAATAACTCATTGCCTTGTACACCATATACAAATGCAGAAATATCGAAGTTTTTATAAGAAGCATTTAAGTTTACACCGTAGGTAAAATCAGGGTTTGGGTTACCAATAATGGTTCGGTCTTTAGGATCGATTATACCATCGCCATTAATATCCTGGTAGCGCAAACCACCAACCCTTGCACCCGCATACGATGGGTTGTTTTTTATATCTGCAGTACTCTGATAAATTCCGGCAGTTCTGTAACCAAAGAAAGATCCGAAAGCTTCTCCCTCTTGTAATACACTGGTTTGTAAGCTTCGGTAATTACCATAAATCTGATTAAAAATACCAGGTGCCAACCTCACGATTTTATTGTCGTTTTTAGAAAGGTTTAAACCGATATCAAATTTAAAAGGATGCTCTGCTGTTCTTCCATAATGATAGGCTATATTAAATTCGACGCCTTTATTGCTCATATCGCCAATGTTTACATAAGGCGAACTTCCTAAACCTACTACGCTGGAGGGTAGAGGCAGATTATAAAGCATATCGGATGTTTTTTTGCTGTACCAGTCTAATGATCCATCAACAGCACCTCCTAAGAAAGTAAAATCAAGACCAATATTTAGTGCTTTTAACGATTCCCATTTTACATCAGCATTTTGATAGGCATTTTGCCAAACACCAGTGGTAAGGCCATTACCCCCGCCAACAGCATAAGCCGAGTTAACAATAGAACTTTGGTATCTGTTGATGTACTGGTATGGAGGAATCCGCTGGTTACCCGTTTGGCCATATCCAACGCGTAATTTTAAATCACTTATCCATTTAACATCCTTCATAAATTCTTCTTCAGATAACCTCCAGGCTGCACTTGCTGCCGGATAATAACCGTATTTGTTTGCAGGCCCGAAGTTGGAAGAACCATCGCGGCGAATGGTAACGCTCGCTAAATAACGGTCGTGATAAGAATAATCTGCCTTTGCAAACAATGAAAAGAGTGATCCTATTGATCCATAACTCGAATTGCTGATGTTAGACGAACCTGTATTGAGGTAATAATAATCCTGACTGCCTAAAATGAAATACCCATTTCTACCGGCATTGAGTTGCCTTGTTCTCGATCGGATGGCCTCCGTACCAACCAATACATTTAACCTGTGTTTTTCATTAAAAACTTTACTATAATTTAAAGTGTTCGTCCAAGTCCATTCTGTGTTATATCCCTGGTATTCATTGAGGCTATTTGAGTTATTACCTTCAGAAAATTCAAGATTCGGATAACGCATCGATAAACCATTAAAGTTCTCATAGCGGATACCAAAATTTGTTTTTAAAACTAAGCCGGGAATGATATCGCCTTCTGCATAAACGTTACCAAAAAAGAAATTACTTTTATTCTTATTGTCTTTTGCGCGATAAAGAAAGGCAACAGGATTTTCTGCGTTTCCTAACTGACTGCCGCGGCTCCCTGCAAAATTACCTGCAATATCGTAAACAGGAATAATGGTAGGAATCCGGTATGCCCAGCCCAATGCACTGCCCTGATCCTGATAATCGCCAGAAACATTGGGATTTACCCCTAAACCAAAACCCTCAGAATAACTGTACTGAGCATTTTCGCCAAAACGAACCCTCTTATTAAATGCCGAGATATTGGTGTTCGATCTGAAATTATACCGTTTAAACCCGGTATTTTTAATTGTTCCTTTTTGATCAAGATAACCTCCTGAAAAGGTATATGTGGCATTTTCACCCCCTCCTGTAGCACTGATTTGATAATTTTGAACAGGTGCTACCTCAGTAATTTCATCAAACCAGTTGGTACCGGCCTTATTTGCTTTTGTAATTTGATAAAAAAGATCAGGATCGCGGTTATAATTGTATTTAGAAGGATCAGCATCGGCGGCAGTAACATCCTGGCCAAGTTTTAAACCCGCTACCAAATAATCTGGCAACACAGGTACAGAACCTGATCCATAATTTTTTCCTGCGGCAACAGGTAAACCTGCATTGGTATAACCATCAAATATATACTGGGCATATTGTTGAGGGTTCATCATCTCCGGAAAACTGTTTTTCCTTGGCACCTGGGTACCATAATAAGAATCGAGGGTAATTCTTGGTGCCCCTACCACACCCTTTTTAGTGGTAATGATAACAACACCATTATTTGCCCTTGAACCATAAATAGAAGCCGAAGAAGCATCTTTCAATACCTGAAGGCTTTCAATATCATTTTGGTTAAGCCATGACAATTTACCTTCAAAAGGCACGCCATCAATAACATAAAGTGGTTCGTTATTATTAATGGTACTAATACCCCTAATTCTGATCTGTGGTGTAGATCCTGGTGCACCATCATTAATAATTTGTACACCAGTAGCTTTACCCTGTAAGGCTTCTACTGCACTTGCCGCGGGTTGAGCTTTTAACAAATCCATGTTTACCACCGCAACTGCACCGGTTAAATCTTTTTTGCGCTGCGAAGAATAACCCGTTACAATAACGTCTGTTAGGTTGTTATTATCGGCTTGTAGTACTACGGTGATATTGGTTTGTTTACCAACAGCAACTTCTTTGCTACCATAACCAACAAAGGAAATTACCAAAACATCAGTAGGTTTTGCAGTTAATGAGAAAGCTCCGTTTTCATCTGATGTGGTGCCTCCGGTTGCATTTTTAATTTTAATTGAAGCACCAATCACAGGTAGTTTATCATCACTGCCAATAATTTTACCCGTAATTTTTGATTGGGCCGTTGCGCCAAGGGCAAATAACATCCCCAAACACAAGAGAAGAAAACTCCTCTTGATAAAAGATAGATTTTGTTTCATAGTTTATAAGTGATTAGGTGAATAAGCTTACTCATACAGCTGACCTGCTTAAAGATTTGATCTTTAAAACAGCATCAGTTCATTGTCGCGGTTTTTACGGCAACAGATCGGGTATTTTGGGTTGTAAGGGTATTGAATTGCCGAAAAATAGGCGCGTATCCAAAAAGGAAAGATTTCTCCTGATAATGGGTAGTTTTGTTCTCATAAGGATTTTGGTTAGTTAGGGATATTTGGTTTTTTATTGATTAATTACATATTGGTATTTTTTAGTCAACAATTTGCTAGTGTACAAAATACACTTCAATTAAAATAAATATACATATAATTAATAATTATACTACAAAAAATAATTTAGCAAAAAGATTAATTGATTCTTACTTATATTTAATGCCTTGCATAGCATATAAAGGAAGATCTTATATAATAATCCAGCACAAAATTTATCATTAAGCGGATTTTGAAACATTTTATGTATATTTGCCCCCGAAGCAGGAATAAGGGCTTGTCGTTCTCAATGGCATATTCTCTCCGCAAGTTAGTCCTTCAATAAATGATCGTTCTAGCTTCTTCGATAAATATTACATAAAAACATACATGTTATTCAAAGAATTAAACCTCATTGAGCCAATTTTAAAGGCCCTTGAGACCGAAGGTTATACACAACCTACACCAATACAGGAGCAATCCATCCCAACAATATTACAAGGCAAAGATTTATTAGGCTGCGCACAAACCGGAACCGGAAAAACGGCCGCTTTTGCCATCCCAATGTTGCAGTTATTGCACGAAAAACACGTTAATACCAAAGCTACAAAAAATATAAAAGCTTTAATTTTAACACCAACCCGCGAACTTGCCATCCAGATTGAAGAAAGCTTTAAAGCTTACGGCCGTAACTTAAACTTACGCCACCTGGTAATATTTGGCGGCGTAAATCAACACTCACAAGTAGAATCGCTTAAAAAAGGGATTGATATTTTAGTGGCTACACCAGGCCGTTTACTGGATTTAATGAACCAGGGTTTTATCAATTTAAATACCATTGAGCTATTTGTATTAGATGAAGCTGACCGTATGTTAGATATGGGCTTTATTCACGATGTGAAAAGAGTTGTGGCTAAATTGCCTGCAAAACGCCAGACTTTATTTTTCTCGGCAACAATGCCAGATGAGATTCAGAAGTTGGCAAATACCATCTTATCCAACCCAACCAAAGTAGAAGTTACCCCTATTTCTTCTACTGCCGAAACAATTGTACAATCGGTTTATTTTGTTGATAAGCCAGATAAAAAGAAATTACTTATCCATCTGCTAGAAGATAAAGATATTCAAACAGCACTGGTTTTTACCCGTACCAAACATGGTGCAGACCGGATTGTAAAAGATTTAGCCCATGCCGGCATTAAAGCAGCAGCAATTCATGGAAATAAATCTCAAAACGCCAGACAAAGGGCATTAACTGATTTTAAAGATAGAAAAATCCGTGTGTTGGTGGCTACTGACATTGCTGCGCGTGGTATAGATATCGATCAGTTATCGCACGTTTTCAATTTTGAATTGCCGAACATCCCTGAATCTTATGTACATAGAATTGGCCGTACCGGACGTGCTGGTGCTAACGGAATTGCAATATCATTCTGCGATGCCGAAGAAAATGAGTACTTATTGGATATTCAGAAACTGATTAAAATTACCCTACCTGTTGTTGATGATCATCCTTACCCGTTAAGCTGGGAAAGCATGTTGGCTAAAAACCAGGTGAAACGCAAACCACAAGCACAATCAAAAGGTGGCGGTGGTGCTAAAAAAAGTGGCGATGGCAACATGAGTGGCAAACCACGCAACGCCAGCAACAATAGAAGATTTGGTGGAAACAGAAAAAGAGGTGAAAGATAAAAAAGGTAGAAGGTTTAAGGCAGGAAGGCTTAAGGTCTGAAAACCCAACCTTCCAATAATTCTCAACAAAAAACCCGATTTGCAAAACACAAATCGGGTTTTTACATTTCTAGCTTAGGCAAGCGCAAGGAAAACCATCCACCCTTTTACCTTCTGCCTTCTACCTCCTTAAACAACTACATTAATAATCTTTCCTTTAACGAAAATGATCTTTTTAGTGGGTTTTCCATCCAAAAACTTCTGGAATTGCTCATCAGCCAATAAAATACTTTCTACTTCTGGCTGAGCCAAAGTTAAGCTCAAATTCAGGTTCATTTTCATTTTACCATTAATAGAAACCGGATAAGCAAATTCATCTTCTACCAGGTATTCTGGCTTAAAGGTAGGGAATGCAGTGTATGACAATGTTCCAGCCTCATTACCCAATAGTACCCATAATTCTTCACAGATGTGTGGCGCATAAGGGGAAAGAATTACCACCAAATCTTTCAAAACCTGACGGTTTTTACATTTCAGATCTGTTAGTTCATTTACCGCAATCATAAAGCTTGATACCGATGTATTAAATGAAAAACGCTCAATATCATCCTGTACTTTTTTAATGATTTTATGAAGTGATTTTAATTCTGCTTTTGTAGGTTCATTGTCGTTTACCTGAAATACCCACTCTTCATTGTGGAACAAACGCCAAAACTTACGCAAGAACTTAAATACACCTTCAATACCATTGGTATTCCATGGTTTGCTCTGCTCCAAAGGCCCCAAAAACATTTCGTACATCCGTAATGTATCCGCACCATAACGCTCAATCAAATCATCGGGATTAACAACATTGAATTTCGACTTCGACATTTTTTCAACTTCCACACCGCAGATGTATTTTCCACCTTCGAGTATAAATTCTGCATTTGCATATTCTTCTCTCCAGGCTTTAAACTTAGTAATATCTAAAGTATCGTTTTCAACAATGTTCACATCAACATGCAATGCCGAAGTTTTATATTCTTTTCTTAAACCAGCAGAAACATATGTATTGGTAGGCTTTCCGTTTTCATCATTAATGCGATAAACAAAATTACTTCTACCCTGGATCATGCCCTGGTTAATCAGTTTTTTGAAAGGCTCTTCCTCTTTGGTATAACCTAAATCTTTTAAAAATTTATTCCAGAAACGGCTGTATAATAAATGGCCTGTAGCATGCTCAGAACCACCGATGTATAAATCAACATCTTTCCAATATTCAACAGCTTCTTTTGAGGCAAACTCATTGTTGTTATTGGCATCCATATAACGGTACCAGTACCAGCTGCTTCCTGCCCAGCCTGGCATGGTGCTTAATTCGTAATGCCCACCATCTTGAGGTAACCAGTTTTCGGCCCTGGCCAAAGGTGAGCTTCCGGTTTCAGTTGGTAAGTATTTATCAATTTCTGGCAACAACAATGGCAACTCTTCTTCTTTTACCAAATAAGGTAAGCCATCTTTAAAATAAACTGGAATTGGCTCACCCCAATAACGCTGACGACCAAAAATTGCATCACGCTGGCGGAAATTCACCTTTGCTTTACCTACTTTTTCTATTTCTAACCAATTATTTAAAAAGGAAACAGCTTCTTTATATTCCAATCCGTTAATAAAACCAGAATTGATGTATTTCCCTTCTTTTGTTGGATCGGCCTGTGTATCAATATCTTTCTGACCGTCCAAAATCTGTATAATTGGCAAATTAAAGTGCTTCGCAAATAACCAGTCGCGCTGATCGCCACTTGGCACACCCATTACAGCACCTGTTCCATATCCAGCCAAAACATAATCAGCAATCCACAATTGAACGCGTTCGCCACTTACCGGATTAATTACATAAGTACCTGTAAAAGCACCTGATACTGTTTTGGTATCGGCCATACGGTCTAATTCCGATTTCTTTTTAGTTAAGGCAATATAGTCGGCAACTTCCTGTTTTTGCTCAGGTGTGGTTAATTCTGCCACCCACTCATGCTCTGGTGCCAAAACAAGATAAGAAACACCAAAAATCGTATCAACTCTCGTTGCAAAAAACCTCTATATATTTTGCAGTTTTCGGTTTAGCATTTTCAGTATCTTCAACTGCAAACTGTGAATTGTCGACAGCAAACTTTACCGATGCCCCAACGCTTTTACCAATCCAGTTGCGTTGCATTTCTTTAATCGGTTCCGGCCAATCAATCGTATCTAAGCCTTGCAATAAACGGTCGGAATATGCAGTGATGCGCATGCTCCATTGCATCATTTTCTTTTGTTCAACAGGAAAACCCCCACGTTCAGAAAAACCATCTTTCACTTCATCATTAGCTAAAACAGTTCCTAAAGCAGGGCACCAGTTTACAGTACTTTCGCGAAGGTATGTTAACCGGTATTTTAACAGTTCTATCTGTTTTTCTTCATCAGTAAAGGTAGCCCAGTCGCTCGGAAGAAATTCTTTGGTATCTTCATCACAAACGGCCTTAACATCTGCAGTACCAGAAGCATTAAATTTTTCAATCAATGTGGTAATATCCTCTGCCCTATCGTTTTCGATATTATACCAGGAGTTAAACAACTGCATAAAAATCCACTGCGTCCATTTGTAATAAGATGGCTCACTTGTGCGTACTTCCCTGCTCCAATCGAAAGAAAAACCAATTTGATCTAACTGGCGGCGGTAGGTTGCAATGTTTGCTTCAGTGGTAATTGCCGGATGCTGACCGGTTTGTATGGCGTATTGCTCTGCTGGTAAGCCGAATGAATCGTATCCCATTGGGTGCAATACATTAAAGCCCTTAAGGCGTTTGTATCGAGAAAAAATATCAGATGCAATATAACCCAGTGGGTGACCAACGTGTAAACCTGCTCCTGATGGATATGGGAACATATCTAACACATAATATTTTGGTTTATCAGAATTACTTTCGGCCTTAAATGTTTGATGATCTGCCCAGAATTTCTGCCACTTTTGTTCTATTTCTTTGAATTGATAATCCATTGCACGTTTTAAATTTTTAAAGGTGCAAAAATACGGAAATTAAGGGGCTTTAAAAAGGAGATTCATTATAATATTTTGCCGACAGAAATGCAGAATCAGAAGATGTTAGGATTGAAATGCGGTGTTTTAACAATGGAACAAAATCAGGTTAACATTTATTAATTATTTATTATCTTCGTATATAAAAATGAGTGTTATGACACATCTTACTATCGAAAATAAGAAATACGTACTCATTCCTGAAGAAAATTATCAAGAGTTGCAAAAAAATGCAGCTTTGAAACATCATCCTGAAAAAACATTTTCTATTAATGAGGCAAGAGCCCATAGTAAAAATTTAATCAGGAAATGGTCAGCAGAAAAATAGTAATTAAGCAAACCGTTGCAGAAAGTATTGCGGAGGTTTCGTGGTATTTAGAATCTGAAGGTTTACCTGCTACCGCAGAAAAATTTGCAGATGACGTTTATGATTTTATTGAAAGATTAGGAGACAACAGGAAGAGATATAAAACTTGTAGAGAGCCGCAAAGAACACTAATGGGCTATAAGTGCATATCTTACAAAAAAAAATACACTATTGTTTTTATCGAATTAGATACTGAAATCATAATATGTGAATTTATTCCATCAAAAATGATTCACTGGTAATCTCTTCTTGCTCCGTATTCAGTTTATGCTTTATTATAAGGAATGCGCAGAATGTATTTTTCGCGTCAGTACGGAGAGAACAAACAAAAAAATGCGCCATTGATATTAAAAACCAATGGCGCAAGCAAATAATCGGGGGATTAAGTTCTTATCTTGATAAAGAGTATACTTTAGTAACGTTTGTTTTATCAATTTTGGCAGTAAATTCCAATTTATTGGCATTGATACTATTGATTTTACAATAATTCAATCCATCATTGATGCTCATGCTAAACTGATCAGAATAAATGATTACATATTCACCAATTGTCCTGTTTCCTGATAAACTGATCTCCACTTGGTCATCATTATTTGATTTGAAGTCGATGTAATCAGTGGTTTTACCATAAGTAATCGCTCCATTAAGTTTATCATCAGTATAACCTGTAGTTACAATCTTATTTAACGTCCATCGGCCCAACATTTGTGCTTTTAACGAAGTATCATCTTTCTTGGCAAGAAATAATTGATGACGCGACTAATAGTAAGAGGCTAAGGATAGTAATTTGTCTTTTCATAGTTAAATTTAGTTTTAAGATATCCATAATTAACGGCGTTTTAACAAATTTCGTACCGTGATTTTAGAAAAAGTGAATTTCATTAACGAATTAATGCTCAAACTAAAAGCTTTACTGATTCGTTTATATTCATTTAACAATCATTAATTGGTGTTTATCAGGTATAATTTATATTTTCGCAGAAACAAAAATGAAATACATGGAAGAATTCGAAGTAAGTGATGCATCTAAAAAAACCAAAACCGTTTATATATCTACTATAATTAGTATTGCGTTGGTTTTATTGATGCTGGGGCTGCTTAGGTTGGTACTTGTACATGCCAAAAACCTGTCTAACTACGTTAAAGAAAACATTGTTTTAAACATAATTGTTGATGAAGGTGCAAAAGAAGCCGATGTTCTTGCTTTTCAGAAAGAGCTGAATACGAACCCTGCGGTAAAGCAAACACAATATGTAAATAAGGAGCTTGCTGCCAGAAATTTAACCCAGGATTTAGGCGAAGATTTTGTTAACTTTTTAGGTTACAACCCGCTAACCTCTACTTTCGATGTGTATTTAAAAGCAGAATATGCCAACAATAAGAGCATTGATGCATTAAAAGCAAGTATTTCTAAAAATCCGGTTGTTAAAGAAGTGGTTTACCAAAGTTCTTTAATTGATATGGTTAATAAGAATATCAATACCATTGGTTTAATTATTTTAGCCTTTGCTGCATTGCTTCTTATAATTTCTATCGCGCTGATTAACAATACCATAAGACTTGCAATTTACTCGCAACGCTTTTTAATTAAAAGTATGCAGCTGGTTGGTGCAACGAAAAATTTTATCCGACGTCCTTTCTTACTGTATGCTGCTTTACATGGTTTAATCGCTGCGTTTATTGCCATCATCATTTTATTGGCTACGCTAATTTATGCCCGTAAAGAAGTGCCGGAGATAATTATTTTAAATAACTACCAGGAGTTTGGCTTTGTGTTTATAGGCCTTTTAATTGTTGGTATTTTTATAACAGGCATTAGTACATGGTTTGCAGTGAGCAGATATTTACGTTTAAAATCTTATCATCTTTATAGATAATGGCAGAAAAAAAAACAAGTCCGATTGTTAAGGACGTTAAAAATGAATTGGTTTTTACCAAAAAAAATTATCAGTTATTATTGATCAGCATTGCAATCGTGGCTGTTGGTTTTATCCTGATGATGGGTACAACTGGCGATATCTACGATTTTAGAAGAACTTTATTGGCTCCTGTAGTGGTGCTGGCAGGCTTTGCTTTCGGTATTTATGCAATTTTAAAAAAATAATTGCTTGCAATAACTAGTGTGTTTTTTTAAATTTCTATTATGACTACAACAAGTTTGCAAATCGAAATAAATTCTCTTCCCCTAAACCTTAGGCAGGAAGTTGCAGATTTTGTAGAATTTTTAAAAACCAAGCATCATAATAAGCCAAAACTAAAATCACGAATGTTCGGATATGCAAAAGGTAAAATCAAACTATCTGATGATTTTGATGAACCGCTGGAAATGTTTGCTGATTACATTTAATGGCATATTTACTAGATACCCATGCTTTTTTGTGGTTTGTAGCCAAAGATGATCAGTTGCTTGCTTCTATCAAAAAAACACTATTTAATGTTAGCGAATCCTGTATCTTGAGTATCGCCTCACTTTGGGAAATCGCGATAAAAAAACAAATTGGAAAGCTCGATTTACAAATAGACTTTGATGAACTTTTCCGGTTTGCTGAACGAAATCAGATCGAAATAATCGCTATTAACGAAACGCACCTTACAACCTTATTAAAACAGGAGTTTTTCAACAATGATCCTTTTGATCGTATAAATGTTTCGCAAGCCATTTCTGAAGATTTAACTTTAATCTCAAGAGATAAAAAATTAAAAAACTATAACGTAAAATTACAATGGGATTAACCCATTAACTAAACAATATGAACTCTTTCGAAGCCATTGTCCTTGCCATTGTTGAAGGATTAACCGAATTTTTACCTGTATCGAGCACCGGGCATATGATTATTGCCTCATCTTTTATGGGCATTGCATCAGAACCTTTTGTAAAACTTTTTACCATAGTAATTCAACTCGGGGCCATACTTTCGGTGGTGGTACTTTACTTTAAAAGATTTTTTAAATCGATAAACTTCTATATCAAATTATTGGTTGCATTTATCCCGGCAGCAGTATTTGGTTTACTTTTAAGCAAAAAAATCGACGAATTGCTGGAGAGTCGCAATTGCTGTTGGTATTTCCCTCTTAGTTGGTGGCATTATTTTATTGTTTGTTGATAAATGGTTTAATAAGCCAACCATCAATGAAGAAGAAAATATAAGTTATTTAACTGCATTAAAAATTGGCTTTTTTCAATGTATTGCCATGTTACCTGGTGTATCACGTTCAGGAGCGACCATCGTTGGCGGTATGAGTCAGAAATTAAGCAGAAAAGTTGCTGCAGAGTTTTCATTCTTCCTTGCCGTACCCACCATGTTTGCAGCAACAGCCAAAAAACTTTACGATTTTTACAAAGAAGGACATACCATAACCCACGATCAAACCAACCTCTTAATTATTGGTAACGTTGTTGCCTTTGTTGTGGCACTATTGGCCATTAAAAGTTTTATCGGTTACCTGAATAAAAATGGCTTTAAAGTATTTGGATGGTACAGAATTGCAGCAGGCTTAATTATTATCATCTTGTTATTAAGCGGCCACAACTTACAAATTATATAGATATAGAAACAACTCAACCACGATAAAAAGGATATAAACAGAGAATAAGCATCCGTGTTTATCTGTATACATCTGTGGTAAAAAAACTTAAGCAAACCACATCGAATCCGTATCTTTGCGCAAAAAAGATTTGTGAGTACCGAAAATTCAAAATTTAAAGATTTCAATTTTGCTGAAGGCGAATTGCTTTTAATCAACAAACCATACAAATGGACTTCATTTGATGTGGTAGGCAAAATCCGTAATTCTTTAAAACCGTTAAAACTGAAGGTTGGCCATGCCGGCACTTTAGATCCCCTTGCCACAGGCTTATTAATCATTTGCACTGGCAAGTTAACTAAGCAAATAGACAATTTTCAAGCTGAAGAAAAAGAATATACAGGCACCATGATTTTAGGTGCCACAACCCCATCATTCGATATGGAAACTGAGGTTGATCAAACTTTTGACATCAGCAACATTACCGAAGCGGAAATTTATGCAGCTTGCAAACCTTTTATTGGCGATATTGAACAATATCCGCCGGCACACTCTGCGGTTAAAGTAAACGGCTGATCGCTTATATGTAAAAGCGCGCCTAGGTGAAGAGGTAGAATTACGTAAACGTTTTGTTAGTGTTCCGGAATTTGTGATCACCCGGATCGAGCTGCCGGAAATTGATTTCAGAATTGTTTGCAGTAAAGGCACATACATCCGTTCATTAGTGTCTGATTTCGGCAAACAATTAAACAGTGGCGCGTACCTTTCCAAACTTACGCGCACCCGAAGCGGAAACTTTTTACTTAATGATGCGTTTGAGGTATTAGAACTTGTTAATTATATTCGTAGCAAGAAAGAAGAAGTTAAAACTGAAGCTCAACCATGAACCACATTAAAAACAGAAAAACCAGGTTTATCAAAGAAATTCTGTTAATTATTGCAGGTGTAACTTCGGCATGCTTCGGTTTAAAAAGTTTTTTAATGCCCAGCCACTTTATTGATGGTGGTGTAACCGGTATCTCTCTGCTATTAAGCACCCTAACCGGCTGGAATTTATCGTATCTTATTGCCATTATTAATATTCCGTTCGTAATTTTGGGTTACAGGCAAATTGGTAAAGGTTTTGCAATTAAAACGGCTATTGCCATCGCTACACTTTCCATAGCGCTAATTATACTGCCTTTTCAGCCCATTACACACGATAAATTGCTCATCGCATTTTTTGGAGGCCTGTTTTTAGGTGGTGGTATTGGTTTAGCCATGCGCGGCGGCTGCGTAATTGACGGTACTGAGGTTTTGGCACTTTACATCAGTAAAAACAGTATTTTAACTGTCGGGAATATCATTCTAATTTTAAATATCATCATTTTTGCCTTCGCAGCATATTTTTTAAACATCGAAACTGCGCTTTACGCTATATTAACTTATTTGTCAGCTTCGAGCACCATCGATTTTATCGTTAACGGAATAGAACAATATACCGGTGTAACGATTATTTCAGAACATCAGGAAGACATTAAAAATTTTATCATCAACGAAATGAGGCGCGGTGTTACCATTTACAAGGGCGAAGGCGGTTATGGAGAAAAGAAAGATATCGATATTATTTTCACCGTAGTAACCAAACTGGAAATGAGCAAATTACAAACTGCTATCCGGCAGATTGATTCGGATGCTTTTGTGATTCAACAACAAATTGCCGATTTAAAAGGCGGGGTGGTAAAACGCCATGCCTTACATTAATAAACAACAGAAATTTGGGTAAGCACTTAAGCTATGCCAAGGTTCGGGTTGTATGCTAACCAGCTACCTACCCGCATGCAAAACCCATATAAATAAATAGATTTTACCATTGAAGATATATAATAACCTTTCGGATTTTAAAAAATTAGACAATGCCATTGTAACCATTGGTACTTTCGACGGTGTACATTTCGGACATCAAAAAATCATTAAACAACTTGTAGAAAAGGCAAAGGCTGATCATGGAGAAAGTGTAATTTTAACATTTTTTCCCGCATCCACGGATGATTATCGATCCTGAAAACCAGGATTTAAAAATGATCAATACCATTAATGAAAAAGCAGAAATTTTAAAAGGTTTGGGTGTGGATCATCTGATTATTACACCATTTACAAGAGATTTTTCCAATCAGTTGCCTGAAGATTATATTAAAAATATATTGGTCAATACTATTGGCACCAAACATATTATAATTGGTTACGACCACCGTTTTGGTAAAGACCGGTCAGGTAATTTAAGCGATTTAAAAGCGGCTGGTTTTCATTATGGCTTCACGGTTGAAGAAATAATGGAACAGGATATTCACGATGTTGCAGTAAGTTCTACCAAAATCCGTCAGGCACTTTTGGCAGGCGATGTGGGTTTAGCCAGCGACTACCTCGGTTATCCGTTTTCTATTTTCGGAAGAGTAATTAAAGGCGATAAAATCGGCAGAACAATTGGTTTCCCTACTGCCAATATATTTGTGGAAGAAACCTACAAATTGATTCCTGGTGATGGCATTTATGCAGTAACGGTAGAGATGAGCGCCGAATTTAAAGAAGAAGGTTCAGAATCAACAAACAGACTTCAGACTACGGACTCCGGATTTCGGACTTACAAAGGCATGGCCTACATCGGGCAGCGCCCAACCATTAACGGGATGACCAGAAACATTGAAGTAAATATTTTCGATTTCAACCAGGAAATTTATGGCCAGGATATTAAGATGAACTTTTTAAAATTTCTTCGTCACGATGTAAAATTTACGGGGTTAGAAGCGCTGACAGTTCAATTACAAAAAGATAAAGAAGCAACACTCGCTTATTTTAATGGATTAAATTAGATCTCAAACATGCGTCACCCTGAATTTATTTCAGGGTCTGTTGTATTAAAAATAGATGCTGAAATAAATTCAGCATGACGTAAATTATAATAAAACCTAAGATTACAATAAAAGCTTATAGAAGCCAAAAAGCATTTTTAAATCACATTTCCCTTTCAAAAAAGCCTCCTTTTCGTTATATTAGCAGCAATGAGGCTTATTTACATCATCCTTCTTCTTATTATTTCCACTAATTTTTCGTCATTCGCAACGCAGGAAAATAGAAGTGATGCTCCAGCCAAAAACTTAAAAATAAGTTTCATCACCAATAAAAAAATCAATAAACTTATTTCAGATTTTAATCAGGACTATGAAAGCTTGCAAAAAGATTTCATTAACGCTTCAATTGTAAAAATATCTTTCGCCGCTTTTATACTTCTTTCTTTTTTGATGTTTCTTTTTTTAAAAAACAAAGCCATCACAGCTAAAGTTGTAATAAGAAGGTTAAAACATAATTATTGGTGCCATTTTAAAATGCTTTATCCAAAACATGTTTTTTGGTAAGTAATTTCATTTATTTGAACCACATCACGTGGAATTTTCAGTAAAATACCAGGTTATTAATATTGCCTGGCAATAAATTATTTAACCCATATTACCTATTTTTTATAGATGCATTTACCCGATTTGATAGCCGATTTAGGATTAATTCTTGCCGCAGCAGGAATTACCACACTCATATTTAAAAGAATTAAACAACCCCTTGTTTTAGGTTACATACTTGCCGGCTTATTGGTTGGCTCACACTTGAAATTTTTTCCGTCTGTTACAGATACAAAAAGCATTAATATTTGGGGCGAAATAGGTGTAATTTTCCTATTGTTCAGTCTTGGTTTAGAATTCAGTTTTAAAAAACTGGTTAAAGTAGGCGGCTCTGCCTCCATTACCGCAATTGTAAAAGTATTATTTATTATTCTGGCCGGTTACCTGGTAGGTAAAGCCATGGGCTGGAAAGATATGGACAGCCTGTTTTTAGGAGGAATATTATCAATATCATCAACCATGATTACGATTAAAGCTTTCGAAGAACTTGGTTTAAAACATAAAAAGTTTGCTGGCTTGGTTTTCGGGGTGTTAATTGTTGAAGATCTTGTAGCCATTTTATTATTGGTACTATTTTCCACGCTGGCCGTAAGCCAGCAATCGGCAGGTACAGAAATGTTATATTCCATATTAAAACTGGCTTTTTTCCTGGTACTTTGGTTTTTAGGTGGAATTTTTCTGGTTCCATCGTTTCTTAAGGCAACCAAAAAATTAATGAATGATGAAACAATGCTGGTTGTATCATTGGCTTTATGCCTGGTAATGGTTTTACTTGCTGATAAAGTAGGTTTTTCTCCGGCACTTGGGGCTTTTATTATGGGATCTATTTTGGCCGAAACTGCTCAGGCCGAAAGAATTGAACATTTAACAAAATCGGTAAAGGATTTATTTGCAGCCGTATTTTTTGTTTCTGTTGGCATGTTGATTGATCCTTCCATGTTGGTTAAATATGCAGTTCCAATTTTAGTAGCCACTCTGGTCATTATTTTAGGAAAAATCATTTTTACCATACTTGGGGCATTACTTTCCGGTCAGCCATTAAAAACTTCTGTCCAATCAGGCATGAGTTTGGCGCAAATCGGCGAATTTTCTTTCATCATTGCATCCTTGGGTTTAACCCTTAAAGTAACGAGTGATTTCCTTTATCCTATCGCAGTAGCCGCAGCAGCAATTACAACATTTACCACTCCTTATTTAATTAAATTATCTGAACCTTTTTACCAGTACTTAAACCGTATTTTACCCAAAAAATGGCTTGATGGCATTGATAGATATAGCTCCAGTACAGAAGGCATTACCACACTAAGCGATTGGAAAATTTTATTAAGATCCTATATTTTTAATACCATTATCCATTCTGTAATCATCATCGCAATTATCTTTTTAGCTTACCGCTATGTGCAACCTTTTATTGTACGCAACATTGCAAATAGTTTAACTTCAATTATCATCAGTGTAGTGGTTTCGTTTATATTGATGTCGCCATTTTTGTGGGCCTTATCCATCAGAAGGATTCAAAGAACAGCTTATTCTCACCTTTGGCTAAATAAAAAATATACGCGTGGACCATTAATTGCAATCGAGTTTTTTAGGGTGGCCTTAGGGATTTTCTTTGTAGGATTTCTGATGTACGAATTTTTCGACACCTGGGTTGCAGCTGTAATTGCGCTAGGTTTAATTATCCTCGGAATGGTAATTTTCTCGCGGAAATTGCAATCATTTTACGATAAGCTGGAAAGACGTTTCATGCTGAACTTAAATGCACGTGAAAATCAGAAACCGAATATTTTACCCTGGGATACACACTTAACTGAAGCTTACCGTCTCTCCTGAATCGGAAGTGGTAGGAAAAACACTTACTGAATTAATGATCAGGGAAAAATACGGGGTTAATATTGCTTTAATAGAACGTGGAAGGAACAACATTCCAACCCCGGGAAGAGATGAAAGGCTTTATCCAAATGATAAACTGTTATTAATTGGTGCTGATGATCAATTGGCTGCCGTTAAAGCCCTTTTAGAAGTAGATGCGCCGGCAATTGCTGAAGAAAATAATTTTCCAAATAAAGAAATGACACTTCAAAAGGTGGTCGTACATACCGAATCGCCGGTTTATGGGTTAAGCATTAGAAATGCAGGGATCCGAGAAAAAGCGCAGGCCTTAATTGTTGGGATTGAACGGGGTTCTGATCGGATATTGAATCCTTCATCTGATTTCGTTTTCGACAATGGTGATATTATCTGGATTGTAGGGAACAACAGGAAGATTAAAGAGGTTATATAAAGGTATTCATCGTTATGATATAGTTTTTTCAGCGGGCAAAGCAATCTAATTAAGGTAAATTATATGAAGAGATTGACTACCAATGCCTAAATACATCAATAACGATCAAATTTTATATCTTCGTATATAACCTAACCTATGAAAGTTGACAGAGAAAAAAGTGAGTTTCTGGATGATATGATTGAGCAGTGGCAGAATGATGGCCTGATCAATGATGAAACCGGTAATAAGCTCCGTAAAAGTTATGAAGCCAAAAATTTCGATTGGCTCCGGCTGGCGCAGTATGCCTTTTGGGTAGCTTTAGCCTGTGGCTTTATCGCTCTCGGATCATTACTGATTGATAATTCAATTTTAAACTACTTAAAAAGAGTTTATAACACCCCAAACATTGTAATTGCCATTGTATCTGGTGGTTTGGCAGGATGGCTTTATATTCTTGGCTTCAGGAGCAAAAAGAAATTATCACATTTAAAATTTAGCAACGAAGCCATTGTTTTTTCTGCCATTTTACTTACTGCAAATGCCATTGCCTATTTCGGGAAGGCAATAGATAACGGCTCGGGTAATTTTTCTATCCTCATTCTAATATCTGTTTTTATATATGGCGCTTTAGGATATATCTTCAATTCGCGGTTAATCTGGATTTTTGCGTTAATCTCATTAGGTGCATGGTTTGGTACTGAAACAGGTTATTTAAGCCGGTGGAACTATTATTTTCTGGGCATGAATTATCCGTTACGTTTTGTAGTTTTTGGGGCTGCATTAACTGCTGCATCATTTATAATGAAAGCTTTTCCTAAAACACAGCATTTCTTTCAGGTAACCTATATAGCTGGTATGGTTTATTTGTTCGTATCACTTTGGGCCTTATCAGTATTTGGTAATTTCGCCAGTTTAGAAGAATGGTATACGGTTAGGCAATTAAGCTTATTTTATTGGGCTTTAATTTCCGCCGTCATTTGCCTTGCAAGTACTCTTTTTGGTTTAAAATATCACGATGATATCGCCCGTGAATTCGGAATTACCTTTCTCTTTATCAATCTTTATACACGTTATTTCGAATATTTTTGGGATAGCTGGCATAAAGCATTATTTTTTTCAGTGCTGGCTGCTTCTTTTTGGTTAATTGGCAGAAAAGCAGAAAAAATCTGGAATGTGGAGTTTTTGAGGTAGATCAGTTGTTATCTCCTTAGAGATATATAAATCATATTCCATAGATCTCTCCATTTCGCTATGCAACAGTCGAAATGACGAAACGCTAAATAGTACAAAGTCAAATGAAAATATACCAACAAACCTTATCGCTTAGAGAACGTAGAAGGGGTTTCCACATTATTACGGAGGAGATTGAAGATGCTTTACCCCAATTGGATGAGATAAATATTGGCATTTGTCAGGTTTTTATTCAGCATACTTCTGCTTCACTTACCATCAATGAAAATGCTGATCCTACGGTTCGGACAGATTTTGAAATGTTCTTTAATAAAACCGTTAAGGAGAACGATCCTAATTATGAACACGATTACGAAGGATCGGACGATATGCCCGCGCATTTAAAATCAGCACTTTTGGGTAACTCAGTAACCATTCCGATTAGAAATGGAAGATTAGCACTCGGTACCTGGCAAGGCATTTACTTATGCGAACACCGCAATCGCGGCGGACAGAGAAGATTGATTGTTACGGCCTGGGGAGAATAACTTTAAGCCTTTTTAACTTCTTCTTTAATTTCTGGATGATTATCCTGAATAGATTTACCCTCGGTTTCTACTTCAATTTCTTTAGTGGTAACTGCATAATGTGACGGATAAATTTCCGATCCGAAGGCAACCGCATAGGCCTTGGTAAATTCGGCCCCGAAATATAAAATGATCGAAGAATAATAAGTCCACAGCAGGATTACAATTAATGAGCCAGTTGCACCATAGGTACCGCCAACATTACTTTGCCCAATATATAATGAGATGGCAAATTTACCGATCATAAATAGAATTGCGGTTACTACGGCTCCGGCTAATACATCGCGCCATTTAATAATAGCATCGGGCAAAACTTTAAAAATTACCCCAAATATTAAAGAAATAACAGCAAGCGTAACCACCTGGTTAATAATATAAAATACAACTACAGATACTTCTGCAAATCTTGCCTGCAGGCGATCGCTAAAGGCATCTAGCAAAGCGGTAACACCTAATGAAACCAACAACACAAAGCCCAAGCTAATAATTACCGAAAATGATAAAAAGCGGTTTTGCAGCATCTTTACCCATCCCCTTTTGGGTTTCGGTTTTAAGCCCCAAATGGTATTAATGGAATCCTGAACATCACCAAAAATTGTAGTTGCGCCAATCAACAAAGTGATTATACCGATAATTAAAGCGATAGTACTTTTACCATCCAGGTAGGCATTTTTAATCAACTGTTGTAAAGAAACAGCCGATTCTCTACCTAAAAAACCTTCAAGCTGTGCGTAAACCTGGCCTTCGGCAATCTCACGACCTAGAAATATCCCACACAAAGAAATAATCACCACCAATAGCGGTGCCATAGAAAATACGGTGTAGTAAGCCAAAGAACCACTAAGTTTAGTAACCTTATGATCATTAAATCCTGTAAAAGACGCTTTTAAAACGCCCCATATTCCTTTTAAAGTGATTTTATTCTTTGCCGCCATAACTATTTCTAAAATGTATCCTATAATTTTAAACCGCATATTTTTTGAATTGTTTTTATTCATTAGCAATAGCGGAATATAATAGCATTTTAAAGCAAAAAAAGCTCCGATTATTAGTCGGAGCTTTTACCTATTAAGGATATTAAAATATTGTTATTTACCTTTAATCCATAGGGCAATATCATTAACCAATGGTTCTGATACACTTACAGCGGCCTGGTATTGGGCCATTGTGCCTTTTCCTGTTTGCGAACTCAAAAGGTGATTCAAATCAGGATAAAACTTTAAACGAACATTTTTCTTTTTCTCTAAAGCTGCATTCCATAAATCAAAATCGGTTTTGCTCACCTGGAAATCATTCCCTCCTTGTAAAACATAAATTCTTTGTTTCGACAGGCTTTTTGCCACTGCAACCTGGTTATAAGTATTTAAATCTGTCCAGTATTTTGCAGGCAAACCCAAAATAGAAGAATCAGGCTTTATTGTTGTTCCCAATTGCGTTATTTTACTTTTATCGATTTCTGTTAAGGCATCCGTAAGTTGTTTTTTACCTGCCGCGGTGGTATCGTTGGCTAAATCGAACATGTATTTATTCTGATCGATAATAATGTCGGTTAATTTTCTTGCCGGCGCAGCTGCTAAAATAATTCCAGCTAAATCTGGCGTAAGTGTTGCCATTTTAGGTGCCAGCATTCCTCCTAAACTATGGCCAAATACATATATATTTTTTGGATCTGCACCAACTGTTGTTCTTGCTATGGCAATAGCAGCGGTTGCATCGTCTAATACTTCTTCTTTTACGGTATAAGCGTTTGTAAATTCGTTTGGATAAATTAATGTCCTTTTTACATAACGGACGGAAGCTATTCTTTTTGATGCCAAGCCTCCTGCTAAATCTTTGAAAGGTTTATTCGGACCAACGGTTTCATCCATATCTCCAGGACCGGAGCCGTGTACAAAAACAACTATTGGGAAATTTTTAACATTTTTTGGCGTGGTAATAATTGCTGCTAATTGTTTTCCAGCAGGACCTATATATACCGATTTTTCTTTATACAAACTGGTATCTACATAAGTCGGTTTTAAATATACGGCAGTTCTTTTCGGCGGTGCCAGAAAGATGCCAACGATCTTTTGCATTTTATTAAAGCCTAAAATAAAATTCTGATCGCCCTTTGCAAATTTACCTTCAACGGTTACCGCAAAAAATTCGCCCTGAGCCTTAGCTTCTGAATTGCATCTAAAGATTCGGCTTTGCCATATTTGTTTCCTATGTCGCCCCATAGTTTCTTTAAGCTTTCTTCTGTTAATTTGGTTTTTAAGGTATCATCAAAAAATGCATGGGCATCTTTAAATTTCTCTTCCTGCAACAGTTTAAAAAAATCGTTTGCTCCATTAAATAACTGGATTACATTTTGAGAAAATGCTGTTGTAGTAAATAATAAAGCGATTATGAATAAAAGGCTCTTTTTCATCCGGGTTCTTGTTTTTTTTGGTAGTAAAATTGTCGATTTACCTTTTATTGCGGCTTAAATTCAACAGTTCACATCATTGTGTTTGGTTGTTTACAATACCCAAAGTTAACAATATTTGGTTCTCAAAAGTCCTTAACTAAACCCTCCGTTTCTTTTTAACTTATTTTAACATTTGGTTCTAATTTCTTCCACAAAACATAAGGAATAAACATAATAACCAGCGCAACAATAGGCGGAATCAGCAATGATATTTCATCACCCACAAACGCTCTGGATGCAAAAGCCCCGATAAAATTAATGGCAAAACCTGCATAAGCCCATTCTTTAATGGCTACAAATTTGTTTTGAAGAATAGAGGCTGCACCAAGCAATTTGGCAATGCCAACAATGATCAGCAGGTACATCGGGTAGCCAAGGTGTTTAAGCACTTCTTTACCGGCTTCCTGCTGCGTTATTCCACCAACACCATCCATTATCATCATTAGTGCAAAAATAATTGTGGCAATCCAATACCAGGTGTTTAACTTTTTCATGTGTATTTATTATTATCGTAATTAATTAACCATGTGTTTCCGAACCGATCTGTTAAATCGCCGAATAATGCGCCCCAAAATGTTACTTCTAGAGGGTGTGATGGCTGCCCACCTGTTGAAAGTTTATGGTAAAAAGACCGGGCTTCTTCTTCTGAACTGCAACTGAGCATCATCGCAATAGCATTTCCCTTTATTAAGCCACGTTCTTCAACCATATCAGTAGCCATAATTACGAGCTCATCTTTTGCTAAAACAGCATGCATAATGCTTCTTTTCATATGGTTGGGCATTTTATCGGCATGCTCCGATTCACCAATGGTTTCGAAACTTAGTTCTCCTCCCAGGCAATGCTGATAAAAAGTCATTGCTTCCCTACAGTTGCCATTAAATGTAAGATATGAGTTTATACAAGTCATTGATTCTATTTTTATGTTGCTAAGCCACTAGTGCTACAATGCAAACATACGTGCAGAAATTAACAGGCTGAATATGGAGAAACGACAATTGCGGGGGTTGTTTACGACAAACAGGCTCGTTATATTTGGATTATGAAACATGTATCTATCTTAATTCCAGAGACTGCCGTGATCGAAGCCATTGCAGATCCACGCTATTTATTTACCGCTGTTAACGAGTTCTTACAGGCTTCGGGCAAGTTGCCACTGTTTAAAGTAGAGCTTGTTGGGATGACTAAAGAGGTGAGGTTAAATAACAGCCTTTTCTCGGTACATGTAGATAAGCTACTGCACGAGGTGGATCAAACGGATTTAATTTTTGTACCGGCCATTAGTGGTAATATCGGTTATGCCATGGAAGCGAATCAGGATTTGTTGCCGTGGATTATAAAACAACATGCTAAAGGTGCAGAAGTAGCTTCACTTTGTATGGGTGCTTTTTTACTGGCTGCAACGGGTTTATTAGATGGCCGCAAATGCTCTACACACTGGTTATTTGCCAACCAGTTTAGAGAAATGTTTCCGGATGTAACGCTTGTTGATGGTAGTATTATTACTGATGCTCAGGGTTTATACTCCAGCGGTGGGGCCAATTCGTACTGGAATTTACTTTTATACCTTGTAGAAAAATATACAGACAGGGACACGGCCATTTTAGCGGCCAAATATTTCGCTATTGATATCGATCGCGAGAGCCAGCTGGCTTTTATGATGTTCCAGGGGCAAAAAGGCCATGAGGATGCAAAAATTAAAAAAGCACAGGAATTTATTGATGGCAATTATCAGGATCGGATCACTGTAGATCAATTGGCAGATATGCTGGCTTTGGGAAGAAGGAGTTTTGAACGAAGATTTAAAAGTGCCACCAAAAATACTGTAATCGAATATATCCAAAGGGTAAAAATTGAAGCTGCAAAACGGAGCTTTGAATCGAGCAGAAAGAATATAACAGAAGTAATGTTCGATGTAGGTTATACTGATACCAAATCGTTTAGGGATGTTTTTAAAAAAATAACAGGTTTAACACCGATTGAGTACCGCAATAAATACCATAAAGCAGTACCGGTATTGCAGGTTTAATTGTATCTGCAGAAAAAAAATCAAAAAAAATTTAGCTGAACACAATATATTCTATTTACAGCGTTTATGTATGTGAGAGCGTTAATTTAGATGACGGGGATACTGCCTAAGGGTGGAATCCCCGTTTCTTTTTTATAAGGGAAAATGCATATTGCATCGCCATCTAAGCCTGCTGCTATTGAGCACAAAAAAAGGGACATTGTTCAAAAATGTCCCTTTTTTAAAATATATGATGGAGTTAAGAATTTTAGCTTTCTTTTTCAGTAAAGTCAACTGGTTTTTTTTCAAAATAAGGATCGAAATTTTGAACCTTTTTAGGTTTAAGAATTACATATAATCCTAAGCCGATTAGCATCAAAGCTGTACTGATCCGTGATAAATCGAAATCGAAAATACTGATCGCTTTTATGGTAAATAAACCACCAATTATTGTTAAGGCCAACCAGCTGCTGCCCTGAAAGTTTTTACGGTAACCCATCCACAAACCTACACCTAACATGATGGTATGCCATTTTAAAATCCAATGTGGAACATCGATACCTGAGTTTCTTAGTAAGAATACTGAACCGATTGTGATGATTAAAATACCTAAACCGAATTGTTTATCTGCGTGATTTTTTTTGATGAAATTTTCCATGACCGTTTTGTTTTATGAATCAAATGTAGCACAGAAACCAACGCCGGGGAATGGCTTTTCTCTTAGTTGGGAGGTTTTATCGGTGAGTGAAATAAAACCGTCGGTAAAAAAATTTAGGTGTTTTTAAAAATTGAATTTTATCGGTGAAATTCTGGATTACTTCGAAGTCGACTATTCGTTTAAAATTAAACAACCGATAAATTAATGACAAGTAAACCATTAAAAGATTGCTTCACACTGCCCGCTACCTTAACCCTTCAGTTCGCAATAACGTTGGATATGAACCAGTGATAAACAAACTAATGACCAAATGACGAATCAACCAACTACTATTCAAAAATGATAATATCTTTTCCTTCGCTCATAATCACCTTTGAGGTAATATTTACGAAAAGGCCATGGGCGAGCACTCCATTAATCTGATTGAGATCGAATGATAGCTTTTGAGGATCGGCAATTAAGCCAAAGTCTGCATCGATAATCAGGTTTCCGTTATCGGTAATATAATGCTTCTCCCCTGCCAATCTTAATATTGCTTTGCCGCCAAGTTTATTGATTTGGTCTGATACATATTGATAAGCCAAGGGAATAACTTCAACCGGAACAGTAAAAGCACCCAGTTTTTTAACTTTTTTAGAGGCATCGGTAATGACAATGGCATTTTTACTTAAGGATGCGATTATTTTCTCTCTAAATAATGCTCCACCACCACCTTTAATCAGATCGAGGGTCTCTGTAAATTCATCTGCCCCGTCGATACTGATATCAATTTCGCTTATACTTCCAAGATCTAAAATTTGGATGCCCAAAGATCTGGCCAATTCTTCCGTCCGGATTGAACTTGCCGCAGCAGTAATTTTTAGCCCATCTTTTACGCGCTTACCCAATTCTTTAATGGCAAAAGTTGTGGTAGATCCTGTACCCAACCCTACAACATCGCCATCTTTAACAAATTTTACTGCAGCCATTGCAGCCGCCAGTTTTTCTGCATTCTGTTCGGTTTGATTTATCGTAGCCATAAAGTAAAAGTAGGTTTAAATGGTAAATATCCAAAAACGAAAAAAAAATTACATCTGATGCAATAAATCAATTATATAGCGTTTATGTATATGAGAGCGTTAATTTAGATGATGGGGATTCTGCACTTGTGGAATCCCCATTTCTTTTTTAAGTTCTGATTTATATCCGGTAGGTGATGCACTAATTGATAGCGTGAAACCTGAAGAACAGCTTTAATAACCGTATAATGCTCTTAATTTTTTCTTATAAAAATAAAAAACGGCTGGCATTTCTACCAACCGTTCATTAACAACTAATCTAACTTATTTATTTAAGGAATTTATCCATCCTGCAATTTTCAACGCTTCTGCTTTGGTTACCTGAGGCATTGGCGGCATTTCGGTTGAGTAACCCGGCCAGTTTTGCGGTTGTGGGTTATGAATTAACTGAAATATTTTTTCAGGTGAATATTTGCGTTTTGCAATTTCTGCGAAAGGCGGGCCAATCTGTCTTTTGGTTGGATTGTGGCAGGCTAAACAGGTATTTTTAGCGAGCAAACCTTCTACCTCTTTATAAGTTGGTGCCTTTGTTGAAGTAGTAGTAGCAGTAGTAGGTTTTGCTTCGGTTCCTGCTGGTCCTTTTGCTTCCGGGGCTTTACGTAATGTTCCTTTAGGCACAGCGGTTTTCTTTGCAGGCGCAGCTGGAGTTGCCGAATTTTTAGTACTTACCTCGCTGGCAGATAGTTTATTTCCATCCGGAATCTGGTTCAGTGTGTAATAAGCTACAGGATGAATCAATGAGTAAAAACCGTTTTGCGATCTGATTCCATCCAATGTTAAGGTATGAATATAATATTGACGGAGATTAGCAACAATAATTCTGGCTTTTAAGCCATCTGCTGAAACTTTAACACCAGAAATTTTTAATTTCTCCGTATTAACAGGAGGTGAACCATAAACTGGATGGTATTTATAAATGAAACTTTCAACATTGTAAGATGCTAAATCTTCAGCCGATTTACGATCGACAGGCATGGTAAATTCCACTTCAAAACCATCAGGCATTGCCCTTACGGCTTTCATTTCGAAAGGTGTTTTATTGTTGTAAACCAATCTTTCTAAACCTTCGTTTGCGTCGCCTGCAGATCCCCGAACCACGATTGGTTTCTCCAACAAATAAAGATCCGTCAGTACCCCATTCCAATCGCAATACTCCTGAACGGAAACCTTTGCGGAAAAGAAAGGCTGCACCTTGCTCTTCACCTTTTACGGTTTCCATAAAAATTCTTGAAATGATACTCATTCCCTGATCGCCAACTAAAATCTGACCTGCAAATGGACCAAATGTATTTTCAGGAATTTTAACAGGTTCGGCAGATGAGATACCCAAAATACCATAAGGCAACCAAACTGAAGGTAAACGCAGCTCAGGAAACACTTTTTTCATTTCGAATAAGGTTTTGAATTTCTCGTTTACCCTATTTTCTGGTTTGATGTATCTTCCTTCTTCGTTTTTGGTTCTTCGCTCATCTATTTGCGAGTAAAAGAAATCTGACTGTAGTTTAACTGGAGAATTTGGAAGGTTAGTCCACCTTAAACTAGCCGGGTGACCCATAAAATCGCCCTTATTTACTTTCCATAAACCACCTGAACCAACCCAGTCGCCCTGGTTTTCGGTATAATAAAATTTGCCATCAATACTTCCAATTCCTGCCGGCGAGCGGAAACCTGCAGCATAAGGGCTCATTTTTCCATCTTCGGTAATATTCATTGCCCAGCCACGCATCGGCACACGACTTTCGGCGCGCCACCATTCTTCATCGCCAAAAGCAACATTTGCGGTAACCATAAAAGTACCGTCAGGCATTAATTTGGGGCCAAAACTATATTCGTGGTAGTGACCGCTTAAAGGCCATGCATAAACGGTTTCGTACACATCGGCTTTGCCATCCTGATCTTTATCAACCAGTTTAGTTAATTCGCCCCGCTGTGCTACATAGATTGCACCGTTTTTATAGGCTATACCCAAAATTTCGTGTAAACCGTAAGCAAACCTGCGCCAATAGGGCTTTGCACTGGTTGGGTTTTCTACAATGTAAACATCGCCCCTACGGGTAGATATTCCTAAATCTCCATTTGGAAGGGTTATTAAGCCACCAACTTCTAAAATAGGGCCTTCGGGTACGCGTACTTTATTTATTTTGAAAAAATCTTCTTCTTTCGGTGTTTCCTGTGCAAAAACTGTGGTAAAGCTAAAACTTAATGCCAGTATTGCTAATTTTTTAAATGTATTTCTCATTGTGATTCCAATTAAAACAAAATGGTATAATTTAACTTGCTTCCAATAGCTACAATAATCTCTTTTTTACCATCAACATCTCTGATTACCGGCTTTGCAGATCCATCAGCTAATTGGATGTAATAAGATTTATCATCAATCAGGTATAAACCTTTTGTTACCTCTTCGATATTTGAAGCAGTTGCCAATAGGAAATATAAATCTTTTGATGGTTTATCCACTGTAACTTCTCTTGTTAAACCTTGTCCATTTTCCATTACCTTAACGGCATCGGTAACATTTGTTCCATTGATGATATACTTAAATTCCGGGCGGTCTTGTTTATCCATTACATAACCTTTGGTTCTGAAACCAGTACCTGCGGTATCAGCAACCCATTTAGCCTGATCGTTTGTTAATTTTGCAATGGCCAGGATAGGTTTTTGGGTAAAACGGGTTACACTGCCCAAAGCACGCGAAGTTCCGTTTCCACGGCCATCCCACATTGGTGTAGCATCTATAAAATCGCCATGCCATCCTTGCAATAGGGTTCCATTATCTAAATCATAGCTATAAGCAGTTTTTTCTGGTCCACCTACCGATATGGCATGTACCGAACGTACGCGTGGTGCCACATCAACAAAGCTTCTAATCATATTGTTGCTTGCCGCCTCGATATAGATTGGATCTGCACCCCCGTTTTGATTTGCTTTAGGAATTTCTGATAGTTCTTTAATTTCGATATTTCTGAATGCTACCGAACCGTGATCGCCCTGCAAACGCAAAGGGCCTTTTGCTTTTTCAGCACCGGCTGCTCCTCTTGTTGCGCCGAATAGTTCAACATTTTCGTGAATAAGCACACCATTTAATTCTACACTGATGATTTTAGCATTCTGGGTTTTTGTTCCGGAAGCATCAAATTTTGGTGCCTGGAAAATGATTTTAATGTGTTGCCATAAACCTGGTGCTTTACTGGCATTCTGACGTGGTGCAATGCCTCCAAATCCCTTTTCTGCTTCTGGTTTGCTGTCATCCCAACGCTGGTAAATGCCACCGTTATTTGATGATGTTGCATTTTTTAATCCCCATGCATCATCAATCTGAATTTCATAATTGCCTTGAAGGTAAATTCCTGAATTTGTTCCTTTTGCAGTTAAATAATCCAGTTCTACTGCTACATCACCATACTCATTAACCGTGTATAAATCTGCTCCGGCTTTTTTCGCTGTAGATTGATTAACGAGAATACCTTCACCTTTGGTAGTTTTTAAAACATTTTCGGCATTAAGATCAGTAACAACATTTTGTGCTAATGACCATGAATTTGAAGGATTTTTGAAGGCTGATAGATCTTTGAGATCAATACGCTGGCCAAATGCCAGCAGGGTTCCGCATAGCCAGACAATGGCTGTAAAACCCGTCTTCGAGACGTTGATGTTCATATATTTGGTTTTAGTTTGGCCTTAATTAAGAACCAATTGTTATTTTAAAATGAGACTGTATCATAAAGTTGAATTCCAATTAATCATGCACAGTGCTTATCCGCTCTTTATGACAATTTTATTTTATGATACAGTCTTAATCTTTTTCTATTTTTCTGTTGATAATGAATAAGGGAAATCAGCAGGATTTGAACCTCTGGTTTTGTTAGGCGTGGCAGTCATATTGAAATTGAGCACGGCACCTTTTTGTAAACCACTATGGCTAATCCAGTTTTTAGAATAAGGCTTACCATTCATTTGCAACGATTGTACATAACGGTTATTATCGCTATTTGCAGCAGCATTTATGACAACAGTTTTACCGTTTTCTAAAGTTACTGTTACCTTTTTAAATAAAGGTGCGCCTAAAACATATTGATCTACAGCTGGTGTTACCGGGTAAAAACCCATGGCCGAAAATACATACCATGCAGAAGTTTGTCCGTTATCTTCGTCACCACAATAACCATCAGGAGTGGCTTTGTACATCCTGTTCATGGTTTCTCTCACCCAATATTGTGTTTTATAAGGTGCACCACCATAATTATAAAGGTAAATCATGTGTTGAATCGGTTGGTTACCATGAGCGTACTGACCCATGTTTGCAATTTGCATTTCACGAATCTCATGAATTACGCCACCATAAGCACTTTCATCAAATACCGGAGGCATAGAGAAAACTGAATCCAATTTAGTTACAAATTTACTGTGGCCGCCCATTAATTTGGCTAAACCATCAATATCCTGAAAAACCGACCAGGTATAGTGCCAGCTGTTACCTTCAGTAAATGCACCACCCCATTTAAATGGACTGAACGGACTTTGGAAAGTTCCATCCTGATTTTTACCACGCATTAAACCAGAAGCCGGATCGAAAAGATTTTTATAATTCATGGCTCTTTTCTTGTAAATATCAATTTCTGATGCCGGTTTGCCTAAAGCTCTTCCCAATTGATAAATGGTGAAGTCATCATAAGAATATTCTAAGGTTTTAGCTGCATTTTCGTTCTTTTTAACATCAAAAGGCACATAACCCAGTTCGTTGTAATATTTAACCCCATCACGGCCCACCGCTTCCATCGGGCCTTCGTTGTTGGCACCATGTTTTAAAGCAGACCATAAAGTTTCGATATCATAACCTCGCATACCTTTAATGTAGGCATCAGAAACAACTGAAGCTGAGTTGTTACCCACCATAATATTGGCATAACCTGGGCTGCTCCACTCTGGCAACCAACCACCTTCTTTATAATCGTTGATTAACCCTTGCTGCATTTCTTTGTTGATTGAAGGATAAACCAGGTTTAAGAAAGGATATAAAGCCCTAAAAGTATCCCAGAAACCGGTACCAGCGAACATATAGCCTGGTAATACCTGACCGTTATATGGGCTCCAGTGTACAATCTGGTTCTGTGCATCAACTTCGTATAATTTATTTGGGAAGAACAATGTGCGGTACATCGCCGAATAGAAAGTACGTGTTTGATCGATTGTACCACCTTCTACGCTGATTTTGCTTAAAGTTTTGTTCCATGTTGCGCGGCCTTTTGCTTTTGTAGCATCGAAACCATCATTGGCCAACTCTCTTTTCAAGTTTAAATCGGCTTGCTCAAAACTGATAAACGAAGAGGCAACTTTTGCAATTACCTGCTCGCCTTTTTGAGTGGCAAAACCGATTACTGCACCTGCATGATCTACTGTTAACTCTAAATCTTTATCATTTAATTTTTTATCATCCCAGGTTTTAGCCAGTTTAAAATCTTTATTAAAATAGATTACAAAATAGTTTTTGAAGTTTTTAGGCAGCGGACCACGGGCATATTTTGTAGTATAACCAATGATTTTTCTTTCTGCCGGAATGATTTTAATATACGAACCCTTGTTTTGGGCATCTACAACTACATAAGAACTATCTGTTTTAGGAAAAGTAAACCTAAATTGAGCTGCTCTTTCTGTAGGGGTAATTTCGGTGGTTACATCAGCATCTGCTAAATAAACGCTATAATAATATGGTTTAGAAATTTCAGCTTTGTGGCTGAACCAGCTTGCGCGATCATCATCAGTAAACCTAAGCTTACCCGTTACAGGCATGATAGAGAAAGCACCGTAATCGTTCATCCATGGTGATGGTTGGTGGGTTTGTTTAAAACCTCTGATTTTATCTGCATCGTAAACATAAGCCCATCCATCGCCGTTTTTACCGGTTTGTGGCGACCACATGTTCATTCCCCATGGTAAACCGATTGCCGGATAGGTATTCCCGTTTGATAAATCCTGTTTGGATGCTGTTCCCATTAATGGGTTTATCCAATCAACAGGATCTGTAATTTTCCCTATTGTTTGCGCAAAGCTGGTTGATGCCGCAACACTCAATAAGGCGATAAGTAATTTTTTCATTTGTTGTGTTTGTGTTTTTTTATATGCTTGGAATTATTTTTTAAACTTCAGAATTTTTAACGTAATCTGCCCATAGTGCATCCAAATCTTTACCTGTTAATTTTTCCCAGATATTTTTGGTGTAGGTATGATCTCTTAATGCGGCATCTACAGCTTTAATGGTACCTGGCTTTACATTTTTCTCCATCCAGGCAAAAAATGCAGCGGTAATGCGGTAGCTGTTTTTATAAGAATGATCTGGCTTTAATGCTGGCAGCGACCATTTGGCACCTTCATTATCTACACCGAATTTGTAACGTGCATAATCTGCAATACCTTCTGTTAACCAACCCGGGCCAACACTCCTTCCGTAATCCTGTACAATGTGCATCACTTCGTGGGTAACCACATCAATATCTTCAGGATGCTTTATCATCCACATCGAACTGAAGGTTACTTTGCCATCGGCAGTTGCGGCAACACCATCGTAAGCGGTATCAACAAAAAACTTTACCTCTTTAACGGTTGATGGATTGTATTCTTTAGCCAGTTTAGGATAAACTTCGAAGAAAGTTTTGATCAAACGTTTTTTCAGTTGAGGATCAAGTGCTGCAAAATTACTCTCGAAAGAAAGCGTATAACCGTTTTTTTTGGTAATTTCCTGTGCTTTTAACTGTATGGAAAAAGTAGAAACAAGGGCTGCGAAAATGGTAAGAATAAATATTTTTTTCATTTATTAGGGATATTATTACTTTGGTTAGCGTATTTAGTTCTGCAAAATAAATATAATATGTAAAACGTTTTAGTAAATATTCAAAAATTTTACTTTAGTGATGGTTATTTTTACAAAACAGCGGTCGTAATTTTGAGCAGACCCGAAAGCTAGCGGGTTCAACGGAGTGTTCAGCGAAGCTAAACCTGTCTAGATAAATTTCTTTTTGGTATGTATCCAAAGAGAATTCAAGTTTGCCTGGGCACATCGCTTGTAAAACTTGACTTCTCTATAAATTTCTTTTTATGATTTCTTACTGCTGTAGGAAAGGGTTACTTTTTGGGGTTCTTTGCCATAATCGGCCCAAAGCTGATCTAGTGTTTTTCCAGTTAAAGCTGTCCACGATTGTTCAGTATACTGATGTGCCTTCAACTGCTGATCTAAGGTGGCAATTAATCCGGGTTTTACATTTTGTTCTAACCAGGCAAAAAAGCGGGCGGTAATTCTATAACTATTGGTATAATTTTGCTTTTCGGTGTAGGCTGGCAGGCTCCATTTAGAACCCACATTATCTACACCGTATTTATAACGTACATAATCTGCAATGCCTTCGGTTAACCACACCGGGCCAGCGCTATATCCATACCCTTGTACAATGTGCATGGTTTCGTGTGTTACCACATCAATATCGGTTGGATGTGCTTTCATATAACCCGCGCTAAAAAGAATTCTGTTTCCGCTAGCTTCGGCAACCGCTTTGTAGGCAGTATCTACCACAAATAATACATCGTGAGTAGATTTTTCGTTAAAGGTTTTAACCAAAGTTGGGTAAATTTCGAAATAGGTAGAAATGAGGTTTTTCCTCACCGCAGGATCTAAATTTGGATCTTTGCTGATAAAAGTTAAGGTATAGCCTTTATGTTTTTCTTTGCTGTAAGAAACCCAGTTTTTGGAAAGTGCTGTAAACAATTCTTTTTCAATTTTCTTTTGAGATTTGTTTTTAACCCATTCGCTGTTTACCTTAATTTCTCCTGCTTTAGCCTTAATGGTAGGCGTTTCACTGTTGGCAAAAGTTAGTTCGGCTTTTCTCTTGGTCCGGTAGCCGTCTGCCATGGCAAATTTTGGGTAAACATGATTAAAGGCTGTATCCAGTTTAACTTTGGTTTTTGCATCAACAACATTATTTTCATCGCTGATGGTTAACCGATAACCTCTTTCCTGAGCAAGTACACTTAGTGGCCCTAACAGTAATGCTATGATTAAAAATTTTTTCATTGTGGTTTATTGGTGTGTTTAGGATCTATATGAAAATATAAAACGCCTAAATAAACCTGATTAATAGCTACACTAAAACGTTTTATTAAGCAATGATAAGCATATTCTTGCAGATGAAAAATTTATTTTATTTTTTTTAGTAACTCACGCTCGAAATACGCACCAATTAAGGTAATCCAGAAGAGAAACGGGCAATAATACCGCCGTATTGTATGGGAAGAAATTTACTGCAGAATAAGCATCCTGCAGTAATATGAGGTTATGTTAAACTTAAATCGCAACAGCTGGCTGCACCTATAAGTGCTGCGTGCTCTTTAAGTTCTGAAATTTTAATTTCGGTATCAATACCATTTCCCTTTAGGGTAGCAATTAATTCTGGAGCGAATGCATTGAATGATTGGGCAATATTACCACCAACAATAACGGTATCAATTTTATGTTTTTTAATAATCGGGATTAAAAACTGCGCAAGGTTGTAGCCAAACTCCATAAAAACCATGGTTGCAAAATGGTCGGTTTCTACAATTTCTACCAATTCCTTAACGCCGTCAACTTCTTTTCCGCTTAATTGCTTAAAACGTTTTACGAACCAGCGTGTAGAGAGGTAGTCTTCTGCAATTCCGTCTAAAAATTCAGAATTCCAGAGGTCTGCATCAAATGCTTTATAATTTAAACAAAGTGATGATCCCAGGCCCGTGCCAAGCGTTAAACCCAATACACTGGCATTGCCTTTTGCGGCCCCGGCAAAAACCTCGCCCTGAAGAAAGCCTGCGGCATCATTTATAAAATGAATGTTATCGGTAGGAATTGCCAAACGTTTGGCCAATTCTTCTTTAACATTTACCTGGTAAAGTGACTTAAATTTATCCTGATCTTTAATCAGCGAAATGCCCTCGTCATAATTAAATGGCCCAGGCATTGCAATTCCAACATTTCTCGATCCGTTTTTAACGTTTTTAAAAGCCTTGCTGATGATTTCACACCATGCTGATAAAATCACTTCTTTATTCTCGCGAGTTCACAGGGCTACGCTTGATGGAATCCTTCACCAAAGTTCTTGTTTCTAAATCCACCAATGCGGCTGTAATGTGCGAGCCGCCAATATCTACACCTAATGCAACAGGCTTTTCCATTCTATATATATTTCTGTTATTTATTCTACTATCCTATATTAATTCGCCAAAAGTAGCGATTCAATATCTATTTACTGAGCGAAAATGGCTTATCTTCTTCCAATAACCCTCTTTTTAACGAAGGTTTAACATTCATTTCCAATTTTAACACGCCACCTTTTAAAATATCACTGTGGTTGATGAAATTTTTTGTGAAGTTTTTGCCGTTCAGTGTTGCATTTTCTATATAAACGTGAGATTGATCATTTGCGGGTGCCTCTATCACGAATTTTTTACCATTTTCTAAATTGATGGTCGTTTTTTTAAATACCGGACTTCCTAAAACATACTCTCCTGAACCTGGAGTAACACTATAAAACCCCAAAGCACTTAAAACATACCAGGAAGAAGTTTGCCCCTGATCTTCATCACCCGGATAACCGTTTTCGGTAGCATCATAAAGTTTGTGCATCACCTCACGGGCATGAAATTGAGCTTTCCAGGGTTGATTGGCATAATTATACAGATACACCATGTGCTGTATGGGTTGGTTTCCATGGGCATATTGACCCATATTGGCCATCACCATTTCAGTCATTTCGTGAATCATACCACCATACGAGCCTACATTTACTTTATTGGGTTCGGTAAATACAGAATCCAATTTTGCTGTAAAAAGGTCGTTCCCTCCCATTAAATTAATCAGGCCCTTTGTATCCTGAAAAACCGACCATTGCCAGTGCCAGGCATTGCCTTCGGTAAAAGGACCGCCCCACTCTGTCGGGTCGAAATTTGGCGTCCACTTGCCTTCTGCATTTTTGCCCCTCATAAACTTGGTTGAAGCATCATAAACATTTTTATAATTGTACATCGGCTTTTCGAAAAGCTCCATGTAATGTTTATCACCGGTCATTTTGGCCAATTGGTATGCACAGTAATCATCGTAGGCATATTCTAAAGTTTTTGCGGTAGCCTCTCTATATTTCGGATATGGAACGTAGCCTAACTGGTTATATTCTGTAACGCCATCTCTTCCGTTTGCTGGCCCCCAAGGCCCCTTATTCATTGCTTCATGGTAATAAGCATCCAATGCCTTCTTAGGATCAAAGGTTCTGATCCCTTTTGCCCAGGCATCAGCCAATAAAGAAATGGCATGGTTACCGATCATACTTCCAGCTTCGCTAGGGAAAGACCACGAAGGCAACCATCCACATTGTTCATAAGCATCGAGCATGGCTTGCATGTATCGACCATGCATTTCGGGCTGTAGCAAAGTATTTAATGGAAACTGTGCACGGAAAGTATCCCAGAAACCGGTATCGGTAAACATATAACCGTTGTGTACTTTACCATCGTAAGGACTAAAATAATAAGGTTTGCCGGCTTCATTAATTTCATAAAATTTTCTGGAAAACAAACTCGCCCTGAAAAAGCACGAATAAAAAGTTTCCATATCTGCTTTAGAACCACCTTCTACTTCTACCTTACCCAGCGATTTATTCCATACCGCAGCGGCATTTTTCTTTGTATCTTCTACTGTTTTATCGTTGCCTAATTCCTGTTTTAAATTCAGTTCGGCCTGTTTTAAACTAATGTAGGAGGAAGCCGTTTTCACCTGAACTTTTGAGCCCGATTCAAATTGCACAAATGCACCTTTTCCTAATCCTTCGGCTACCAGCGAATCTTTATTTACTGTATTACGTTTGTTTTCCCAGGTGCCGTAAGATTTGATCGGCTGATCGAACTGGATGACGAAATAACTTTTCCAGCCCCTTTTAAAGCCTTCTCCATTGTTTACCCAACCGGTTATTTTATTTTCTTTCGGATAAATCTGAACACCGCTCAACCTGGTATATCCATCTAACACTAAAAAGCTCCTTTTACCTTTTGGATAGCTGAAACGGAGGTGCGCTCCACGTTCTGAGGGCGAAATCTCTGTTGTGATCTCGTTTTCGAAGGTTACTTTATAATAATTTGGTTTTGCAATTTCATCTTTATGGCTAAATTTTGCCTCCCGCTGATTTTCATCCACAATCAGCTCATCAACCACTGGCATTAACGAAAATACAGCGTAATCTCTGGTCCATGAGCTGCACTGATGTGCTTGCTGAAATCCCCTGATTTTATCTTTAAAATACTGGTATTTCCAGCCATCGCCATTTCTCCCGGTTTGTGGAGTCCAGGTGTGCATACCAAAAGGTAATGCAGTTGTGGGATAGGTGTTTCCACGTGTGAGTTCATGCTTGGAATTGGTGCCCTGAAGGGTGTTAACATAGTGAACCCAATCTTTCTGCTGCGCTGATATACCTTGGGCGGCCATGCAGCATAAAATTGTTGTAATTAATTTAAGTTTCATTGTTTGTTTGTGTGTGTTTTTTCAGCCCGTGATAATCAGATTGCATATTTTAAAATTTGCTTTTGCCTGTATTTGTACTAATCCAGGCGAAAACTAAATCATGATTTATTTAATATTCCATTTATCGGCCAGCATTTTAATAAAATAACCTCCAACAACGCTTCGTGCCTGGAAACCTACCATTTTACCGTTTGTGGTTTCATGCCAATCGCTTAAAGGAACCTTGCTTTCTGTTTCAGTAGCAAAACGGTAAATCGGTTGAATAAATTTTTGAAAGTCGGCGTCATTATCGGCTAAGGTAGCCGTCCACATAATCCAATCTGATTTGGAGTAAGTTTTACGGCTGTCTAATGGTAAGCCAAAATCTTTTTGCTTGGTGAGGTAAAAATTAATCTCTTTTTTGTATAACTCTTTCGGAAAAAGATCGAGTTTTAACAACTTATCCCATACCAGGTTATACTTCTGGCTCCAGGTATTCTTATCATTAAAGGTTAAGGCGTAGTGATCACCATCATCCGCAAGTTTCATCCAGTTCTGCGCCATCTGTAAAGCAGCTGTTCTGTATTTTGTAGCGATATCGGTTTTACCTAACAATTGCGCCATTTGCGCATAACCGCCTAAAGCCACAATTGCCTTTACCGATAAGTTGGCGTTGCGGGCAAGGTGACCTGCAAAATCATCAGTACACAATTGGTTGGCAGGATCGAAACCTTCTCTTAAAAGATAATTTGCCCAAACGGACAGCACTTCCCAATGTTTTTCGGCATACTTAGCATTGCCCTCGGCTTTGGTAATGGCTGCAGTTAAAATAATCATATTACCAGCTTCTTCTACAGGCATATCTTCGCCATAGGTTTGTCCGTTTGCCAGTGGATAAGTACCTAAATCGTGTGCAGCAAAAGGTTTTTTCCATTTTCCGCTTTCTGAATAATAAAAGATGCCATTTAGCATTCCTTTTAGCAATTCAGGATTATATACTAAAAATTGCGGTGCCGATGGGTAGGTTACATCCACCGTATTGATTGATCCGTTGCTAAAGTTTTCTTTTGATAAAAAAAGAATATCGCCATTAGGCGCATAAACAATTTTATGTGCGGCAATAGCCTGCCTGTAAGCCAATTTGCACATTGCGGCGTATGCTTTGCCACCTGCTTTTTCGGCATCGCTATAAAGTTTGGCATCAAAAACTGCACACTTATTTTTTAATACTGGGTATTGCGTGTTTGCCTCGGCCAATTGATCTTCAAATTGCTGGCTGCCTGATTTTCTCCAAACCGGAGATAGTTTTTCGCCAAAATATTCAACCGATTTTAAATCGTCATAACCAATCATAACGTATTTTTCTACCTCTGTTGAAGACACCTGGCCAAAAGGAATTACGCTACAAAGATTTAAATTTTTCGAGTTGGAAACCTGATTCTGACTAGGATATTGAGTACTCATGAAACTTTTTAAACTTTCATTTTCTGTCGCTATAAATTGAGTGGCGTTAAATTTGGTTGGAACGGCTACATATAAATAACCCCAATCAATACGCACATCATCACCGCGTTTTTTGAGTACAGGTTGCTCCACAGTGCCAGTTTTTAATATAGAAAGGCTGTTTTTTGAAGTTTTCAACGCAGAAACAGGTTGATTTGGGGTATTTACGGCAATATTTGATGAAGCTCCAAAGAAAACATCAACTTTATGCAATTTGCCATCAGTAGATTTTACCGCATAATTTATGTAACTGATTGGCCTGGCGGTTAATTTAATATCATTAAGCAATAATGGCGAGGTAAAACTCACTTGTAATTCTACCTTACCTGCTGTAAAAGTATATTTTGTGGTGGTAGCCTCAATTTTTACATTGGTTTGAGTGGCAGATGCAATTGTTACATTTTTTGTATCCTCCTCCACTATTCCGGCATCCAAATGCCTGCCACCAGCGGTATTTTTGCAATGGATGGCCAATACATTTTTTCCTTTTTGTAGTATGCCATCTTCAATCGGCAGGTAGATGTAATCTGAAACCCATCCACTTTTTCTGTAAATAAGCTTACCATTTAAATACACCTGCACATTATCATCATGGTTAAGTTTAAGGTACTTTTTAGCTGTGGTTGGATTTGCAACATCAAAAGTTCTTCTAAAATAAAGATCGTCGGTATTCCATTTTGTTTTGTCGGCACGGTCATCACCAAATGGTGCTTCGCCCTTTTTCCATGCAGCATCATTATATGTTACGCTTTCCCAATCGCTTTCTGATTTATCAAAAGTATAACTGGCCTGGTATTTTAATTCATCTGCGGCAGGCAGAATAGAAATGTAATTTTTGGTTTCCTCACCCAAAAAGCGATAAAATTGATCGTCAACTTTTATAACTCCTAATAGAGATTGTTCTTTCCCTGTCCAATGTTTAGTTACGGATTTGTTTAATCCATCGCCGAAAGACCAGATGCTGAAATAGGCATCGTGTGTAATTAATGGATAAGCTGGGGCTTTGTCTTGTGCTTTAACTGAAAGTCCTAAAAACAGACATAGCAATAGTAAGGAAAGGTTTCTCATAGATAAATATTTGGTTCATTGTAAAATAATAAATCGTTTTACTTGATTTATTCACCAGATATTTATTCTAAATGAAGAATTTAAACAAGGTAGATAATTCTGCTTTAGCTGATTTTTGTAAGCGAAAGCCACATTAAAGTAAAACGTTTTACTAATTCAATATTAGAGAAATTAAAATCATATTAAAATAGCCTTTCGTAACATTTAAGTTACTACGCAATTAATCCCTGATGATGAGTCTGGCAGGAATGATAACCTGTTGGTTTTCGATTTTGGTTTTGGATGACAGTTGTTTAAGGATCAACTTGATTACATTTTCGGCAATTTCTTCTAACGGCTGCTGAACGGTAGAAATACCAGGAGTATGCAGTTCAAAAGCTTCGTGATCATCGTATGCAATTACAGCGAAATCATCTCCAATTTTCTTATTGATCTTTTTGAGAACTTTTAAACCACTTATGGCTAAATAATTGGTTGCAAAAAGAACAGCATCAACCTTTTTATTTTCCAAAAGGACTTTAATCTGTTCAATTGTTTCACTTTCTTCCTGATTGAAGTGAATTTTTAAAACGAGGCTTTCATCATATTTAATCCCGTTATCTTCGAGTGCTTTTTTGTAACCCTCATAACGTTCTACGATCTGCTCAACATTAATATCAGTGGTAACCAATGCAATGTTCTTTTTGCCCTGATCGATAAAACTTTGGATCGATTGATGGGAAGCATTAAAATGATCAGCACCTACGTAACTGGTATTAACATCTGGTAAATTCCTATCGAATAAAATTACAGGATTACCATCGTCTATAAGCATTTTTATATCTTCTTCTATCCCTTTAATTGGCGAAATAATATATGCATCAACTTTACGCGATTTAAACATATTGATTAATTCTTTCGCTTTTTCTACACTATTTTCGGTGCTTGAATAAATAATCTTATATCCTTTTTTGTAAGCCTTATCTTCTATTAACCTGGCTATCCGGGAGAAAAATGAATTGGAAATATCTTCAATAATCAGTCCGATAATATTCGAGTTACCTGTGCGTAAACTTCGCGCAATCTGATTTGGCTTATAACCGCTTTCTTCGATAATTTTTTTTACTTTCTCAATTACCGCCTCACTTATCGATTTCTCCTTTGCTTTACCGTTAATAATAAAAGACACTGTGGTAATGGATACGTTTGCTTTAACAGCTATATCTTTGATAGAAAGCGATTTCATTTGGTTGGAATTCTTTTAAGTAAACAATTAAAAGCTAAACAAAAACTACTGTTTTTAAATTTTAGCCCATTATAAAAGATGCAATTTAGCATTTTTTATATTAATCATTTTAGAAACGGCTTTTAATTGCCGTCCATTTTAATTATGTCGGTTTAAAACAACAAAAGGCACTATTTAAGTGCCTTTTGGACGGAATTAATATCCCGGATTTTGTTTAAGTTTCGAATTTAGGTCTATTTGCCGCTGTGGAATTGGGAATAGATTTCTATTGGCTGATGATGGATTGTGGTCCCACCACTTGGTTGTTGTGAATTTCCCAAACCTAATCAGGTCATTTCTTCTAAAGCCTTCAAAAATAAATTCTCTTCCTCTTTCTGCCAAAAGCTCGTCTAAAGTTAAAGTTGCAGTGGTATATGCATGGCTTGGCCATGTTGTTTTAGTATATGCCCTTTTTTTGACATCGTTAATTAAGGTTACGGCATCGGCAGTTGCAACACCTCCATTTTTACGCATTAAGGCTTCTGCCTTAGCAAAATAAACCCAGGTTAAACGGTAAATGTTCCAGTCGGTATTGTTGTAATTTGGATCAGGCAATACAGGGATGGTATCTGTTCCTTTAACAACATAACCAGGAATCGAATTTCCTAATTTATATTTGTTAAAACGTACACCACTATTCTCTTCTCCTTCGCTCATGTTTGAAACAGTAGAATTTTTAGAGTTTTTTTGGATGTTATCAACAAATACGAGTGGTTTACCTGCATATTCTACAGTTCCTTCTACTGGTGCTTTCGGATTTGCAAATTTAAATTGTGGACCAATAAGCAACCATTCTTTTTTCCTTAAATCATCATCATCATAAGTTGTATATACACCTGGGATCAATACCACACCATCGTTACCATTTCTACCACCGCCATATATGTCTTTTTGGGCAAAGTGGAAAAAATCTGCTGCAAAACCCGGTTCAAAATTGGCCCGCTTATAATCGTATGCGATTGAAAAAATCACTTCTTTTGATAAATCATTAGTGGTATTGAACTGGTTTACAATATTGGTATCTAAAGCCATGGTACCGTTCTGGCCACCAGCCTGATTGGTTATCAATTTATCAGCGGCAGCAATACAATCATCCCAACGCGGTGTACCTGTCCAGGTTTCGGCATTCAGATAAAGCTCTACCAGCATGGCATAACCACCAGCCTGGGTCATTCTGCCTAGCATTGAACGCGAAAGCTTTGGTGTTTTTTCAATATTTTCCCTGATTTCTTTCTCTATAAAATCAAATACTTCTTTTCTGCTTGCTGTAGCAGGATATTCGCTTGTAGGTACACTGCCTGTTGGTACGTTAAGGCTTATGGGAATATTGCCAAACAAATCCATCAGCTTTAAATAATGGAATGCCCTAAGGAGTTTCAGCTCAGCGATATAGGAGTCTTTTTCAGCTTGGGTAATGCCCATTTCCGAAATACTTCTGTTTTCGAGATTTTGTATCGGGCTATTGCACAAGCCCATTCCCCAATACATTAAGTTCCATGCATTGTTATATCCTGATTCATCAACTGTCCAACTGTGATAATGCAACCTTTTCCATTGGCCTCCATCTTCACCATGCGGGCCTTTGGTTGGCCAGGCCAACTGATCTGCAGAAAGCTCGGCCATTCGCCACCAACCATTTTGTCCGGCCGGGGCAACCCATGCATTTGCATGTGTATATGGACGAAGTACCGCCGATAAAACTTCATTTTTATTGGTATAGAAAACATCTGCCGGAATCTGGTCGTAGGCATTTTCATCTAGTTTAGTACAGGAGAAGCCTAGTCCTACAAGCACAAACAACACTATATATTTTAAATTCTTTTTCATGATATTAAGTTTAAAAGCCAAGGTTTAGTCCGAACAAGAATGACCTGGTACTTGGGTATGCATTTCTGTTATCAACACCAGGACCTAAGCCAGAATCGAGCACGAAATCAGGATCGTTTCCGGTATAGCCTGTAATTGTAATTAAGTTTTGGCCGGTGGCGTATACCCTTAAATTACGGATCAACTTTGTTTTTAACTTAAAGTTGTAACCGATTGTGATCTCATCAATTTTAAGGTTTGTACCATTTTCCAAATAATAATCAGAATACTGGTAGGTATCATTAATCTGGCTGTACTTATCGAATGCTGAACGCAAGTAGTTACTTCCTTTGATGGATGGGTTACCATAGGATAATGCTGTGGTATTTAAAATTTGGTAATCAAATTTTCCTCTTACAAACATTCTGAAATCCCAGTTTTTGTACGCTAGATTTGCTGTAAATGAGGCATAATATTTAGGTATGGCATTACCGATGCGCACCAAATCGGTAAGGTTGGGATCTTTTGAATAGTTTATCTGATCATTGCGAACAGCAACACCGTTTCTATTGTAGAATAACCATTTTCCCTGTGCATCAAAACCTGCGAAACGTTTACCCCAAAACTCTCCGAGTGGAGCACCTTCGTAAGTGGTAATGGCATCGCCTAAATCGCCTTAGCCACCAATACCGCCAAATGTTTTATATTTAACATCAAAAATATCGTTAGAATAACTTACCAGCTTATTGCTTAAGGTACTTCCTGTAAAATCCATGCTAAAAGTTAAATCCTTTGTTTTAATGGCTTCATAGCTTAAAGCCAATTCGATACCTTTAGATGATATTGTACCCACATTGGCATAAATATTTGATAACACATAAGGTGGTTGTGGCGTAGTGTACTGATCTAACAAATCTTTGGTTGTACGATCGAACACATCCAGGGCACCTTTAAGCTTACTGTTAAACAGGGTAAAATCGGCACCAATGTTTAATTCCCTTTTGGTTTCCCATTTTAGATCAGGGTTTACATTTGTTGTTGGTCCATAAGTTTCGCGGTATGTTCCATCTGGATAGATGTACCTACCACCACCACCTAAAACTACCCTCGAGGCATTATTTGAGAAACCGGAATTACCTGTTACCCCATAACCCGCACGTAATTTTAAATAATTAACCCATTTAATGTCTTTCATAAAATTCTCGTCAGATATGTTCCATCCAACCGAAACTGCCGGGAAATTTCCCCACTTGTTGTTAATACCAAAACGGGATGAACCTTCATGTCTTAAAATCAACTGCAATAAATATTTATTATTGAAAGCATAGTTGATCCTTCCAAAAAAAGCAATCAACGTATTGTCGTTTTTAAAACTTGTTGCTGTGGCTCTTCCATCGGTTAAGGCGATACCGGTAGTCAGGTTATCCTCATGAAACTGATCGTTTATGAAACCACGGTTACTTGCCGATTGTCCTTCTTCTACATTGTACCGATAACTGTATCCGGCTACGGCAGAAATGGAATGCTTTTCTTTAATAATGGTGTTGTATTGTAAGGTAGGTTCGAAAGCAAAAGCCTGCGATAAGAAATTTCCCTTACTTGCGTAGCCACCGCCAGGATAGTCAGCATCCTCTACAGAACGTTCAGAAAAAATAGATGCCCAAGCCCCATCGGTATAACTATCGCGCTGAACAGATCCGAAAATTGATCCCTTTAATCCTTTTGCCAAATCTATATCTGCTTTAATATCTGCAGAGCTTGTTTGCTGTTGCCTTTTGCTTCTTTCTTGCTGTAACCGGGCATATTGGTTTGTACTTTGGTTATCAAAATAAAAAGTGCCGTTTGGATTATAGATTCTTTTGGTTGGATTTTTAACCAGTTCTTCTTCCCAACCACTCCCGCCTAATGTATTTGCATTGTTGAAGTTGGAAGCCAGGTTCATTTGAATATTTAATTTATCGTTAAAACCTTTCTGGTTTACATTTAACCTAACGGTATATTCTTTTCTGCCATTTTCTAAACCAATGCCTTGCAAATCACGATAATTTAAACTTGCACGATAATTTGTATTATTTGTACCGCCGGATAACGAAAGATTATGATTTTGAGACAAGTTATCTTTATTGATCAAACTGCCATACAAATCTTCATTTCCTCCATAATCCTGCGCATCCAGAGCTTTAGAATTAATTTTTTGTCTAAACTCATCTACAGATAGAAAATCCAATCTGTTCTGAATGTATTCTTTACGGAAATAAGTGGAGTAATTAAATTGTGGTGCGCCGGGTTTTCCTTTTTTTGTAGTGATTAGAATTACACCAGCATTTGCGCTGGTACCGTAAATTGCCGCACCAGAACCATCTTTAAGTACATCAACCGAGAGTATATCATCCTGTTGCAACAGATCGGGGTTACCACCCGGGATACCATCAATTACAAATAATGGGCTCGAGCTCCCTGTTACAGTTACCGCACCCCTAAGCTGTACGTTTACGCCAGAATTTGGATTGGAACCGCTCGTTCGCGTAAGGTTTAAACCAGCAACTTTTCCCTGTATCAGATCGAGCGGATTACGCGCGCCGCTTTGTCGAAATTGTGCGGTATCTACGTGTGCAACTGATGAGGTAACTTCTTTGGTTTTCAGTGTACCATATCCAACTACCACAACATCACTTAAATTTTGTGCTCCTGATGGCGCCAGGCTAACTGTTAAGGGTGCAGCCCCATTACCCGCCGGAACAGATTTGCTTTGATAGCCGATATAACTGAATACCAGCACATCTGTTGGCGAAGTTACATTGATACTGAACTTACCGTTTTCTTGTGTTACGGCACCGCCGGTTTTGCCCTGGATTTTAATCCCGACGCCAGGTAAACCGATTTTCTTCTCATCCACAACAATACCGGTAATTGTTTTTTGCGATGCAGCTGTTGCGGGTGCAGCTGTAGTTGCAGGCGTTGTGGCTGCAGGCACTGGTGCAGGGGTAGTAACCGGCCGCGCACCACCCAAAGGATTCGCAGGTGCTTTTACCGTATCGGCAGGCTTTGCAACAGGAACTTTTTTGGTTGTGTCTTGTTTTTTAGTTGTGTCTTGCTGAAAATAATAGCGGTTAAAATTCTTTTTTTCGCTCGTAATTTTTGCAAACAACTGGGGGCTTGAAAGTAGGAACAGGCATAGGAATCCTGACATCCTGAGTAAAATGTTTCTCATTGGCACTCACTAGTTTAGTTTATAATTAGTTACGCAATGCGGCCAACCTTTTACCAAATTAATAAGAGCGATAAGAATTAATTAGTGTGACTTAGGATTTCCGCAAAACGATTTAGTAACGCCTTAAACAGTGTTTTGTTTTAAAAAAAATGAAAAAACCTTAAATTGTTACGTTCGCGGAATGCCTAACTTAATGGAGATACTTAGAAATTAATCCAGCTGTTTTTGCAGAAGCTCCAGGTTTTCCCATGAGTAAAAGTAGCTCATCGTAATGCTTTAACATCTCATTTCTACCTGCTCCATTTAAGATAATCTCGAGTGCTGCGTTTACTTTTTGAGTATTGCAATCTTCCTGAATAAGTTCGGTTACAATTTTTTTGTTTACAATGAGGTTAACCAATGAAATGAACTTAATTTTTACCAGCATCCTGGCAATTGCTATCGAAATTGTACCTCCTTTATAAACTACAACCTGAGGTATTTTAAACAAGGCGGTTTCGAGTGTAGCCGTTCCTGAAGCTACAATTGCAGCATGGGCATGGTGCAATAAATTATAAGTGTTGTTAAAGAGTAAATGAACATTCTTATTGCCGGTAAACTGGCGGTAATAATTTTCGTTAAAAGTTGGTGCAGCAGCAATGGCAAAAATATAATCAGGGTAATTTTCGGTAATGCTTAACATTACCGGAAGGCAGGCGTTCTATTTCCTGTTTGCGGCTACCGGGCAATAAAGCAATAATTTTCCCATTGCCCAGCCGATTATTTTCGCGGAAATTTAAATCGGGTGTAAATTGTGCAATTTCATCTAATAGCGGATTACCAACATAATCTACTTTCATCCCCCACTCATTGTAGAAATCTACTTCAAAAGGCAAAATGCAGAACATGTGATCTACTACCCTCTTGATTTTCAGTACCCGCTTTTGATTCCAGGCCCAAACTTTAGGCGAAATATAATAACAAACCTTTATACCATTTGCTTTTGCAAACTCCGCAATTTTTAAATTAAAACCCGGAAAATCGATCAGAATCAGCACATCGGGTTTCCATTGTAGAAGATCTTCTTTACAAGCTTTGAGATTTTTAAATATGGTTCTTAAATTTAACAACACTTCTGTAAAACCCATAAAAGCCATATCGGCATAATGTTTTACCAATCCGCCACCCTCGGCCTGCATTTTATCGCCTCCGAAATACCTGAATATAGCTTCGCCATCCTCAATTTTTAAGGCTTTCATTAAGTTGGCACCATGTAAATCGCCAGAGGCTTCTCCGGCTACGAGGTAGTATTTCATGTTATAATTTTTATAGAAAAAACGTCATTGTATGTAAGAAATAAACAATCGTCATTGCCGCGTAGGCGGGAATCTTAAAGCTTATAGCATTAGGATTCCCAATCAAGTTGGGAATGGACGAACCGACTTGATCAGTCATTGTCACTCTTGTAATTCTCTTAAAAAACCTTATAAGCAAAAAACACAAAAGCACATAAAAATGTTGCGGCCAATATGCCCCTGCCAATATTTTCTTTATTGTACTTAAAAAAGTATTGCATGGTGTAAGCATTTATAGCAATGCCACCAATGTACAACAAATCGGCTTTTGCAAGGTAGTTAACATGGTTAATAATGTACCAGGCAATTGTGCAAAGTATTGCTGGCAGCAATAAGCCAACACCTAAGCCTACCCAAACGGAATTGTTCAATTTTTTTAAATGATCAATCATCACAACCAAAAATTAACCTAAATTAATTCCATCTGGTGCAGAAACTTTGCTTCCAGAAGTTTTATCATCCTTATTACCGATAAAATCCCAACTGTTAAGGGTTTGTATGGCATGGTGCGCCGTTAAATCGAACTGTACCGGAACGATAGAGACGTAGTGATGTGCTAAAGCCCAAACATCGGTATCTTCACCTTTGTCAAAATTTTCGAAAACCCCTGTTAACCAATAATATGGGCGTTTATAAGGATCTGTCCGCTCATCAAATTCTTCCATCCATTTGGCATTGGCCTGGCGGCAGATTTTAACGCCCTTTAAATGATCTCCTTTCGGGAAATTCACATTTAATAAGGTGCCCTCTGGCAAACCATTGGCCAAAACCTGCTCACAAATGTTTTTAATGTATTTTTTAGTATGGCTAAAATCAGCATCTGCAGCAAAATCATCCAAAGAAAAACCGATAGAAGGGATTTTTTCAATTGCACCTTCTACCGCAGCCGACATGGTTCCTGAATACAATACGTTAATCGAATTATTTAAGCCATGATTGATTCCTGACACACATAAATCAGGTTTTTTACCTTTAAAAATCTTATTCACTGCAATTTTAACGCAATCAACAGGTGTTCCGCTGCATTTATACATTTCAACACCTTCGTAAAGCTCTACTTTATCAAAACGGATCGGTTTACCTATTGTAATGGCATGTCCCATTCCACTTTGTGGGCTATCTGGCGCAACAACAACAACGTTACCCAGTTCCTGCATTACTTCCATTAAGTTTTTAATACCTGTAGCTGTAATTCCATCATCGTTTACAACTAAAATATTTGGTTTTGTGCCCTGTTTTGTCATGGCGGTAAAAATACAGATTATAATTTCAAGGCACAATAAACGGTGATTTATATGCAAAAATCATTTATTCCTTAATTTTTAGTTTTGGAAATCAAAATTATTTTCATTCAATAACAGAAAGCATATATATTTGAATAAATAACTTATTAAAAATGAACGCTGTATTTGGATTTTTCCTTTAACTGCCAGATACCCACTCATTATCATAAACCAAAACAAACTCAATGAAATTGAAACTATTTACTTTGGCTTGTTTTCTAATTTCAGGTTCTTTAGCGAAAGCACAAACAACCTACCAATGGAAAACAGGAACTTCTGGTGGCTATACGTACAAGTATGTAACCAACGACCCGACTAAAACACGTTTTTATACCCTAAAAAACGGTTTAACCGTAATTTTATCGCAAAATAACAAAGAGCCAAATATTATCTACAAAATGGCCGTAAGGGCGGGTAGCAATACCGATCCACGTACAAATACTGGTTTGGCGCACTATTTAGAGCACCTTTTATTTAAAGGAACAGATAAATTCGGAACATTAAATTACGCCAAAGAAAAACCGCTTTTAGATAAAATTGAAGCACTTTACGAAACGTACAACAAAACAACCGATCCGGCAAAACGTAAAGAAATTTATAAGGAAATTGATAAAACATCTGGTGATGCCTCTAATTATTCTATCGCAAATGAATACGATAAAATGATGAAATCGATCGGCAGTAACTCCACAAACGCACATACTTCTGTAGAAGAAACCGTTTATGAAGAAGATCTTCCTTCAAATGCCATCGATAAATTTTTAGCTGTACAGGCAGAACGTTTCCGCGCACCTGTTTTCCGCATCTTCCACACCGAACTGGAAGCTGTTTATGAAGAGAAAAACATTGGCATGGATAACGATAGCCGTAAAATGTATGAAAAAATGCTTTATGCTTTGTTTCCAACACATAATTACGGACAACAAACAACCATTGGTACCATTGAGCATTTAAAAAACCCATCCTTAATCGAAATCAGGAAATATTACAACAAATATTATGTGCCTAACAACATGGCGCTGATTATGAGCGGTGATATTAACTACGACGATCTGATTAAAAAAATTGATAAAGATTTTGCCTACATGGTATCAAAACCTTTATCGCTTTATAACCCTGCACCCGAAAAACCTTTAACTCAGGTTCAAAAGGTTGATATTTACGGTCCGAGTGCTGAGAACTTATACGTGGCCTACAGAGGTTTTGCGCAAAATACACATCAGAGTTTGTTGTTAGATTTAATTGGTAGCATTTTGGCCAATGGCAAAGCGGGTTTAATGGATATCAACATCAATAAACAGCAAAAAATGTTAAGGGCAAGTGCCGGTTACAACTCGATGAAAGATTATGGAATCTTCATTTTATCTGGTTCACCAAAAGCAGGACAAAGCCTGGAAGATGCTCAAAAGCTATTGTTAGAACAGGTTGAATTACTTAAAAAAGGCGAATTTGATGAAAGCTTGATTAAAGCTACAGTGGCCAACATTAAATTGGCAGAACTACAGAGTTTTGACAATAATGATGTTCGCGCAGATTTTGCTATGAATGCTTTTATCCAGAACCGTGGTACAGAGTGGGATAAAACCCTGGCCTCTACCGATGCAATGGCTAAAGTAACTAAAAAGGAGATTGTAGATTTTGCCAATAAATTTTTCATCAATGATTATGTTTCCATCTTAAAACATAAAGGCGAAGATAAAAGCATTGTTAAAGTTGAAAAACCAACCATTACCGCTGTAAAAACAAATGTTAATGAAGTTTCTCCTTTTACGAAAGACATTATTGCAGCTCCGGTAAAACCCATTGCACCTAAATTTTTGGATTACACTAAAGACCTCAATTTTGGTAAAGCAGGTATTGCTGATGTAATTGCAGTGCAAAATACGGAGAATGGAATCTTCCGCATGAGCTACCGTTTTGATATGGGTTCTTACAACTACAAGTTATTGCCTTATGCTGCTCAATATCTATCTTTTTTAAGCACCGATAAATATTCGGCTGAAGATATCAGTAAAGCTTTTTATAACATTGCCTGTAGCTATAGTGTTAACGTAGGTACTGATGTAACAACCGTTTCGATCAGTGGGTTACAAGAAAACTTTGATAAAGCGGTTGCTTTACTTGAAGATGTACTGGCGAACTGCAAACCAAACGAAAAAGCCCTTGAAGATTTAAAAGGGCGTTTATTAAAATCGAGAGATAATGCAAAATTAAACAAATCATCAATTTTGGGTGGTTTAATGAGTTATGCACAATTTGGCGCCGATAATCCATTTAATTATGGATTAACCAATGATGAGATCAAGAATATGAAATCAGCCGATCTGATTTATATCCTTCATAACCTTACCAATTATAAACATACCATAACGTATTATGGTCCAAAAACTTTAGCAGCATTTTCTGCAGATATTGTGAAAGCACATCCATTGGCGAAAGAATTTACCGATGCAGCGCCAATCAAGAAATTTGTTTACACCAAAACCGATTCAAACAAAGTATACTTTGCTGATTACGATATGGTGCAGGCAGAAATCCGCTGGGTACGCAACGGTGGATTATATGATCCTACTAACGCTGCTAAAATTGCTTTATTTAACAATTATTTCGGTGGTGGCATGGGTTCTGTAGTGTTCCAAACCATCCGTGAATCTAAAGCACTTGCCTACTCTACTTTTGCAGTATATTCTTCTCCAAATACCAAAGAAAAAAGAAAATTCGATTATTGCTTACGTAGGTGCACAGGCTGATAAAATGAATGAAGCAGTTGCGGGAATGAATGAATTATTGACAACGCTGCCAGAATCTGATAAATCGTTCGATTTATCTAAAACCAATTCATTAAATGGTATTGAAACAAGCCGCATTACAAAAGATGGAATTATTTATAGCTACCTGGCAGATAAAAAATTAGGTTTCGACCATGATTCGAGAATTGATGAATATGCCAACTTAAAACCATTGACATTTAATGACGTAAAATCTTTCCACCAAACCAATCTTTCTGGCAAACCTTACACGTATTGTATCGTTGCTTCTGAAAAGAAAATCAACATGGCTGATTTAGCGAAATTTGGTCCGGTAACTAAATTAAGTTTAGAACAGATTTTTGGATACTAATAAGATTACGGATAGAAAGCGGAGGGTTTAAGGTGAAACCTGATGCTTTAATATCATAATCAAAAGCGATTCCCGGCAATGGGAATCGCTTTTTTTATTTAGTTTCAGTAAGTCATTGGTTGCCATATGCTGAAAAACCATTGTGTTTTCGAGGCTTGGTGATAAAAAGACTAAACAACATTTTCGGTGTTATTCAGTGTTTCTATGGCAAAAAATTACACATATTTCAAAGTCTCCAAAATTTCCGCTATCGAGAACTTAGCTCCACATACAAATTCATCTGCAGCACCGTAGTAAATTGTTAATTCATCTCCGCTAACTAAATGGCCATTGGTAAAAACTACTTCACCAAAAAAACCATGCAGCTCATAATCAGTAGTAGGCACCATTATAGGTTGATCTGTTCTTGCCAATACTTTAGCCGGATTGTTTGAATCCAGCAAAAAAGCACCCAGGCAATACTGATGTTTTTCGTTTGCTCCGTGATAAATTTCAAGCCAACCCGCTGCTGTTTTAATAGGTGCAGCACCCGCACCAACGCGTGCACTATCCCAAAAGCCAGCTCGGGTTTTAATGATACATTTATGGTTGCCCCAATGAATGCCATCAGGCGATTCGGCCAGCCAAATGTAGTTACCGCCTAAAGCAACACTACTTGGCCGGTGCAAGGCATAAAATTTGCCATTAATTTGTTCTTCAAATAAAGCGCAATCTTTATTATGAGGTGGAATAATCATGCCATGGTACTCAAAGGTTTTCCAATCTTTAGTGCTACGCATGCCTACCCCAACACCGTGTTCAGAAACAGCCGTGAAAGTTAAATAATAAGTACCGTTAATTTGGGCTACCCTGCAATCTTCAATGCCAAAGATTTCATCCTCACCTTCCCCCTGTAATAAAGGATAAGCATCCGGTTGATAAAAATGTATCCCATCATCACTGCACACCAGCCTTAAATGAGAAAGTGTGGTTAAATAATCTGCTCCCTTATAATTGATTACCCTGGGGTCGGTTGCATTTAAATCCGGATCGCTTTCTGCTATGGCCAAAATCTCTATTCCCCCTTTTTTAAGTACAGGGAAAGAGATTACGTTTTCCTGTTGGGCTGGTCTTTCAGCAACGCGGATCAGCAACCATATTTTACCTTCAAAAGTAAAAACACCTGGATTTAACAAACATTCGATTTCTAGTCCGGCGCTGCTCGGCAAAAGGTCTTTTGGATGCAAGATTGGATTCTCGACAAATCTTTTGGCAATATCTGGCATAAAAAATGGTTTTAAAGCGAACAGGCGACCGTATAGGCCGCCTGTTTATTCATAGAATTGATATTATAATGAGTTGATCCATTTTACAAGTTCATCTCTTCCCTTTCCGGTTTTTTGTTGAAGTTTTCCCAATAACTCATCGTCTTGGCCCTCCTCATGCGCTAAATCATCATCAGTTAAATCAGCATAAGCTTGTTTAACCTTTCCTTTTATTTCATTCCACTTTCCTTTTAATTCTAACTTATCCATGCTTGTGTTTTTTAATAAAAAAATGCAATTTATATACCAATCAACATTTGTTTTCAATGCTTTGTTTTGGTTTAATTGCTTATTAGCCTAACATAGCCAAATTTTAACCTATTCCTCAAGGTTTTGAACATATTATTGATTATATTAAGTGTATCATTTATACAAACTATTAAACATTACTAACTTAACTACCATTTTGATGAAAAAACTACTCTTAAGTATGCTTTTGTCTCTCTGTGTAATTTCACTTGCTTTCGCACAAGGCAAGGTTATCACGGGGAAAGTAACGTCGGCTTCTGGACCAATTCCAGGAGTTAGCGTATTTGTAAAAGGCTCACCAGCAGCGGGCACACAGAGTGATGCCTCCGGAGCCTTTAAACTAACAGTATCAGACGATGCTAAAACAATCGTTTTTAGCTTTATCGGCTACAAAACAAAAGAAGTGCCGATTACCGGAGCAACGATTAACACCAGTTTAGAGGAAGAAAACAATACCTTATCTGATGTGGTTGTTGTGGGATACGGCACGCAGAATAAACGGGATATAACGGGATCGGTAGCTTCTGTTAAATCGAAAGACCTGGAAAACTTACCTGTAACAAGTTTTGAACAAGCCTTGCAGGGAAAAGCAGCAGGCGTACAGATTGCGGCTCAAAATGGAAAATTAGGGCAAGGAATAACGGTAAGGGTCAGGGGGGCTGCCTCGGTAACTGCGGGCAGCGAGCCACTTTACATTGTTGATGGAATTCCTATTACCTCAGGCGATTTTTCCAGTACAACAGCACCAACCAGTGCTTTAGCTGATTTAAATACCAATGATATCGAATCTATAGAAGTTTTAAAAGATGCCTCTGCATCTGCAATATATGGCGCAAGAGCCTCAAACGGTGTAGTATTAATCACAACCAAACAAGGTAAGGCAGGCAAAACACTTATTCAGTTCAATGCATTAGGTGGAGTTAGCTCCCCTTCTAACCATAGGGATTTTTTAAATGCAGAACAATATGTTCAGTTAGAGCGTAGAGCTGGGCAAGGCCAGGCTAAACAAGACTTTCTAAATGGAGAATATGCAACTTTACAAGAAGCGTTAGATGATTACAGTGAAAGTGTAGAAGCGCGTTTAAACCGATATTCAGCCGGAAACAATGATTACCAAACTTATAAAGTAAACTCTAATTGGGAAGCTGCCTCTTTTCAAGACAAGCCCGTTACACAACAATATGATCTGAATTTAACAGGCGGAAATGAAAAAACTAAATTTTACATTGGCGGACAGGCATTAGATCAACAAGGAATTGTAATTGGAAACAGTTATAAACGCTATAGCGGCAGGTTAAATCTGACTAATAAGGTAACTGATTTTTTAGAAATGGGTGTTAATCTTAATTTTTCTAATAGCATTAATAATAGGTTATCAAATGATAATGCCTTTTCAAGTCCACTGCAATCTGTTGCACTTTCTCCTATTACCCCTTTTATAGACCCAAGATCAGGCTTGGTTAGCGGAACATTACCAGGAGCAGCCTCTAACTATCCAGTATATTATAATCCATTTATCAGTGTCGATAATGCATTTTATAAAGCAACGGTATATAGAACAATAGGAAAAGCTTTTGCAAACATTAATATCGCAAAAGGCTTAAAATTTAGCACAGATTTCTCTATTGATAACTTGAATCAAAACGAAGAAAGCTATTACGGTGCTTTAACTTTCAGAAACACAGGCACTACAAATGGTTACGGGCAAAATATTTCGACTTTTGTAATTAATAGCAACACAAACAATTTTTTCAGTTACAATAATACAATTGGAAAAAGTGCTTTTGACCTGATTTTAGGAACAAGTTACCAAAAATCGACTACAAAATACAGTACCATTGAAGGGCAGGATTTCCCGAGTGATTCTTATATTAAATTGGGTTCTGCTGCAACAAAAGTTATAGCAACAAGTAATGAAGGTGCGTTTAGCTTTTTATCTTATTTCTTTAGGGCAAATTACAAATACAATAACCGTTATCTATTTGGCTTTAGTGTAAGAGCAGATGGCTCATCACGTTTTGGCACCAATAACAGGTATGGATATTTCCCTGCAGGCTCATTAGCATGGATTGCTTCGGAAGAAGATTTTTTAAAGGAGAGCGAAATCATCAGTTTATTAAAATTACGGGCCAGTTATGGTTTAACAGGTAATGCTGAAATTGGAAACTATTCTGCACGAGGTTTATTCAGTGGATCAGGAGCTTACGGAGGTTTGCCAGGACAAATACCTTCTAGAATAGCGAATCCGGATTTAACGTGGGAAAAAACAAAACAACTCGACATTGGCTTTGATTTTGGTATTTTGAAGAATAGAATTACAGGTGTTTTCGATTTCTATCAAAAAAATACCAGCGATTTATTGTTGGATGTTCCTATTCCGCAAACAACGGGTTTTTCTACAAAAACTCAGAATTTAGGTTCATTAAAAAATACTGGGTTTGAATTGGGTATAAATACAGAAAATTTTGTTGGCGCATTTAAATGGTCAACGGCAATAACTGGTGCAATTAACAACAATAAGATTACCAATTTAGGAGGGCAGATTTTAAATGGCAATGAAATAAATGCAGCTATTTCAGGGCAACCTATTGGTGTATTTTACATACCAGAATATGCCGGAGTAAATCCGGCTAATGGCGATGCATTATATTATGTTAACACAACTGATGCTTCAGGAAATGTTGATCGATCAACAACAACTGATATTAATAAAGCACAGCGGATATTTGCCGGGAACCCAAATCCTAAATATACTTTTGGTATAAATAATACTTTTTCTTTTAAGAATTTTGATCTGGGTATATTTTTCCAAGGTGTTAAGGGCAATAAAATTTTCAACGCAGGAGGCCAATACATGAGTGCCAATGGTTCAAATGGCTATGATAATCAAACCACAGATCAAATGAGCTATTGGGATAAACCTGGTGACATTACTTCCGTGCCAGAGCCGCGTTTGTTTGCAGGCAATGGTATTGGAAATTCAACAAGGTATTTATCTGATGGCTCTTATGTCCGTTTAAAAACATTAACCCTTGGTTATACTTTTCCAGCTTCGGTATTAACGAAAATTAAGTTAAGCAAATTGAGGTTATATGCTACGGCGCAAAACCTGCTCACCATAACCGGTTACAAAGGATGGGACCCTGAGGTTAATGCAGATTATCAATCGACGAACATCAATCAAGGCGTAGATTTTTACTCAGCACCACAACCACGAGTAATTTCATTTGGTATTAACATTGGCCTATAATTAAAAAAGAATCAAAATGAAAAAGACATATATAACCAACATCATATTTGCTTGCATGTTTCTGATGGCTTTACTATCGTGCAAGAAAGCACTTGAAATAAATCCTGTTGATACCATAGAACAAAAAAATGCATTACTCACCTCCAAGGATGTTGAAGGAGCCCTAACAGGTGCATACTCAGACCTCGGTAGCCGGAATTTTTTTGGTGGCCGTCCATTTTTGATAACTGATTTCTTAGCAAACACTGATGCTATCGAATGGTTCGGAACTTATGAGGAGTTAACACAGGCCATAAACAAATCTCTTCTAAAAACAAATGTGTTTGTAGATAATGTTTGGGCTGCAGGGTATGCCTCAATCAATGATGCCAACAACGTAATTGCTGCTCTTGATAAAGTAGAGCCTACTAAAAAGAGCAGAGTGGAAGGCGAAGCAAAATTTATTCGGGGTGCAGCTTATTTTGAACTCGTTAGATTATTTGGAAAAGCCTACAATGATGGCACTCCCAGCACCAATTTAGGAATACCCATTGTATTAACACCAACAAATTTAATAAGCGAAGCAAACTATGTAAGCAGGGCTACTGTAGCTGCAGTTTACAACCAGGCTATTGCAGATTTAACAGATGCAGAAGCCAAACTTCCGGCCGTTAATGGTTTTTTCGCAACAAAATCAGCAGCTGCTGCAATGCTTGCGAGACTTTACTTACAAATGGGTAATTATAGTGCGGCCGGAGCGGCAGCAAACCGCGTGATATCCTCTGGAAATTATCAACTAACAAATACTTACTTAAGCGCTTTTCCTAAAATGCCCGAAAGCGGTAGACCCGCAAAACCTGGAGATAATACCACTGAAGATGTTTTTGCCATGCAGGTAACTACTTTGACAGGTTTTAATGGCTTTAATGAATTCTATGGTTCATCTACATTTGGTGGTCGTGGGGACGCTGTAATTTCACAGGATTGGATTGATGAGACTTATGCTGCGAATGATGACAGAATTAATGCTTTTTATGACGATGATGATATATTTACCTCCAAATTTGGTAACCAATTTGGAAACGTTCCTGTAATCAGGTTATCGGAAATGTATTTGATTAGAGCGGAATGCAATGTGCGTTTGGCTCCTTCAGCTCCCATTGGTGGTATTGCACCGATTCAAGATTTGGCTACGGTTAGAAGTAGGGCTGGCTTAACAACAAATTCAGCCACTCTTACAGATATTCTTAACGAAAGAAAACTCGAATTTGCTTTTGAAGGCTTTTCACTACACGATGCTAAAAGAACGCAAACGAATATTGGAAATATACCATGGAATTCTACCAGATTGATCTTCCCGATTCCACAACGTGAAATTGACGCAAACAATAAACTGGTTCAAAATCCAGGTTACTAACTAAAATTATAAACAAACAGCCAATCAATTGATTGGCTGTTTGTTTATAATCGATTAACTAAACTATTTAAAAGAATACCACCGATTATTTCATTATTTATATTTACTTCCTTGTAATATTAAATCCTTAGTTAATATAATATATTTTCCATTACTATTAGTCATCCGAGCTAACAATTGTAAATCTTGCGGGTATTCACCAACATTATTATTAACGTTTACTGTTAAACTTCCAGTCCCCTGGCCCTGCGTAAATGAAATACTTGAGGGTTTACCGCTTACACTCCAATCAACTACTGATGATGGCCATACATAAGATAAAGTAAAAGTATAACTTCTATTAGCGCTCAATATACCTCCTCCGCTAATTTTAGGCGAACCAAGAGGATATAAATTTACCAATGCAAGCTTATCTTTATCAGAAAGAACACCAGAGAGCGTGTTATTTGGTCCACTATTCATAATTGAGTTAAAATCAGTTCCACCAGCATTTGGAACATCAATAGCAGTTACTTGTGTACCAATATCATCGGCTCCATCAGCAGTTTCTATCCCTACCCAATCTGTATGCCTAAAACCGATACAGTGCCCAAGTTCATGAGCAATAACGGTTTTCTTTTGATCTGGATTAAGCCCGGCGTTGGCCATACTTTCAGAATTAACCCTAACCAAAGCACCCGCCCTGCCGCTGAGCGGAAAATAAGCTTTTCCGTAACCACTAATGCTCTCCGATCTAATTTCAATATCGAATGCGCCGTTGGGAACAATGGTAAAAAAAATGCCAGAGTTGTCTACAACATTCCATAAGTTAATTGCTGCATCTATTTCACCGGCTAAGCTGGCCAAATTAGGGTGTATATAGAGCCTAACATTTATGCGATTTGTCAAATCTACCAAGTGCCCGGTATAAGTCTGACCAATTTTCGGACTCCCAACTATTGGCGTACCCATAAATTTTGAATTTAACACAAGCGAAGTGGCCACCTTTGTGCTTCTATCGGAGGGCATTTCCATATCTTTCGGGAAAGAAATATCTCCTTCAACCTGATACTCCGTACCTAAATCTTTAATGGAAGATTCAGAAAATCCAAGACTTTTTATATAAGAGCGCAACTCTAGGTTTTGAGGTGGTTCAGGTTGATCTTTATTGTCGCCCTTTTTACAGGATACAGCTAGAATTACCAATAAGGATAGAGTTAGAATTTTTTTCGTTTTCATAGATTTTATTTTAGGCAACAGTTAAAAGTATTTGTAAACAGGCTACAAATACTTATTAAACAGCTAAAAATAAAAATAAAAACACTAATAATCAACCATTTACAAAAAACAAGAATAGATTAAACGATTTAGACTAGTTATTTAGTTAAAATAAAAATTTAAATCAATCCGGAATATGATAACATTGTGCTACTTTCTATTACATGAAGCCAAACGAAACCAAATAAATATTGGAAGCAACTATTAAATGTTTACAGATTGGTAATGCCATTTAAATGAGGTGAAATGATGGAAATTTCAAAATGTTAAACCACTGCCAACTAAAATATCTCATTAACAAAAAATGCCCCCGGAAACCGGGGGCATTGCTTTTTATAATTCACTTTATGCTTAAAGCGTTTTTGTTGCTGCAATAATCTCCTCAACAACTCCAGGATCCAATAAAGTAGAAGTATCGCCTAAATTTGTGGTATCGCCCTCCGCAATTTTCCGTAAAATTCTGCGCATAATTTTGCCTGAGCGCGTTTTTGGTAAACCAGATACAAACAATATCTTATCAGGTTTCGCAATGGCTCCAATTACGCGGGTAACTGTTTGTAAAATATCTTTTTTAGACAATTCTGCCTCTCCATGCATTTCAGGGTAAATTACGAAAGCGTAAATGCCCTGTCCTTTTACATCATGCGGATAACCCACCACAGCACTTTCTACCACTCCTGCATGCATATTAATCGCATTCTCTACTTCAGCAGTGCCAATTCTATGTCCTGAAACATTCAGTACATCATCTACACGACCAGTAATCCTATAATAACCATCTTCATCACGCAAGCAGCCATCACCTGTAAAATAAAGATTTTCGTAAGTAGAAAAATAGGTTTGCTTGCAACGTTCATGATCGCCATAGGTGGTACGCAACATCCCCGGCCAAGGGAATTTAATGCAAAGATTTCCCATTACTCCGTTTCCTTCAATTTCATTACCGTTTTCATCAACCAGAATAGGTTGAATTCCTGGCAGAGGCAAAGTGGCAAAACTAGGTTTGGTTGGCGTTACCGTAGCAATTGGAGAAATCATAATTCCCCCGGTTTCAGTTTGCCACCAGGTATCTACAATAGGCGCTTTACCATGACCAATCTTTTCATCAAACCAATGCCATGCCTCCTCATTGATAGGCTCTCCTACCGAGCCTAAAACGCGGATCGAACTTAAATCTTTGCCATTAAGCGGTTCATCACCATAACTCATCAGCGAGCGGATAGCCGTAGGTGCGGTATATAAAGTATTTACTTTGTGTTTTTCTATAATATCCCAAAAGCGTGATGGCGTTGGGTAGGTTGGAATCCCCTCAAAAAGTACAGATGTTGCACCTTGAGAAAGCGGTCCGTAAACGATGTAGGAGTGTCCGGTAATCCAGCCAATATCTGCAGTACAGAAATAAACTTCGCCAGGTTTGTAGTTAAATACATTGGAAAACGTATACCCCGCATACACCATATAACCGCCACAGGTATGCACCACCCCTTTGGGTTTACCGGTAGAGCCTGATGTATAAAGAATGAAGAGCATATCCTCCGCATCCATTTCTTCGGCTTCGCAGGTATCGTTTACATGCTTCACTTCATCTTCCCACCACACATCTCTACCTTTCAACATGGAAACAGGAGTACGGATATGAGTTAGTACAATACATTTTTCTACTGTTGGGCAACCGATCAATGCATCATCAATTACATCTTTTAAAGGAATCTGTTTGTTACCACGGTAAGAACCATCGGCAGTAATCACAACCTTACATTGCGAATCGTTAATGCGGTCGGCAATTGATTTTGCAGAAAACCCACCGAAAATAACAGAATGAACAGCACCAATCCTCGCACAAGCCAAAACAGCTATGGCAAGTTCGGGCACCATTGGCATATAAATACAAATGCGATCTCCTTTTTTAGCACCGTTACGTTTTAGCACGTTTGCAAAGCGGCAAACACGCTCATGCAGCATTTTATAAGTATAGGTTACACTTTCTTCCTCAGGATTATTCGGTTCCCAGATAATTGCAGGTTTATCACCATTGGTAGCAAGATGGCGGTCTAAACAATTTTCGGTAATGTTAAGTTTAGCTCCTTCGAACCATTTAATATTTGGCTCGTTAAAGTTCCATGATAAAACCTTAAACCAGGGTTTACGCCATTGAAAGTTTTGCGCTACCTCGCCCCAAAACTGTTCTGGATTTTCTACGCTCTTTTTATAATCTTCTTCGTACTGCTTAAAAGATGTAATTTGCATTGCTCTGTTTTATATTTTGGATTAGTTGCGGCTAATTTAAAGAAATAATAATTAGCAGAAATAGTCTAATTGTATCAAAATAAATATCAAACGTTTGATAAGAAATAATTATTTTTATGCATGAAGAATTTAACCTCATTTATAGCACTGATACTGATTGTATTTAGCATCAAATCATACGCTGCAACCGAATTTAAAAGTTCTGTTTCGGCGGATACTACTCAAGCTTATAAAGTTATCGCAAAATCACCGGCAATAGCTTCTGTTACCATCAGAAAAAGTAAAAAGAGTGGCAATATACTATATGTATCGGTTGGAATTAAAAAACTTAATGCCCAGGACAACAACGTAACAGGCATTGGTTTGCAGGGAAAGTCAGAATCAAAGGAAGCCAGAAATGCAACTGGTCCGGTTTTCGATCAAATAGAAGTTTTAAATGGCGGTTATGATGAGATTAAAGTTGATAAAGTATCAACCACACAAAACATGTATACCATTAAAAACATTAATTTTCCATTAAGATTAAAAATGCATTCGGGAAAAGATTATGTTGAATTTGAAATAAAAGATGCAGGCCGCTGGGATGTGAACGTAAATTATAAAAATAATTAGCTTCGCTATTGTCATTTACAATTATTATTCAGATATTTGCACACTCTTAAAAAAATTAAGCGGACGTATTAAACAACTATATTTACAAGTCATGTCAAGAGTTTGTGATTTAACAGGAAAAAAAGCAATGGTAGGTAACAACGTTTCTCACTCGAACGTTAAAACCAAACGCAAATTTTACCCAAACCTACAACTTCAGAAATTTTATATTCCTGAAGAAAACCGTTGGATTACGTTGAAAGTTTCTACTTCAGCGATTAAAACCATCAATAAAGTGGGCATTAGCGAAGCGATTAACCGTTTCGTAAAAAAAGGATTTTTGTAAAAAACATTAACTGTTGAGATTAACAGTTTTCAATTTATAATAAAATGGCAAAAAAAGGTAACAGAGTTCAGGTTATTTTAGAATGTACTGAACATAAAGAAAGTGGCATGCCAGGTATGTCTAGATATATTTCTACCAAAAACCGTAAAAACACTACTGAGAGATTAGAATTGAAAAAATTCAATCCAGTGTTGAGAAAAGTAACCGTACATAAAGAGATTAAATAAGATTGATGTTGTAAAGGTAGAAAGTTAAGGGTATACCCATTTCTCATTCTATCCATCTATCATTCAATCATTAAATTTATAAGAACATGGCAAAGAAAGTAGTTGCAACCCTTAAAACAGGTACAGGTAAAGAATATTCGAAAGTAATTACAATGGTAAAATCACCAAAAACTGGTGCTTATTCATTCAAAGAACTTATCGTACACAACGACCACGTAAAAGATGCTATCGCATCTAAATAAGGTTAATATTTTTTAATATTAAAAGATATTAAAGGCCGTTCCGTTTTAACCGGAAGGGCTTTTTTTGTTAGTGAAATTTACGTTCGGAAATAATTGATTATCTTTGAAAAAAGCATAGCCATGGAAACGTATAAGTTTAAAGCAAAAGTTTCTGAAAACGGAACTATTGTTGTTCCTGACAGATTTGATATAAAAAATAAAGAAGTTGAAGTGATTATTTTGGATGAGGTAGTTCAAAACCCGCCAAATATAAAAATGAAAGATTTTCTTGATAAGTTTACCGGAATATTGGAGGGAATTGATCCAGATAAAGCTAGATATGATTATCTTATGGATAAACATAAGTAAATGAACATTCTATTTGACACCAATATTTTTATAGATATAAGTCTAAAAAGACATCCTTTTTTTGAGGATTCCTTCGAAGTATTGAACAAAGTTGATGATATAAATATAAATGGATTCATTTTGGCCTCAACTTTTACTGACATATACTACATCTGCAAAAAAAATATAGGCCACGATAAAACGATAGATCTTCTTCTTACCCTTATAAGTACGATAAACATTCTAGGTATAAATAAAGATACAATTATCTTCGCAATGCATTCCAATTTTTCAGATTTTGAAGATGCAGTACAAAATGCAGCTGCAGAGTTAAATCAGATTGATCTTATAATAACCCGAAACACAAAAGACTTCACTGCCGGTAAAATACCGGCTCAAACACCTACCGATTTCCTAAAAAAACATAAAAATAACTAATGGGTTTATTCGATTTTTTCAAAAAGAAAGAAACTGCGCCTGAAGCTCAGGAAGCTCTTGATAAAGGTTTAGAGAAAACTAAAGACGGTTTCTTTAATAAAATTACCAAAGCTGTTGCAGGAAAATCTTCTGTTGATGATGAAGTGCTCGATAATCTGGAAGAAGTTTTGGTTACTTCAGATGTGGGCGTAAGTACTACATTAAAAATTATCAAACGCATCGAAGAACGTGTTGCCAAAGATAAATACCTCAATACCTCTGAGCTAAACTTTATTCTTCGCGACGAAATTCAGTTGCTTCTATCTGAAAATAACAGTAACGATTTCCGCCAGTTCGAATATGGCGACCACAAACCATATGTTATTATGGTGGTTGGCGTAAACGGTGTGGGTAAAACCACTACGATTGGAAAACTGGCACATAAACTTAAAGAATCAGGGCTTAAAGTAGTTTTAGGGGCTGCCGATACCTTTAGGGCTGCAGCTGTTGATCAGATTAAACTTTGGGGCGAACGCGTTGGCGTAAGGGTTGTTGCACAGGCCATGGGATCAGATCCTGCCTCTGTAGCTTTTGATACACTACAATCTGCCGTTGCCAATGGCGAAGATGTTGTTATTATCGATACCGCCGGACGTTTACATAACAAAATCGGTTTGATGAACGAACTCGGCAAAATTAAGCAGGTAATGCAAAAGGTTGTACCCAATGCCCCGCACGAAATTTTGTTGGTACTCGATGCTTCTACCGGACAAAATGCTTTTGAACAGTGTAAACAGTTTACCGAAGCCACCGATGTAAACGCCCTGGCCATTACCAAATTAGATGGAACAGCAAAAGGCGGTGTGGTAATCGGAATTTCAGATCAGTTTAAAATCCCGGTTAAATACATTGGTGTGGGTGAAAAAATAGGCGACTTACAGCTTTTTGATAAGAAAGAGTTTGTGAATAGTTTATTTAAATAGCACTTCGGGAGATGATTCTGCAGAGGATTTAGTTACAAGGCTCACTTCGTGTTTTGATATTGAGAAGGAGTTTGTAGTGATGTTTGAAAGTTAGGTGATTGGAAATTTAGATGCGACCTGGCAGTAGAAGAGAAAGTAATCGTAGAATTAAAATCTGTTACAGGATTTCAGCCTAAGTTATTTCAAAGTCAACTTATATCATACTTAAAAGCCAGTAAAATTAAAACCGGATTATTGATTAATTTTGGCAATACAAGTTGTGAAGTCAAAAGGATAGCTTTATAATCCTGATATATCCACATGATAATCTGTGGAATCGCTAAATCTGTGGAATCAAGCCGCAAGGAAAGCGTAAATAAAATTGATATGAATACCAAAATAGTAAGAAGTAAAAGCGCAATTAAACAGCCTAAAATTAATGTAATTACATTAGGTTGTTCCAAAAACATATACGATTCGGAAGTATTGATGGGCCAGTTACGTGGCAACAATTTAAACGTTGTACATGAATCAGATAAGATGGGCAAAGATGATATCGTTGTGATCAATACCTGTGGTTTTATCGACAATGCCAAACAAGAATCAATTGATACCATCCTACAGTTTAGCGAACTAAAAGAAGCCGGCAAAATTGGTAAAGTAGTGGTTACAGGATGTTTATCCGAACGCTATAAACCTGAATTAGAATCAGAAATTACAAATGTTGATGCTTTTTTCGGCACCAACGATTTACAGAACATATTACATGAGCTTGGCGCAAATTACAAGCACGAACTTATTGGTGAGCGTTTATTAACTACACCTTCACATTTTGCTTATTTCAAAATCGCTGAAGGGTGTAACCGTCCATGTTCTTTCTGTGCCATCCCATTAATGCGAGGAAAGCACTTAAGCAAACCAATGGAAGAATTGGTTAACGAAGCTAAAATATTAGCCAGAAACGGCACTAAAGAATTAATTTTAATTGCTCAAGACCTTACTTATTACGGTTTAGACCTATATGGAGTGCGCAAGCTAGATGAATTGATGCGCCGTTTATCTGATGTACCAGGCATTGAGTGGATCCGCCTGCAATATGCCTACCCTTCTGGTTTTCCGATGGAGATTTTAGATGCAATGAACGAGCGCGATAACATCTGTAAGTATTTAGACATGCCATTACAGCACATTACCGATAACATGCTAAAATCAATGCGCCGTGGTACTACCAAGCAAAAAACCATTGATTTAGTAAACCAGATCAGAGATAAAGTGCCAAATATCGCCATGCGTACCACTTTAATCTGCGGTTATCCAGGAGAAACCCAATACGATTTTGAAGAAATGGCAGAATGGGTTGCCGAAACCAAATTCGACCGTTTGGGTTGTTTTACCTACTCTCATGAGGAAAAAACCCATGCACATACTTTAGTTGATGATGTTCCTGATGAAATAAAGCAACAACGTGTAGATGATATTATGGAAATTCAACAAGGGATTTCTTTCGATATTAACCAGGAAAAAGTAGGCAAAACCTTTAAAGTACTGGTGGATAAAAAAGAAGGGGATTTCTTCGTCGGAAGAACCGAATTTGATTCACCAGAGGTTGATAATGAAGTTTTAATTGATGCTTCAACAGGTTATGCGGCAAACGGAAGTTTTGTTAATGTAAAGATCGATAGAGCCGAAGATTTCGATTTATACGGAACGATTATTTAGTAATCACTCAAAGATACTGAAGCCTGGAAATTACATTTCCGGGCTTTTTTGTTATAGTGGTAAGCCTGATCCAATAGCTGTCGGATTTATTTCAGAATTTATTAAAGAAAGAGTGCTGAGATGAAAATTTCTACAGCAACAATTGCATGATTATTATTTCAGCTGTAGCGATTCAGACTTTTTAGCCGTTTAATATAGTACAGACATAAAGCACTTATAACTAATTCTTTATAACCATTTAAACAAAAACCAAATCAGATGAAAAAAATTTTAACTGTGCTCATGGTGATTTTTATTGCCAATTTAGGTTGCAAAAAAGCAGGAGTAGGTGGCGGTGGTTTATGTGCGTGTTCGCCTATTTCAACCGCACCATTAATCTTAGTGATTAAAAATAATGCCGACGTAGATTTACTTAATCCAAGTACATCCGGTTATTTCGATAAAAACCAGATCCAGTTATTTTCGAAAGATGCGAATAACGCAGTTAAAAAGATTCAATTTGAAATCCGCCCACCTTTTAGTTTTGGCAATAACCAAAAAATAGATTATTATCAGCTTACCTCTTATGAAATACCTAACCTGGCTAAAAGTATAGAAAGCACCTTTTATCTTAAACTTGGCGATAACAAACTATACGAGCTTAATTTGAAGGTAAATAATAATCTTGTAGAAAAATTATTGATCGATAAAACAGAAGCAGCCAGAGAAATACAGCCCGCTACCAATTCGTATTTTGATGGCATTTACAAGTTAAAGATATAGTGGCAATATGTGGTAAAAAAAAGTCCCGGTGAATATTCACCGGGACTTTTTTTTATTTTTTAGGCTCAGGTCTGTTTTTAATCTGACTGGCTTTTAACCAGATTTTAGCACCTTTTGAGTTTACGTAATATTTTTCATTTTTTGCATTGATGTAAACATCACTTCCATCTGGTGCCATTTTACCTTTCCAGGTTTTATCAGCCACTTTTGAGCTACCTTTTACCGCTACTTCAGCAGTTTTATTACCTACCGATTTTGCACCTTTACCAATTGCTTTACCAGTATGATCTAATGCTTTACCAACTTCAGTTTTCTTTTCTTGCGCATTCACATTTAAGGCAACACCACCAAACAAGGCAAGTGTTAACATACCCATTACTAATTTCTTTTTCATGACAGCTATATTTTTATTTAAAGCTATAACAGACAGTTAGGTGATTTGTTTTTAAATTCAAATAGATTAGAAATAAACAACATTTAGCATTTAAAGCCTCAATATTTAAATCAGATTTAGCTTGCCGAACAATCAATTAATTTAATTTTTCTGCCAGGAGCTTCATCTCGATATGTGGCGAACGGTTTTCGTAAAGAATTGCATGTACAGCCTTACAAATTGGCATTTCTACATGGTATGCCTGGTTTTTAATGTGCATACATTTTACCGCATAATAACCTTCGGCTATCATATTCATTTCCAATTGTGCCGATTTTACAGTATAACCCTTTCCTACCATATTGCCAAAAGTACGGTTGCGGCTAAACTGAGAGTAGGCAGTTACCAATAAATCGCCAAGGTATGCAGATTCTTTAATATCACGGTTAATCGGGTGTACGGCATCAACAAAGCGTTTAATCTCACGTATGGCATTACTGATCAGCACTGCCTGAAAATTATCTCCATAACCTATACCATGGCAAATACCACTTGCCACTGCATAAATGTTTTTTAAAACCGCAGCGTACTCCGTACCAAAAATATCATCTGATACATTTGTTTTAATGTAACGTGTATTTAATAAAGAAGCAAATGTACCGGCCTGTATCACATCTGTACAGGCAATGGTTAAGTACGATAATTTTTCCAAAGCCACTTCTTCTGCATGGCATGGCCCACTTACAACTAAAATATCATGGTATGGGATACCATAATTTTCGTGCATAAATTCACCGATAATCAGGTTATCTTCCGGAACAATCCCTTTAATGGCAGAAACTATTTTTTTTCCTTTTAAATCTTCCGGGGTGATGCCAGCGAGTGTTGTTTTTAAAAATGCTGCCGGCACATTCAATATTACGAAATCGGCAGATTTTATAACGGCGTTGATGTCAGATGAAATATGATCATCTTCACTAAGTTTAATCTCAACAGAACTGATATAATTAGGGTTATGCTTAAATTTTTTAATATGCGCTATGGCTGCTTCATTCCGCATCCACCAAAAAATTTCCTTTTCAGCTAAATTATCTGCAAGCATTTTTACAATGGCAGTAGCCCAGCTCCCGCCCCCTATCATCGCTATTTTAGGTACCATGATTATAAAAAAGGTTTAAAGTAAAAGGTATAGGGCCTTCTTAAAGGTATAAGGCAAAAGGTGTAAGGCTTAGGGTTTAAGACCATTTGCCTCATACCATAAACCTTACACCCTAACCTTAGGAATACACCTTAAACAACGCAAGTTACTATTTCTTGCGGGTATTTATAAACTACTTCTTAGCGTCTTTGCTAAACAATTGGTCTTTAGCTGTTTTTTCTACAACCATTCCGTCTTTTAATTTATTTTGGATCGCAGAATACGGACCGGTAACGATTTCTTCACCAGATTTAACACCAGATTTAACAATAATGTACTGGTCATTTTGGATCCCTGTAGTTACCTCTGTTTTTTTCACTTTTTTGGTTTTCGCATCATAAGCATAAATGTATTGTTTCACCTTTTTATCAGTCAACTTTGATTTCTGCTTATCAGTATTTTCCTGGTTACCCTGATTCTGACCAGCATCACCAGATTTTGCGTTATCTGTAAATACAGCCTGGATTGGAATAGCCAAACCTGTTAACGATTCACTTTCAATATCAACAGTGGCCGACATACCCGGGCGGAAAATAGATTGTTGTTTACCGGCCAGTTCTTCGGTAATTCTAATTTTTACTGAGAAATTGGTTACCTGATCTACTGAAGTTGATACCGTAGTACCTACCGCGGTTGATGAACTTGCAATTTCAGTTACCACACCCCTAAATTTCTTATCAGAGAAAGCATCTACCTCAATTGAAGCTTTGTCGCCAACTTTAACACGGGTAATGTCATTTTCATTCACATCTACATTCACCTCCATTGATGATAAATTAGAAATCCGCATAATCTCTGTACCTGCCATTTGAGAAGTTCCTAAAATACGGTCTCCCAATTCGATAGATAACTTTGATACCACACCATCAACTGGGGCATATATAGTCGTTTTAGCTAAATTTGCACCCGCTTCTTTAACATTTGCACCTGTTTGCTCTAAGGTAAACCTGGCACCGGTTACATTTTCTTTTGCACTTGCCAAATTGGCTTTAGCCGTTAAAAATGCCGCTTTAGCCGAATCAAATTCTGATGCAGAAATTACTTTTTTATTAAACAGTTCTACATTACGTTTATAGGTTGCCTCTGCATTTACAAAGTTAGCCTGATTTTGTATCAATTGCTGTTGTGCTGCAGCCACACTAGCTTTTTGAGCATTAAATGTAGCTACTGTTCTTTCATAACCTGATTGTAAAACGTCAGGGCGCACCTTACAAAGTAATTGTCCGGCTTTAACAATATCACCTTCTTTAACTTTTAACTCTACAACCTCACCTGATACTTCAGAACTTAATTTTACCTCAGTTTCTGGCTGAATTTTACCACTTGCAGTTACTGTTTCTACAACAGTTTTATCTGATGCTTTTTCTGTAGTTACTTTCTCTGTTTTAGCACCACCAATAACTCCCGTTAGGGATAGAATGGTTAGAATGGCTACGATAGCAACTATGATGATAATGATATGCTTCAGTTTCATAATTTATTGTATTTCTTTTGTTTGTATAAGGTTGTAATCGTTAAAGGTTTTAAATAGCCTTCAATTTTAAATTAGTTAAAAGGTTATCTGTTTGCCAAGGTAATAATCAATTACTTTAGCTCTGAATAAAAGATCGTATTTGGCTTGAATAAAATCAATTTCAGCTTTATTTCTATTGGTTTGTGCAGTGCTATAATCTAATGAATTAACTAAACCAACATTGTAACGTTGCTCAATAACATAGAAAGCATCTTTTTGGGCCTGAAAAGCATTTTGTGTAGAAGAATAACGGCTTTCTGCTGCTTTCACGTCGTAAACAGCCTGCGAAATTACTTTACTTAAGTTATTTTTGGTCAGTTGCTCCTGTACCTGGGTATTTTGATAGTTGATTTTTGCCTTTCTAACGTTTGTTCTGGCTAGAAAACCATTAAAAATTGGAATTGAAAGATTTAATCCAACATATTGGTTAAAGTTGTCTTCAATCTGAGAACCAAATGCCTGCTTACCTAAAACAGTTACAAAATCAGGGGCTACAACAGATTCATTTGTACCTAATGTTCTTCCTATTTCTGAAAAACCGTTAGGGGTAACTGAAAGCACTTTACTTCTTCCACTGGAAAAATTTGAGCCTAAACCACCACCGATTGAAAGGCGTGGATAATAAGATGATTTGGCAACACTTACACCCCTCAATGCAGCTTCAGTTCTTAAAGTCGCCAATTTAATATCAGGGAATGAGGTAACTGCACTTGCAAAAATAGTGTTGATATCATAACTGTTCTGTAATGAATAATTTTCGGCAATAGCTGGGGCTTGCACTTCAAACCTATTCTCTGGTTGCATTTCCATCAATTGATTTAAAGTTAAATAAGAAACCGATAATGTATTTTGAGCATTTGTGGTATTCAGTTCGGCTGTTGCAACTTGCGATTTTGCCTGAGAAATGTCTGCAAGCGTTTTGTTTCCGGCATCTAATAATGCTTGCTCTCTTTTTAAAGTCTGTTTGGCAACTTCTAGTTGTTGCTGTGAGGCGGCGAGTAAATCTTTATTGTATAAAATCTGCATATATGAGGTTACTACCTGCAAAATCAGATCGTTTTTTATTTTTTCTACATTGGTTTGATCAGCAGCAAGCAACAGTTTATTCTGTCTGATCTGATTAATTTTCTGGAAACCCTGAAAAAGATCGGCACTTGCACTTAAGCTACCATTAGCTGATGAAAATTGTTGTGATATAAACTGATTGGTTGATGGATCGATGCTACGGCCAAAGTTTTTATTATAGCTTGCCGCCCCATTAAGTGTTGGCAAAAGCGCATTTTTTGATTGGCTGAGCGTTTCATTAGTTAAAGCAGCACTAAAAGCTGCCTGTTTGATCTGTAAATTATTTTTAAGGGTATTATCTACTGCCTGCTGGATGGTTAAAACTTGCTGGGCATTGGCATTACTGGCAAAACCGAGGGCTACAACAAAAGCAAAACCGGTAATTAACTTTTTCTTGGTAAACATCTTCATAATTTGTTTCAAATCTATATAAACAACTTTAATAATTTCAATCTGTACAGGCATTTAGTAACTTTGTTGCTAAAATGTACCTGATCAAATCACCGCTTCTGCTAAAATGGTATTATCCATCGCTATTATGGAATAAATCCCGCACCGAAAAAGTTATTTATTTGACCTTTGACGATGGACCTATACCCAATGTTACAGATTTTGTACTAAAAACTTTAAAAGCCTTCAATGCTAAAGCTACATTTTTTTGCATTGGCGATAATATTGTAAAACATCCCGACGTTTTTGAACGTGTAAAAACCGCCGGCCATGCCATCGGCAACCATACTTTTAACCACTTAAAAGGCTGGAAAACCGACGATGAAACCTATCTCCAAAACACATTAAAATGCCAGCAACTCACTCAATCGAACCTTTTCCGCCCACCTTACGGTAGAATTAAGAAAAGCCAGATCAAAAGTTTGGAGTCGTTAGTTTGGCGTTCGGAGTCTACAGCACCAAACAACTCTCAACTCTCAGCGCCCAGCTCCCAGCTCAACATCGTAATGTGGGATGTGCTCAGCGGCGATTTCGACACCAATCTCCCGCCAGAAAAGTGTTATAAAAACGTAATTAAACATACCGAAAATGGTTCTATAATTGTATTTCACGACAGTTTAAAAGCATTCGACCGTTTATCTTACACCCTGCCCAAGGTATTGGCTTATTTTACTGAAAAAGGTTTTAGGTTTTCATCGCTTTAGCGGTAAGCCAATGTTATGCCAAGGCTTTTGGTGCCGTTTAAACCACTTAATATCAAAACATTAATCAAATGACAATTAAATAACTGTTCAAAATCGCACAAACCTGTTCGATAACGAACGGTTAACACAATCATATAATGCAGCTTTTATTATTCTTTTTATTAACTAACCATGGCTCGGTTAATGCCATCCTATATGGCAATTTTTAGCTTGTTTACCTTGCAATTTAGATCAATTCCAAATTACGTTATCGACTGGCTAAATTACATTTAAAGGTTGCATTTTGTTATTTTTGCTTTGGCCGTTAAAAACTGCGTTTTTACAGTCGGAAACCACAAATTAAAATGTAATAACAGTATTCTTTCGATGGAAAGCACTTGTGCATTTTTATTGCACCTGCGCTCATCAATAAGGATAAAATAACTAAGATGAGTATTTATAACGATTATATCCAGGATATTGAAGACAGGAAAACCCAGGGTCTTCATCCTAAACCTATTGATGGAGCCGAATTATTAGGTGAAATCATCTCCCAAATCAAAAATGTAAATAATTTTAACAGAGCAGATGCTGTTAATTTTTTCATCTACAACACCTTGCCCGGCACCACTGCGGCAGCTGGTGTAAAAGCCGAGTTTTTAAAAGAAATTATTTTAGGCGGAACCATCGTGCCAGAAATCACACCTGATTTCGCTTTCGAATTATTATCGCACATGAAAGGCGGCCCTTCTATCAAAGTATTGTTAGATATCGCCCTTGCTGATAATGGTGATAAAGCACATAAAGCAGCGAACGTACTTAAAACACAGGTTTATTTGTACGATGCAGATACCGATCGTTTAAAAGAAGCATACAACAATGGCAATGAAATTGCCAAAGAAATACTGGAAAGCTACGCAAGGGCCGAATTCTTTACAGAATTACCTCCAATTGCTGAAGAAATTAAAGTAGTAACTTTCATTGCTGGTATTGGTGATATCTCTACGGATTTATTATCGCCAGGTAACCAGGCACACTCCCGTTCTGATCGTGAATTACATGGTAAATGCATGATCACACCTGAAGCTCAGGAACAAATAAAAGCTTTACAGGAACTACATCCCGATAAAAGCGTAATGCTCGTAGCCGAAAAAGGCACAATGGGCGTTGGCTCTTCTCGTATGTCGGGTGTGAACAATGTGGCACTGTGGACAGGTAAAAGATTAAGTCCATATATTCCTTTTGTAAACATTGCTCCTATTGTGGGTGGTACCAATGGTATTTCTCCTATTTTTTTAACAACGGTTGATGTAACTGGCGGTATCGGTATCGACCTTAAAAACTGGGTAAAGAAAACCGACGAAAACGGCAATGTGCTCCGTAACGAAAACGATGAGCCAATTTTAGAGCAGGTTTACTCAATAGAAACAGGTACAGTACTCACCATCAATACCAGAACCAAAAAACTATACAACGGCGAACAGGAATTAATTGATATTTCGAAAGCCCTAACACCACAAAAAGTTGAATTTATTAAAGCGGGTGGTTCTTACGCAATTGTATTTGGTAAAAAAATCCAAACATTTGCGGCCAAAACTTTAGGCATTGAAGCTCCGTTGGTTTTTGCCCCTGCTAAAGAAGTTTCAATAGTGGGTCAGGGTTTAACTGCTGTAGAAAAAATATTCAACAGAAATGCAGTAGGTTTAACACAAGGTAAAGTTTTACATGCGGGTTCTGATGTGCGTGTTGAAGTAAACATTGTAGGTTCTCAGGATACAACAGGTTTAATGACTGCCCAGGAATTAGAGGCAATGGCGGCTACGGTAATCTCTCCGATTGTTGATGGAGCTTACCAATCAGGTTGTCATACTGCATCCGTTTGGGATAAAAAAGCACAGGCAAACATCCCTAAACTCATGAAGTTTATGAATGATTTTGGTGTAATAACTGCCCGTGATCCTAAAGGCGAATACCATTCTATGACGGATGTTATTCACAAGGTACTGAATGATATTACGATTGATGAGTGGGCCATTATCATTGGTGGCGATTCGCATACGCGTATGTCTAAAGGGGTAGCTTTCGGTGCCGATTCTGGTACGGTAGCTTTGGCACTGGCAACAGGCGAGGCTTCTATGCCAATTCCTGAATCGGTAAAAGTAACTTTCAAAGGCCAGATGAAAGAACACATGGATTTCCGTGATGTGGTTCATGCTACGCAATTGCAGATGTTGCAACAGTTTGATGGTGAAAATGTATTCCAGGGCCGCATTATTGAAGTACACATAGGTACTTTATTGGCCGATCAGGCCTTTACTTTTACAGATTGGACTGCAGAGATGAAAGCGAAAGCGTCTATCTGTATTTCGCAGGATGATACCCTGATCCAATCTTTAGAAATTGCTAAAAGCCGTATTCAAATCATGATAGACAAAGGTATGGACAACCATAACCAGGTTTTACAGGGTTTAATCAATAAAGCAAACAAAAGAATCGAAGAAATTAAAACTGGTATTAAACCCGCTTTAATGCCGGATAATAACGCAAAATATTATGCAGAAGTAGTTATTGATCTTGACCTCATCAACGAACCGATGATTGCTGATCCGGATGTGAATAATGCAGATGTTTCAAAACGTTATACGCACGATACCATCAGGGATTTAACTTATTACGGTGGCGATAAAAAAGTAGATCTTGGCTTCGTAGGTTCTTGTATGGTGCATAAAGACGACTTAAAAATTGTTTCTCAAATGTTGAGAAACGTTGAAACATTAACTGGTAGTGTTACCTTTAAAGCGCCGTTGGTAGTTGCTGCCCCTACTTATAATATAATTGATGAGCTGAAAGCAGAAGGCGACTGGGAATATTTACAAAAATACTCTGGATTTGAATTTAGCGATGCCTTACCAAAAAGCTCGGCGCGTACAGAATATGAAAACATTATGTACCTGGAACGCCCGGGTTGTAACCTCTGCATGGGTAACCAGGAGAAAGCAGCCAAAGGCGATACGGTAATGGCTACTTCAACCCGTTTATTTCAGGGCCGTGTTGTAGAAGATAAAGATGGCAAAAAAGGCGAATCCTTACTGGCATCAACTCCGGTGGTTGTACTTTCTGCCATATTAGGTCGTATTCCAAATATCGAAGAATATAAAGTAGCAGTAGAAGGCATTAACTTAACCAAGTTTACCCCTATTTCTACAAAACAGTAATAAACAAATAAGCGTATTATTTGTTAACAATAAAAAGGCTATCTGGTAAACAGAATGGCCTTTTTGTTTTATGTAAAATTTGCATAGAATGTTTTTAAATAACATAATTTGACAATTCACAAAAACAAGTCTGTTAAAATTTGTTTAATTTAGGTAGTCCCATTATTGACAATAATTATAAAAAATAAAGTATGGCTTTTGATATAGACATGATCAAAAAGGTGTATGCAAACTTTGGTAGCCGTGTAGAAGCTGCCCGTAAAATAGTTGGCAGACCTTTAACATTATCTGAAAAAATATTATATGCACACCTTTGGGATGGAGATCCTAAAACGGCATTTAAACGTGGTTCTGACTATGTAGATTTTGCACCAGATCGCGTTGCGATGCAGGATGCAACTGCACAAATGGCTTTATTGCAATTTATGCAGGCGGGCAGGCCTCAAGTTGCCGTTCCATCTACGGTTCATTGCGATCACTTAATTACAGCTAAAGAAGGTGCTGCAATAGATTTACCTCATGCCAAAACCGAAAGTGCTGAAGTTTTTGATTTCTTATCATCCGTATCTAACAAATATGGCATCGGTTTCTGGAAACCAGGTGCCGGTATTATTCACCAGGTAGTTTTAGAAAATTATGCTTTCCCTGGTGGTATGATGATCGGAACCGACTCTCACACGGTTAATGCAGGTGGTTTAGGTATGGTTGCAATTGGTGTTGGCGGTGCCGATGCCTGCGATGTTATGGCTGGTTTACCCTGGGAACTTAAATTCCCTAAACTAATCGGTGTTAAGTTAACAGGAAAATTAAACGGCTGGACTGCCGCCAAAGATGTAATTCTTAAAGTTGCCGGTATCCTTACCGTAAAAGGTGGTACTGGGGCTATTGTAGAATATTTTGGCGATGGAGCTGTTAATTTAAGTTGTACCGGTAAAGGTACCATTTGTAACATGGGTGCCGAAATTGGGGCAACAACTTCTACTTTTGGTTATGATGAAAGCATGGAACGTTACTTACGTGCCACAGGTAGAAATGAAGTTGCTGATGAAGCAAATAAAATTGCGGCCTATTTAACAGGTGATGAAGAAGTTTATGCCAACCCTGAAAGCTATTTCGACCAGGTAATTGAAATTGACCTTGATACCCTTGAGCCTTATTTAAACGGTCCTTTTACACCGGATTTAGCTACTCCTGTTTCACAAATGAAAGTTGAGGCAGAGAAAAATGGCTGGCCTTTAAAAGTAGAATGGGGATTAATCGGTTCTTGTACCAATTCATCATACGAAGATTTATCAAGAGCGGCTTCTATCGCTAACCAGGCTATTGCAAAAGGATTGGTTACCAAATCAGCTTTCGGTATTAACCCCGGTTCTGAGCAGGTTCGTTATACCGCAAACCGTGATGGTTTCTTAAAAACTTTCGAAGATTTAGATGCCACAATTTTCACCAACGCCTGCGGACCATGTATTGGTATGTGGGACCGTACGGGTGCAGAAAAAGCAGAAAAAAATACAATCGTACACTCTTTTAACAGAAACTTTGCTAAACGTGCCGATGGTAACCCGAATACTTTCGCTTTTGTAGCTTCGCCAGAAATGGTTGCTGCAATTGCCATTTCAGGTGATTTAGGTTTCAACCCGTTAACAGATACCTTAACCAACGATAGAGGTGAGCAGGTTAAATTAGATCCACCTACAGGAGATGAATTGCCGACTAAAGGATTTGCTGTAGATGATGCAGGTTTCCAGGCACCAGCAGCTGATGGATCAACCGTTCAGGTTTTGGTTTCTCCTACTTCTCACCGTTTGCAATTGTTAGATCCCTTTACCCCTTGGGAAGGTACGGACTTAAAAGGCTTGAAACTTTTAATTAAAGCCAAAGGTAAATGTACAACGGATCATATTTCTATGGCAGGTCCGTGGTTAAAATTCCGTGGTCACTTGGATAATATTTCCAACAATATGCTTATCGGTGCGGTTAACTACTTTAATGATAAAACCGATAACGTTAAAAATGAATTAACCGGAGAGTATGGTCCTGTACCAGCAACTCAACGCGATTATAAGGCAGCTGGTTTAGGCTCTATCGTAGTTGGTGATGAAAATTATGGCGAAGGTTCATCCCGTGAACACGCCGCTATGGAGCCCCGCCACTTGGGTGTTCGTGCCGTATTGGTAAAATCTTTTGCCCGTATTCACGAAACCAACCTGAAAAAGCAAGGTATGCTGGGTTTAACTTTCGCTGATAAAGATGATTACGATAAAATATTGGAAGATGATACCATCGATATTTTAGGTTTAACAGAATTTGCTCCAGATAAACCTTTAACATTGGTATTGCACCATGCTGATGGTACTGAAGAGCAGTTCGCGGTTAACCACAGTTATAATGCACAACAAATTGAGTGGTTTAAAGCTGGTGGTGCATTAAATATTATCCGCGCAGAAGCCGCAGCTAAAGCAGCACTTTAATTAGTTAGGAGTCCGATTACTGAAGTCGGGATTCTAGCGTTTAAAATATCAATCCCGTTTTGTTAATTCAGAACGGGATTTTTTAATATCAAAAATGCCGTGATTGCGAAGAGAATGATGGTAATGTAATGGTCTGTGGGGACACAGACCTTGGGGTTAATAAAAGGGATCGTCATTGCGAGGAGGAACGACGAAGCAATCTTTCATGATGGCGATATTTGCAGGAAAGATTGCTTCGTCGGCTGAAAAAGCCTTCTCTGCATGACGATTTATTTAGGACTATTCCGTAAAAAGGTCTGTGGGGACACAGACCTTGGGTGTTGACACAGACCTTGGTGTTAATAAAACGATCGTCATTACGAGGAGGAACGACGAAGCAATCTTTCATGATGGCGATATCTACAGGAAAGATTGCTTCGTCGGCTGAAAAAGCCTTCTCGCAATGACGATTTATTTAGGAATATTCCGTAAAAAGGTCTGTGGGGACACAGACCTTGGTGTTGACACAGACTTTGGTGTTTAATAAAACGATCGTCATTGCGAGGAGGAACGACGAAGCAATCTTTTATGTTGGCGATATCTACAGGAAAGATTGCTTCGTCGGCTGAAAAAGCCTTCTCACAATGACGATTAATTTAGGAATATCTTAATAAAGCCCATCTACAGGCTCAGCATAATACCTCTCCTTTATTCTTTAATAATTATTTAAACTCATGGCCGCAATTGTAGCAATGGTAGCATTTATTGCCTTTGAAAGGAGGATAAACCGCAACAAAGAATGAGATTAAAATAACCCACCAGCTAAATTTCTTTTTTGTTGCCATTCCATAACCAACATTGTCAGATCCGCAAACCTCGCAAAGAATCTTTTCTTCCGGCTGGTGCTGTGGTTCTTCACCATCAAGAACAAGGGCGCTGTTATCTTCAGCCAAAAGCTGATTGATCTGATCTACATCATCTTCGAAAACAATTAATTTAATTCCTCCAATTGCCTGGTTATATAAAGGATAAATTGTAGAAACATTTTCATCTGCAAGGAAACATGAAAAACCACTATCTTCCAGTCTGGCCTTAACAATGTTGCCTTCTATGGGGTTATAAAAGGTTTTATAAACAACAGTTTTATCATTCATGATGTTAATTTAGATAAAAAAAGCTTTCGCAGATTTAAAATAAGAAACAAATGCGCTTAAAGCATAAGATTAGCTAATATAATAACTTTCATAATTAAATAGGGGATGCTGCAAAGCCAGCTTCCTTAAATATGGCTTTGTTAAATCATCCTAAACGGTTTATAAAAAACTTAAGATGAGCAGTATATAGGATTGAAAAACTTAGCTGATCTACTTATTGCTTTAAAAATTCCTGCCACCAATAGCCAGAATCCTTAATGGTTCGCTGCTGGGTTTTAAAGTCGTTGTAAATTAACCCGAACCGGGCTGTAAATCCTTCAGCCCACTCAAAATTGTCCATTAATGTCCATGCCATATAGCCAGTAACGTTAACCCCTTCATTTTTGAGTTTTAAAAGCGCACTGAGGTAAAGTTTAAAATATTCAATCCGCTCAGGATCTTCTATTCTTCCATCGGTCAATTTATCGTGATAGGCAGCTCCGTTTTCTGTAATGATGATGTTTTTAACATTTGGGTAAGCCGAAAACTGTTTGATAATGTTATAAAAACTTTGGGCATTAATTTCCCATCCCATAGCGGTATGAGGCTTTTTCCTGCTTTTTGCTTTTACTTCCCAAGCCTGGATAACCGGAATAAAAGCATTGTATTTTATAGTTAATGGAAAATAATTTTGAAGTCCGATAAAATCAAAATCAAATTTCATCCTTTCCTGAAGCCGCCATGTTCCATATTCAATTTGAAATTTCTCCAATACATCCCAATCGGCAGTAGGAAAACCCATGCCCAAGGTAGGTTCTACAAATAAGCGGTTCATTAAACAGTCTACACGTTTCGCAGCCAGTATATCATTATCGCTTTGCGTATTTGGAATCACCTCCGAGCAGGAGAAGGTAGTACCAATATTGGCATTATTAACCTCAGCACGCAATATTTTTCCGCCATCGGCCTGTGCCAATGCGGTATGTAAAACAGCAGGAAAAAAATTACTTAACCCAGTTTTGCCAGGGGCATGTACACCCAGCATATACCCTAGTGAGGTATAGCCGAAAGGCTCATTCAGTACAATCCAGTTTTTTACTTTATCGCCGTATTCCAAGGCGCAAATGCTTACAAAAGCATTAAAAGCCGCATTAATACTGAAGCTTGTCCAGCCACCCTCATCTTCCAAAGCCTGGGGTAAATCCCAATGATAAAGCGTAATATAAGGGGTAATGCCGTTTGTTAAACATTCATCGATAAGGTTGTGGTAAAAACGGATTCCTTCCTGGTTGATTTCTCCCCTACCTAAGGGCAAAATGCGCGACCAGGAGATTGAAAACCTAAAAACTTTAAAGCCTAAAAGTTTAACCAGGGCAACATCTTCGGCATAACGATGATAAAAATCGCAGGCGGGATCTAATTTATGGTTCTTTTTTATTTTACCATTTTTGGCGGTAAAGGTGTCCCAAATGGAAGGCCCTTTACCATATTGAGTTGCCGTACCCTCTATCTGTGCAGCAGCGGTGGCTATACCCCATAAAAAATCCTGACCAAAATTGCTTGCATTAACCATTGTTACCAATTAATTGCCATAAGTTGCAAGTTTAATATTAACAAATCATTAATAAAGTGCAGAAAAGACTTTTAGGCTACAAATAGGAAACCGAAATATATTTTTATTCGTGATTAGCCTTAATATTAATTTTCTGTTTGACACAGTTTATTGAACAGACCCCCTCTGACCTCAATCGTTTGACCTCTGACCCCAATCGTTTGCCCTCTGACCCCAATCATTTGCCCTTTGACCCCAATCGTTTGACCTCTGACCTCAATCATTTGCCCTTTGACCCCAATCGTTTGCCCTCTGACCCTAATCGTTTGACCTCTGACCCTAATCGTTTGACCTCTGACCCTAATCGTTTGCCCTCTGACCCCAATCGTTTGACCTCTGACCCCAATCGTTTGCCCTCTGACCCTAATCGTTTGACCTCTGACCCCAATCGTTTGCCCTTTGACCTCAATCGTTTGACCTCTGACCCCAATCGTTTGCCCTTTGACCTCAATCGTTTGACCTCTGACCTCAATCGTTTGCCCTCTGAACCTAATCGTTTGCCCTCTGACCCCAATCGTTTACCCTCTGACCTCAATCGTTTGACCTCTGAACCTAATCGTTTGCCCTCTGACCCCAATCGTTTACCCTCTGACCTCAATCGTTTGACCTAAAAGCTCCGATTCACTACTTAAAAGCTCCGCCCCGTTACCTAAAAGCTCCAACCCGTTACCTAAAAGCTTCGACTCACTACCTAAAAGCTCCGACTCGCTACCTAAAAGCAACCTATCTGCTATTGTTGGCTATGGTGCTTTAACTACAGTGGTATCTTGCGCCAACATAGGAATCTTATAATTTCCAGTATCTACAGTTACCTTTGGCAATACTTTTTTGATGCCAGCCAGATCGGCTTTATTTATCCCAGTTTGATAGATATAGAGGTACTTTAGATTTTGAAGTTTTTTTAACTGATTAATTCCCCTGGCTGTAATTTTAGTACCTACCAAACTTAATGATTGCAACTGATCTAAATCTTTTAGTGCTACCAAACCAGCATCAGTTACCTGGGTATTGTTTAGGCTTAACCGGGTTAAGTTTTTACAATCTTTAATGGCTGCCAGTGTTTGATCGGTTACATACTTATTTTCGAGTTTAAGCCAAAGCAGCTGTTTATCTGCCGATTTAATAAGATCCAACACCTCTTTACCCATCGATTTTGCATTGATAAAGTTTGCCGAAAGGTAATTTGTATTTTGTGAAACAGGAATTATGGTTACACCTGCATCAGTAAACTTTTTAAGTACTTTTTCATCAACAGGCGAAACTTCTTCCTCCGGGATATCGGTATTTTTTATTTCTTCATTTGCTGCTTCACCATTTTGCAACATGGCTAAAACAGGTTTGATTTCTTGTGTTTGAGGAAGGTTTTTAAATTTTATCTTAAAATCAGCACCATTCTTTATCCACCATTTTAATAAAGCAATTTCATTAGCGGTAAGCTGTGACTTTTCTTTAGGTGCCATATGGTCTTCATCATTTAATGGCAACAGGATCCGCTTAACCAGTTCACTTTCTTCAGCCTTACCTTTTACCAGGGCAGCCCCGTTTGCTCCTCCTTTTAAAATATAAACTTCTTCATCCAACCGGAGTTTTCCTTTTTGCTTTTCGCTGCCGTGGCAACTGTAACAACGGTTTTTAAAGAGGGGTTGAATTGCATTCTGGTAAACAAATGCTTCCTGCACATTTGGAATTGCAGGAATGGCCGCAGCCCCTTTTGAGCCACTTTCTTTTAGGGGTGCGGTTAAATAATCTGATCCGTGGGTTAAAGATCCACCCATATGGCCTGTTATAGAAATTAGTACCGTAAGGATAACTGCAACTGCTCCCAATATCCCTTTAGCCTTAATTTTATTGTAAATGATCCAAAAAACAAGCGATAACGCAGCAACGCTAATGCCCATCCATTGATGGTTGCTAACCAAATTGACATCATAATCACCACCATTTGCCAAAAGATACCCGGTTATGCAAGAAACTATGGCACTTAATGCGCCTAAAAGCAACATGATGGAAATTGCAGGCTTTAGATTTGCAAAGCTGGCTTTGAGCGACAGTACAATACAGATGCAAGCCAACAATAAAATGCCGATGGGAAGGTGAACAAAAACAGGATGAAAACGGCCAAAAAACTCAAGCATCTTTATTTATTGATATCTTTTTCTTAATAAATTCATCATATACACATTTATTGCCCATTGATCAGCAACAGGCTGGCGGGTGTAGGGCAAAGTTGGCATATAATCTGCCGGGCCAAATTCGGTTAAGATCGTCATCCGTTCTCCGTTTTTCTTTTTCCTGGCAATCACCTTGTCCCACCAGGCCAAATGCGCCTCTACTACTTTGGCCCATTCAGGTGCCCTTGGGTCGTTTACCTGCGGACCTTCGGGATGCCCTACCCTGGAATGGATATGATCTGTTTTTTCCAAAATAAAGTCGATGGTTTGCTTTTGATCAGCCAGTAAGCTTTCGTGCACATTGCACCAATGTGAAATATCGAGGGTGAACCTTATTTCAGGATTTTTTTTGGCAAAATGCTTTGCAACCGGGGCGGCAAACATCATCCGGCTCCGGTGCGTTTCATGATAAATCGGTATCCCTGATGATTTTCTTTTGGCTGTTACATAATCGATAATCCGTTTATTTTCTTCGTATGTGAAGAAATCTTTCCCCGAATGGCAATTGATGTAAAGTGGTTTCTGATAGGTATTGGCGCAAATGGCATCTATATTTTTTTTAAATGATGCCAGATGATCTGCAATATTTGCCTGTGAGCCGGCACATAAAAATCCTATCTCAAGTTTATATTTTTTTACGGCATCAAAAAGTTCTTTCACTGCTTTATCTTCTCCAGGCCACCACACCTCAATTCCTTCGTACCCCTCCTTTTTTGCGGCTGCACAAAATTCATCTCTTGTACCTTCAAAACCCCAATCGGTTTGCATAAATAAAAGTTCATACCCTACTTTGGTTTTTACCCTGCTAAGCGCATGTGGACTAACATCTTGTAGGGGTGCCAAATACGAAGCCACCGTTACAAGGGCGGTATTTTGTAAGAATTTTCTCCTGGTTTGAGACATGAATTAATGATTGAATGAGTTATTTTATTCGTGATTGGATTATTGAATGGTGGTATTTCTATTCTAAACTTCGGACTCAAAACTTCTATCCTCCGACTAGTTCCTACGCCACAACCTCCCTTATTACCTTACCTGCTACATCAGTTAACCTGAACGGCCGGCCCTGAAAAGGGTAAGTAAACTGTTCGTGATCGAAACCCAACTGGTTTAATATCGTGGCCTGAACATCGAAAGCATCCACTTTACCGCTGATGGCACTGTAACCTATTTCGTCGGTTTCGCCATGGGTAAAGCCTTTTTTAACACCTCCGCCTGCCATCCAGATGGTAAATGCTTCTGTGTGGTGATCTCTGCCTTTGAATGGGTTTTGAATACCGTTTCTATTTTCCATCATAGGTGTGCGGCCAAATTCACCTCCCCAAACCACCAAAGTTTCTTCCAATAAGCCACGTTGCTTCAAATCCATCAGTAAAGCAGTAATCGGCCTGTCGATACTTCTGCATTTATTTTTTAAGCCAATATTGAGCGAGTTATTCGAACTATCGCCATGCGCATCCCAACCCCAATCGAACAATTGAATGTACCGTACTCCTTTTTCTACCAGTTTACGGGCAAGCAACACATTGTTGGCAAAGCAAGCTTTACCAGGTTGTGTTCCATACATTTCATGAATGTAGGCGGGTTCATCATTAATATTCATCACTTCCGGTGCCGATATCTGCATGCGGTAAGCCATTTCGTACTGTGCTATCCGCGATAAAATTTCCGGGTCGTTATATTCCTGATATTGTTGTTCATTTGCTTTGTTGATGGCCTCGATAGATGCTTTTCTTAAATCGCGGTTCATCCCATCAGGATCTTTAATAAAAAGTACCGGATCGCCCTCACTGCGGCATTGTACACCCTGGTATACTGAAGGTAAAAAACCGCTCCCCCAAACACTTTTCCCGGCATCAGGAAAACTTCCTCCGCTGGTAAGCACTACATATCCGGGTAAATTCTGATTTTCTGAACCTAAACCATAAGTAACCCAACTGCCCATACTTGGTCTGCCCAAGCGTGGCGAACCGGTATGTACCAATAATTGAGCTGGTGCGTGGTTAAACTGATCGGTTTTTACCGCTTTTAAAAAAGTTACATCATCTACCATAGTAGAAAAGTGTGGCAGATTATCGCTTACCAAAGCACCAGACTGACCATGCTTGGCAAATACCGCCTGTGGACCCAGCATTTTTGGTACGCCAGTGATAAACGCAAATTTTTTGCCTGCCAGTAATGATGGCGGACAGTCTTGCCCATCCATTTTCATCAGTTCGGGTTTAAAATCAAACAGCTCCAATTGAGATGGTGCGCCCGCCATATGTAAATAAATTACACTTTTAGCCTTACCAACCAAGGGGGGCGATTTTGGCAATAAAGGATGTGCCGGATCGTAAGCAATTTTAGTTTGTGGACTGGAAAAAAGATTGCCGCAGCCACCCAATAAAGATCCCATCGCTAAAGCACCCAGGCCCATTGCACTTTCTTTTAAAAAATGCCTCCGCGAATGAAGTTGCGCATTGGCCTCATGGGCTTCTTTAATTAACCGATGAGCGTTTAACTCGTCTCTTGTCATAATGAATCAGATTAATTTTTGGTAACCACTTCGTCCAGATTGAGCATCGCATTTGCCACTAAAACCATTGCTGCATCCTCTGGCTTGTATTTCTTTTGTTTATCGCCCATAAAAGCCGATACGTTAGCCGCATTCTTTTTAAACTCATCAAAGGCTTTGGCATATAAATCTTCAAATATTTTTAGCCGGTTTTGAGGGATTGCTTTATATAAAATGAGTTCATATCCCTTTGAAATTTTTGATTTGCTGCTGTTCCCGCCAACCTTATCCATACGTTCTGCCAGTTTTCTGGCCAGATCGATGTAAACACTATCATTTAAGGTAACAAGGGCTTGCAAAGGGGTGTTGGTACGGATTCGCCGCGGACTGCAAACTACCCGCGATGCCCCATCGAAAGCAATAGCTGATGGATAAGGGGCCGTTCTTTTCCAATAAGTATAAATACCCCTGCGGTACTGTTCTTCGCCACCACTGGTAATCCATTTGGCACCACTATAAGGCGAAAACCAAATGCCTTCGGGCTGCCAGGGCATTACTGGCGGGCCATACATTTTGTTGCTCAGTACACCGCAAACAGCCAAACTTTGATCTCTTATCTGCTCAGCACTAAGCCTGATGCGCGAGCCACGGGCGTAAAACTTGTTAAAAAGGTCTTTTTCTTTTAATTCTTCCGATACCTTACTGTCTTGCCTGTAAGTGGCCATCATCACCAGCTCTTTCAGCATTTTTTTAACGCTCCAGTTGTATTTATGCATAAACTGGTAAGCCATAAAATCCAACAGCTCCTGGTGGGTTGGTGCCATGCCCTGCGTACCCATATCTTCGAGGGTTTCTACCAAACCTGCTCCATATAATTGCTCCCACAACCGGTTAACCATTGTTCTTGATACCAGCGGATTTCTTTTATCGGTAAGCCACATTGCAAGGCCCATGCGGTTATCGGGTGCATTTTTGGGCATAGCAAAAGCAAGAGAATTTGGCACCCCAACTTTTACCTCCTTACCCTTTGATGTCCACGCACCACGCTCAAACACATAGTTTTTGCGCTGCATGCTCAAAGGATTTTCGACCATTATTGGTGTAGTAGGCACCTTGGCATTCATTAAATCAGTAAACGTTTTCATTTTGGCTGCGTATTCGGGCTTACCCTTGCCAGGAAATTGCTTTGTAAAATAAAACCAGTCGAAATACACCATAAACTGATCAGGATTTTTTACCGAGGCATTCGTATAGTTTAAGTATACGTCCTTCAAGCCACTCTGTTTAGGAAAATCAATCGCTACATTTTCATAACCCTGTGTTTGAGCAAGTTTCCACGATTTAATAACCGGTCCGTTTGCCGAACCAAGGTGCAAACTCATTGTGCCATTTGGTTGGTTACAGTTGTAACGCAGAATCAGTTGATCTATATCCTGAAGGTTTACTGATTTTAGCCTTGCCGATGAACTGTTTTTAAAATATAACGCAATGTTATTGTTGCCAATTACCGAATTAACCAATTGATCAGCCGTGGTTGAATTTATTGTAGGCTCACCTGTTTTTAAAAACAAACTCATTTGATCTGCTCTTTCTTTACCTGCAACAGCTTTAACCCAGCTTGTTAAAGTATTCAACTCGTTTTTTAAGCTATCGTTAAAATTCCTGAATAAAGGATATTCGGCCTGCACATCTTCATCCCTTGTATTGTTAAAATACGACATGAATTTATAATACTCATCATGCTTAAAAGGATCGTATGGATGGCTATGGCATTGTACGCAAGAAAACGTTGTACTCATCAGCCCTTCCCAGGTTGCATTAACCCGATCCAACACTGCCGATGTTCTAAATTCTTCGTTGTTTGTACCACCTTCATCATTGGTGGGCGTATTCCGGCTAAAAGCGGTAGCAATATATTGAGCATCGGTTGGATTGGGGAATAAATCGCCGGCAATCTGATCGGTGATAAATTGATCATATGGCATATCGCGGTTAAAGGCTTTAATCACCCAATCGCGGTAGCTCCAGATGTTTCTGTTAGGGTCGCTCTCATAACCTTTTGTATCGGCATACCGGGCAATATCCAGCCACATGGAAGCCCAACGCTCGCCAAATTTTGGCGATGCCAGCAAACTATCTACCAATATACTGTATGCCTGAGGTTCGTTTTCGCTATTGAGGTAAAATTTCGCCAGTTTTTCTGATGGGTAAGTACCAATCAGATCCAAACTCGCTCTTCTTAATAAAGTTGCCCGATCGGCTGTTTTGGAAGGTTCGAACTTGTTTTCTTTGAGTTTTGCAAAAATAAATTTATCCAGGTCATTGCGCACCCAGTCATTATCTACATCAGGCACATTAGTAGGTTTAACACTTACGTAGGCCCAATGCTGCCCCCACTTTGCGCCCTGGTTTATCCAGCTGCTTAACACATCAATCTCCTCACCATTTAAGGCAGGGTGTTTATAAGGCATCCTTTCTTCGGGATCGTTGGATTTTAAGCGTTTTATAAATTCGCTGGCTTCTGCATTACCGGGAATAATTGCCGGCTTACCACTTTTGGTATTGGCAAGTGCTTCTTCTCTAAACAGCACGCTAAAACCACCTTGCTGTTTAACGCCGCCATGGCACGAAATGCATTTTTTATTTAAAATAGGTTTAACCTGGGTGTTAAAATCAACCTCTTTCTCAGAAGAAAAAAGCGAAAAGGCAATTAAAGCAGTCGCAATTAGCAGAAAGCCAGAGGCAAACAACATTTTCTTTTTCAACAACATTTTGGTTAGTATAAATTAAGCTAATGTTTAGCAACTTAACATCTATACACAATGTTAAACAATACTAAACAATAATCAAAGTAACAAATTGCGTTAATTGGCTAAATAGCCCCTTTGTTAACTCCGCTTAAACCAAAGATGAAGAGAAAAACTTTAGCTAAGAATGCATTAATTTGCCCAAAAGATGGATTATATTACTTAAAGCTTTTTGAAATCGATAACTCGTTCAACAGCACAGCACCTGACTAAACCATTATCCAACACGAAACGCTAATCAAGCGATAAACCGATTTCTTTTAACAAGATTGCGGCATTGAACGTTTTGCAAGGGCCTTGTTTTAATTGGTAATCAAATCTCATTTCGCCGGCTGTAATCTGGATATCGAAATGGAAATTACGCACCGTTTCGGGATGGTCTAAAATAAGATCGGCCAATTGCAGATCGTGTGTGGCAAAAAGTGCCGGTGTTTTTTCGGCAATTAACTTTTGCACAAAAACCTTTGAGCCAAGGTATTTATCCCTGCTGTTGGTACCCCGAAGCATCTCGTCGATCAATACAAAAGTATCTTTATCTTTAACCACATTATCAAGGATCATTTTAAGGCGGTTTAATTCAGCTTTAAATGTAGATGTACTTTCATTCAGCGAATCTTTAATCCGCATGTAAGTGTTAATCGAAAATACCGATAACTGCATGGCATTTGCGCAAACCGGTGCACCTGCATAAGCCAACACCATATTAATACCCAAGGTACGCAAAAAGGTACTTTTCCCTGCCATATTCGATCCGGTTACAATATCGACAGTAGGTTTTGCTTCGAGGTTAAAATCATTGCTCACCCTTAATTGTTCATCAATTAACGGATGCCCGATTTGAATACCATTTAATGCAAATTGATCGGTAAGCACAGGAAAAACCCAGTTGGGCTGGTTATAAGCCGTTGTGGCCAGTGATATTATTTCTTCAAAATTGCCCAAATGGTCAAGCGCTTTAATTACCTCCTTTGATGACGATTTGTACCAGATATCCAAGCTGATACAGCACCTTAAATCCCATAATAAAAGTGCATTCAAAATTCCGCCAACGATCATATTTAGCCGGGCATCAAAATTCTTGATAATTTTAGATAGTGCTTTAATTTCTTTACTGGCAGGAATTTTCGAATCCAGTAAACTTAGCGTATAGCTACTTTTCCAGTCTTGATTTTCTGTCCACAAAATAGCAGTGGCATAACCGTTAAGCAGGCTGGAGCTTCCGCCGAAGCTATAAAAAACTTTATTGATCTTCGCTCCCCATAAAACATTCCACCCGGCATGAATGATACAGAGCAATATCAGTATTTTCCAGAAAACACTGCTCACCAATAGCGCAGCCAAAACAAGGGCAATAATGATATAAGGCACAAATTTAACGTACAACCTTAAAATTTTACTGCCAACAAATTCCAGTTGCGCACCAAGCTGGTGTTTCAATTGTGTTTTAATCAGTTCTATCCTTTCAGGGTCGTAGCCATGCAGGTTTGCGCGGAAACTAAAAGTATCGGCTATTTTAGCCACCATTTCTTTTACTGCTTCCTGCCGCTCAATGATGTTATTTTTTATTGGTTTTTCTGCAAAGCTTTTGGCCAGCAGGTCGTTTCCACTTTTGGTACTGCAACGGTTTACCAGCGCAAAGAGCGATGCGCTTCCGAAAATATCAAGATCAGAACTATAGGGATGAAGTTCTGATTGAAAGTTTTTACCAGCATCGTAACCATTTTCGGTTCCTTTTAAAATATTCGATTCATTTTCATACACCCATAAAAGCTGCTTTTTATAATCATTTTCACGATCGAGAATGCTTTGCCTGCGCACAACCAATGCAAAAATAATTACCGGCACCAGTAAGCCAATTTGTATTAATGTGCGTAATTCATCATCTGCAGATTGAACTAAAAAGATAAACAGTATAATCTCTGCTACAAACAAACCGATGCGGATAAAAGAAAGCTGATCGATCAGTTTTTTTGTTTGATCAATATCTGCTATTACCTGCTTAATATTCTGATCGTAACCGGCTATTATTTCTGTTTGTTGTTTTAACATGACTGGATTAATAAATATACTTTCGGAGGTTTCAGATCGATAAATTACACTATTTGTTACAATTTTATCTAAGTTTGAATCTCGAAAATTCTAAAGATAGGGAAATATTAAATGAAGATTACGCTGATCGCCATTGGCAAAACAGAAGATAAGTATTTGATTGAAGGAATTGATAAATACATTAACCGCCTAAAACATTACATTAACTTCAGCTTTTTGGCTTTACCGGATGTAAAAAACGTTAAAAACCTTAGCGAAGCACAGCAAAAAACCAAAGAAGCAGAATTGTTGCACAAACAAATTAATAATGGCGATGTTGTTATTTTATTGGATGAAAAAGGAAAAAAGTACTCATCAGTAGCGTTCTCCAACTATTTAAATAAACAGATGATCGGTAGTGTGCAGCATTTAATTTTTATTATAGGCGGTCCGTACGGTTTTGACGAAAGCATTTACAAAAGGGCAAATGGTTTAATCTCTTTATCTGATATGACCTTTTCGCACCAAATGATCAGGTTATTTTTTGTAGAGCAGCTTTACCGGGGCTTTAGTATTTTAAAGGGAGAACCTTACCACCACGCTTAACACTAAAAATTGCCTGGTTGGCCCGAAAAGCTAATAGCGGTGTGGAAATGGCGAACAAAAATCATCATTAAATAAAAAAAAGATGTTACTAGATAAATATAAACGGGAATACAGATATAAGAGCAATCAAAACGGCAACAATAAATACCTATGGATCAGCATTATTGCTTCTTTGGTAATTGTAGCTTTGCTTTATTATTTCTTCGATTAAATTCCACAAAAAAACACCAGACGAATGGCCTGGTGTTCTGTAAAACAATTAAATAAAGCTTAAACGCCTTTTTTACTTGTCATGCTTGCTTTTTTAGCTGGCGCCGAAGTTTTAGTAGTTGCTTTAGCACTTGCTGATGACTTGGTTCCTGAAGCTTTTTGTTTTTTATCTGAAGCTGCTTTTTCTTCTGATAATTTAACTTCAGCTGGTGTACCTGGTGTTTCAGGAGTTTCTTCCGTAAACAATGGCAAATCTTTTAATAAGTTATACCAGGTAATGATTTTCTTCATATCCGAAGCGTAAACTTTTTCCTGATCGTGGCCTGGTGCTACTTCAAGGAAATAAGCACGTAAATCGCCTTTTAAATCAGGAGTAGCTCCTTTGGCAGAAATTTTGGCAAAAATATCTGCCAGTTTAATTTCTTCATCTTCACCATATACCGTAATATCTTCTAACGAAGCCAGTTTAGTATTGGTGATATTGGCTACAATTTTAGTTTTCTGAGCATCTAAACCCTCTAAAATGTAACCCACTTTATTTTGTCCAACCAGTTTAAACAAACCCGGTCTGCCAGATACGGCAACAATTCCTCTTAAATTCATATTTTTTTGAGATATGAGATTTGAGATATAAGAAATGAGAAATCACTCAGATCAAATAACTAAAACTCTTTGTTCAATTATTAAATGAGATAGGAGCACCAATTTAGAGAATCAAGTCTCAAATCTAATGTCTCAAATCTAGTATCTATTTCTAGTCTTCTAAAACTTCGATGTTTAAAATTTTATCACCTTGGCGGATATCATCTACAAGATCAACATTCTCCACAACTTTACCAAAACAAGTATGGTTACGGTCTAAGTGAGCAGTATTGGTTCTGCTATGGCAGATAAAAAACTGTGAACCACCAGTGTTGCGGCCAGCATGTGCCATAGATAATACGCCACGATCGTGATATTGATTTTCGCCATCAAGTTCGCAATCAATTTTGTAACCTGGGCCACCAGTACCTGCCAAATGTGCTTTAGCCGGGTCTTTTGAATTTGGGCATCCACCCTGAACCATAAAGTTAGGAATTACACGGTGAAAAGTTACCCCATCATAAAAGCCTTCTTTAGCTAATTTTTTAAAGTTTGCAACGGCTTTTGGCGCATCATTTTCGTAGAATTCTACAGTTAATTCGCCTTTTTCTGTTTTTATTATTGCTTTACTCATATCAATATCAGTACTAATTTTAAATTTAATCCGACTAAAAAACAATCGCATTTTTTTAGTAGAGGGCAAAAATAACAAAATTGTATAACTTATAACATCATTAAATTTTTCTATCCAGTTTAAATGCGGTATTTTAGTGTTTTAAGTCTATCGATTTGACAAAGAAATATTATATACTCCTTATTTGCCTGCTTTGCTCCTTAGGGTTAAGGGCTTCTTCGCTGTTAATTTATATGGATGAAGACCAAAAAAACCACCTTAAAGCATATGGTATTGCATACTGGACAATCAGTAAACAACTGGAAGTTGACTGGCTCTTAAATTACCGCGGCGGAAGTTTTCTAATTAAGTATAATAAAACGGTTGAGGATGAGCTTAAAATCCGCGGGGTTTCTTACGAAGTACTGGCTGATGGAAAGGTAACCAATCTTTTAAACGAAATCAGTGATCCATCGGTAAACATGGAAATGGTTAAATTGGAGAAAACACCAAAAATTGCAGTGTACTCGCCAAAAAGCAAACTACCCTGGGATGATGCCGTTACGCTGGTGTTAACTTATGCCGAAATTCCGTATGAAGTAATTTACGATGACGATATTCTTCAGGATAAACTGAGCAAATATGATTGGCTGCACCTGCACCATGAAGATTTTACCGGGCAATATGGAAGGTTCTGGGCCAATTTCAGGTATGCCACCTGGTATCAGGAAGATGTTAAAAATCAGGAAACCCTTGCCAAGCGAATGGGTTATAAAAAAGTTTCAGAAATGAAACTTGCCGTAGCCAAACACATTAAAGAGTACTGTGCTGGTGGAGGCTTTCGTGTTTGCCATGTGCTCTGGTACGGATAGTTTTGATATTGCGCTGGCCGCAGATGGGGTGGACATTTGTGCGCAAATGTTTGATGGCGATGCAGCAGATCCTAATGCACAGGCTAAATTGGATTTTAATAAAACATTGGCTTTTCAGAATTTTAAGCTGGATAACAACCCTATGAATTACGAATTTTCGGACATTGATGCCACGCAAACCCGAACTTTAAACCAAAGCAATGATTATTTTACCCTTTTCGATTTCTCGGCCAAGTGGGATCTTGTTCCTACCATGCTTACGCAAGATCACGATAAAGTGATTAAAGGTTTTATGGGCCAAACCACTGCCTTTAGAAAAAGCCTCGTTAAAACAAGCGTTACGGTATTGGGCGAAAATAAAGGAGCTGCTGAAGTACGTTATTTACATGGCGAAATTGGTAAAGGACAGTTTACTTTTTATGGTGGTCACGATCCGGAAGATTATCAGCATGCTGTTGGCGACCCTCCAACTGATTTAAATTTGCACCCAAATTCGCCAGGTTACCGCTTAATTTTAAACAATGTGCTTTTTCCTGCGGCCAAAAAGAAACCGCAAAAAACTTAATCTGCTTCTTCAATCTTTGGCATAATTATACAAAACTTATCAAAACTGCCTGTATAATGCGGTACATTCCTATTATGTATACACAAAGTTAGCGTGTTGGGTATTTCATTTTTGTAGCGTATATATACCTAATGTAGATAAAAAATATGCTGTAAATCAATAGCTTACCCGCTAAACTGTAACAGACTTGATACTTTGGCACAGCTTTTGGAATTGAGGCTTGTAATTAACAACAGGATAAACCTGATTTTTTAAACAAGATTCTTCTAAAAGAAAAATATTATGAAAAAGTTATTATTAAGCGCTTCAGTTTTATTATTAGCAACAGGTGCATTTGCACAAACAAAAATGACCGGAGAAACTTCCCGTTTCGGAATTAAAGCTGGTGTAAACCTTTCGAAATTCCACGCTGGTGGTGATGATGCCGCAGCAAATAATTTTAACGACAATGCAAAAAACAATGTTGGTTTTAACGTTACTGCATTTGGTGATTTCGGTGTAGGAAACAATTTCTTCATCCAACCGGGTGTTTCATTACAAAACAAAGGTAATAAATTTGAATCTGTGCTTACCAATACGGCTTTGGGCAATACAATTACTACCACTAGTTCCGTAAAAACAAATTTAATGACTATTGAAGTACCGGTTAACGCTGTGTTTAGAATCCCTACAGGTGATGCTGGTGCCGTTCAAATCAGTGCTGGTCCTTATATAGGTTTCAACATTTCTGGTAAAGATAAAGGCGAAACGGTTACTACAACAGTAAATAACGCTAACAATAACAGTTCTACTGTTACCACATCTAACGATAGAGACTTATCATTCGGTAGTGCAAGTGATAAAAACTATAACAGTACCGAATTTGGTGCAAACTTTGGTTTAGCTTACCGTACAAACTCAGGATTTTTAGTTGGTGCAAACTATGGTTTAGGTTTAACAGATTTAACACCTAAAGACAGACAGGCTAATTCAAATAAATTAACTAACCGTGTATTGGGTTTCTCAGTTGGTTATTCTTTCTAAGATAAAAGCCTTTAAAATTAAAAGCCGTGCTGATATATCATCAGCACGGCTTTTTTTTATATGCAATCAGGCAAATAAGAACCGCATTGGCATAAACACGAGAACAATCTACTATGGTTGCTTTGATACATGCTTCACAAGCTTTGCAATAATTTCGCGATAGCAAATGCAAGCGCTCTCCGTAAAAAAGATAAAGAATTTATTAAATCAAGCCTGGTTTTAATCGTAAAAGTTCCAGCTTACACCAAACTTTAATAAGGCATCTTGCATAGGGTACCTGTTTACAGTGTAATAACCATTTTGGAAAAGGCCTTGATTGATAAAATCGTATTTAACAAAAAGGTTTGCACGTTTTAAATTGGCTTTAAAAAACACATCTACAATCGGCTTAGAAACAAAAGTTACCGGATTGGTTTCATCTATATAAAACTGTGAGGTTGCTGGCGAATACAAATAATTTGCATATTCGGTATTGTACCTTACATCGATACCTACATTGGCTTTTAATACTTTAAAAAAGGTATTGTCGAAATAAATACTGTTATAGGTATAAAATTCGGGTGTTCTTAAAATTGCATTTTTATCGGTTTTTTGATAGGCTAAATAATTTTCCATTACAAACCTGCCAAACTTCCATTTTTTGGAAACATCAAACCTGATCAGGCTGATATCAGCTGTTTCCTGTTTTGGCAGAATGGCTGTTGTACCATTGCTGTGATCTGCTGCAAAATACAGGTAATTACTGGTTAGGAAATATTTAGCTCCTGCATTAAAACCATATTTATCATTGATGTAATTAAAAGATAGATTGGCGATTTTAGTGTTATTAAAATCAGTATTGCTCCATTGGTAATGGTTGCCATGGTAGTAATCGAAAATTCTGGCTGGTGTTTGGTTTTGTACATAGGCACCTAATTCTATCCTTCCGATGGTTTTTCCTAACAGGATTTTACTTTTGGCTTCGTACAGATAATCACCTGCATTTTCACCCTGCAAAATTTGCTGTATATCTAAGTTAATATCGATATTATTCGAAAACCTGTATCCTGTGGCACCTAAAATGGTAATATTTTGATAACCAAATCTGCTTTGCTTTCATAATACTTACCATCTTGTTTAATTCCTAAAAACTCGTGTTTATAATAATCATGGCGGATGCCGGCATCAACCTTTAGCTCATTTTTAATGAGTGATGAATTTTTTGGACGTAAAAAGAAACTGTATATAAATTCATTCTTAAAGTGCTGCACATGGGTAGAATCATTTGTGAAAGTTGTGCTGTTTATGCCGGGAGGTAAAACATTGTTCGGATCGGTACCATTTTTATAAAAATCGTAACTTTCGTTATTGTACTCAAAAGTATAAGTAACCTTATTGGTTGGCAAAACAGCATTATTTGCATTGGCAGAAGTATCAATCCGCCCTACATAATAGGTTTGTTTTAAAAACACGGTATTCTTTTTGTACATGTTGCGCGCATCTGATAAGTTGATGGCTTCGGCATCTCTGCTGATCTTGTTGTAACCTGGATCAAAAATATTTTGAGCAACCACTGAACCGTTTTCATAACCACGCATGGTATTAAAAATGGCTGATGCCCACATATTATAACGTTTACTTGGCGATTGGTACCATGAAAATACCGCCACATTTAAATTATCACCACGTTGCCTTGCATAAAACCCTTTCGAATCTCCACGGTTAAAATTTACGCCAACATTCCAGTTTTTCTTGATGTTCTGTGTATGAATTGCCCTAAAAAGCTGCTCTGTTTTGCCGCCACTCACAAAATACAAACTCGTAAAAGGGGTTCTGGCCTGGTAATAAATAATATCTTCTGGTGTTAACGCGTAATAGTCGAACGAATGGAAACCTGCATCAAACCCGATTCTTTTACTGGGCTCAAACAATAATGGCCGGGCTGCCAAACCCATGTTACCAGTACTTATGGTGGGGTGCATGGGTTGTAAAAGCGGACTGTAATTCTGGATATTGGTAGTAGTGGTATCTAAAGGCAATAGTACAATGCTATCTTTACTTAGCGATAGTTTGGTAAAACGGATGTATTTTGCAGTAAAAACAACTGAATCTTTTCCGCCATCCAATTTTTTCCTAACCGAATCGAGTTCTTTATTTGTACCAACATTGGTTTTTAAATCCTAGCAAAAGCCTTGTTGATGCCCAATAGCACAAACAGTAAAAAACAGATCTGAACAACTTTACGCATCTTAAAGTTCGGCAATTAAGCGGGTTAAAATTTCTGTCATTTTTGGTTCGGCCTTGGCCGCAGCAGCTAAAATTTCATCTAAATCAAAGGGTTGCAAATCTTCAGGAAAACCTTCATCAGTTAAAACAGAAATGGCAAAAACTGGTAAACCTGCGTGGTTGGCCACAATTACTTCTGGTACGGTACTCATCCCCACAGCATCGGCACCAATTAAGCGCAGGTATTTGTATTCTGCCTTGGTTTCTAAATTCGGCCCCGTAACGGCAACGTATACACCTTTATGGCATTTAATATCAACTTCTTTCGCAATGTTTAAAGCCTTTGCAATAATATCGCGTTTGTAAGGTTGGCTCATATCCGGAAAACGTGGACCAAGGTCACTTTCGATAATACCGCGCAAAGGGTTATCAGGCTGCAGGTTGATGTGATCTTCAATAATCATTAAATCGCCTTTTCTAAATTCGGGGTTTAATGATCCTGCTGCGTTAGAAACAATCAGGTTTTCGATGCCCAATCCTTTCATTACCCGAACAGGGAACGTAATTTGCTGCATGCTGTAACCCTCATAATAATGCAAACGCCCCTGCATGGCAATAATTTTTTTACCGTTTAACGTTCCAAAAATTAATTTACCACTATGAAATTCTAATGTTGAAATAGGAAAGTTGGGAATATTAGAATACATCAACTGATGTTCAACTTCGATTTCTTTCACAAGGCCTCCTAAGCCTGTTCCTAAAATAATGCCTATTTTGGGCTTAAAGTTCTCTGTTTTACGTTTTATATATTCAACGGTTTCTTCTATTGCTCTTAACATAGTTTAAAATGAGTTCGTCAAAGGTAATCTTATCTTCTTCAAATAATTCAACCTCGATGGGTAAATAATATACAGGTAAATTTACCAGTAAATCTTCAAATCCGGTAGCTCTTAAACGTTTGCTATCCTTTTCTGTTGTGATGATGATTTTTTCTTTTTTATTTCCGGCCAAAAATGCACTTTTAAATTTGCTGATATCTGCTTCTTTAAAGGCATAATGATCAGGAAATTCTTCGTGTTTAATGGTTTTGGAATATTTACCCAGTTCTTCGATCAATGGTTCTGGATTGGCAATACCTGTTAATAGAAAAATTTCGTAATCTTTTATCGATTCGAGTACGCGGCTTTCTTTATTGTATAAATGAACAAGGTGGCCATATTTTAAATAGGAGTGCAATACCGGCTGATTTGCATCGGGTTGCAGTTCGTTTATTGAAGCTTGTTGCGCTACATGTAACAAGGGCACTGGCGATTTAGTGACTAATAGCACATCGGCTCTTTTACGTGACGAGAAAACATCTCTTAAATTACCTGCTGGCAAGAGGAACTGCAGAGTGCCCAATTTTCTAAATTCGAAAAGCAAAATATTAAAACCCGCCCTTACTGCACGGTGCTGAAAGGCATCATCAAGGATAATTAAATCATGGTTTTCTTTGAGCTGATTAATTCCATTTACGCGGTCTTCGCAAACAGCAACGGTTACCTTTGCAAATTTCTGATGGTATTGTAACGGTTCATCTCCAATGGTTTCGGCAGTTGCATTGTCATCAGCAAGGATAAATCCTTTTGTTTTGCGACCGTAGCCTCTACTTAATATCGCTATTTTATAATCGGCCAGTAACCTCACCAGATATTCGGTTGTTGGTGTTTTGCCCGATCCGCCTACAGCCAGATTGCCTACGCAGATTACGGGTAAATCGAATTTTACAGACCTGATTAAGCCCCAATCGTATAATTTTTTGCGGAGTGTAACGGCCATTCCATAAATTAATGAAAAAGGAAGCAGTAAAAGGCGTAGATAGTTAAGTAGCATATCGTGGTTTCAAAAATACTGATTATTTAAAAAAGAAAGGCATCAGCCTATAGAGCAACCCTTAAGCGCAGGAAATGGTTTGGTGGAGAGGGAAATAGGGAGTTTTTAGTTGGGAGTTGTGTACCTTGCCTTCAATTAAGCAATTGAAACAATTTACCAAATCCACTTAAAATTGCTCCAATATATCTTGATCTGATTTATAGGTTTCGACAATCACCTTTGGAATGGAAAGGTTATGTTTTTGATAAAGGGATGCCCAAAGTTCGGCATTGTTCTTTTTTGGGTATTGATAAAAATCCTGTCTGAGTTTAAAGGTGGAGAAATTATTACTGTTTTTCTGTTCAGGTTCTATATCATCAAGAAAAAGCAGTTCCATTTCTGCCGAGGGCTCCCCTTCCGAGAATAATCCGGCTACTACATTACACTTTAAGTAGGTAGCATTAAGGTGCGATAATCCATTTTCAATCGTGTAATCCTGTTTATTGATCCAGATCATACTTTTGTTAATCGTGGCAATATTACTCTCCATCCCTTTAATCAGGTGTTTATCAACCGTGATGTAAATCCACCCGCTTTTCCTTTTATACAATACGTTTCTTGCCCTGTTAAAATAGATTTTATAACATTTTGTTCCTTCGTAATCTACCTGTCCTTCTATTTCATAATCGTTATCCTCGCTGAGCATATTATCATTAAGGTTAGTTACAAAGTAAGATTTGAGCTCCATTCTTAAATCTACCGCATAATTAATTTTTACAGTTTTAGATTTTCTTAAATCTTTAAGCCTTCTAATTCCTTCAAGCTGTAATTTGATATCGTTTTTGTATTCGTCGGTATGCAGATTAAGTACGCCTTCGGCAAAGGTGTTATATTTGCCATCTTTAACTAAATATTGCCTGCAAAGGAGCTTTTTACTCACCACTCCTGTATCTGCAAGGTGCGCCATTGCATTCTTTACGAGTGTTGTAACGAAATTGGAAGAATAGATCTGCACATCATTTAGCGTAACGTATTTATCCTTTAATTTTATGGTAAGGTCATCGGTTTGGCTATCATCAACCTTAACCGAACGGCTTTCGTAACCAACCGAACTAAAAGAAAGTAACTGCCCTTTATTTAGCGAATCTACTTTGATACTGAATTGGCCTTCTTCATCACTCAATGCAATCAATTTTCCTTTATTATAAATGGATACAGATGCAATACCTTTATTTACATGATTAATTACATGCCCTTTAATTATTTTTTGTGCCCATGCTGCAGGCAAAAAGAATAAACAGCAGAATAAGAAGGGTAAAATAATTTTTGAGCGGTAAGGCATAGGTTTGGAGGCGTTATTTGGGGAATTACTTGGTTATCTGTGGTGAATTTACTTATTCTAAATAAATAACCAAAATGCAGCATAAATTTTCGATAATGGTTTACCGTTATCATCGTAAATTGATTTAGCAATTGACCGATTATGAGCTAACCTATAATAATTGAATGAACAGTTATTTTAATTTTTTTATTATCATTGCTGTCTACCAAAAAAACAATTTAATGTCTCCAAATAAAAGATTAGTAATAGGCCAGGGCCAGATTAGCGGATATATCTCTATTTTTTTAGCTGTGCTGGCATTATTGGGCATTCTTTGCTTCCACTATCCAGAAAAGTTAACCACCCCCGAATTCCGCGAAATATACACTAAAGATAGTATGGAAGCTTTAATGCTTGGCGGTGTTATTGGCTGTTTCTTTTTTTCGTTGTTAAGTTTAATTCTCAGTAAAAAAGTTAAGTGGGCATGGCCTGGTTTTGCTTTAGGTGCACTGGCTGTTGTACTTGGTGCATTAAGTGTAGAAGGTAGAGATGTGGCTAAATCCAGCTGGCATTTCGGTTTAGACTGGATGATTTTAGATTTACTTTTAATGGTAGCCATATTTGTTCCGCTTGAGCTGTTTTTCCCAAAAAACAATGAACAAACTAAATTTCATGAAGAATGGCGTACCGATTTAACTTACTTTGTAATCAGTCACCTGTTTATTCAGTTTTTTGGTATTGTTACGCAAAAACCTGCTGTGTTATTTTTCGGCTGGATGGGTTTAGATAAGCTTCATGCCTGGGTACAGGGTTTGCCTTTTATTGTGGCATTGTTTCTGGCGTTTTTCAGTACAGATTTATTCCAGTACTGGGCACACCGTTTCTTCCATACGCGGGTATCGTTGTGGCGTTTCCATTCTATACACCATTCTACACAAAATATGGATTGGCTGGCCGGAAGCCGTACACACTTTATCGATATCTTTTTTACCCGCGCCATGACGTTTATACCGCTGTATGTATTAGGCTTTTCGTCGACAGTTTTTAACGTTTACATTATTTTTATTGCCATCCATGCTGTACTCATTCATGCCAACACACGCATAAACTTCGGCCCGCTTAAATATATTTTTACTACACCTCAATATCACCATTGGCACCATTGTGAAGACCCAAAATATTACGGACATAACTTCGCTTCGATATTTCCTTTTATCGATATGATTTTTGGCACTTATTATTTACCAGGCAAAGAATGGCCAGCCGGAACAGGCGTGCATGAAGCGGCTTACCCGAAAGGTTTTGTTAAACAATCTATTTATCCATTTACTAAAAGTCCGTTTGATACGGATTTAAATATGGAAGAACGGAGTGATAGATAAATATCTTGCTGTGGGGCATAGCTAATTTAAGGATTAAACTGACGCTAATGCTCGTTTGTAACGGGCGTTGTTATAGTTCGTCGCTTCCTAACGAAGAAACTATTAAGCAAAATTATTTGGAAAGCAGGGGCAATAGCTATGATCAATGTTAGTCAGGCTTTCTGCTAAATCTTTTGTTTTGAAATAAACAAAAGGATACCGCTGCAATCCTGTTTAATAAAGTTGGGCACTGCTACTATTAAGGGTTTTTAAACTAAAGCTAAATTTAACGATTAATTCGGTAAGCTATTTAAGCACTCGTTTCGGAAAAGGGCATTGTATAGTTCGTCGCTCTTAACGAAGAAACCATTAAGCAGAATTATTTGGAAAGCAGAGGCAATAGATAAGATTAATGTTCGTCAGGCTTTCTGCTAAATCTTTTGTATTGAAAAAAACAAAAGGATACCGCTGCAATCCTGTTTAATAAAGTTGGGCACTGCTACTATTAAGGGTTTTTGAACTAAAGCTAAATTTAACGATTAATTCGGTAAGCTATTTAAGCACCCGTTTACAAACGAGCGTTGTATAGTTCGTCGCTTCTAACAACGAAACCCTAACCTATTTATCCATTCCTAAAACTCCAGCAGTTAAAATATGGATGCGGAACAAAACAGATGGTTTAAATGTTATATTAGCGTTCCATCTAATTTTATGCAGCCCGAAACAGAAATTTTAATCATTGGTGGTGGTTTGGCCGGTTTAACTGCTGCGCTCCACCTAAACAAACTGGGCATACATGTAACACTGATTGAGAAAGATACCTACCCTCACCACAAAGTTTGCGGCGAATACATCTCGAATGAGGTATTACCCTATTTTAAATGGCTTGGTTTACACACGGAAGATCTAAATCCTACATCCATTAGCGATTTGCTATTTACCTCCCTTTCAGGCAAAAGTATACAAACAGCACTCCCGCTTGGTGGTTTTGGTTTGAGCCGTTATACCATCGATTATTACCTCTACAATGAGCTTATTAAAAGAAACATTAAGGTTATCCACGAACGTGTAGTGCAAATAGACTTTGCTAACGATCAATTTATGGTAGAAACTACCAATAACACTTACATTGCGCCATACGTAATCGGTTCTTATGGAAAAAGATCAGCCATAGATGTTAAACTCAACCGGAATTTCATCAACAAACAATCTCCCTATCTTGCAGTTAAAGCACATTACAAAGCCGATTTTCCTGATCATGTGGTAAGTCTGCACAATTTTGAAGGAGGCTACTGTGGCCTATCGAAAGTAGAAAACAACAAGCTGAACATCTGTTACCTGGCAGATTACAACAGTTTTAAAAAACATAAAAATATTGTGGCTTACCAGGAAAACATTCTATACAAGAACAAACATTTAAAAAATATTTTCGAGCAGGCAGAAATTATATTTGACGCCCCATTAACCATCAGTCAGATTTCTTTCGAAACCAAGGAACCTGTTTATAAACATATTTTAATGATTGGAGATACCGCAGGACTGATTCATCCGCTTTGTGGAAATGGAATGGCAATGGCGATACACAACAGTGCTCAAGCTTCTTTCTGAATTGTTGCACCAAAAAATTAAAGGTAAAATAACCTCGCGTGCGGCATTGGAAGAAAATTATACCGCACAATGGAACAGGGAATTTAAAACCCGGCTAAAAATGGGCAGGGTTTTATCTGCATTGCTCAGAAACAATAAATTAGAGGGTTTTGCAATGAACACCTTAACGCGGATTCCTCTTCTACTTAAGCAAATCATCAAACAAACCCATGGAAAACCTATCAATATCCCCCAATAAATGGCTGTAGATACCACGAACAGAAGCACAGCACCCGAAATTATGGACGATTTTGCCATGGAAGGTGAAATACTGCGCGATGCATTAGACAAAATAGCAAGTATAAACCAGCTTTTGGGGCGGCAATAAAGTTACGCTCAATGGCATTAAAAGCCTTATCAAAAACAAACCAAAAGATCAGGTTATACGTATTACTGATATTGGATGTGGAAATGGTGATATGCTACGCACTTTGGCCGATTATGCAAAAAGCAAAGGTTTAAATTTTATTTTAAAAGGAATAGATGCCAATAACTTTACTATAAAACATGCAGAAAATTTATCGCACAACTATCAGAATATCTCTTACAAGTGCAGCAATATTTTTGATGACCTGGATAAAAACGAAGACTGCGATATTATGCTTTGCACCTTAACATTACATCATTTCAAAGATGAAGAGATTATCGGCTTATTGGAGAATTTCAAAAAATCGGCAAAAATGGGCATTGTGATCAACGATTTAGAAAGAAGCGCAATTGCCTATAATCTTTTTAAGGCACTGTGTTATGTGTTCCGTTTAAATGATATGTCGCGCGAGGATGGATTGGTATCTATTCTGCGTGGATTTAAAAAGGCTGATCTGATTAAATATAGCAAACAATTAAACCTTAAATCGAGTTCGATAAGATGGAAATGGGCTTTCCGTTACCAATGGATAATTAAAACAATATGAGCGTAACCGTAAAAGCAGTAAGTAAAGCCTTGCCCGAATTCTCCAGATCAACGGATGAAATCTTACCTTTTCTTGATCTTTGGTTAAAGGATCAGGATGAGCGTTTTATCAGAAAGGTAAAAAAGATTTTTGAAGGTGCAGCGGTTGATAAACGCTATTCTATAATGTCGCCTGAGGAAGTATTCAGTGATTTAAGTTTTGAGGAGCGGAACAATATTTATGTTAGGGAAGGCATTAAACTGGGCACACAATGTTTAACCTCGGCACTTGATAAAGCAGGTTGGCAGGCAAAAGATTTAGATTATATCATCACAGTAAGCTGTACAGGGATTATGATCCCTTCTTTAGATGCATATTTAATCAATTTACTCAAACTTCGGCAGGATATTGTGCGCCTGCCGGTTACAGAAATGGGTTGCGCAGCCGGGGTATCGGGGATGTATTTATGCTAAAAACTTCTTAAAAGCCAATCCGGGTAAACGTGCCGCGGTTGTAGCAGTAGAATCGCCTACCGCAACTTTTCAACTGAACGATTTTTCGATGGCCAACATTGTAAGTGCCGCAATATTTGGCGATGGTGCCGCCTGTGTGCTGTTGAGTTCGAACGAGGAAGATGGTGGCCCCGAAATTTTAGCCGAGGAAATGTATCATTTTTATGATGCTGAAGAAATGATGGGATTTAAACTCACCAATACCGGTTTACAAATGGTACTGGATGTTGCCGTGCCCGAAACTATTGCCAATCATTTCCCCGATATCATCCACCCCTTTTTAGCCAAAAATAGTTTGCGCATTAATGATATAGACCACTTGATCTTTCATCCAGGTGGCAAAAAAATTATTCAGACCGTTGATGAACTGTTTGGACAGCTTGGCAAAAACATTAATGAAACGAAAGAAGTATTGAGGCAATATGGAAATATGAGCAGCGCAACGGTACTGTATGTTTTAGAACAGATTATGGATAAAAAGCCTGCAACTGGAGAAAAAGGATTGATGCTAAGCTTCGGACCAGGTTTTTCTGCACAGCGCATACTTTTACAATGGTAAAATCAATCATTCAGTTATATAATTCCAATCATGACAAACGCAGAAATATTGGCTAAACTCCCCTACGGCAAATCTTTTTTATTTGTAGATGATTTATTGCATGTTGATGAAAACGGAGCGAAAGGGATTTTTACTTATAATGAAAAGCTATCCTTTTACGAAGGTCATTTTAAAAATCACCCGGTTACCCCCGCAGTAGTGCTTACCGAAACTATGGCACAAATTGGATTGGTGTGTTTAGGGATTTACCTCTTACGGGATAAAGCGTTAAATATGTCTGTAGCCATGACATCAAACGCAATTGATTTTTTGATTCCGGTTTACCCAGGCGAACAGGTAACGGTAACAAGCGAGAAAATATATTTCAGGTTTAATAAGTTGAAATGTAATGTTAAAATGGAAAATGCTGCAGGCAAAGTGATTTGCAAAGGAAATATTGCTGGAATGTTAATTTCTACAGGAAATGAATAACAGAGTGGTTATAACCGGATTAGGCGTATGTGCACCCAATGGTACAACTGTTGCTGCATTTACAGATGCGATTAAAAAGGGAACTTCGGGTATCCGCCATCAGCCCGATCTGGGAAGCCTTAAACTTTTCCTGCCAGATTGCAGGAAAACCAGTGCTAAGTGATGAACGCATCAGCGAATATTTTACCCCACTCGAACTTCGGAATTTAAACAGTACAGGTATAGTTTATGGCGTAATTGCAGGTTTAGATGCCTGGAAAGATGCAGGTTTTGCAATTGAAAACAACGATGAGCCGGATTGGGACAGCGGAACGATTTTTGGCACGGGTACTTCGGGTATAGATAAGTTTAGGTGGGCAATTAACAAAATTGACGACCTCGAAATTAAAAAACTTGGAAGTTCTGTAGTGATCCAAACAATGGCCAGTGGGGTAAGTGCTTTTATAAGTGGTAAACTTGGTTTAGGAAACCAGGTAAGCACCAACTCATCAGCCTGCGCAACCGGTGCAGAAAGTATTTTACTGGCTTATGAAAGGATTAAAACCGGGCAGGCACAGAGAATGCTGGCAGGCAGTACAAGCGATAGCGGACCTTATATTTGGGGCGGTTTTGATGCCATGAAAGTTTGCACCTTTAAACATAACCACGAGCCAAAAAAAGGCAGCAGGCCAATGAGTACCACAGCAAGTGGTTTTGTACCCGGAAGCGGAGCAGGGGCTTTGGTTTTAGAATCGCTCGATAGTGCAATAGCCAGAAAGGCCAAAATATATGGTGAGGTGCTTGGCGGTCATGTTAATTCTGGCGGTCAGCGGGGATTAGGCACCATGACGGCCCCAAACCCTATTGCCGTTCAGCGTTGTATACAGGCTGCTTTGCAAAATGCAGGCATTAAAGCCCACGAAATAGATGTAATTAACGGTCACCTTACCGCTACTTCAAAAGATGCTTTTGAAATTGAAAACTGGAAAACAGCCTTACAGTTACCTGCCGAAAATTTCCCTTACATTAATTCGTTAAAGGGCATGATCGGTCATTGTATTGCAGCCTCTGGAAGTATAGAATGTGTTGCCTCAGTATTGGAATTGCACGAAGGATTTATTTTCCCCAATATCAATTGTGAAGATTTAAATCCTGAGATTAGTGCATTGATCGATGTAAAAAGCATTCCACAAACCCTAATTGAACAACCAATTAATATATTAGCTAAAGCCAGTTTCGGATTTGGCGACATTAATGCCTGGCGTTATCTTTAAAAAATATATCCCATGAATAAAGAACAGATTATCCAAGCCCTAAAAACAATTGTTGAGCCTTATAGCGAAGAAACATCGGCAATTGCCCATATCGACGAAAACACGGATTTCATTAACGACCTGAAAATAAATTCGGCCAACCTGGTGGATATTATCCTGGATATTGAAGAGAAATTCAATATTGAGATAGACAACGATTCGATGGCGAAAATGCTCACAGTAAAAGCGACCACAGAAATTATAACGCAAAAACTGGAAGCCAATGCTGGGCAATGATATTGTTGATTTGGGTTTAGCCAAAACCCAGAGCAACTGGCGGCGGAGGAACTATCTTGATAAAATTTTTACCGCTGAAGAAAAGCTACTCATTACCTCATCACAGAAACCTGATGAAATGGTGTGGCTGTTGTGGAGGACTGAAAGAAGCAGCCTATAAAATTTATAACCGCAAAACCGGCATCAGGAGTTTTGCCCCTACGAGTTTAAGGTGTATAATTCACCCTGATACCAACCAAACTTTTGGCGAAGTGCATGTTGAAGGGCACACTTATTTTACTAAAAGTGATATTTACACCAGTTATCTGCATACCATTGCCACGGCAGAGGCTGTAGATTTGAATTGCACCCAAATTGCCATTTACAAAGCTCCAGATCATTTGTTTGATTATAAAAGCACCAGGCCAGGTTGTGTAAGCCATCATGGGAAGTTTTTGGCATTGGTGTATTAATTCCAGAGTTGACAACTTTACTGGCAGGGTGGCAAGAAAAGTTGTCAACTCTTTCTACAAAAGTAAAACCCACTAAAGCCTCCTAAATCCGCGGTATTTTCTGCGCAATCTGCGGGAAACAAAGGAAGAGCTAAATGAGTGCCAGTTACTAACAACTGACACCATTAAAAGAGTTGACAACTTTACTAGCAGGGTGGCAAGAAAAGTTGTCAACTCTTATTACAAAAGTAAAACCCACTAAAGCCTCCTAAATGCGCGTTATTTTCTGCGTAATCTGCGGGAAACAAAGGAAGAGCTAAATGAGTGTCAGTTACTAACAACTGACACCATTAAAAGAGTTGACAACTTTACTCGCAGGGTGGCAAGAAAAGGTGTCAACTCTTATTACAAAAGTAAAACCCACTAAAGCCTCCTAAATCCGCGGTATTTTCTGCGCAATCTGTGGGAAACAAAGGAAGAGCTAAATGAGTGTCGGTTACTAACAACTGACACCATTAAAAGAGTTGACAACTTTACTAGTAGGATGGCAAGAAAAGTTATCAACTCTTAATACAAAAGTAAAACCCACTAAAGCCTCCTAAATCCGCGGTATTTTCTGCGTAATCTGCGGGAAACAAAGGAAGAGCTAAATGAGTGTCAGTTGGTAACAACTGACACCACTATAAATAAAATCCAAATCCCCATATTTTAACCATAACTTCTTTAAAAATAACTGCTCATTATCTATAGGCTTCCTGCTTCTTCCTCTAAGCTATCTACACAAACGTTTGCCCTGTTTTCTTTACAGAATAATGGAATGGCCTAGCTCAAAAAGCATTATCTTTGTACAAATCATAAAAAATAAAATATGCTTAAAGGATTTTTTAACGTACCCACTCCGGTAAACGAACCTATATTAAATTATGGCCCAGGCAGTAAAGAGCGTGCACTTTTAAAAGAAGCACTTGCCGAAGCCCGCTCATACCAACAAGATATTCCGATGTACATTGGTGGCAAACAAGTTCATACCACCAAAAAAGGTAAAGTTGTTGCACCACACGATCACCAACATATTTTAGCTCAATTCAGCATTGGTGATAAAACCCATATTACACAAGCCATTGATGCTGCTTTGGCTGCAAAACAGGATTGGGAAAACCTAACCTGGGAGCACCGCGCTGCCATTTTTTTAAAGGCTGCCGATCTTATTGCCGGTAAATACCGCTATAAATTAAATGCGGCAACAATGTTAGGTCAAAGCAAAAATGCTTATCAGGCCGAAATTGATGCCGCTTGCGAGCTGATTGATTTCTTACGTTTTAATGTAAGTTACATGGTAGATATTTACAAACAACAACCTCCTGTTTCTCCTCGCGGAAGCTGGAACCGTGTTGAAGCAACGCCCATTAGAAGGTTTTGTTTTTGCACTTACACCTTTCAACTTTACCGCAATTGCAGCAAATTTACCTGCATCTGCAGCCATGATGGGAAATGTTGTGGTTTGGAAACCTGCTGATACGCAAGTTTACGCAGCAAACTTATTAATGGAAATTTTCCGCGAAGCAGGATTACCTGATGGCGTAATTAACCTGGTTTATGCAGACGGACCCGAAACTGGAGAAGTGATTTTTAACCATGCTGATTTTGCGGGTATCCACTTTACAGGTTCTACTAAAGTATTTCAGGAAATCTGGAAAACAATCGGAACAAACATCCATAAATACAGATCATACCCACGTACTGTAGGCGAAACCGGAGGTAAAGATTTTATTCTCGTACATCCATCAGCACAAACAAAAGTGGCCAGTACGGCAATTGTGCGTGGTGCTTTTGAATACCAGGGACAAAAATGTTCTGCAGCTAGTCGCGTATACATTGCAGAAAGTCTTTGGCCAGAAATTAAAGAACAGATGTTGGCTGATTTAGCTACATTTAAAATGGGTGGAACAGAAGATTTCAGCAACTTTATTAATGCCGTAATCGATGAACGTTCTTTCGATAAATTGGCTAAATACATCGATCAGGCTAAAAAAGATAGCGGTGTAGAAATTATTGCTGGTGGAAACTACGATAAAACTAAAGGTTATTTCATTGAACCAACAATACTGGTTGTAGATGATCCAAAATACACCACCATGAGCGAAGAATTATTTGGCCCTGTTTTAACTGTTTATGTTTATGCAGATCAGGATTTCGACCAGATTTTAGAAGTAATTGATACTACTTCTCCTTATGCTTTAACCGGAGCCTTAATTGCGCAGGATAGGTATGCAATAGATAAAGCAAGTCATGCTTTGCGCAACTCGGCAGGTAACTTTTACATCAACGATAAATGTACTGGTGCCGTTGTAGGTCAGCAGCCATTTGGTGGTGCAAGAGGTTCGGGTACAAATGATAAAGCCGGCTCGATGATCAATTTATTGCGTTGGGTTTCTCCACGTACCATTAAAGAGGTTTTCGAATCGCCAACGGATTACCGTTACCCGTTTTTAGCAGAAGATTAATACTGAAATATATTAGGCCAGACATATTTGTTTGGCCTTTTTTATGCCCATAGTTTTTAGACAAGCGATTGCATCGCTTAACTGACAAACCATATTAAAAATATAAATTCATGGTCCTCGTTTGTAACGAGGATTATAGAGAAAAGCGATTGCATCGCTTAACTGACAAACCATATTAAAAATATAAATTCATAGTCCTCGTTTGTAACGAGGATTATAGAGAAAAGCGATTGCATCGCTTACTAATAAACCACCTTTTTCTAACCATGAGCCACAGATTTTTACTTTCCTTATTTGTTTTTTTAGCAAGTTTCAACTTTCATGCATCCGCACAAAAGAAACCCAATGTCATAATCATTTATGCAGATGATTTGGGTTATGGCGACCTCAGCTGCTATGGAGCAACTAAAATTAAAACACCAAACATTGATGCACTTGCAAAGCAAGGATTAAGATTTACCAATGGGCATGCCACCGCCTCAACCTGTACCCCATCACGTTATTCATTAATGACTGGCAGATACGCCTGGCGTAAAAAAGGCACCGGTGTTTTACCTGGCGATGCTGCATTGATTGTTCCGACAGATAACAGCTCACTCGCAGCAATTTTTCAACAGGCAGGTTATAAAACCGGCCTGGTTGGTAAGTGGCATTTGGGTTTGGGTACTGCCGTAGAAAAAGATTGGAACAAGGAAGTAAAACCAGGTCCGAAAGAAGTAGGTTTTGATTATTCTTTTATCTTTCCGGCCACCGCAGATCGCGTACCAACTGTTTTTATGGAAAACCAATTGGTGGTGGGATTAGAAGCCAACGACCCGATTGCCGTTGATTACAAAAATCCCATAGGCACAGATCCTACTGGCAAAGATCATCCGGAATTGTTAAAAATGCAGGCAGAAGTAAACCATGGGCATAACCAAACCATTGTAAATGGCATTGGCCGTATTGGTTACATGCAAGGTGGCAAATTGGCACGTTGGACAGATGAGGAACTCCCTTTTACCTTTTTAACCAAGGCTAAAAATTTTATTGAAGACCATAAACAACAGCCCTTTTTCCTGTACTATGCCTTAACTGAACCACATGTACCACGCTTGCCCTCAACCATGTTTAAAGGTAAAAGTGAGCTGGGTTACAGAGGCGACGTAATCCTGCAACTGGATTGGGCCGTTGGCCAAATAACAAAACAGCTGAAATACCTTGGTATTGACAAAAACACAATGATTATTTTTAGCAGTGATAACGGCCCTGTAATTATGGATGGATATGAAGATCAGGGAGCCGAAAAATTAAATGGCCATACACCCGCAGGCAATTTACGTGGTGGCAAATACAGTATTTTAGAAGGTGGCACAAGAGAACCTTTTATCATTTCGTGGCCGGCAATGGTTAAACCAGGTGTTTCTAATGCTTTGGTATCACAGATTGATTTTCTGGCATCCTTTGCAAGCTATTTTAAGCTGGAAAGTAAAAATGCTATGGATAGTAAAAATGTATGGAACGCCCTGATTGGGCAAGATCACAAAGGCCGTGATTTTTTCATCGAGCAAAGCAACCAACTGGCCATTGTTAAAGATAACTGGAAATACATCCGACCATCAAAGGGAGAAGCATATTACAAGCTAACCCATACCGATACCGGCAATTTACCAACAGCTCAATTATACAACTTAACAAATGATGTAAGTGAGAAAAATAACCTTGCTTTACAATACCCTGAAAAAATTAAGGAACTGGAGGCTTTATTAAGTGCTGAAGAAACAAGAACCAGGTAGCGCATTGTTGACGGGTGGGAATTAAAAAAGACTTTCTGGGAAGCAATATTAAGCGCACGCTATAAGCGATTGTTTTAAGATTGCTTCCTTCGACTCCGCCACCATTGACAGGCGTCTGTAAATCGATCGTCATTGGCGGTACGAAGAAAAAGCCTTTTCGCAATTACGATACCCATAGGATATTCATTTCCATAAAATCATGTCACTCATATTGATTTTTATAAAATAAATTATCCCTCAGGATGATAAACCGCAGTGTAAAGCGCTCAAAACACTAATCTACCAGCAACATCTTTTTATATTCTTTAGGCGTAACACCTTTAGCCAGTTTAAAAAATTTATTAAAGTTTGATAAACTGTTAAAACCACAGGCATAAGCAAGTTCACTAATCTGCTTATCGGTTTGCGCCATTAACTTACAGGCATGGCCTATTCTTACTTCGTTAACAAAAGTTACAAAAGTTTTTTGCGTGCGGTTTTTAAAATACCTGCAAAAGGCCTGTTTGTTAATATTTGTCATTTCGGCCGCCGCATGGAGTAAAATTTCCTGATTAAAATTATCAAAAACATATTTTAAGATTTTATCCATCCTATCATTATCTTTCAATTGATAGTTGTTTGTATAGCCCGGGCTTGCCAACAATTCATAATTCCTGGTAAAACAAAGTAGGTTCAAAATTTCGAGCACATCAATTAAACGACTTATTTCTTCAGTCTGCAAGGCTACTTTTAACATCAGTTCTTTTAATTTCTTTTTAACGTCATTACCAAACTTTATCCCTCTTTTTGCCAGTAGGAAGAAGTTTTTAAGTCTTTGTATTGTATCAGGTTCTTTAAAAAGGTCAAGAATTTTATCGGGATGTATAAATACAGAAACTGATCGTGCGTGAGTAGCTGCATCTGCATTGTTAAAATATTGATTGGTGTTGTGCCATACATGAGGCAAATTAGAACCTACAAAAATAAGTTCGTCAGAATTAAAATCTTCAATACTATCGCCAATCATCCTCCGCCCTTCACTTTCAATGGTGTATGTAAGCTGGCACTCTTCGTGGAAATGAAATTCGGTAGAAAAATAAGGCGCATCAACCACCTTTAAACCATATACATCGTTTAGTTTACCATCCAGTATTTTGGCGAAAATGGGCTTCATATATTTGGTTTGAGAATGGCAATTTATAAAAAACGGATATATTATCACAATCAAGCTTAACAATATCGACCAGGGCTAATATAGCGTCAGTATCAGCAAACCTCCTTCCAGTCATTTCAAATTTTCATCGATACATTAGCTTAATCATAACCAAATATTAAAGCATTATGCTCGAAAATAAAATTATCGCATTAACCGGCGGTAGCGATGGTATTGGCTGGGAATGCGCAAAAGCCTATGTAAAAGCAGGAGCTACTGTTTGCATATTAGATAAAAACCAACCAGCTAAGAATAAACTCGAAGAACTTGATGGCACAAAAGCATTATTTATAAACTGTAATGTTGCGCATGAAGCTGAAGTGGAAACGGCAATAAATATCATCATCGAAAAGTATGGCCGTATAGATGCCATTCACAATAATGCTGGAATAGCCCATCCTTCAAAATCTTTAGATGAAACCAGTAATGCAGAATGGGATTTACTGATGAACATCAATTTGAAAAGCATTTTATACACCACCCGTTATGGTATTGCACATTTAAAAAAATCACAAGGCTGTATATTAAACACAAGTTCGATGGTGGGCAGTATTGGGCAAGATAACCATGCCGTATACGTGGCAACCAAAGGAGGCATTAATGCCCTTACCAAAGCAATGGCACTTGATTATGCACCATTTAAGATCAGGGTAAACGCCGTATCGCCCGCAGCAATTAATACCCCAACATTACAAGCCTGGAGCCAGGAACAACCTAATACGGGCGAAATAGAAAAATACCTGAATAATTTACAGCCTTTGGGCAATATGCCGGCTGGCGACGTAATTGCCGATGCCTGTACTTTTCTTTTAAGCAACGCTGCCCGCTTCATTACCGGAACAATTTTACCCGTAAGTGGTGGCGCAGAATTAGGATACAGAACTACAATATAACCCCTAAAAATGATTGATAAAATACAAATCCAGGATAAAAGGTTTGCACTAACAACCGGAGCAGGAAGCGATGCGATACATAAAGATCCCCAATATTCTTACGCAGTAACACAATTAACCGAAAATAATATAACCGGAACAGGATTGGCATTTACACTCGGGGCAGGTAATGATCTGGTTTGCAATGCCGCAAAATTTTATGCCGATACCCTAAAAGGCATTGGTATTGAAGAGCTGATGGGGAATTTTGGCCAAACCTTTAAAACCTTATCAAACGAACAACAGTTTAGGTGGCTCGGGCCTCATAAAGGCGTGGTACATTTAGGTTTGGCCTCTGTTACCAATGCCTGCTATGATTTATGGGCAAAAAAAAGAGGCGTGCCACTATGGAAATTATTAATCGACCTAAGCCCTGAAGAAATTGTAAACACCCTCGATCTGTCCTACCTGGAAGATGTGCTTACAAGAGAAGAAGCAATTGAAATGCTGCAAAATGAGGTAGATAGCAAGCCATCAAGAGCAGGTATATTAAATGCTGGTTACCCAGGTTACGATACTTCTGTGGGCTGGTTTAATTATGATGATAACCAGGTACGCGAAAACTGCAAAAAAGCGATAGCTAACGGCTTTACCGCCATGAAACTTAAAGTAGGTTCAGCAGATCCGAAAAGAGATATCCGCAGGGCAAATATTGTACGCGAGGTTGCAGGCGATAACTCAAAAGTAATGCTCGATGCCAACCAGCAATGGACTTTACCGCAAGCAATATCAATATGCAATGAATTAAAAAACATGAACCCTTACTGGGTAGAAGAACCCACCCATCCGGATGATGTTTTAGCACACCAAATTTTAGCAAAGGCCATTGCACCGGTTAAACTTGCCCTGGGCGAGCACGTGCCAAACCGCATTATTTTTAAAAATTACCTACAAACGGGTTGTGCCAGTTTTGCCCAGGTAGATGCCGTAAGGGTTGGTGGGGTAAGTGAATTTATTACCATTAGCTTAATGTGCAAAAAATTTGGCGTTCCTGTTGTACCGCATGTAGGCGATATGGGGCAGCTGCACCAACACCTTGTATTGTTTAACCATATAGCAATGGGCCATGAGGCCTTATTTTTAGAACATATCCCACATTTAAAACAACATTTTGTAAACCCGATTAAAATTGAAAAAGGAGTTTACATTACCCCACAGGAAGCAGGTAGCAGCTGTGATTTAAAATAAGCTAACCAAATTATAAACCAAATTTAAACTATTATGAAAAAGGTATTGAGAAAAACGTGCTTACGTTATTTTTTAACAGTACTGGCACTTTGTTTATGCTTTTATTATGCTGGAGCACAAACCTTGATTAAAGGTAAAGTGGTAGATGCTTCCAATCAGCCACTGCCTGGTGTAACCATCACCAATACGAGCTCAAAAGATAGGAGCAAAACCATTTCTAACAGCAATGGCGAATTTAGCATCGCTGGAGAGAAAGGCAATAAACTTGAAATTACCATGGTGGGTTATACCAACCAACAGATTATTGTTCAAAACCAGGAAAAAGTAAGTATTACCCTTAGCGAAAGCGACAATAAGCTTGATGAAGTGGTTGTAGTGGGTTATGGCACACAAAAGAAAATCAACCTATCGGGTTCTGTTTCAACGGTAACAGGCAAAACACTTACTGAGCGGCCTGTACCCAATGTTCAAAACTTATTACAGGGGCGGGTAAGCGGACTCGATGTTGTACAATCCACCGGTGAACCTGGCAGAGATGGTGCCAGCTTTAGGCTGCGTGGTTTTGGCTCTACTGGTGCTTCACCAAATCCTTTGGTATTAATAGATGGTGTAATTGGTACGATGAGTAATTTATCACCACAGGACATTGAAAGTGTAACCGTACTAAAAGATGCATCATCGGCATCAATATACGGTGCAAGGGCTGCAAATGGGGTAATATTGGTTACCACTAAAAAAGGTAAAGCAGGCACCAATGTAATAGAATACAATGGCAGCTATGGCCTTAGTTATGCCACTAAATATCCTGACCTGATTACCAACTCGGTAACCTACATGGAAATGTACAATCAGGCAAAAGCAAGAAGCGGTCAGCCTGCACAATATACACAGGCACAGATTGATGCTTATAAAAATAACCCTAACAGCGAGCAATACCCCAATTTTGACTGGCTAGATTATGTTTTGGATAAAGGCCCTATCCAAAACCACAATTTAGGTTTTTCGGGTGGCACCGATAAAAGCACTTATAATTTATCATTAAACTACCTCGATCAGGATGCGATAACAAAAGGTTATAAATACAACCGCTATAATGCTTTATTAGATTATACCAATCGGGTACACAAAAGAGTAAAAGTTGGTACCAACATAAATTTTTCATATGAAGATTTTAAAGCACCTTGGCTAACTAATGCAGATCTATTACTATTGGCCTACGCCTCTGCCCCTACGTTTAAGCCTTTTTTACCCGATGGGAGTGGAAGAATTACAGATAAAGATTTTACCACAAGTAGCGGTACTAACAGAACGGTTGAAGAAGTATATGCTACAGGTGGCCAGTTTACGAAAAACTATAATGTTAATGCACAAGCTTATGTAGATGTTGATATTATTAAAGGTTTAAAATGGACCACAAAAGGTGCTATAACTTTTTTTAATCAAGATTACAGGCAGCGCCAGTTTGGCACACCATCATTTGCTTACCAACCAAATACCAGCGGGGTTTACGAACTAGTTGGAAATGGCAACCCTACTTTTGTTGGTTTACAACAAAGCTCTGCCAGAAACATTACCAAAACACTTTATAGTACCTTTAATTACAACACCACATTTGCCAATGCACATAATTTAAGCGCATTAGCCGGCTACGAACAACAAGATAACCGCAGCACCAGCATTGGAGGCAACCGATACGATTTTCCGAACAATACCATTATGGAATTGAACGGAAGTTCTCCCATTAATCAAAGTTTGAGTGGCAGTTCGTTCGAATGGGGTTTACAATCCTTATTTGGCAGGGTTAATTACGATTATAAAGGGAAATACCTTTTAGAAGGAAATATCAGGTATGATGGTACCTCCAGAGTAGATCCAAGATACCGCTGGGGCACATTTGGTGGAGGATCGGCTGCCTGGAAAATATCTGAAGAAAGTTTTATAAAAGACAACATTTCATGGATAGACAATTTAAAATTGAGGGCATCTTATGGTGTATTGGGTAATCAGGAAATAGTTACTGAAGGAAACCCTAACTATTACCCTTACCAAGACATACTTTCACTAACAAGCTATCCATTTTCAACTTTAAATTCTGGAGTACAACTTCTTGGTATAAACACAAAAGATTTACGCTGGGAAAAAACAGCTATTGCCGATTTCGGTTTGGATTTCGACCTGTTTAAAGGTCTGTTCGGTGCAACCCTAAGCTGGTATAACAAAAACACCACCGATATATTGGCCCGCCGTGCAGATGTGCCTGCAAGCATGGGCGTAACCGCACCCGTTGTAAATGCTGGTGCCATGACAAATAAGGGGATTGAAATAGAATTAAGACATCAAAACAGAATCGGTGAGTTTACCTACGGTGCAAATTTTATATTTCACAGCTATAGAAATAAGGTAACCAAAGTATTGGCCGAAACACTCGGTACTTTTGAGGTGGGGCAACCATACAATAATTTCTTTGTTTACGATTGGATCGGTGTCTTCCAAAGCCAGGCAGAAATAGATGCTTCTCCAAAACAACCCAATTCTGGCGTATTAAAACCAGGCGATCTAAAAATAAGAGATGTGAGCGGTAATGGCACAGTAGGTCCTGAAGATCGGATCCGCATCAGCAGATTTCCCGATTACACCTATTCATTCAATTTAAATGCTGGTTATAAAGGCTTTAATTTAAGTGCATTTTTCCAAGGCGTACAAGGTCAAAAAGTTCAGGTAGATGGCTGGGGATACGAACCCTTCAGACAGGGCTCTCCTCCTCCATCTAAATTTTTAAATGCATGGTCGCCAACCAACCCCAGTAATACCATCCCGGCAGTATACCTTACAGGTTATCAGGGGGTATCAGGTTATACATCAACGTATTTTATTCAGGATGCCTCTTATTTACGTTTAAAAAACCTCTACCTTTCTTATACCTTTCCAGAAGCAATCTCTAAAAAAATAGCTTCACAGGGCATTACCGTGTATGTATCGGGAGATAATTTAATTACCTGGACAAAATACGAAGGCAATGATCCGGAAAGAGCTGGTTCTGGTTCTTTCGCTCAGTTCCCTCAGCTTCAGGATATATACAGCAGGTTTAAAGGTTAAATTTTAACCTGATAAAATATAAGGGTAAAATATTTTGTACTTAAAAATATATAAGATGAAAACGAAACAAACCACCATATCTTTAATTATACTGATCATAATTGGATTATCTACCGCTTGCCAAAAAGATTTTCTGGATAAAAACCCTACATCAGCCATCTCTGCTGAGGTTTTTTGGAAAAGTGATGCCGATGTACAACTGGCACTGACAGGAGTATACAAGCGCTTGCAGAACGGCTTTTTAGGTCACCGTAAATTATGGCTCGATACCTATTCAGATAATGCACTTGATAGGCATTCTTTTTACGGCTTTGGTAATTTAACGCAAGGAATTGTAAACTCAAGTAACGTAACTTCGGCTTTTTACGACATTCCATACCAGGGAATAGCAGGCTGCAATTACTTTTTAGATAATGTAGATAAGGCACCAACTGCCGAAGCCAGCAAAACAATTTATAAAGCTGAAGTACGCTTTTTAAGAGCCATGTTTTATTTTGAGCTCGAACAGGCATTTGGTGGAGTAATTTTATACAAAAGCGTGCCGGCATCAGTTGAAGCGGCAAAAATTAAACAAAGCACAAAAGAAGAGGTTTTAAAGTTTGTACACGATGAACTGGATTTTGCTATCGCTAATCTACCTGATGTAGTATATAACGGCCATGCTGTAAAAGGAAGCGCTCTAGGCCCTGCAGGCCAAAGTTTACCTTGCCGAACAAAACTGGCCAAAAGCAGTAGAATTTGCAAACGCCGTAATTACCGGAGGCAAATATCAGATTTACCAGGGAGGCTACTCCAACCTTTTCCTTACCGCTACACAGCAAAGCAATCCCGAAATTATATTCTCTACTAAATATCTTTCGCCCAACAACCCACAGGGCAATGAAGGTGTATTGGTAGAAGTGGCTTGGTATGGCTCAATAGCTCCTTTACCAAAACCTGGTTGATGAATATGAAATGGCCAACGGAAAAATGATTGCTGAACCTGGCTAAGGTTACAATGCTGCAAACCCCTACGCCAACAGGGATCCCCGTTTAAAATTTACCATAAAAGTACCTACAGAGAAATACATTAATCCAGATGGATCGGAGTTTAAAGAAACAGACCCCCTTTTAACCACTTATGTACAAAAGAAATATATCGATTTATCAAAACTACCATTCGACAGGACTAAAATTCCGGTTACCGATCAAAACATTATCCATCTCCGTTATGCCGATGTACTATTGATGTTTGCCGAAGCCAAAAATGAAGTAAGCGGTCCGGATTTAACCATTTATGATGCTTTGGATGCCATCAGAACAAGAAAAAGTGTAGAAATGCCTCGCGTAGATCAAACCGTTTACAACACCAAGGATAAACTAAGAGATTTTATCCTTCATGAAGAAGAATTGAAGCTTGCGCTTGAAGGACAGCGGTATTATGATCTTACAAAGAAGAAGCCTTATGGATACCAAATTGACGCCACTTAAAAATCCGGCAGGAGTACCTTTAAAGTTCGGAGAGAAAAATAATGTGCTGCCATTTCCTCAAGGTGAGCTGGATAAAAATAAACAGCTACAGCAAAACCCACTTTATTAATCAACCAAATATGATTAGTACAATAGATATTGTAATTACCATCTCCTATATATTGTTCATTGTAACCATAGGACTGTGGACGGGCACACGCAAAAAAAAGAATCAGGAAACCACAAGCGGCGAATATTTTTTGGCAGGTAAAAGCCTTAAATGGCCAATGATTGGGCTTGCCCTCTTTGCTACCAACATCTCCTGTCTGCATTTGGTAAGCCTTGCCCAAAGTGGGTTCGATTCGGGCCTGTTAAATGGCAATTTCGAATGGATGGCTGCTTTTACACTCATCCTTTTGGCTTTGCTGTTTATCCCTTTTTATATCCGCTCGGGCATTTCTACCCTACCCGATTTTTTAGAACGCCGTTATAACCGCGCCTGCAGAGATTGGCTCGCATTTATTTCCATCTTATCTGCCATTATCATTCACATTGCCTTCTCCTTTTTAGCAGGCGGCATAGTACTCGAAACTTTATTTGGCATCCCGATGTACACCAGCATTGTCGTAATTGCCGCCTTAACAGGCTTATACACCATTATTGGTGGTTTAAAAGCCGTTGTAGTTACCGAAACCATACAAAGTTTGGTATTGATAACCGGTGCAATTATTATTACTGTATTTGCATGGAACAAAGTTGGTGGCTGGCACGAAATGACTGCGGTTTTACAACACGAAAACACAATGGATAAACTCAGCATGATACGCCCTGTTGGTGATAAAAGCGGCATGAGCTGGGTTGCGGTATTTTTGGGCTATCCGGTATTGGGTATCTGGTACTGGTGTGCAGATCAAACTATAGTACAAAGGGTATTGGGTGCAAAAGATGAAAACCATGCCCGTGTAGGTGCACTATTTTGTGGTTTCATTAAAATTTTACCTGTTTTCATTTTTGTGCTACCCGGTTTATTTGCTTATGCGCTATACAAATCAGGTACAATGGATTTATCAAGCTTACAAACTATCGGTACAAACGGCGAAACGGTATTAAACACTAAAGGCATTTACACCTTGATGATTACTCAGCTTTTACCAAAAGGATTGGTTGGGATACTGGTAGCGGCACTTCTATCGGGGTTAATGAGTCAGATAGCAGGAGCACTAAACTCTATTGCCACCCTAAGCAGTTACGATTTATACAAACGTTTTAAACCAGCAACTACCGATCAGCAACTGGTAACCGTTGGGCGTTGGAGTGCAGGCATAGCCCTGGTATTATCTATCGCCTTATTGCCATTGCTAAACAGTTATCAAAGTTTGTTTGAGGGTATAAATGATGTAATTGCACATATTGCCCCACCCATTACCTGTGTATTTCTTTTAGGGGTTTTCTGGAAAAAAGCATCTGCAAAAGCAGCCCAGTATACCTTGCTTATTGGCTCTATCCTTGGCGTTGCTGTATTTATTGTAAATAAGGTTTATGGTACCGGAACCTTCATCGGCGGGATTCCATTTATGATGATGGCCTTTTATCTTTTCTGTGCATGTGTAACCATACAGGTAATTTTTTCTTATTGCTATCCCGTTAAACACACCGCACAAAGCGAAGTATTGTATTGGAAATCGATCTGGGAACCCCTACAAAGTAAAGGGTGGACGGGGATAGGCAATTACAAATTTTTATCGGTGGCACTGCTGGCCATTATGGGCATTTTATATGTGTATTTTAAATAAGATTGATATGAAAAAAAATCTTTTAATCCTGCTTGCATTAACAGCATTTCTCAGTGTTGGTGCACAAACAAAAAATATAAAATCATCACCCATGAACAATTTTATGGATAAACGCTTCGGCATGTTCATCCATTGGGGGCCGGTAAGTTTACGTGGTACTGAAATTGGCTGGAGCCGTGGCGATCAGGTTGGGATAGAAGATTACGACAACTTGTACAAAGAATTTAACCCCATATTGTTTAATGCAGATGCGATTGTGAAAACTGCAAAAGATGCCGGCATGAAATACCTCAACATTACCGCACGACACCACGATGGCTTTTGTTTATGGCCAAGTGCCTTTACGGATTATGATATTGCCAATACCCCTTACAAAAAAGATATTGTAGGCGCATTGAACGAGGCTTGCAAGAAGCAGGGAATTAAATTTTGCATCTATTATTCCGTATTGGATTGGCACCATCCCGATTACCCTATTCACTCGGCAAAAAACCAAACCATTGATCCCAAATCGGATATGGACCGTTATAGAACGTACATGAAAAATCAGTTAAAAGAACTGATAACTAAATATGACCCTTATATGCTTTGGTTTGATGGACAATGGGAAAAACCCTGGACAGATGAAATGGGAAAGGATTTATATGCTTACCTCAAAACATTAAAACCGGATATTATTATTAATAACCGGTTGGGAAAAGAATTTGCGGCGATGGAAAATAAAAATATTGATGTTGCTAAAATGGTAGGCGATTACGATACACCGAGAGCAAGTGGTAGGCAAACTTAACATGACAACACCTTGGGAAAGCTGCTTTACCATTTGTGAGCAATGGGCCTGGAAACCCAATGATAAAATGAAGACTTTAAAACAATGCCTGGAAATTATTTCGAAAACCGCAGGCGGAAACGGTAATCTATTACTAAATGTTGGGCCAATGCCTGATGGCCGCATTGAAGCCAGGCAAACTGAACGCCTGAAAGAAATTGGCGATTGGTTAAAAATTAATGGGGAGGCCATTTACAGTACCTTAGGTGGCCCTTACCAACCCAACAATGATTATGCAACAACCAGAAAAGGCAACAAAATTTACCTGCATATATTCAATACCAATTTAGCTAAACTGAGCTTAAAACAAATTCCAAACCGACAGGTAAAAAAAGCATACTTATTGAATAAACAAGCGGTCGACTTTAAAATAAATGAAAATATTGCTGTTCAGCTTCCAGCCAATCAAACCGCGCAACCCGATTATATTGTTGTACTCGAATTGGATGGCAACGCAGAAGATATTCCTGTAATTAACTAAAGCTATATGATTATATGAAAAATCTGAAAACAATCTTTGTATGGCTTTTGGCTCCAATGTTAGTCCTCTTTGCCTGTAATTCATCAGAAAAAACAGATTCATCAGCAACCCCGGTACGCTATGGAAGCATAACAGGATTAAAACCGGATAAAATTGCCGATTACAAAAAACTCCATGCAGCAGCATGGCCAGCGGTACTTAAAAAAATAAGTGAGTGCAACATCCGCAATTATTCTATTTATTTAAAAGATATAGATGGAAAACCCTACCTGTTCAGCTACTTTGAATATACCGGGAAAGATTTCAATGCAGACATGAAGAAAATGGCGGCCGATACAACTACCCAACGCTGGTGGAAAGAAACTGCACCAATGCAAATCCCACTGCCTGATGCTGCCGCCAAAGGGGAAACATGGAGCAATATGGAAGAAGTATTCCACCACAATTAACTGATTTAGTAATGTTTATTATTTGCCTATGGTAAAAGTGGTATTTAATATCTAGTAAATTTTTATTTATATTACAAAACACAACGTACAATGTATAATTAAGCTCCAGTTAGTAAATAAGCACTAATCAATTGGCTCAAATTAGTTGTTGCTATTGCCTAACTAATCAAACAACACAATTAATGAAGAAATTATTAAACCTATTCTTGTTCATAACAATTGCCTATCAACTTAATGCACAGATAACTGAGCGTGCACGCCCGGAAAGCTGGAAACAACTGGTTAAAGGAGGAGCTTTTAAAGATCGGTTTCTGCCCATGCCAGATGGAAAATTAAGTAGCGATACCTGGGGTGATAAAAATGTTGTACCAAGGTATGTAGATAATGGCATTGAAGATCGTAAGCGATCTTACTGGTGTGGTGATATTATTAAAGGACAAGATAATTTATACCATTTGTATGTAAATGGATGGAAAGAAAGTGCTCCCAAAGGGCATTTCGAATGGCCAAAATCAATAATTTACCATGCAACATGTAAAAACTCTTTCGGCCCTTTCATTATCAAAGATACCATTGGTTATGGCCACAATGTAGATGTTTTTAAAGCTAAAGATGGTAAACTGGTACTATACGCCATAGATAAAAATTACACCGCAAATAACGAAGATGGCCCCTGGACCCAAGGAAAATTTGATTTTGACCGAAGAGACCGGCGGATTATTGAAGGGCTTTCCAACCTCACCTTTGCACAAAGAGCAGATGGTTCTTACCTTATGGTATGTAGAGGTGGCGGAAGTTGGGTAAGCAAATCGGGGTTATCAACCTATTATCAAATATCGAATAAAACCGCCTATCCTAACATAAAAGGAGAATTTGAAGACCCTGTTATCTGGCGCGATCATGTTCAGTATAACTTGATTGTAAACGATTGGCTTGGCCGCATTGCCTATTACCTGCGATCAAAAGATGGTGTAAATTGGGTTACAGATGCTGGTGAAGCTTACGTTCCGGGCATATCTTTTCATAAAAACGGATTGATAGAAAACTGGTTTAAATATGAAAGAATGCGTGTTTTTCAAGACCAATATGGTAGAGCAACTCAAGCAAATTTCGCTGTAATTGATGCACAAAAAGAAGAAGATTTTGCGAATGACAACCACAGTTCCAAAAATATTGTAATTCCGCTAAATCCAGGTGTACTGCTTACCACACTCACAAAAAATTTTCCTAATGATAAAACCAAAAATATTAAGATAAAAGTTAAAGCCGAAAAAGATTTTAATCCCCAAACCGATATCGACCTTAAATCGTTGCGTTTTGGTGCATCTGATGCTGTAAATTTTGGTAAAGGAGCTAAAATAATTGGTACAGAAAAATCAGGTAAAGATCTTATTCTGATTTTTAGCACAACCGGTTTAGCTTTAACCAAAGATGAATTTGCACCAAAATTACTCGGTAAGTACCGATCTGGGAAAACACTTTTCGGCTACACTCGCGTACCCTGGGTAAAGTACGAAGAAGCCATTTTAAGTGCAAGAAAACCAGTTTTCAAAAACAATTCAAATCTACAAGCAACAGAAATAACCATAGAAAATTTCGGTTTAAATACATCGGTACCGAGCAAGATTGAACTTTATGCAACAATTGCCAATAAACAGCAATTAATTACAAAAGGTGAAATTCCCCAAATTGAAAAATACGCAGCATTTACCAAAACACTGCCCACAAGCTTTGCCTTCGAAAAAGGTCAAAATTATGATTTCACACTATATATCATCACTGGTGATAACAGATCGACCTTTAATTTCAAAGCCATACCTAAAATCAATTAAAACCCAATAAACAAGCTAAAACTAATCTGCTATTATCCTGTTCTATACTGAGCAATTTAATTTAAGATTATGGAAAGCACAAAAAACAACAACGAAAATCTGGGTGATAAAAATGCAGATAACAGTGCCGATAAAAGCAATATGCCCGATCAGCAGGTGCCACGCCACCGCAGCAATGATAACGAAACGCAAAATACGGTAGAAACCGAAGCAGGCAATTTAGGCAGAGATTTCGGAAAAGGCGATTTCGGATCGGAAGAAGCACGAACAGATGCAGAAAAAGGCAACAAAGGCCATGCAGGGAATATGCCGGATAGCACAGAAAAATAAAAGCCCCCGATATAAACCGGAGGCTTTTCCTAACAACTAAAAAATAACACCTATGGTGGTGTTTTATCCAACTTTAAAAGCAGGAGCAACATCATCAATACAAGTACATGTTACCTGTAAATCTTTAATGATTCCTGTTTTTAAGCTATAAGCCCAAGCATGTACAGAAAGCTCCTGGCCATTTGCCCAGGCACTTTGTACAATTGAAGTATTCGTTACATTTGCTGCACCTTCAATAGCATTCAGTTCAACCAAACGATCAAAACGCTGATCCTCATCTTCAATCGCCGCCATTTCATTTTCGTGCGTACGGTATACATCGCGGATGTTTCTCAACCAGTTGTCGATTATACCAACCTGTTTGTTACCCAAGGCCGCTTTAACACCACCACAACCATAATGGCCGCAAACAATTACATGTTTTACTTTTAATACATTAATAGAATAATCCAGTACCGAAAGTAAATTCATATCAGTATGCACCACTACATTGGCAATATTTCTATGTACAAAAATATCACCAGGGCGGGTATTCGTAATCTGGTTGGCAGGTACACGGCTATCAGAACAGCCTATCCACAATACAGGCGGACTCTGGCCTGCAGAAAGTTTATCAAAAAAGGCAGGATCCTTGTCTATAGTATCCTTAACCCAATCCTTATTGCCTTGTAACAAGTTATCGTAAGTAATATCTTGTGTTTCTATTGTTTTTGCGCACATAACTATATTTTATTAATTTCTTCTTTTACTTTAATATTTAATTTTGGTACTGTATAATGTTTCTGGATGTTCTCCAGGGTTACAATAATACCTTTTGTATAGGCATTATGTTTGTAATTAAAAATGGTTTCCAATACATCAGGATCTATGTACCTGGCGTTCGAACCATCAATAGTTACATTTGTTTCTTTAGGGATATTCGTTAAAACTACCTGTATCGCTGCTTTATTTAAAAATGAAACCTCTTCTGCCAGTTTAATCCTTATATTCTTTTTTGTCTCCTTCGTTTGAAATTCTGTAAAAGAAGGGGTTACGCATGTTGGTACGCAATAAATAAAATATCGAAACCAACATACCAATGGCCACTCCTTTTAATAAATCGGTAAACAACACCGCAACAACCGTAATTACAAACGGCACAAACTGATCCCATCCTTTATGGTACATGTGCTTAAACAAGCTGATGCGAGTTAATTTATAACCCGTTACCAAAAGAATTGCTGCCAAACACGACAATGGAATCATGTTAATTAAACCCGGAATAAACAACAGGGATAACAATAACCAGGTTCCATGGAAAATTGCCGACATTTTTGTTCTTCCTCCAGCATTTACATTGGCCGAACTCCGTACAATTACCGATGTCATGGGTAAACCACCAACCATTCCACTGGTGATGTTGCCTATCCCCTGCGCAATCAATTCTCTGTTTGTTGGCGTAACACGCTTAATCGGATCAATCTTATCTACCGCCTCAATACTGTAGGCAGGGTTTCTAAACTGGCTACAACAGCAATGGTTATAGCCACAATATAAACGTTTTTATTAGCCAGTTGCGAAAAATCGGGCATGGTAAACAAACCTAAAAATTCACCGAATCCGCTTACTACAGGTATTTTCACCATTTGATCGGGCCTTAAAGGATGATCTGTACCAGCAAAAATTATAGTACCAATAATACCCAAGGTTACTACAAGTAATGGTGCCGGCACAATTGCCAATTTAGGAAATTTAGGCCAGATGATAAGAATGGCTATCGATAATAAGCTGATTACTACAGCAGCCAAACTAAAATGGCTTATTGCTGCAGTAATTGCAGAAAAAGTATTTTCGTGATCTTGTTGAAAGAAACCTTCATCGCCTGTAAAATCAGTATCAACACCTAATGCATGCGGCAACTGTTTTAAAATTAAAATCAGTCCGATTGCAGCAAGCATGCCTTCAATTACACTTGATGGAAAGTAGTTACCAATTGTTCCGGCCTTAACCAGGCCTAAAATTAATTGGAATACCCCTGCCAGTACGACAGCAAGTAAAAAGGTTGGATAGCTACCCAAAGAGGTAATAGCGCCCAAAACAATAACGGTTAAACCTGCTGCGGGGCCACTTACGCTCAGTTGCGAGCCGCTAAATGAGGCCACTACAATACCACCAATAATACCGGTAATTAAACCGGCAAATAATGGCGCACCCGAGGCAAGTGCAATACCTAAACACAATGGCAGGGCCACCAAAAACACTACAATACTTGATGGTAGATCTTTCTTTAAATTCTTTTTAAGAATATATTTCTTCACGTCCGAACCTGAAAAGGCCGGGTTAAACTTTTGCATAACGATATAATTATCTGGTAAATTTTAACGAATAAATCGTTGGGGAAATTTTTAAAAGCGATCACAAATCACAATGATTATATCGTGCAGGTATTTAAACACGGCATATCCCATCATAGCTGGTTACTCACCAAAAAGATTACCCCAATAAAAACTGACTAAATAAAGTTAGGCGGTGGTGTTGGTACCGTAGGATGATATGGATCTACATATCTTTTGAAATGTTCTATAAAACTGCTCTTCAAAAAGAAATGACTTGAAGAGAACTCGTAAGAAAAAATAGGATGGTTAAGTTCAACAAGCTTAAAATCGGTAAACTTTGCGGTGTCTTTGGCGGTATCCTTTCCGCCATCATGCTCTAACTCAATTTGCATGATTACAGCGTTCATGATTTCCTTATCAATACTCGTACAAAAAACCGGTGCACCAGATATACCCATCTTCGCCATGAAGATGAACATGAATGATGTAACGATTAAATACTTGTATTTCCTTAAAAACATTTACTAATTCTAATGTTGTTCTAATACTAACAGTTACAAAAATAAACGGATAATTGGTTTTTCAATGCTTTAGGCTGTAAAAAAAATGTAATTATATCGTAAATCTTAGTTTGTAGCTTATAAAAAAGGCTTTATTTATCTTTTGAAACATCATGGCTTGGTTACCATCGGCCAGCGCAGCCCTGCCATTTTCTTAATCTTTCTGGCAAATTTATTTCAAAATTAAAATCAAACCAGGCCAAAAAGGATATCGCGGCTGTGAGGTTTAATTAACATCGGGCATAATCCAAGGATAAATAACCTGGTGCAAACCTTGCATTACCGTTAGTAATTTTTAATTTTAAATTCTCATAGCTTCAGCAATGGATAAGAAAATAGCATTACTTAAAGATAAGATTAACCAGGCCAACTTAGGTGGCGAGACAAGCGCGGATAGACAGTCAGCATAAAAAAGGCAAACTTACAGCCCGCGAACGCATTCATTTTTTAATGGATGAAGGGAGCTTTGAAGAAATCGGGATGATGGTTACCCACCGCAGTACCGATTTCGGCATGGAACGCGAAAAATATCTTGGTGATGGTGTAATAACAGGCTATGGAACAATCAACGGAAGGTTAACTTATGTTTTCTCTCAGGATTTTACGGTATTTGGCGGTTCACTTTCCGAAACCCATGCAGAAAAAATCTGCAAATTAATGGATATGGCCATGAAAAATGGTGCACCTTTAATCGGCTTAAATGACAGCGGTGGTGCCCGTATTCAGGAGGGGGTTGTTTCATTAGGCGGTTATGCAGATATTTTTTATAAAAACGTACAGGCATCCGGTGTTATCCCGCAGCTATCGGCCATTATGGGCCCATGTGCCGGAGGTGCAGTGTACTCGCCCGCCATTACCGATTTTATTTTAATGGTAGAAAACACTTCATATATGTTTGTTACCGGCCCAAATGTGGTTAAAACCGTAACACATGAAGAAGTAACCTCAGAAGAATTGGGCGGCGCAACCACACATGCCACAAAATCAGGCGTTACGCACTTTGCCTGTGCCAACGAAATTGAAGCCATTAACCACGTAAAACGCTTACTCAGTTATATGCCTCAAAACTGTGAGGAAATTGCCGATCATTTACCATACGAAGCCGCTGATGAAAGCAGGCCGGAACTGAATACCTTTATGCCCGAAAATGCTTCACAGCCATATGATATCCGCGAAATAATTACCACTGTTACCGACAGCGATAGCTTTTTGGAAGTACATGCCGCCTATGCAGAGAATATTGTAGTAGGTTTTGCCCGCCTTGCAGGAAGAAGCATTGGCATAGTGGCCAATCAGCCAGCCTATTTAGCAGGTGTTTTAGACAGCAATTCATCAAATAAGGCCGCAAGGTTTGTCCGCTTTTGCGATTGTTTTAACATCCCTTTGCTTGTATTTGAAGATGTTCCGGGCTTTTTACCAGGTACAGATCAGGAATGGAACGGAATTATCACCAATGGTGCAAAATTATTGTATGCCTTTAGCGAAGCTACTGTACCGCGTATTACAGTAATTACCCGAAAAGCTTATGGCGGAGCCTACGATGTAATGAACAGCAAACACATTGGTGCGGATATGAACTATGCCTGGCCAAGTGCCGAAATTGCAGTTATGGGTGCTAAAGGTGCCGCAGAAATTATTTTTAAAAGAGAAATCAATTCAGCAGATAAACCCGAAGAAAAGTGGCTCGAAAAAGAAAAGCTCTACTCCGATATCTTCGCTAACCCTTACCGTGCGGCAGAAGCGTGGCTTTGTTGATGAAGTAATTGAACCCGCCCAAACCCGTGTAAAGTTGATAAAAGCTTTTAAGATGTTAGAAAATAAGGTAGTGAACAGCCCAAGAAAGAAACACGGAAATATACCTTTGTAGAAATAGTTTATAGTCATAAGTGCATATTCAGGTTGTATAGCAACCCGCCCATTAACACTTTTGACTGTTGACTTCTGACTCAAAAACCAACATGCAGATTACTCCCCAATTATCACGGACAGATATTTTACTCATGGCCTTTTGCACAGGCCTCATTGTTGCAAACATTTACTATTGCCAACCATTGGTGATCTTAATTGCGAAAGATTTTAAGCTCAGCGAAACCGATGCCGGAAAAATCACTTACCTCACACAAATTGGTTATGCCCTTGGCCTTTTCCTATTGGTACCACTTGGCGATATGTTTGAGCGCAAGAAACAGATTCTCATGATTACTGGTCTGGCTATTTTCGCCTTACTTGTGGCGGCAGTTTCGCACACTTTCTTTCTACTCGAAATTGCCTCCATATTAATCGGAACATGCTCTATTGTACCACAATTAATTTTACCATTGGCGGCCAACTTAAGCACCGATGAAAACCGTGGTGCAAATATCGGCATGATTATGAGCGGTTTATTAGTGGGCATTTTAGCCTCACGCGCGGTGAGCGGAAGCATTGGCTTTTGGTTGGGCTGGCGGGCTGTTTATTATATCGCTGCTGCCATTTGTGGGTTACTAATCATTTTAATGGCCAAACGTTTCCCTCAAAGTTACCCTGCCTTTAAAGGAACATATAAAGAATTAATGCGCTCGATGTTTGGCTACATCAAAACCCAGCCTGCTTTAAGAGAAACATCGATTATTAACTTTTTGGCCTTCGCCATAATCAGTGCCTTCTGGACCACCATGGTGCTTTTTCTCGCCAATCCACCCTTTAGTTTTCAAACTTTACAGATTGGGTTATTTGGAATTGCCGGAGCTGCAGGCGCATTGGCGGCACCATTGGTAGGTAAACTGAGCGATGGTAACAATCCACGTAAAAACCTGATGATTGGCTTTATCCTCCAAATTGTAAGCATTGCCTTATTCTATTTTACAGGCAGCCACTTGTATCTTTTTGTAATCGGCATTGTATTGATCGATATTGGCCAGCAGGCTATCCATGTTACTAACCAAACCCGGATTTACACTTTAATACCCGAAGCAAGAAACCGGTTAAATACCATTTTTATGTCGGTTAGTTTTATCGGAAGCAAGCTGTGGGTCGGCACTCGGTTTATGGCTCTGGGATCAAGGTGGATGGGCTTTATTCTGCTACGGGATGACGGGTATAATAATCCTTAACATATTAATTTACCAATTTTACGGAAGAAAAAATAAATCCATTAATTAATAAAAATACATGAAATCTAAAAACGCAATCAAAACACTTTCAATTCTCTTATTCTCTTTAGTTTTTGCAGGCCAGTTAAAGGCGCAAGACAGTACACATGTAGAACAACAAACAGAAGTTAAATCGCTGAACAAAATAAGGCTTACCTTATTGGGCATTAGTTATGAGCGGGAACAAAAAATTGATAGACTGGCCACCTTATATTTTGCCGGAGGTATAGGTGCTTCCTTTGCCATCCAAACAGAGGATTATGGCCTTATTGCTAAAACGAATACCTATTTTAATATCTCTCCAAACATTAATGCAGGGTTTAGGCGCTACTATAATTTTGACAAAAGAAATAAAAAAGGAAGGAAAACGGCCAACAATGCCGCCAACTATTACGGCTTGGATGTTTCGGCATACTTTAAACCGCTTTTAAACAATGATTATTTTGGTAATGGTGAGATTGGAATTACTCCGCAATGGGGGTACCAACGAAGTATTGGCAAAAAAATAAATTTTGAATTGATGCTAGGTCCAACCGTTCGCTTAAGCGCCTTTGATCCATACTTTGGGGTTGACGGCAGAATCGGTTTTAGCTTTTTATTATAACGATGGTTCAAATTGAGCAAATATTTCCTTCTTTAACCTGGCGGATCAGGCATGAAACCATGTATCCTGATCAACCCTTTGATTTTGTAAAACTACCAGATGATTTTAATGGCATCCATTTTGGATTGTATCTTGATCATAAATTAACAGGTGTAGTTTCCGTATTTAATGATGGAGATGTTTACCAATTCAGGAAACTGGCCATTCTTCCTACAGCACAAAAGACTGGTTTAGGTTCGCAATTGCTGGAATATATCATTGATTTTTGTAAAATTCAAAAAGCGACAAAACTATGGTGCAATGCCCGTGTAAATGCTAAAGAATTTTACTTTAAATTTGGCTTCCACGAAACCGATAAAACCTTTTTTAAAGATGGGTACGATTTTGTGATCATGCAATTAATATTAAATTACGAAGAACCCCCAATACGCGAAGATCACAAAGAAATTTAATTTTGTGCCCCCTGGTGCTTTGGTGGTAAAACAAATATCATATGGCTAAGAAAAAAGACGACGAAAAAAAGAAACATACTCCGGTAGTAACAAAAAAATCGCTACAATTTCTGGAAGAATACATTAATAACCCAGCGCCTACCGGTTACGAATGGGAAGGGCAAAAACTTTGGTTAAACTATTTAAAACCATATATCGACGAGCATTTTATAGATAATTATGGCACAGCAGTAGGTGTAATTAATCCTAAAGCAGCTTTTAAGGTAGTTATTGAGGCGCATGCTGATGAAATTTCGTGGTATGTAAATTACATCACAAGCGATGGTTTAATTTATGTGATCCGCAACGGTGGTTCTGATCATCAGATTGCGCCTTCAAAACGCGTAAACATCCACACCGAAAAAGGCCTGGTAAAAGCAGTATTTGGCTGGCCGGCCATCCATACCCGCCATGGTGAAAAAGAACAGGCCCCTGAACTTAAAAATATATTTTTAGATTGTGGTTGTACTTCAAAAGAGGAAGTAGAAAACCTTGGCATCCATGTAGGTTGTGTAATTACTTACGAAGATGAGTTTATGGTATTGAACGACCGCTATTATGTTGGTCGCGCTTTAGATAACCGTGTAGGTGGCTTTATGATTGCCGAAGTTGCACGTTTATTAAAAGAAAACAAGAAAAAGCTTCCGTTCGGTTTATACATTGTAAACTCTGTACAGGAAGAAATTGGGTTGCGTGGGGCAGAAATGATTGCACAACGTATTAAACCTAATGTGGCTATCATTACCGATGTAACCCACGATACCACTACCCCAATGATTAACAAAAACATTCAGGGCGATTTATCTGCCGGTAAAGGCCCGGTGGTTTCATTATGCTCCAGCCGTGCAAACCAACCTGAATAAACTGTTAATTAAAACTGCAGAAAAAAATAATATTCCATTTCAGCGTCAGGCTTCATCACGCTCTACCGGAACAGATACCGATGCCTTTGCCTACTCAAATGGGGGTGTTCCATCAGCATTAATTTCATTACCGCTACGTTATATGCATACCACTGTAGAAATGGTGCATAAAGAAGATGTTGACAATGTAATCAGTTTAATTTACGAAAGTTTATTAAACATTACCGATGGTCATGATTTCAGGGAATTTAAATAATGAAAAAAGTAAACCATAAAAAAATCATCATCAGAACCTTTTTAAAGCTCTTGCTGATGATTTTGATCATTTTTACGCTAAACTCATGGCCAAGCATAAAACAAAGCATGAACGGTAATGCACCGCCACTTGCTTACTGGCCCGACCATAGTTTTAAAATAAGCAACATTATCCTCATTTTAGGGTTTACAGCTTATTTCTATTATAAAGATTTAACAGATCAAAGAGAATTGATCGAAAAAGAAAATCGACAAATTTAATTTTTAATATCCGAGCAAGATTAGTTGCTAAAGAAGTCAAGTTTTAATGGCCATGCGCTATAAAAACTTGACTTCTTTTTATTTAAAAGGCATTTTACAATTTCACTACAATCATTTTTAGAACATTTTACATCTTATTTGTTTAAGCAGGTAGTTATGAAAAAACTTGTATTAATTCGCCACGGACAAAGCGTTTGGAACCTCGAAAACCGTTTTACCGGTTGGACGGATGTAGATTTATCAGAAAATGGTTACCAGGAAGCAAAAAAGGCAGGTGAAATTTTAAAAAAGCATGGTTATAATTTCGACATCGCTTTTACATCGCTATTAAAACGGGCTATTAAAACATTACACATCATTTTGGAGGATCTTGATCATCTTTGGATCCCCGAACATAAAAGCTGGCATTTAAACGAGCGTTTTTATGGTGCTTTACAAGGGCTGAACAAGGCAGAAACTGCAGAGAAATATGGAGCAGATCAGGTATATAAATGGAGAAGAAATCCTGATGAAGCACCGCCACAAATTACCAAAGATGATGAACGCTATCCTGGGAACGACCTCCCGTTATCAACTCTTAAAACCCGAAGAATTGCCCTTAACCGAAAACTTAAGCGATACCATTGCAAGGGTATTGCCTTATTGGAACGAGCGCATTGTACCCGCCATAAGCAAAAACGAAAAAGTAATTATCAGCGCACATGGCAATAGTTTACGGGCACTGATTAAATACATCGATAACTTATCAAACGAAGAAGTTACCGCTTTCAGAGATCCCTACAGGGGTGCCACTGGTTTATGAACTGGATGATAACCTGCAAAAAATCAGGCATTATTATCTTGAATAAATACTAAAAGAAGCTGTATTTATAAAAATACCGTCATTCGAGGGAGGAAAACGAGATGTAAACTATCATGCTAGATATTTTTTGTTTAAAAGATTGCTTAATTAGCTGAAAAACTTCTGCGAATTAACAGCACATAGAGTAATTTTATACCAATTTCACCTACTTACCTCCCCGTAGAGAAAAATTTTCGCCAACTATACCAATTAAAACCTTAAGCACTGCGTTTATTGTTATTAATACTTAAAATTATATTTACATTGTTTGCGTTATTATAACAATTAGTTTATCCTTATTATGAGATCAAATATTAGAAGCATCGATCTCTCAATTATCTGCGATGGTCATTGGGATGTTGTGTTCGACCACGTTTGTCTGGGTTTTTGGGAGTTAAGTGTAGCCACTGGAATACTCCGCTCAACCAGGTCGTTTAAAGAAAATTTTGGGTACCCGCCAAATGCCGTTTTAAGTTATGAAACCGTTTTAGGCTTAATTTTACCAGAAGATCTTGACCATGTTCAAGACGAAATTGAGCTGACTGTAACCAGAGAAAAAAGCAGTTACAATGTGCTTTACCGCATCCGCCGTCCTGATGGTGAAATCAGATGGATTAAAGCGGATGGAATACTATCTCAGCAAGATGGCGAAAGTTTAAAACTAATCGGAACAACTTTAGATGTTACCGATTTAAAGCAATCTGTTTCTTAACTATAAATCATCAATTTCAATCCACACAGGTCCGTGGTCGCTTGTTTTTTCCCATCCCCTAACTTCCCTATCTACTCCTGCCGATTTTAAGCGATCGCTAACCTGTGGGCTCAGCAAAAAATGATCAATCCGTAACCCTGCATTTCTTCCGTATGCATTGCGGAAATAATCCCAAAAGGTGTAAATTGTTTCATCAGGATATAACTTTCTGATGGCATCTGTATACCCCTGCCCTATTAAATTTTTAAAGGCCAAACGTGTTTCAGGTCTGAACAAAGCATCCTCCACCCAGCGTTCGGGTTTATAAGCATCAAGTTCTGTTGGAATTACATTGTAATCTCCAGCCAAAACCACAGGCAAATTGTAGGTGAGTAATTTGGCAGCATGGGCAGTAGAGCGCTCAGACCATTGTAATTTATAATCAAACTTTGGCCCCGGTGCCGGGTTGCCGTTTGGCAGGTACAAACAGCCAATAATTACATTGTTTACCATAGCCTCAATGTACCGGCTATGCAAATCTTCAGGGTCGCCGTCTAACCCACGCCTTAATTCCTTTATTTCTAAATTTCTGGCCAATATGGCAACACCGTTCCAGCTTTTCTGTCCGTGCCAAATGGCATTATAACCAGCATCTTTAATGGCCTGTTCAGGAAATTTTTCTTGCGGTGCTTTTAATTCCTGCAAACAAACTACATCGGGTTGGGTTTCTTCGAGCCAGCGCAATAAAACAGGCAAGCGACCATTAACTCCATTTACATTATAAGTTGCTATCTTCATTTTATAAATCTCAGTATTAAAACGCCAAATTGAAAGCAAGTGTTTCAACTTATTATACTAAAGCTACAATTTTAGCAATAAAAATTTCTTTTGAGTTAAAAAACTATGACTTATAAAAAATTTGCAACTATCTTGCAGTATATTAAATTATCCCGTAAGTACCCATGTTCAAAGCAGTTTTAAATATCCCTCCTGCAGAACCAAAGGATATCCGTTGGTTTTATGATCGCTATGCGGCAATGTTGCTTGGCTACATTAATGGCATTGTTAAAGACAAGCAGCAATCAGAAGATCAATTGGTTAAAATCCTTACCTCTTTTACCCAGGATTTTGTGGCGGTAGAAAAAAGCAATCAGCACATCTGGCTTGAGTTGCGCCAGTATGCACAAAACAGGTTAAATTCGGCTGCATTATCAGATCGTCAGCTTATACAAAAACAATCTGTTAGCGAGCCGGGCTTAGCATCGCTTGATGATTTGCAAAAAATAGTTTTTAAAGCCGTGTACTATCACGGAAAATCAATTTCACAACTGGCCATAAGCTTAAATTATGGAGAAGAGGAAATACGTAACCAATTAAAATTAGCAATTGATAAAATGAGGAGGGCCCGTGGAAATTAAAAAATTAATGGAAAGCGGTTTAATGGAAACCTATGTAATGGGTATTGCAACCGAAGAGGAAATTCAGCAGGTTTTATCATTAACAAAAACACACCCTGAATTTAAAAATGCTTTAGATCAATTAGAGTTTGATATGGAAATATTGGCGCAAAGCATGAGGCATCTGATCCACCTGCCGGAACTCTGGAGAAAATTGAACAGGAGATTAACCAAATTCAACGCCGTAACCAAGCTTTACAGGCCGAACCAGAGCCAGCATTCAGGTACGATAACAGGGAGCAGGAATATGCCAAACAAGAGCGCTATATCGAGGTAGAATCAGAATCTAACCAGATGCGGGTTAATAAAGCCTGGAAATGGGCATTTATAGCTGTTTTTGTATTGGGAAAGATATTTTTGGCTACTGCAATTTATTTTTACCTGGAAAACAGACAGGCGCAGGAGCAAATAAATGAACTGAAAATAGAATTGAAGCAGAAGCTGAGGTAATATTGAAAAATTTGCGTAGAATAACCTCGCCTTTTTAAAACCAATAGTTAATTGAACTGTTTAGTAGATAAGATTCATTCATGTTTGAGCGCATGTTTGAGTTTAGATATAGGGATAAGCTAATTACTTATCCCTTTTTTAATATTTAAACTCCTTATTTTTTAGATAGCTGTAGAATTTTGAATTTAGCTAAGCAATAAAACTATGCTGCCAAGCCAGATTTATAATTTTTAAGCATCTTTTTCAAAAGTCCTCTGGCCACATGTATTTTGGTTTTAACAGTACCAAGGGGAATATCCAGTTCTGCAGCAATTTCATGGTATTTATACCCTTCAAAATAGCGGCAGAAACAAAAGCGGCAATCTTCTGGCAATGCATTTAATGATTTTTGAATATCTTCCATCATAAACTTAGCAGTTCCGGCATTGCTTGATGCACTTGGGGCCAACTGTAAAGAAGTTAAATCTTCTTCCTGCTGGATCATTTCGTTTTTCCGCTTTAATTTATAATAATGATTAAGGAAGGTATTTTTTAAAATGGTAAAAAGCCATGCCCTAACATTACTGCCCATTTCAAACTTGGCCGAAAACCTAAATGCTTTCATAAAGGTATCCTGAACCAGATCGGCGGCATCGTCTTCATCACGAGTGTATGCTAATGCCCGCTCGAAAAGTGGCTGGCGATATTGGTAAATGTCGCAATTGAAATTTAATGTTTCCATGTTGGTTTTGGGATTGATGTAAATGTTCAACAAACGGTAACATGCAATGTTATTTGTAGAAATACCCGATTTTTTACGGTTTATTTAAAACACCGTAAAATGAACCCCAAAACCACCAAAATTGTTAAGAAATGTACCCGTTCCGCATCACAAAACGGACTAAAGATGCTGAGTTTTTGGTACCCGTTTTATTGATTAAAGCCTCCCTTTGGCTCTCAACTGTACGCCTGCTGAGGTACAATTTATCTGCAATTTCCTGGTTGGTTAAACCATCTGCTATGAGTTGTAATACGTTAATTTCGCGCTCAGAAAAATTAATTTCTCCGTTGGTTTTTTGCGACAGCATATTTAATTGGGTATTAAAACGCTCCAAAATTGAGATGCATAAATTAGATGAAAGGTACCGTTTTCCCTTCATTACATGTTTAATGCAAAACAGCAGTTCATCTTCTTCAATATCTTTAGAGAGGTAAGCAAAAGCTCCTGAAATAAAGGCATTTGAAGCATATTTTTCATCGTCCAAAATAGAGAGAATTACAACTTTTGTATTGTATCCATGTGCCTTAACTGCACTAATTAAACCTAAACCATCAAGGTTCGGCATGGCCATATCAGACAAAACAATATCAGCCTTTATTCCTTTTTCCAAAAGTGCTAAAACACCTAAACCATCAGATACTTCTGCTACAACTTTTATCCCATCATGTTTTTCTATAAGTGCTTTTAGAGAGGTGCGGATAATATGGTGATCGTCTGCAAGAATAATGTTAATCATAATTCAAATATAACTTACGCCATTTTAAAATTAAAAACGGCTACTTCGGAAGCTCGATATAGAAGGTGGTTCCGACACCAATTTTGCTCTTAAACCAAATTTTCCCCTGATGCAAATCTACAATCGACTTGATTATGCTCATTCCAAAACCTCCGGATTCTTCGCCTTTTAAACCCGGCCTTAAAGTTTCAGGCAAATGATCAAATAGTCCTGCCTGCAACTCATCCGGTATCCCTATGCCATCATCAGTTACGGTGATTAGAACCGTTTTTTCCAATTCTTCGGCATGCAAACCAATGTAACCGTTATCGGTTGTAAATTTTAAGGAGTTTGAAATTAAATTATTAATTACCTGCAAAAACTTCATGCTATCCAGGCGCAGGTAAATTTGCTCGGCGGAGCTGGTAAACTGTATATTTTTGGTTTTGCCCAATTTAGATCGCTTGTAAAAACGCACCACATCCCTAAGCTCCCAAACCAGATCGGCGCGCTCCTTGCCAATTTCTATTACTGATGATTTAAGAAATTCCCGGTTAATCATACTCCTTACCAAGAGCAGGTTGCGCTCGCACATATCCTTAATAAAACTTAACGAATTCACCATCCGTTCATCGCCCATTTGTGCAATGCTATCTTCCATTGATGATGCTGTTAATTTCATCATGCCAAGTGGCTCCTTCAAATCATGCGCCAGCACCTCAAGGGTTATGTTCTTTCTGGCGTTAATTTGCTCAATATGGATTTTATTGTGCCGTACTACAGTAGTATCTTCTACAGTACCAATCATCCGCGCTCTGCCTGCATCAGCAACAGCAAACACTGTTGTACGCACATACTTTTCTCTACCTTTAAAAGTGAGGCGGAACTCATATCTCTTTTCTTTTTCATTTTCTAAACATTCTTCATAACATGAAAATACATGCGCTGTATCTTCAGGATGAATCCGCTCCAAAAGTACTTGTGGATTGGTATAAATATCATCTGGTGTTGTTTCCCATATTGCAGCCAAGGATTTATTCAGGTAAGAAAATTTCTGTTGATCATGTTCGTAAATAAAGTAGCCATCAACAGACAAATCGCCAAGTTTGCAAAAAAGCTCGTTATTTAATTCGATCATAGATTTAGTGTTTGATAATTTGTACACGAGGATGGTTATGAACCTTCTGAGCAACCTAATCAGAAACGCAGCAGGCCGTAAAATGTTTTACATAAAAAAATTACGTAAAACGGGTTTACAATTAATCGTCATTTTTACCTAAACTATAGATATACAGCTGGCTTTTGCAGAGATATTAACATTTTCCACAAGATGTGTAAAATTATTTTGCATAACAAAACTAACTATTGCCTAAATTGTTAAGCATAAAGGAAAGACAAAAAAGTCCTGTGAGCGGGAGATCCGCGGAGGGCAGGCACACCATAAAAAGAGGAATATCTTTTACCAATATAGCCATCATTACAGGTGGCTATTTTTATTTCGGGGCTGCTTACTTTAACATCACTTTTTTGCCCGTTCTGGCAGAGATTTTAGCCGCCTCCAAAACTCTAACTACAATTAAGTTATTGGCTAAAGAGGATAAATCATTTGTTGGGTTAATTTCGCCTTTTAATATTGCTGATAGATAATTTAAATGATTGGCATATACTGGCGGTAATGCTTTTGCTGCATATACCTTATAATCTTCCTTCCCGTTTTTCCTTCCCCTTAAATCTTTTTCGTTTACCGCTTGTATATATCCTGTTGCGCCAAACACTTCCATATCTTTTATGCTAAACGGCCAGTTCCATGAGGCCTCAATAATGCCGGTTGCACCAGGGTATTCTAATAAAATTGTGGCATCATCATCCACATTCGGATAAATATTTTTTTTAATCTGGTGCGTAACTGCTGTAACTGAAATGGGTGCTTTACCATCCATTAACCAGGTCATTAAATTTGCACCATAGCAGCCAAAATCCACTGATGCACCTCCACCGTTTTTAGCAGGATCAGTTAACCAGCTTAAAAACTCCTTACTTACACCAATTTCCTTTGGTCCTTCATGCCCATCATGTACAATTATTTTTCTTAAGGTGCCTATGCTATTGGTTTCTTTAACATTTTTATATACTTCCTGGTTACTGGGATACCAGGTGGTTTCATAATTGGTAAGCACATGCACCTGATACTGTTTGGCCAGTGCCGCCATTCTTTCTGCTTGTTTAACCGTTACCGCCAAAGGTTTTTCTACCATTACCGATATGCCAAGCGGTGCAGCAGCTTCTACCACGGCTAAATGATCGCTTATGGCATTATAGGCCAGTACAACATCAGGCTTCTTTTTCTTTAATAAATTAACAAGGTTAGTATAAAATATACTGTCGGGAATTTTGTAGCGTGTTTTAAATTTGTTTACCAGTTCAGGATTACTTTCTGCAATACCGATGATATTAACCTCTGCCTTTTGGTAACTGTTCATAATAAGATACACATGATCGTGGTTTAACCCGGCAATTGCCACATTTAATTTCTGTTGCGCACAAACAGTAAAAAAAGAAAATACAAAGCAGGCAACTAAGCTACTTAAGCTTAATAAATAGTTGTTTCGGTTAATAATCATGACTTCTGATTTCTATTGATGATTACCAATTTAGAAATTTATAAAAGCATAGATGTTAACACCCAAAAATATTACAGAGTTTAGAATAGGGAGGTGAGAAACAATTGATTCAACTTAAAGGGTGAGTGGTAGAAAAAATAAAATCTAACGGGATGATTAGATCACTCACATTAAGTTGTGCAATTGCACGATATTTGGTTAGTATTTATATTTTATTGGTACAAAAATGCTTCAGTTTTTTTATTTCTTAACGGAAACTCTTTACTAATTGGATCTTCCTGTTGCTCTTCGGTAATTAACAGATCATTGTACTTTTCTAATAAGTGAATGTACTTGTTCATCCAGAAATAAACCGAATTGGCATCAGATCCGATTTGTTTTGAAGGATCTGCAGTTTGATTTGCATTATCTGAACTATATCGGGGAAAAGCTTCCGGGAATGATGCTGAAAGATCCTGCCCTAATAATTTGCCTACCTGCCAAATTACTTCATGACCAATCCTATCCTGACCAAACCAGTTGTAAATTGTTCTGCGGCTTACATTAAGCTTTCTCGAAAGCTCACTGATACCCATACGATCTCTGCGCACTAAGCGCTCAAGAATTTCTCCTTGCTTTAATTGTGTTGTCATTGAGATAATTAATTTTTTAAAAAATGAAAAAATAATTAAATCAGCTATCGGGGACGATTGACAATTCAAATGTAGAAAAAAGTGTAAAAGGTTGTATAAAATATATTGTTTTTTTGACATTTGTCAATCTTCATTTAAGAATAATTGTAAAAGGATAAGTGTTGGGGAGTGATGGTTATAATGCAATAAGAATGTGGTACAGGGGAAAAATAATTTCGTTAAACATAGCGATTGCAAATCCAAAGATTTCTCCACTACGGTCGAAATGAAGGATTTATGCGTTCCCTAAATAGTTTAAAAAGAATCAATTTTCGGATGCCTGAAACTGCACCTGCTTTCTGCTCCCTGCTATCCGGCATAGGAAATGATGGAAGGAGAAAACGTTAAAGCTTTATCAATACCTTTTAGTTTATAATTGCATTGAGGCAGCACACACTTTCCGCCCCCTTCGGCGGAACTTGTGCTGACGACCAAAAAGCTTTGACGAATTTATCCGACATCAGTTCCAAGCCTTTCAGTTATGCCTTATTGTTTGTTGTTTTTATAGGTAGTCATGCTTTCGCTGCGCTCAGGTTTGTTACTTTTGGGCCAAGCCAAAAGTAAGAGCCCCATCGTCGGCGGTGAGCCGAGGCAAGCCCGAGCGGAGCGAAAATATAGCGATCGCATTACGGTTCCCGCCTGCGCGGGAATGACGGATTTATTTATGGCAAATCCAAAGATTTCTCCACTACGGTCGAAATGACGATACTATGTACCGCTTTAATTTCTTAAAATAAATAAGATTAACATTGTAAAAACATAGCTATCGCATTACGATTCCCGCATGCGCGAGAATGACGGATTTATTGTGATGGCAAATCCAAAGATTTCTCCACTACGGTCGAAATGACGTTACTATGTACCCCTTCAGTTTCTTAAAATAAATAAGATTAAGATTGTAAAAATATAGCGATTGCATTACGATTCCCGCCTGCGCGGGAATGACGACCGTTTTAATCTGAACCTTGCTACATGCACCTCGCTATATGCTCTATGCTATCCGGCATAGGAAATGATGGAAGGAGAAAACGTTAAAGCTTTATCAATACCTTTTAGTTAATAATTGCATTGAGGCAGCACACACTTTCTGCCCCCTTCGGCGGAACTTATGCTGACGACTAAAAAGCTTTAACGAATTTATCCGACATCAGTTCCAAGCCTTTCAGTTATGCCTTATTGTTTGTTGTTTTTATAGGTAGTCATGCTTTCGCTGCGCTCAGGTTGGTTACCTTTTTATCAAGAAAAAGGTAAGAGCCCCGTCGGCGGCGGTGAGCCGAGGCAAGACCGAGCTGAGCGAAAATATAGCGATTGCTTTAGGGTTCCCTCCTCCGCGGGAATAATAACCTTACCAGTACGATGTAAATAAGAAGTTACGCTATAATTAGTTAAATTTTGCAATATTTGATTATTCCTTATTTCGAACAAACTAACTGGAAATGATTAAAAAACTACACCTCTATTTACTGATAGCGGGCACTTGTGTTTCGCTTAATGCAGCGGCACAGGATGCCATAAGCTACCAAACCCCACCAAAAGAAATTGCAGATTTGCTGCTGGCCAAACCCACACCTGGCGTTAGCATTGATGGCAAGGCAGAATGGATCTTGTTTAGCGAACGTAATTCTTACCCATCTGTAGAAGAATTGGCCATGCCCGAGTATCGGATTGCGGGCTTAAGGTTAAATCCAAACAATTATTCGCCAAGCAGGCAGACGTACATTAATAACTTCAGTCTTAAAAATATAAAATCCAATCAAACCTTCCAGGTAACTGGTTTGCCAACGCCATTATATGCAAGCAATATCAACTGGAACCCTTCAGAAAACAAAATTGCCTTTACCAACACCACACAAAAAGGTGTAGATCTTTACATTATAGATTTAACTACAAAAAAAGCTATTAAAACAAATAAAGCTTTCTTAAATGTAGTTTTGGGCAGTGGCCTTACCTGGTTAAACGATAACACCATTATTTACCGCACGGTAACCAAACCAGCAAGTGCCGCACCAACAAAACCATTAATGCCAAAAGGGCCAACCATACAACAAAATTTAGGTAAAGCCGCGCCAAGTGCTACTTATCAGGATTTAATAAAATCGCCTTTTGACGAACAATTATTTGAGTTTTTTGCCACATCACAATTGGTTAAAAATACTGCGGGCATAGAAACTCCAATTGGTAAACCAGCCATTTATGGTTTAACAAGCATATCGCCCGATAAAAACTACATGATGATTGAAACCATCCGCAAACCTTTTTCTTACCTGGTTTCTGCTTATGGTTTCCCTTCTACCGTAACCATTACCGATTTAACTGGTAAAACAATAAAAGTTATTGCCGAATTACCATCTTCAGAAGGCACTCCATCAGGTTATGATAATACACAAAACGTAGCGCGTGGTTTTGATTGGAGAGATGATGAGCCTGCCACTTTGGTTTGGAGCAAACCTTTAGACAGTGGTTTAATTAAAAAAGATGTTCCTTTTCATGATGCCGTTTACGCCCTGAGCGCGCCTTTTACAGGGGCAGAAAAAGAACTGTTTAAAACACAAACCCGTTACCGTGGTGTACAATGGGGCGATGCCAACCTTGCCCTCATTATGGAAGGCTTACGCAGCAAACAAACCAGTAAAGTAAGCAGGTACAATCCAACTACCGGTGCTGTAGAGGAGTTGTACAGCCGGAACCAAACTGATGCTTATGGCAATCCAGGTTCGCCGGTTACAACAAAAAACAAATATGGCCGGCAGGTAATAAAAACAGTTGACAATGGCACCAAACTATTGATGAACAACACTGTAGGCTCATCAGAAAAAGGCGACTTACCGTTTTTGGCCAAGTTTGATTTAGCAACCAAAAAGAACGAAATTATCTGGCGCAGTGCGGAAGGAACTTTTGAATATGTAACTGATGTAATTAACCCGGATAAACTGGTTTTACTTACCCGTAAGGAGAGTCAGAAACTGGTTCCCAATTACTTTATCAAAAACCTGATGCTTCGCATTGCAGATCAGCCAATTACCAATTTCACTAATCCATATCCATCTTTAGAAGGTATTACCAAAGAAAAAATTTCTTATAAACGTGCAGACGGGGTTGATTTAACGGGCGATTTGTATTTACCAAAAGGCTACAATAAGGAAAAAGATGGTCCGTTGCCAGCATTAATCTGGGCTTATCCACGAGAGTTTAATTCAGCAGCTGATGCGGCTCAGATCCGCGGATCGAAAGATAAATTTACAACTATCAGCTGGGCATCACCTATATTTTGGGTAACCCGTGGTTATGCGGTTCTGGATAATGCCGAAATGCCGATTGTTGCTAAAGATGGCAAAAAGCCCAACGATACCTTTGTTGATCAGTTGCAGTTAAACGCAGAAGCTGCCATTAATAAATTATCAGATTTAGGCGTTGGAGATAAAAAGCGCATGGCTGTAGGCGGTCACAGTTATGGAGCATTTATGACAGCAAATTTGTTGGCACACACCAATCTTTTTGCAGCAGGTATAGCCCGCAGCGGTGCTTATAACCGTACATTAACACCATTTGGTTTCCAAAACGAAGAACGCACCTACTGGCAGGCCCCTCAATTATATTATGAAATGAGCCCTTTCAGTTATGCCGATAAAATTAAAACACCTATATTGTTAATCCACGGTGATTCTGACGATAACCCAGGAACTTTCCCAATTAACAGCGAACGTTTATTTAACGCTATAAAAGGAGCTGGAGGCACCACCCGTTTTGTATTTTTACCTTACGAGGCACACAGTTACCGCGGTAAAGAAAACTTATTGCACATGCTTTGGGAGCAAGACCAGTGGTTGGAAAAATACGTTAAAAACAAAAAATAAATCTCTCTCTACCTTTATCGATTAAAGTGCCTCTAACCGGGGCACTTTTTTTGTTTCTAAATTTAATTTCGAGGGTATTAGCTATTTCTACATGACACTGATTATGAACTATCTTTCAATCGCTTATTTTTATCCTTTTGGTTATCTGGAGTAAAATGGCATCAATTAACTTTGAAAACCTCCTGCCGTGGGCAGCGATAAATCAAAGTTACTTTGAAACCTTCCTGCCGTGGGCAGCGATAAATCAAAGTTACTTGGAAACCTTCCTGCCGTGGGCAGCGACAAATCAAAGTAACTTGGAAACCTTCCTGCCGTGGGCAGCGGCAAAACAAAGTAACTTTGAAGGTTTAGTGCCCTGCGCTGCTTAACATCATTATAAACAGGCAAACCCTTGCTTAGCATTTAAATTTTGCTCATTCTTTGCCATTGTGCTCAATAGTTAATCAGCCACTTATCAATCAGCCAGAATTATAACAGCTAACCGCATCAAATTCAACTCACGCCCTCAGCTCTATTCTCTTTACCCTTTGCTCTATTTCCTATACGCTTTGCACCACGGTTTAGCCGCATTTTCAACCTAAAACCTTACATTTATACCATTAAAACTGAACATTCTTTTTACTTATTTGTTATGCCAATATGGACTACATAGACTATTATAAAATCCTCGATTTAAAGAAAGATGCAACAACTGAGGATATTAAAAAAGCTTATAGAAAATTAGCCAGAAAGCACCATCCCGACCTTAATCCCAATAATGAGGAAGCGAATAAAAAATTTCAACAGATTAATGAAGCCAATGAAGTTTTAAGCGATCCGGATAAAAGAAAGAAGTACGATAAATATGGTAAAGATTGGCAACATGCCGATCAGCTGGATGCGCGACAGCAGCAGCAAAAACAATATCAATCGCAAGGCGGCGGCTATGGAGGAGGAAATAGCTATTCGGGTGGTTTTGGCGGAGATGATTTCTCTGATTTCTTTTCTTCCATGTTTGGTGGTGGGGGCAGAAGCAGTAGAAATTCTCCTTTTAAAGGTCAGGATTATAATGCCGATTTGCAGTTAAACCTACTCGATGCTTATACTACACATAAACAAACGCTAACTGTAAACGGTAAACAGGTGCGCATTACCATTCCGGCTGGTGTAGAAAATGGACAGAAAATTAAATTGCCAGGTTATGGCGCAGCAGGTGTAAACAATGGTCCTCCGGGCGATCTGTTTATTAAATTTAATATTATTGACGACCCTAAGTTTAAACGCAAGGGCAACGACATTTACATTCAGGAAGAAATAGATGTATATACAGCCATTTTAGGCGGAGAGAAAATTGTAGAAACCCTAAACGGCAAAGTGAAACTTAAAGTACCCGAAGGCACACAACCCGATGCTACACTGCGTTTGAAAGGGAAAGGATTTCCGCTTTATAAAAAAGACAATCAGTTTGGTGATCTGTACATCAAATGGCAGGTTAAATTGCCTACCAACTTAAACGCCGAACAAAAAGAACTATTTGAAAAACTTTCCAAATTCTAACCATTATGGAAACCTATCTAATCCCTGTAGAAGATATTTGCGCTTACCACCATGTGGAGATCAATTTTATCCAGTCTTTAGAAGATTTTGGCCTGATCCATACCACTGTTAAAAAGCAATCGATCTTTTTACCTGTTGATGAATTAGCTAAATTGGAGCAATACCTGCGTTTAGCGCACGATCTTGAAATCAATTTAGAAGGGATTCATGCCGTTTCCCATCTGCTTAATCAATTGCAAAATATGCAGCAGGAAATAACAACACTTCAGAACGAACTAAATTATTATAAGCAACTTAACCAACACCATTAAACAACCGTTTGTGCAGTATTTTGCATTAAAAGTGGTAACAAAAACACATCCTTTTTAAGATATGTTTCTTAAATTGGCAATCTAATTTTAAAAAATGAGCGATCTTTCTTCAAAATTCATCGAAAAAATAAAATCATCTTATGCCCCAACAGGCTCGTACATTTATTTAGGCGCCGGAATTTTAGACGGACAGGTTTACAGCGAAGCCGAAGTTAATTTATCGTTAAAAATGATGAACAGACACGGTTTAATTGCGGGAGCTACAGGAACCGGTAAAACACGTACGCTGCAATTATTGGCAGAGCAGTTATCAGATGCAGGTGTTCCGGTATTTATGTTGGATGTGAAAGGTGATTTATCGGGGTTGAACCAGCCTGGCGCAGTTAATCCAAAAATTGAAGAAAGGGCACAACAGCTCAACAAACCTTTTTCACCATCTGGTTTCCCAATAGAAATTTATTCGCTTTCAGGTAAAATGGGTGCGCAGATGCGGGCAACCGTGCTCGAATTCGGACCTACGCTTTTATCAAAAATTTTAGATTTAAACGATACGCAATCAGGCGTTATGGCGGTAATATTTAAATATGCCGACGATAACAAGATGCCGATAATTGATTTAAATGATTTAAAGAAACTGGTATCTTACCTTTCTGAAGGGGCTGGTGCAGCAGAAATAAAAAGCAGTTATGGTACCATATCAACCGCAACATCAGGCACTATATTGCGAAAAATTGTGGCCATAGAGCAACAGGGACTGGCAGGTATGTTTGGTGAAAAATCTTTCGATATCGAAGATCTTTTCGAACGTGTTGATGGCAAAGGAACCATTAGTTTATTAAACATTGCTGATGTTCAAAATCAGCCGGTATTATACTCTACCTTCCTTTTAAGCTTATTGGCCGAATTATTCAATACCATGCCGGAGGTTGGCGACTTAGATAAACCGAAGCTGGTTTTCTTTTTTGACGAAGCACATTTACTTTTCAAAAACTCTTCGAAAGCATTTTTAGAGCAGATAGAAACCATTATCAGGTTAATCCGTTCAAAAGGAATAGGCGTTTTCTTCTGTACGCAGGCACCTACCGATGTTCCGGAAAGTGTTTTGGGCCAATTGGGTAATCGCGTTCAGCACGCCCTAAGGGCATTTACCCCGAATGATGTAGATGCTTTAAAGAAAACTGTTAATACTTATCCAAAATCCGATTTTTATGAAATTGACAAGATATTAACCGCATTGGGTACAGGGCAGGCATTGATAACTGTATTAAATGAAAAAGGAATACCCACTGAGGTTTCTGCAACCATGCTTACGCCCCCGCGTGCAGTAATGGGGCCACTTACGGCGGCAGATTTCGATCAGGTGGTGCATGCAAGTCCATTGTACACCAAATATAAAGATCCGATTGATCCGGAAAGTGCCTATGAGATTTTAACAAAACGCATTAATGAACAAACCGCAGCTGCTGAGCAACAAAAACAGGAAGCTGAGGAGCAGAAACAGGCCGAAAAGGAAAGCAAACCTAAACCAGGCGAAAAAAGTTTGGTAGAGCAGGTAATGGGTGCAACAATTACACGCCAGATTGGTAAAGAAATTGTTCGGGGCATTTTCTGCATGCTTACAGGAAAAAAAACACGCTCAAAAACCGGTGGAGGCCTGTTTGGATTTTAAATAAATGATATAAATACATTATAGCAATTAAGCTAATGGCCCGCAAGGGCCATTAATAATAAACATAGAAATTACTATTTTCGCAACAATAACACACCAGATTGGTAAAAGACTGTACCTCGTATTTCGGCATGATTAAAAGAATAAAACATGCTCAAAAAGCTGAGATAGTCTGTTTGAATTTTAAAACTGGTTAAATAACAATATAAAAAACGCTCATATAACTAATTTCGCAATAACATTACCAATAGAAATGACTTTAAATGATATTGGTGTAATCCCAAAAAAACAATAAACAATAGATGAAACCTACCCTATTAATATTGGCTGCAGGTATGGCAAGCCGTTATGGAAGTATGAAACAGATCGATGGTTTTGGCCCGAACGGCGAAACCATTATCGATTATTCAATATATGATGCAATTAATGCTGGCTTTGGCAAAGTTGTATTTATCATTAAAGAAGAGTTTGTAGAAAACTTTAAGTCTATTTTTGAGCCTAAACTTGCCGGAAGAATTGAAACGGATTACGTTTTTCAGAACTTTGATTTGAAGCAATTCGGTATCGAAGAAGAAATTTACAGGGAAAAACCTTGGGGTACTGCCCATGCAATTCTTTCTGGAAGAAACGTAATCAAAGAACCGTTTTGCGTTATTAATGCAGATGATTATTATGGTTACGATGCCTTTAAAAAAATGGTCGATTTCTTATCTACAGAAGTTACCGACAGCAATTATGCCATTATTGGATATGAAATTGGCAAAACTTTATCTGAGTTTGGTGCAGTATCACGCGGTGTTTGTAAAGTAGATGCAGCTGGTAACCTGGAAGAAATTGTAGAACGTACAAAAGTTTATCCTAAAGATGGCAGTATCTTTTACGAAGAGAATGGCGAAGAATTCCCTTTAGCTTTTGAAACACCTGTATCGATGAATTTCTGGGGTTTTACACCTTCAGTATTTAAAATTACCGAAGAACTTTTCAGAGAATTTGCCCAAGCGAACAAAGATAAACCTAAGGCAGAATTCTTTATTCCATTAATTGGCGAAAGTTTGGTAAAAAGCAATACAGCAACCTTTAAAGTGGTACCAACTTCAAATAAATGGTTTGGTGTAACTTACAAAGAAGACAAACCTTATGTTCAGGATAGTATTGACCAGCTGGTTAAAAACGGAACATATCCGGAAAAACTATGGAACTAAATTTAGATTCTGAAGTTTTAAAAGCCTACGGATACACTAAAGAAAATATCAAAATCACACAAATAGGTACGGGTTTAATTAACCGTACTTATTTGCTTGCTCCATTAGCAGAAGAAAAAAAATACATTCTTCAAAACATCAATACCTCGGTGTTCAAATCGCCACAAGCTATTGCAAATAACCTCAGGGCAATTGCCGATTATCTTGCGTTTAACTATCCTGATTACCTTTTTATAAAACCGGTTTCTACAGCTAACAGCGAAGAAATGGCCAATATTCATCATGAATACTGGCGCATGCTTCCCTTTGTGCCTAACACAATCTCATTGGATGTACTGGCCGACCCAAAACAAGCTTATGAAGCAGCAAAGCAGTTTGGAAAACTTAGCAGGCTGCTTAATCATTTCGAGACTAAAACACTTCAGGCTACCATTCCTGGTTTCCACGACCTGGCTTTAAGGTACGAACAGTTTATTTTAGCTTTAAACCAGGCAGAAGAAATGCTCAAAAATGCGGCAAATACGCAGATTGAAGATGCTCTAGCTCATAAATATATTTTAGATTATTATACCTCATACTCGCACAGGACTGATTTCCCTGACCGTGTAATGCACCACGATACCAAAATAAGCAATGTTTTATTGGATGATGAAACTTATGAGGGCATCTGCGTAATTGATTTAGATACCATTATGCCCGGTAAATTTATTTCGGACCTAGGCGATATGATGCGCACTTATCTTTGTGCATTTTCTGAAAATGAAACCGATTTAGATAAGATAAAAATACGTTTGCCTTACTTTGAGGCCACCATAAAAGGTTATTTATCGGAGATGAAAGGTATTTTAACCGAAACAGAAAAAGAACTCATTTTATTCTCAGGCAAATACATCATTTATATGCAGGCCCTGCGCTTCTTAACTGATTATTTGAGCGGCAATAAGTATTACCCTATTAGCTACCCCACACAAAATTTAGATAGGGCCAAAAATCAGTTTAAACTATTGCAACAAATTGCTGCAAACGAAAAAGAATTACAGGATATTATTGAACAAAATTTAGTTTAATTAAATCCCTCATACTTAATTTAGTATAACCTCATTCGCCACCATGAATTAGTTCAGGGCCTTAAATGTTAAAAGATGCTGAAATAAATTCATCATGACGATCGCATTAATTAAACCGATCGCTATTCAACCTGCTCCAAAAGCACCAAACCCTCCTACCTAAACCCGACAGCAGCGGTTCCGATCCTTCATCGGATTAGCAAATGGCGGGACTACATCAACCGAAACGTACCGAACCGTTCATTTCCAAACCCTTTCAACCATATAAGGCATTTAAAAACGCATAAGTAATTATCGCCTGGATATTATATTACTAAAAGAATGGATTTAACCTCATTCGTCACCCTGAATTTAGTTCAGAGCCTTAAGTGATGAAAAGATGCTGAAATAAATTCAGCATGACGATCGCTTCAGCTATAGAAACGTTCATTTCCAAACCCTTTTAACCATATAGATATTTAAAAACGCATAAGTAATTATCGCCTGGATATTATATTACTAAAAGAATAGATTTAACCTCATTCTTCACCCTGAATTAGTTCAGGGCCTTATGTGATGAAAAGATGCTGAAATAAATTCAGCATTACGATCGCATTAGTTAAACCGATCGCTATTCAACCTGCCCCAAAAGCACTAAACCCTCTTACCTAAACCCGACAGCAGCGGTTCCGATCCTTCATCGGATTAGCAAATGGCGGGACTACATGAACCGAAAAGTACCGAATCGTTCATTTCCAAACCCATTTAATCATATAGATATTTAAAAACGCATAAGTAAACTATCGCCTGGATATTATATTAATAAAAGAATGGATTTAACCTCATTCTTCACCCTGAATTTAGTTCAGGGCCTTAAGTGATAAAAAGATGCTGAAATTAATTCAGCATTATGATCGCATCAAACCTGCGGGATTTACATCATATACAAAAAAAGCGTTCCGATGTGAAATCGGAACGCTTTTAATATTCTCCCAAGACTCTCGCCTCAGAACTAAAGACTCAAGACTTATTTCTTATCGTCTTCTTTTACTTCTTCAAAATCAACATCGGTAACGTTATCGCCACCACCTTGAGGCTGACCATCAGCTTGTGGTTGTTCACCACCTTGAGGCTGACCGCCATCTTTGTACATTTCCTCAGATGCTGCATTCCATGCATTTTGCAATTCAGCTTGTGCTGCATCGATATCTGCAAAGTTACGAGAACCGTGTGCTGCTTTTAATTTCTCTAAACCAGCTTCGATTGGCGCTTTTTTATCAGCAGATAATTTATCACCAAACTCTTTTAATTGTTTCTCAGTTGAGAAAATTAAAGCATCAGCTCCGTTGATTTTATCAGCTTCTTCTTTCTGCTTAGCATCATCTGCTGCATTAGCTTCAGCTTCTTCTTTCATTTTTTTGATCTCAGCATCAGTTAAACCTGAAGATGCTTCGATACGGATTTTTTGCTCTTTACCAGTAGCTTTATCTTTAGCACTTACGTGTAAGATACCGTTGGCATCAATATCGAATGATACTTCTACCTGAGGCACACCACGAGGTGCTGGTGGAATACCATCTAAAATGAAACGGCCAATTGTACGGTTCTGACCAGCCATTGGGCGCTCTCCTTGTAAAATATGAATTTCTACTGAAGGCTGGTTATCAGCTGCAGTTGAGAAAGTTTCAGATTTTTTGGTTGGGATTGTTGTGTTAGACTCGATTAATTTAGTCATTACACCACCCATAGTTTCAATACCTAATGATAAAGGCGTAACGTCTAATAACAATACATCTTTTACATCACCGGTTAATACACCACCTTGAATAGCAGCACCAATTGCTACAACCTCATCAGGGTTAACACCTTTACTTGGCTCTTTACCAAAGAAAGCTTTAACTGCATCCTGGATTGCAGGAATACGGGTTGAACCACCTACCAAAATAATTTCGTCGATATCGCTTGTGCTTAAACCAGCATTTTTCAAAGCAGATTTACAAGGATCGATAGTACGTTTGATCAAGCTATCAGCCAATTGCTCAAATTTAGCACGAGATAATGTACGCACCAAGTGTTTAGGGCCGCTAGCATCAGCAGTAATGTATGGTAAGTTAATTTCAGTTGAAGTTGTGCTTGATAACTCAATTTTAGCTTTCTCAGCAGCTTCTTTTAAACGTTGTAAAGCCATTGGATCTTTAGCCAAATCCATGCTGTTTTCAGCTTTGAATTCGCTAGTTAACCAATCAATAATAATGTGGTCAAAGTCATCACCACCTAAGTGTGTATCACCATCAGTAGATTTTACTTCGAAAACGCCATCACCTAATTCCAATACAGAAACGTCATGTGTACCACCACCACAATCGAACACAACAATTTTCATGTCTTTGTGTGCTTTATCCAAGCCATAAGCTAAAGCAGCTGCAGTTGGCTCGTTAATGATACGTTTTACAGTTAAACCTGCAATTTCGCCTGCTTCTTTAGTAGCCTGACGTTGTGCATCATTAAAATAAGCTGGTACTGTAATAACCGCTTCTGTAACTTCCTGACCCAAGAAATCTTCAGCAGTTTTTTTCATTTTCTGCAAAATCATTGCAGAAATCTCCTGTGGAGTATATTTTCTGTCGTCGATTTCAACACGTGGTGTGTTGTTATCACCTTTAACAACTTTATAAGGTACACGTCCAGCTTCTTTCGCACTTTCGTCGTAGCTGTTACCCATAAAGCGTTTAATCGAATATATCGTTTTTGTTGGGTTGGTTATAGCCTGACGTTTAGCAGGCTCGCCAACCTTACGCTCACCGTTTTCTGCAAAAGCAACAATAGACGGTGTAGTACGTTTACCCTCACTGTTTGCGATAACTACAGGCTCGTTGCCCTCCATTACGCTCACGCAAGAGTTTGTTGTTCCTAAGTCTATTCCAATAATTTTTCCCATTGTATTTGTATTTTCTCTTTTTAAAGTATTATAATTTCTACTCCTATTAAACAATGCTTGTGCCAATTGGGTTTTGGCAGATAATACAGGTAAAAGACTGATAAAATGTAAAAAAAGAGGTTATAGTTTACTGACAGCATGACAGAAACAAGCTGAAAAGCTAAGGCTTAAACACTATAGCAAAGTACAAATTTCTTAAAATGATTTGAAAATGAAAGTCAGTAGTGCATTGGAGGCAGCAGTTCCACTTTAGGGTTTAATAACAATAGCCCGTTAAAATACCGTCCTTAATTTTTATATCTTTAGAGATACAATCAATCTGTACAATCATTTAAATCTGTATAATCCCTTATAAAATGCAATTAGCAGCTCAAATCGTAATCGGCTTGGTAGCCTTCATCCATATCTATATCCTTTGGTTAGAAATGTTCGCCTGGACTACCAAAGCACCAAAAGTTTTTAAAACCATCCCTAAAGATTTATTTGTGCCAACCAAAACCTTGGCAGCAAACCAGGGATTGTACAATGGATTTTTAGCCGCAGGTTTAATCTGGTCGCTATGTATAACTGATCATCAGTGGAAAATTTATGTGGCTGTATTTTTTTTAACCTGCGTAATTATTGCCGGTATTTACGGTGCAGCCACGGCCAGTAAAAGGATTCTGTATGTACAGTCGATACCTGCATTGGTAGCCTTGATTTTATTGCATCTGTAAATTCATCTATCGGTTAGTGGCTCAACAACCAAAATGTATTCTTTTTCATTAATCTTATATGCTTAAGTTATCCGCTATCCTTTTCTTATTTACGCTGTTAGGTTTAAAACCCACTACTGGTAACAAAATAAGAGAAGAAAGAATTAATGAAGCCCTAGCTTTTTGCCATAAAAACAAGATGGACACTTCCATCGCCATCATGGTTGATATGAGTATCCACTCCGGCAAAAACAGAATTTTCGTTTACGATTTCAAACAAAAAGCAATTACCGTTGAAGGATTGTGCGCGCATGGTGTTGGCGGAGGCAGTACTCCCACCAAACCCGTTTTTAGCAATAAAGAAGGTAGTTATTGTACTTCATTGGGTAAGTATAAAGTGAAAGGCCGCTCTTATAGTAATTGGGGGATTCATGTACACTATAAAATGTTTGGATTAGAGCAATCAAACAGTAATGCTTTTAAGCGAATTGTCGTTTTACATTCCTATACGCCTGTACCCAACCAGGAAATTTATCCTCAAACCTTATTTGGCCAAAGTGCCGGCTGCCCTGTTTTATCAGATGGTACCATGCTAAAGATTGATGTGTTACTCAAAAACAGGAAAAAGCCAGTGTTGCTTTGGATTTATTCTTAGGCGATCAACTTAATAAAGGCCTTCGTTACCCCTGAACCTGTTTTAGGGGCTAGTTTAAAAGGGGATAACGCCCCATTTGTTTTTCTAAATGTATGATAGATGCTAAAATAAATTCAGCATGACGACCACATTAAAAAATCTAAAGCCCCAATAATCTTTCCAAATGGTGGTGCCCAATCCCGAAATATTCTTTACTTGCTTTAATTTTCTGTAAAATTTCTGCTTTCTTCTCTGCGCCATGCTCCTTGCCCTTTATCCCTACCACAAGTACATTCTTAGGCGTATGCGCATCAGAAATAAATTCGAATACCTTGGTTTTATACCCGAAGTATTCCAAAATCAGGGCACGTATACCATCAGTAACCATTTCGGCATGACGTTCTAAAAAGATACCATATTTAGTTAAAAATGATACCTCATTCTTTACTTTATGTTGCTCAATTTCTTTACGGATTTGTTTGTGACAACAAGGCGCAACCACAATCAGTTCGGCATGGGCTTTAATTCCCTTAAAAATTGCATCGTCAGTTGCGGTATCGCAGGCATGCAAGGCAATTAACAAATTAACATCCTCAGCATTATATTCCTCAATCGTTCCCTGAACAAATTTTAATTTATCGAAAGCAGATTTGTCGGCCACTTGATTGCACAAATCAACCATATCCTGGCGGTATTCCACACCAATTACTTCAGTTTTCAGTTTTAAAACCGAATGCAGGTAATCGTACAATGCAAAAGTTAAATATCCTTTACCGGAGCCCATATCAGCCACTTTTTTAATCGTACCTTCTGGCAGCTCCTTAATTAAAGAACTTAAAATTTCAATATAATGGTTTATCTGGCGGAATTTATCCTGGGCATTTTTAAACACCTTACCATCGGCATCGGTAATTTTCAGTTCCGTTAAATACGACTTTGAATCGGGTTTAATTAAACGCGCTTTTTCTTTGTCGTGGTTTACAGAAGGAGCGGTCGCGCTTGATGCCGTACTTTCTCTCAAAACAATTTTACCATTATTCAATTCTTCCAAAATCAGGTCCTTTTCAGTCGTAAATAAAGTACCGATTTTAAAACCTTGCTCCAGGTATTCAGAAATTAGATCTATAGCTTCATCAACCGGATAATTTTTCACCACATCGCGGGTTTTGTAACGGTAGGTAAAAGCCAGTTTATCATCGCGCTTAATTACAACTTTACGAACCAACAACTGTTTTAATGCTTCTTCATTGCCTTTATAGTTCCCTAAAGAAACTTTTACAAAAGTTGTTGCATTCAGGCTTTCTTTTAAAGCTGCGATAAATTGTTTGATATATTCTGACACTGGCATTGAAATTTAAATGACAAAGATAATCAAGTTTACCCGGAGCAGAACATCTGCGTGATAATGTAACAATAGAGCGACCAAATTAAATTTTTCATGTCCAAAAAAGGGCTGATACATTGTTAACGTAATACGATTTAGAAATACACAAAGGCAGCAATTATCTATATTGATTCCAAAGAAGCCTAATGCTTTTATTTCAAAAAATTAAACTTTAGATTAGAGCATATAAAAATAGCTAACCATAATCCATGAGTGACTTTCAGATAAAAAAATCGCCTACCGTTTATGATGCCATTGTTGTTGGCTCTGGTGCGGGTGGTGGAATGGCTGCATATGTTCTGGCCCATGCAGGTCAAAAGGTTTTAATGCTAGAGGCCGGTCAAAATTTCGATCCCCGATTAGATTCACATCAACTAAAATGGCCCTGGGAATCTCCCCGTAGAGGTGCAGGTACTGTTAGGCCATTTGGCGATTTCGATGCTTCTTACGGAGGCTGGGAATTGGAAGGTGAGCCTTATACCCAAAAAAATAAAAGCGAATTCGAGTGGTTCCGCTCGCGGATGCTCGGTGGCCGTACCAACCATTGGGGAAGAATTTCTTTGCGGATGGGCCCCGAAGATTTTAAACCTAAAGATGGCTTAACAGATGCCTGGCCTATAACATATGCCGATGTTAAACCGTTTTATGATAAAGTAGACCGCATGATTGGGGTTTATGGAACAGCAGAAGGTTTAGAAAATGAACCTGATGGAATTTTTATGAAACCACCTAAACCAAGGTTAAATGAGCTTTTTATCAAAAAAGGTGCAGAAAAGGCTGGTGTAAAAGTAATTACTGGTCGTGGCTCGGTACTTACCGAAGCTTTACCGAATAACAGCGACCGTGCTCCTTGCTTTTACTGTGGGCAATGCGGAAGAAGCTGCAAAGTTTATGGCGATTTTTCTTCTTCTTCATGTTTGGTAAATCCTGCAATAAAAACCGGTAACCTTACTGTAATTACTGATGCAATGGTACGCGAGGTGATTACCGATAAAGATGGTACAGCTAAGGGCGTTTCGTATGTAAACCGTAAAGATTTACAAGAATATCAGGTTACTGGCAAGCTGGTTATTTTAGGAGCTAGTGCTTGCGAATCGGCCCGTATATTATTAAATTCAAAATCAAATTCACATCCAAACGGCTTGGCCAACAGCAGTGGTGTAATCGGCAAATACCTGCATGATTCTACAGGGGCAAGTGTTTCGGGTTTTCTTCCGCAGTTAATGGACAGGAAGCGTTACAACGAAGACGGTGTTGGCAGTGTGCATATTTATTCGCCCTGGTGGTTAGATAACCGGAAATTAAACTTTCCACGGGGTTATCATATCGAATATTGGGGTGGAATGGGCATGCCTGCTTATGGCTTTGGCGGTGGCGTTGCCGAAATGAATGGAATGGTACCTGGAAGAGACGGTAAAATGAAAGAAGCTGGTGGGTATGGTAAATCTCTAAAAGATGATTATCGCCGTTTTTATGGAACTGGAGTTGGTATGGCAGGCCGAGGTACCGCAATTGCGAGAGAAAGCAATTACTGCGAAATTGATCCTAATACGGTTGATAAATATGGAATACCTGTTTTGAGGTTCAATTATAAATGGGACAAAGATGAAATTCTGCAAGCCAAACACATGCAGGAAACATTCCTGTCAATTATGAAAGAAATGGGTGCTGTTGTAACCTCTGAAATACAGGGAGCAGACACCAATTATGGTTTACTCAACCCAGGTAAAATTATTCACGAAGTTGGAACAATCCGCATGGGCGACGATCCTAAAAAATCAGCATTGAATAAATATTGCCAGGCACATGATTGCAAAAACCTGTTTGTGGTTGATGCTGGTCCGTTTGTACAGCAGGGCGACAAAAATGCCACCTGGACTATTTTAGCACTTTCGATGCGTACAGCCGAATACATTTTAGCGCAAAAGAAAAAACAAAACATTTAAAGAATTACTATATGAACAGACGTGATTCCCTAAAAGCACTGGGTTTAACAGTTGTTAGTACCACAGTACTACTTGAAGCCTGTAAGCAACCTGAAACAAAAACCGATGTAGCAGCACCAGAAGAAACGGCAAAAGAAACCGGAAGAGAGCCCTGGGAAATTGACCGCGATAAAAAATTAAAAGCCGAAACCTATTTTACCAAACATGAAATGGCTACAATTACGGTTTTAGCTGATATCATTATACCTAAAGATGATGTTTCTGGCAGTGCTTCTGATGCCAAGGTGCCAGAATTTATTGAGTTTATTGTAAAAGATATTCCAGAGCATAAAGTACCCATGCGTGGCGGCCTGAAATGGCTTGATGTTTACAGTTTTAATAAATTCCAGAAACCTTTTGTTGAGGCATCTACAGATCAACAGCTTTCGATTGTAGATGAAATTGCTTACCCGAAAAAAGCCCGACCAGAAATGCAGGCAGGGGTAACATTTTTCAACAGAATGAGAAATTTAACTGCATCAGGGTTTTATACAACTGAAATTGGCGTTAAAGATATTGGCTATGTTGGCAATGCGCCAAACCAATGGGCAGGTGTTCCAGCGGATGTACTGAAACAGTACGGTATGGAGAATGTGAAGGTATAGCCTAAAAATCATCAGTGCCAAAAGTCTTTTCAGCCGAAGAAGTAATCTTAAAGCGCTAGCCGGTAGCGATCGTTGTAAGATTGCCTCTTCGTTACTTCTTTCGATGGCGACGAATGCAAAATTACGCGGTTTGTTAAGACTCGAACCATGGTAGATGGAAAATATAATCTTATAGCAAAGAAGTCAAGTTTTAAAAACTTGACTTCTTTATTTAAGCGTTTTTAACCACAAATGGACATATATAAACACAGATCTTTATATCTGTGTGCATCCTTTTATCTGTGGTTAAAAGATATTTTCTTGTGAATAGGATTCCCCTTAATGATATTAAGTGTCCTCAAGTACCGAAATGCGATGGTTTGTGAATACGCGAACCACGGCTGATAAAATATAGTAATACCAAAGAAGTCAAGTTTTAAAAACTTGACTTCTTTTATTTATTGCAGTAAAGACCTGAAACCAGTTCAGGGTGAAGAAAATAAAATATTACTCTACTATCAAAATCAAACCTTTTCCTTTTTCAATAGGAACCAATTTCCCATCAGGATAATTTCCTGCGGTTTGGAATTTATCAATTGCAGGGGCTGTAATCTTTACTTTACCTGCATCTAAACCCAGTTTGGCCCAATCGATTGTTAAATTAACCTTTACATCATCTTCAGCCCAGCTTGCCAATGAAATCATTGTTTTACCTTTTTGTTTGTAAACAGTGGCCAATACTTTAGGGTTGTCGGTTTTAATAGGACAGTTTTCACTCCAGTAACCAATCATTTCAGATCCTTTAATACCAAAATTACTCCAGGCTTTCCATAAAGGTTTAGGATCACTTTTATCCGACCACCCTAATCGACTTGTCATCCCATAAATCATACCGCGCCAAGGATTTCCATCATCCTGCAGCATCTCTCCCATTAAACCGAAAGGAATTCCACTTACTTCAGTTAAAAAGAAATCCGGATTATTTTTTTGATAATCGAAATATTCGCCAAACCATAAACGGTTCAGGTAAGGAAAATGCTCCAGGTATAAAATCGCACTATTGTTAAAACCATCGCTTTTGTTATACTGGTTTGCCGAGTGTAAATCGATAATGCCAGGGTGATTATTTTGTGTTAACACCCTTTTAATGCGTTTCATCGTTACGCGGTCAAAAGCCACGTCATCTAAATACACGCCATCAATACCCACATTGTTTACCAGCCAGTTCATTCCTTCTACATAATAGTTATGCCAGCGGTTCATTCCACTATTAATTACGGCAGCATCTTTAATTTCGGGTACAAACCAGGCTGCAATATAATTGGAGTCTAAATGTTCCTGTAACCAGCTAAAACCTCCTCCTTTACCCGGTGAATATACTTCAGTACCTAAACTTCTTAATGCAGGCCACTCGTAAGCATGGTTCGAAAGTTCGCGAACGGTATTGTAAATCTTTACTTTTAAGCCCTTAGCGTGTGCATTATCAATATAACTTTTCATCTTTTTCCATTCGATAAATGGATAGTTGATCCATGGGTTAATTGGCGTGGCATGGTGAATATTTACAACCGTAGCACCTGATGATTTAATGTTATCCAAATCACCATATTTATGATAAAAGCGGTTATCCCATTGAAAATCGGTATCAAGTAAATGGAAAGGTGTAATCAATAAATTGAAATTATAATAAAGCACATCACCTTTTTTCATGCTTCTTGCCCCGGTAAAGTTGTCGGCAAGCATCGAACTTCCTTTAACATTAATCTGGATACCACCTTTATCTCCATTGCCCCATGATTTTGGCAATAATAAAGGCTTTTGAAGATAGAAATTTGTATTGAAGCGGCCGAACATAGTTTTCGTCTCTCAAGTTATAATATAAGCCTGCATTTACATTACCGATCCATACAGCATCCTGATTTTTGTTCGCTACATCCCATTTCCATTTTACAGTATCTGGTCTAACCCCACCTTTTTCACCTAAACCCATTAAATATTTTGTAGCGTTTTTATCAAATGGAATATGAAAATCAACATTGCTGAATTCGACATCTTTTAATGCCGTTACTTTAATAACATAGTGTACATAGCCATCAAATTCTAAAGCACCTTCCAAATCCATTTTCAGGTTTTCGGAAGTATTGGTAGTTGTCCATTTAACAGTTCCAGCTTCTTTACTGGTAATCTGGAAATTGCTTGGAACAAACTTCTCCTGTGTTTTTGGTGTATTAAAAAAGTGAAAATGGATAGGTTCAGCCAAAATATTATTAGGCTTTTCGCTATAAGCCGTCATTTCTGGATTAAAGAATGTTTGAATCTGTTTTGGAAAACCATCAGTATTTATTTCGAACTTTCTGCCTAAAAGCGAGATCACATTTCCATCAACACTTAAGGGCGTATATGGTGCAACAACAGTATTGGCTTGTGCCAAAGTAGAATTTAGCCAGGTTAAACGTGTTTGTTTTTCTGGATTACCAACACCTGCATCGGCTAAAACCTGCTTCCCAACTGTAATTTTGACATCAACTATTTTCGATTTCCCATTGGCCTTTACTGTAAATTTACCTGAGTAAACGCCTTCATTGGTACTTTTAGGAATGTTAACTGTAATCCACATCGGCTGAATTTTGCCAGAGGCTACATCAACCGTTTCAATTAAAGGTTTGTTATCATAACTTATACCGTTTGTGTTTAAACAATTTATATATTTTGAAGAAATCACATTTCCAGTTGCATTTTTTAGATCACCGAAGCTAACCACAACATTTTTGAGATCTTTCAATGCAAATACACCCAATTGAAAAGCATAGTTTTCACCTTTAGCAGCTGAGCCTTCAAAAGTATTTAAAGCACCTTTTTGCACCCAACGATAAGGTAAATCGTTTTGCATTTTGATTGGAAACATTCTGTCTTCTGGAAAAACAACAAAAGCATCTGCGCTATATTTGGTTCTTATTGCTGCCGTTTCTTTGCCCGTTGCAATTACTTCCATTGGGTAAAAAGAATTAAAGGTATCTATAGATTGAATTTCGACAACAGCAGCATTTACTTTAACACTCTTTGCATTGGCTAACCAAGATTGATCCACCTGTTTAGGTTTGATGTAAACCCCTTTTGGATAGTTGCTTCTGCCTTCGTTTTTATAAGCGAGATAATAAACATAATATTTTCCAGCAGCAGATGCTTCGAAATAAATATCAGCACTTTCTCTGGTCAGTTTATCTGTGCCAACAACCGAAACCGGTTTACCATTGGCATCTTGTATAATGATTCCCTTCAGTTCAGGATGTTCATCCCTCCTGCGCCAATCAATTTTAGCATGTGCAATTTTACCAGCTCCCTGAAATTGAAGAACAACTCTATGGTTTCCTAACGAATCAGGATTCCAGGCATTATTGCCATTGGTATATTTTAGTGTTTGAGCATTAAGTGATAACTGCCCGAAAAGACAGAATAATAGAAAAAGCCTAAATTTCATTTCAAATTTGTTTTAGGCTAATTTATAGATACCTACTTGAAATAATGCTATGTAATGAAAAAATGAGACAAACGTTTGCTTGATTTTGTTAATAGTTTAATAGTAAATGGTTTATTGTTTATTAAACAGGCTAGCTTAATTGAATTTATACCCTTAATAGCAGATGTTATCCTCCTACGCAAAACCAAAATCTAACGCTATCGTGATAACAACATAGCAACCGTCACATAGGACATCTGACGGCACAAAAAAAGTCCTGCTCTTTCGAACAGGACTTTCTTAATCTTAAGGTGAATTAAATTACTCTCCTTTTGGTTGTTCAGTAGCAGGTGCTTCTTCAGCAGGAGCAACTTCTTCAGTAACTTCAGCTTTCGCTTCAGCAGCTTTAGGTGCAGTAGTAGCTTTACTTCTACCACGACGAGTTGTTTTCTTCTCTTCTTTAACCTCTGCATCTTTACCGTAAACTGTATTGTAGTCTACCAATTCAATTAAAGCCATTTCAGCGTTATCGCCTAAACGGTTGTTTAATTTAATGATACGAGTGTAACCACCTGGACGGTTTGCAACTTTCTCAGCAATTTCGCGGAATAAGATTGTTACTACTTCTTTATCTTGTAAATAAGCAAATACTGTACGACGTGAGTGAGTTGTATCATTTTTTGATTTAGTAATAATTGGCTCAACATAAGTACGTAAAGCTTTAGCTTTAGCTAAAGTTGTTGTAATTCTTTTGTGCAAAATAAGTGATGAAGCCATGTTAGCTAACATCGCCTTTCTGTGGCTTGCGGTTCTACCTAAGTGATTTACTTTTTTACCGTGTCTCATTGTTTTTTAATTGAGTGTATACCGTCTCGTTGCAATTAAGCTGAGGGAATTATACACTGTGAAATATTAATTTGTTCAACGCTTTGCGCTAAGCGCATGGCGCCATGCGTTTTATTCTTCGTCTAATTTAAATTTAGACAGGTTCATACCAAATGATAAACCTTTTGATTTTACTAGTTCTTGGATCTCTGTTAAAGATTTTTTACCGAAGTTTCTGAATTTTAACATGTCAGCAACGTCTGTAAGAAACTAAATCAGCTAAAGTACGGATATCAGCAGCTTTTAAGCAGTTTAATGCCCTAACTGAAAGGTCCATATCCACTAATTCAGTTTTAAGGATTTTACGCATGTGTAAAATTTCCTCGTCTACCTCTTTAGTTTCTTCTTTAGCTTGAGATTCTAATACTAAATTCTCATCAGAGAATAACATAAAGTGTTGGATAAGGATCTTAGCCGCTTCTTTTAATGCTTCTTCTGGATGAATTGAACCGTCAGTAGAGATATCTAAAACCAATTTTTCATAATCCGTTTTTTGCTCAACACGAAAGTTTTCAATCGTGTATTTTACATTTTTCATTGGAGTATAAATCGAATCGATTGCGATTACACCTACAACAGCATCAGCAACTTTATTTTCTTCAGCAGGTACATAACCACGTCCTTTATTGATGGTTAATTCCACCTCCAAAGTAACAGATTTATCCATGTTGCAAATTACATGCTCAGGGTTTAAAACTGTAAAGTTGTTAGAGAATTTAGTGATATCACCAGCTTTAAACTGATCTTGACCATTAACGATGATGAACACTTTTTCAGAATCACCTGAATCGCCTGTTTTCTTAAAACGAACTTGTTTTAAGTTTAAGATGATATCAGTTAAATCTTCTACAACACCTTTCATGGTAGAAAACTCGTGAGAAAACGCCTGAAAAACGAATAGTAGTAATAGCATAACCTTCTAATGAAGAAAGTAAAATTCTTCTTAAGGCATTACCAATTGTTACACCGAAACCGGGCTCTAAAGGACGAAATTCAAATGTGCCATCGAAATCAGTCGATTTCTGCATGATCACTTTGTCTGGTTTCTGAAATGCTAAAATTGCCATTTATAATTTTTTAAATTCGTTATTGAATATATAGTAACATGAAAAAAGTTAATTACCCTTTTGAGGTAATTAACTAGATCATTTATTACTTTGAGTATAACTCGATGATTAAGTTTTCCTTAATGTTTTCAGGAATCTCATCACGTTGAGGATAGGTTAAGAATTTACCAGTTAATTCACTAGCGTTCCACTCTAACCAAGCGAACTTATTGATTGTTCTACCTGCAACTGAGTTACTAATTGATTCTAAAGATTTAGATTTTTCACGAACAGCAACCACATCACCAGCTTTTAACTGATACGAAGGGATATTTACAACTTCACCATTCACGGTTACGTGTTTATGGCTAACTAACTGGCGTGCACCAGAACGGGTTGTTGAAATACCTAAACGGTAAACTGTGTTATCTAAACGTGCTTCTAATAACTGAAGTAAGTTATCACCGGTAATACCAGCACGAGAAGATGCTTTTTTAAACAAGTTACTGAATTGTTTTTCTAATACACCATAAGTATATTTTACTTTTTGTTTCTCCATTAACTGGATAGCATATTCAGATTGTTTTCCTCTTCTTTTTGATGAGCCATGTTGCCCAGGAGGATAATTTTTTCTGTCTAACACCTTATCAGGACCGAAGATTGGTTCTCTGAATTTACGGGCGATTTTTGATTTTGGGCCTGTATATCTTGCCATTTTTTTTTTTGTTTTAAAGTATCATCCAACCTGAAGCTGGAGATTCTTAGCTTTAAAATTAATTAAACTCTTCTCTTTTTAGGAGGACGACATCCGTTGTGAGGAAGTGGAGTGATATCTTTGATAGACATAACCTCAATACCTGCTACTTGTAAAGTTCTGATTGCAGATTCACGACCTGAACCCGGACCTTTTACAAATACTTCAACTTTACGTAAACCTAAATCAAATGCAACTTTACCGCAATCTGAAGCTGCTTGACCAGCTGCATAAGGCGTGTTCTTTTTAGAACCTTTAAAGCCCATTTTACCAGCAGAAGACCATGAAATAGTCTGTCCGTTGTTGTTTGTTAAGGTAACGATAATGTTGTTGAAGGTAGCATTGATATGGGCCTGACCTACAGACTCAATTACAACGATACGTTTTTTTGTTACTTTTTTACTCTTAGCCATTTTATCTTTTAGATTTTAGATATGAGACTTGAGATAGGAAACTACCCTACCCCGATACTCAGTATCCTACTTTTTCTCTTTTATTCCAGATTTGAGCAGATTTTGAAGATATGGTGATCACATCTTAAATCTCATATCTCTTATCTATCTATTACTTAGTAGCTTTTTTCTTGTTAGCAACTGTTTTTCTCTTACCCTTACGAGTACGTGAGTTGTTTTTAGTACGCTGACCACGAGAAGGTAAACCTTTTCTGTGACGTAAACCACGGTAACAACCAATATCCATTAAACGTTTGATGTTTAACTGAACCTCTGAGCGTAAAGCACCTTCTACTTTAATCTCATCGTTAATCATTGTACGGATAGCTGATAACTCATCATCAGACCAGTCTTGTACTTTTTTGTTCAAGTCGATACCAGCTGTAGTTAATATACGTTGTGCAGTTGTTCTGCCAATTCCGTAGATATACGTTAAACCGATTTCTCCTCTTTTGTTTCTTGGTAAATCAATACCTGAAATCCTTGCCATATTTATTTATTTTTTGAGTAATTCCGAACGGCGGGCCACCGTTGTGCGGTTGATTACAGTATTTTTAATTACCCTTGACGTTGCTTGTATTTAGGATTTTTCTTGTTGATTACGTAAAGTTTTCCTTTACGGCGAATAATCTTGCAATCAGCGCTACGCTTTTTAATTGATGATCTAACTTTCATTTTATTTGTATCTATAAGTAATGCGTCCTTTTGTTAAATCATAAGGAGACATTTCCAATTTAACTTTATCACCAGGAAGAATTTTGATGTAGTGCATCCTCATCTTACCTGAAATATGCGCAATAATCTCATGCCCGTTCTCGAGTTCTACCCGGAACATTGCATTGGATAATGCTTCTCTTATTACTCCGTCTTGTTCAATTGAGGCTTGTTTAGCCATATTTTATTGATTGTTACTTAATTAGCTGCTTCTAAACAGGGTTGCAAAATTAAATAAAAAATTTTAATTATTTATTTTTTTTGTTGTAAAACTTCTTCTATAATAGAAAACGTTGATAAAACCTCTGCTTTGCCCTTTTTAACCGCTACTGTGTGTTCAAAATGTGCCGATGGCTTATTGTCTTTACTTGTTACAGTCCATCCATCGTTATGGAATTTAACACCGGCTACGCCTGCATTGATCATGGGTTCTATTGCAATTACCATTCCTTCTTCAAGTTTTGGTCCTGCACCACGTTTCCCATAATTCGGAACTTCTGGTTTCTCATGAAGTTTTACACCAACACCATGCCCTACAAGTTCTCTTACTACACCAAATCCATTAGCTTCTGCATATTGTTGAACGGCAAAACCAATATCACCAATGCGCATACCCACTACGGCCTTTTCTACTCCTAACTCCAAACAACGCTTGGTAACCTCAACCAATTTCTGTTTTTCAGCATCAATTTCCCCGATGGAGAAAGTATAAGCCGAATCGCCGAAATAATTGTTTTTGATTACACCACAGTCAACTGAAATTAAGTCGCCCTCCTGGATTACGTATTCGCTTGGAAAACCATGAACAACCTGCTCATTTGGCGAAATACATAAAGAATTTGGGAAACCATTATAATTTAAAAATGCCGGGATTGCTCCGTGGTCACTTATAAATTCGGAAGCCAGCTTATCTAATTGAATGGTAGTCATGCCTGCTTTTATCACCTTGGCCACTTCGGCCAAAGTTTTAGAAACAAGCATGGAACTTTCTCTTATTAACTCGATCTCCTCAAGAGATTTGTAATAAATTTTAGACATCCTTTACACTACAACGCAGCATTGCTACTTGCAGCAGGAACACCTGTTCTGCCGGTAACTCTACCCGTTTTCATCAAACCATCGTAATGGCGCATCAATAAATAACTTTCGATCTGTTGTAAAGTATCCAAAACAACACCAACCAAAATCAATAAAGAAGTACCACCAAAGAAGTGTGCAAACTCTTGTTTAATTCCGAACTTAACCGCTAATGAAGGTAAAATAGCAATGATCGCTAAAAATACTGCACCTGGGAAAGTAATTTTAGAAATTACATCATCAATAAAAGTTGATGTTGCAAAACCTGGTTTAACACCAGGAATAAAACCACCGTTTTTCTTCATATCGTCGCTCATTTGAGTTGGATTAACTGTAATTGCAGTATAGAAGAAAGTAAATGCGATAATTAAAAATGCGAACGTTAAACTATAAGCCAACGAAGTTGTATTGCTGAACTGGATTAACCAAGAACCTTGTAATGAAGGAACAAACTGCATTAAAGCACCTGGAATAAACATTAACGCCTGAGCAAAAATAATCGGCATAACACCAGCAGCATTCACTTTTAAAGGAATGTACTGACGAACACCACCAAACTGGCGGTTACCAACAATTTTCTTAGCGTATTGTACAGGCACTTTACGTACACCTTGAACAATTAAAATGGTAAACATCACCACTGCAAATAATGCAACGATCTCTAAAACTAATGCAACAGGACCTCCACCTTCACTAGATGAACCTACACGTGCACTAAATTCTTGAGAAATTGCTACTGGTAAACGGGCAATAATACCAACCATAATGATTAGTGATGTACCGTTACCAATACCTTTATCAGTAATTTTTTCACCTAACCACATTACAAATAATGTACCTGCTGTTAATACAAACGTAGATAACACTAAAAATAAAGTATTTGGCAATAAAATAGCTTCTGCAGGAACTTGCGTTTTAACGTAACCAACAGATTGAACGATTGTGATCGCTACCGTTAGGTAACGGGTAATCTGGTTCATTTTCTTTCTACCACTTTCGCCTTCTTTCTGCATTTTTTGGAAAGAAGGAACAGCAATACCCAATAGTTGCACCACGATGGACGCAGAGATATAAGGCATTACGCCCAATGCTAAAATAGACACACGAGAGAAAGAACCCCCGGCAAACATATCTAGTAAGCCTAAGATTCCTGATTTTTCGTTATTGCCTAAAGCAGTTGGATCCACACCTGGTAAAACCACGTGAGATACGAAACGGTATACCAAAAGAATTAAGAGCGTAAACAATATACGCTCTTTTAATTCCTGAATTTTCCAGATATTACTTAAAGTAGTAAATAGCTTCTTCATTTAATAATTACAATTTTACAATAGAACCACCTGCAGCTTCAATAGCTTTTTGTGCGGTTGCAGAAAACGCATGTGCTGTAATTTCTAGCTTTGCTTTAACTTCACCACGACCTAAAATTTTAACCAAGTCGTTTTTAGAAGCTAAACCATGCGCTTGTAAAGCAGCAAAATCGATAGTTGTTAAGCTGTGTTTTTCAGCCAATGCTTGTAAAACATCTAAGTTTACGCCAACATACTCTGTACGGTTAATTGGTTTGAAACCAACTTTAGGCACACGACGTTGTAATGGCATTTGACCACCTTCAAAACCGATTTTGGTTTTGTGACCTGAACGAGAACCCGCACCTTTGTGACCACGAGTTGAAGTACCGCCACGACCAGAACCTGTACCACGACCAATTCTTTTGCTGTTTTTTGTAGAACCTACTGCAGGTTTTAAATTATTTAAATTCATTTTTTTGAATTTGTGTTGCCCTTCGCTTTCACTAAACAGGTACAACGATTAAACATATATAAAGGTAGTACAGGCTTTTACCCGTACTACCCTTAAAACTTTTACTAAATTGCTTCGATTGCTACCAAATGGTTCACTTTGCGAACCATACCGATAATTTGTGGAGTAGCTTCAACCTCAACACTTTGGTTCATTTTAGATAAACCCAAAGCCTGAACGGTTCTTTTTTGGCGCTCGCTTCTGTCGATAACGCTTTTTACTTGTGTTATTTTGATCTTAGCCATGATATTATCCGTTAAATACTTTGTTTAAATCTATACCACGAGTTTGAGCTACTGTATAAGCATCACGCATTTTAGTTAATGCATCAACAGTTGCTTTTACCACGTTGTGTGGGTTAGATGATCCTTTAGATTTTGCCAATACGTTATGCACGCCAGCACTCTCTAATACAGCACGCATCGCACCACCAGCAATTACTCCGGTACCTACTGCAGCTGGTTTGATTAAAACAAAACCACCAGAGAATTTACCGATTTGCTCGTGAGGAACAGTACCGTTTAAAATCGGAACTTTTACCAAGTTCTTTTTAGCATCATCCACACCTTTAGCGATTGCTTCAGTTACCTCTTTCGCTTTACCTAAACCGAAACCAACAACACCGTTTTCATCACCTACAACAACAATTGCTGAGAAGCTGAAAGTACGGCCACCTTTGGTTACTTTGGCAACACGTTGTATACTAACCAAACGATCCTTTAATTCGATATCGGTGGTTTTTACTCTTTTTATATTAATAGTTGACATCTTACTTTTTCTTCAGATTAAAATACTAAACCAGCTTCGCGGGCACCCTCTGCCAACGATTTTACACGACCGTGGTATAAATAGCCATTTCTATCGAAAACAACTTCTTTAACACCTGCAGCGATTGCTTTTTCGGCAACTAATTTACCTACTGCAACAGACTGATCGCTTTTGTTTCCAGTACCAGTAAAATCTTTCGATAATGATGATGCTGATGCTATTGTTTTACCGGTTACATCGTTAATTACCTGCGCATAAATCCCTTTATTGCTTCTATATACAGATAACCTTGGACGTTCTTCCGAACCGGTAAGTCTTTTTCTGATCCCTTTTTTAATACGATCTCTTCTTGATAATTTTTTACCTGCCATGATTACTATTTTTTAGATGCTGATTTACCTGCTTTTCTTCTTAACACTTCACCTACAAACTTGATACCTTTACCTTTATATGGCTCTGGTGCACGTAACGAACGGATTTTCGCTGCTACCTGACCGATCAATTGTTTGTCAATACTTTCTAAAATGATTTTAGGAGTCTGACCTTTTTCTGAAGATGTAGTTACTTTAATTTCTTCTGGTAACTGGAACACATAATGGTGAGAATAACCTAAAACAAGATCTAATGTATTACCTGTGTTTGTAGCACGGTAACCAACACCTACTAATTCTTGAGTTAATTTATAACCATCTGTAACACCAATAACCATATTGTTAAGCAAAGAGCGATATAAACCGTGTAATGCTTTGTGTTTCTTTTGTTCTGAAGGACGTTGAACTGTTAAAATTCCTTCTTCTTGACTTACAGTGATATCTGAATCTACTGCTTGTGTTAATTCACCTTTAGGACCTTTTACGCTTACAACGTTATCTTTTGAAACGGTAATTGTAACACCTGCAGGGATTGTAATTGGGGCTTTTCCTATTCTTGACATTGTGCTGTTCTCCTAATATTAATAAACGTGACACAATACCTCACCACCAATGTTTAATTTGGCTGCTTCTTTATCGGTCATTACACCTTTAGAAGTAGATAAGATTGCGATACCTAAACCGTTTAATACTCTTGGCATATTTTCAACACCAGCATAGTTTCTCAAACCTGGTTTACTTACTCGCACTAATGTACGAATAGCAGGAACTTTAGTAATCGGATTGTATTTCAAAGCGATTTTAATGGTGCCTTGAACTGTAGTATCTTCAAACTTGTAGTTCGCGATGTAACCTTTATCGAAAAGAACTTTAGTAATTTCTTTTTTAAGGTTTGATGCAGGAATTTCTACAACACGGTGGTTGGCCTTAATGGCATTCCTTACTCTTGTTAAATAATCTGCTATTGGATCTGTATTCATTTTTTATTATTTGTGATAGTGGTTTCCTGTGCCGATTTCACATCGGTATGGGACCTGCTACCGGTTAAAATTCTTTTTCAAGCCGAAAGCTAAAAGACCAAAGTCTAAAGCGATTGTATATCGCCTTAAACTTTGAACTTTAATTCTTTTTCAGCTTTAGTATTTAAGCTCAAGACTTTAGTCTTTAAGCTATACTACCAAGATGCTTTTTTAACACCTGGTATTTTACCGTCTAATGCCATCTGGCGGAACGTTACCCTTGAAATACCAAAGGTACGCATATATCCACGAGGACGACCAGTTAATTTACAACGGTTGTGTAAACGTACTGGAGATGAGTTTTTAGGTAATTTATCTAAACCCTCGAAATCTCCTGCAGCTTTTAAAACTGCACGTTTTTCAGCGTATCTAGCTACCAATTTTTGGCGCTTAACTTCGCGTGCTTTTACACCTTCTTTTGCCATTATTCTGCTGTTTTTTGATTTTTAAATGGTAATCCGAATTGTTTCAATAACTCAAGAGCCTCAACGTCAGATTTTGCCGAAGTTACGAAAGTTATATCCATACCTAAAATTTTATTGATTTTATCGATATTAATCTCAGGAAAGATGATTTGCTCAGTAACACCTAATGTATAGTTACCTTTTCCATCAAAACCTTTATCGTTAATACCTTTGAAATCACGGATACGAGGTAAAGCTACAGAGATCAAACGATCTAAGAACTCGTACATGTTGTTATCGCGTAATGTAACACGTACACCTACTGGCATACCTTTACGTAACTTAAAGTTAGAGATATCTTTCTTAGAGTTAGCAGGAACCGCTTGCTGACCAGTAATGGTAGTCAACTCAACGATAGTGGTATCCATAATCTTTTTATCTGTAACAGAAAAACGACCAACACCCTGATTGATACAGATTTTTTCCAATTTAGGAACCTGCATTACAGTTTTGTACTGAAATTTTTCTTTTAATGCATTTACAACTTCTTCTTTGTATTTGCTTTTTAATCTTGGTGTAGCCATTATTTAATCTCCTCTCCTGAAATTTTAGCAACTCTAACTAATTTACCATCTGCGTTAAGTTTACGACCTACGCGGGTAGCTTTACCAGATTTTGGATCAACCAACATCAAGTTAGAAATGTGAAGAGCAGCTTCTTTTTTAATAATACCACCGTTTGGATTTGCAGCATTTGGTTTAGTATGTTTAGATACTAAGTTAATGCCTTCTACAATGGCTCTTTTTTTATCTATTTGTACTGAAAGTACTTTTCCTTGTTGACCTTTTGAATCGCCAGCAATGACTTTAACTAAATCTCCTGTACGGATTTTAAGTTTTGATGGTGTATTTACTTTGTTTCCCATTTTATAATACCTCCGGTGCTAATGATACAATTTTCATGAATTGTTTTTCACGTAGTTCTCTCGCAACCGGGCCAAAGATACGTGTACCTCTTGGCTCATCCTGTGCGTTCAATAATACAGCTGCATTATCGTCAAAACGGATATAAGAACCATCTTTACGACGGATTTCTTTTTTAGTTCTTACAACAACTGCTTTAGAAACTGTACCTTTTTTAATGTTACCAGAAGGTAACGCGCTTTTTACGGTAACAACTACTTTATCACCAATTGAAGCATAACGTTTGCCGGTTCCACCTAGCACGCGAATTACCAATACTTCTTTTGCGCCGCTGTTATCAGCAACGTTTAATCTTGATTCCTGTTGTACCATCTTATTTAGCTCTTTCTAAAATTTGTACCAATCTCCAGTTCTTGTTTTTACTCAAAGGACGAGTTTCCATAATCAATACTGTATCACCGATACCGCATTCGTTTTTCTCGTCGTGAGCCATAAATTTGGTAGTTTTCTTTACGAACTTACCATAAATCGGGTGTTTTACTTTACGTTCCACGCTCACTACAACAGATTTATCCATCTTGTTGCTTACCACTAACCCGGTTCTTGTTTTTCTTAATTGTCTTTCCATGTCGACTCTCAAATTAATTAGTTTCAGTAGCTGACTCAGTGTTTTTCACTTTTGTCAACTCAGTGTTTAAACGGGCTATGTCTTTCCTTACTTTTGCAATGCGCGAAGGATTTTCGATAGCTGAAATAGTATGAGCGAACTTCAATTTTGATAAGTTCTCTTTTTCTTCCGCAATCTTAGCTACTAATTCTTCTTTTGAAAGCCCTGTGATTTCTGAATTTTTCATTTTTCTTTTTCTTTTACGTTGAGTGTAGCGGTTATAATAAACAAGTATTTACAACATTCACCTCAACACTTTACTATGCTTCTACGTAATCTCTACGTACTACGAATTTGGTTTGGATCGGTAATTTCTGAGCTGCTAAACGCAATGCTTCTTTAGCAACTTCTAAAGGCACACCTTCAGCTTCGAAAATTACGCGTCCTGGTCTTACAACTGCTACCCAATATTCAGGAGCACCTTTACCTTTACCCATACGTACCTCAGCAGGTTTTTTAGTTACCGGTTTGTCCGGGAAGATCCTGATCCATACTTGGCCTTCACGTTTCATGAAACGAGTTACGGCAATACGGGCAGCCTCTATCTGACGACTTGTGATCCAAGTAGCTTCTAGAGATTTGATACCGAAAGATCCGAATGCTAACTCAGCTCCACGAGAAGCTAAACCCTTCATTCTGCCTTTTTGCATCTTCCTGAACTTCGTTCTTTTTGGCTGTAACATTTTATTTTGTTCTAATCGTTAAACGATGTTAATAAATCAATTATTTACGAGGACCTCTGTTAGCGCCTGCGCCACCACCTCTGTTTGCACCACCTTGGCCCGGACCACGACCGCCGCCTTGGTTTCCACCACGTCTGTCGTTACCACCGCCACGGTTATCTCTTCCACCACCACGGTTATCTCTTCCACCGAAAGCTGGTTTATCTGATGCGCCTTTTGGACCGTTGTTTGTTGCACCAATGTTTGGAGACAAATCACGTTTTCCATAAACCTCACCTTTACATATCCAAACTTTAACACCTATTTTACCATAAGTAGTTAAGGCTTCAGCTAAAGCGTAGTCGATATCAGCACGGAATGTATGCAAAGGCACTCTTCCTTCTTTGTACTGCTCAGTACGTGCCATCTCAGCACCACCTAAACGACCAGAAGTCATGATTTTGATACCTTCAGCACCCATACGCATGGTTGATGCGATAGAAGATTTCATTGCTCTACGGAATGAGATCCTTGCTTCTAATTGTTTTGCAACACCTTCTGCAACTAATTGTGCATCAAGTTCTGGGCGTTTAATTTCGAAGATGTTAATTTGAATTTCCTTTTTAGTCAATTTCTTTAACTCTTCTTTGATTTTATCAACCTCAGCACCTGCTTTACCGATTACGATACCCGGACGAGCTGTGTGGATAGTTACTGTGATACGTTTTAACGTACGCTCAATAACTACTTTTGCAACACCGCCTTTAGCGATACGGGCAGAAAGGTATTTTCTTATTTTCTCATCTTCAACTAATTTATCGGAGTAGTTGTTGCCACCGAACCAGTTAGAATCCCATCCTTTGATGATACCTAACCTGTTACCTATTGGATTTGCTTTTTGTCCCATTTCCTAAAATTAGTTTTGAGTTGTTTCTGTACTTTTACTATCTACAATCAGCGTTACGTGGTTAGAACGTTTACGAATTCTATATCCACGGCCTTGAGGAGCTGGACGTAAGCGTTTCAACTGACGGCCACCATCAACCATAACTGTTTTTACAAAAAGTTGGTTTTCTTCAGGGCGGGCACCTTCATTTTTAGATTCCCAGTTTTTGATAGCAGATAATAATAATTTCTCAACTCTTATTGCTGCTTCTTTATTGGTAAACTTTAAAATGCTTAATGCTTTTTCTACACGTTCACCTCTGATAAGATCTACAACCAAACGCATCTTACGCGGTGAGGTTGGACAATTGTTTAATTTTGCTATTGCTTCCATTGTCTAATTATTTTTTCTTTTCAGCGTGTCCTCTGAATGTTCTGGTTGGAGCAAATTCTCCCAACTTGTGACCAACCATGTTTTCTGTTACGTACACAGGGATAAATTTATTTCCGTTGTGTACTGCAAATGTATGATTCACGAAATCTGGTGATATCATTGATCTGCGAGACCAAGTTTTGATTACAGACTTTTTGCCTGAATCATTCATAGAGTTTACTTTTTTCTCTACGTTATGGTCAATATAAGGTCCTTTTTTTATCGAACGAGCCATTATTTCTTCCTTCTCTCTATGATGTAACGATTAGAATATTTTTTAAGTTCTCTGGTTTTGAAGCCTTTAGCTAAAACACCATTTCTTGAACGTGGGTGACCACCTGATGATCTACCTTCACCACCACCCATTGGGTGATCGACAGGGTTCATCGCTACCGGTCTAGTTCTCGGACGACGGCCCAACCAACGTTTACGACCTGCTTTACCTAATACTTCGTTTGCGTGATCTGAGTTAGATACTGCACCGATAGTAGCAAGACAAGTAGTCAAGATTAAACGGGTTTCGCCTGAAGGCATTTTCAAAGTAGCATATTTACCATCGCGGGCAGCTAATTGTGCATAAGCACCTGCACTACGAGCCAATTGTGCTCTCTTTTCCAGGGTGAATCTCCACGTTGTGGATGATAGAACCTAATGGAATGTTCGATAATTTTAAAGTGTTACCTACTTCTGGTGCTGCTTTATCGCCCGATAATAATACCGAACCAACTTGCAATCCTTCAGGAGCGATGATATAACGCTTCTCGCCATCTGCATAATGTAATAATGCGATGCGGGCAGTACGGTTTGGATCGTATTCAACAGTAGCTACTGTTGCAGGAATATCGAATTTATCGCGTTTGAAGTCGATTAAACGATATGATTTTTTGTGACCACCGCCCATGTAGCGCATAGTCATTTTTCCTGTGTTGTTACGTCCACCAGACTTTTTTGATGATACAACCAATGATTTTTCGGGCTTGGTTGCTGTAATCTCCGTAAAACTAGCACCAACTCTGAAGCGGGTACCTGGAGTAACTGGTTTAAATTTTCTTAAGCCCATAGTTATAATGAATTATTAAATTAAAGGGTTGCGTAATAATCTATTGTTTCGCCGTCTTTTAACGTTACGATTGCTTTTTTGTATTTCGGGCTACGGCCTGAAACAAAACCTGCTTTAGTGTAACGAGATTTAGCTTTTCCATCAACAACCATTGTGTTAACTGCAACGATGGTTACACCGTACAATTTTTCAATTGCTTGTTTAATCTGGATTTTGTTAGCCTTATGGTTAACGCTAAACGTGAAACGGTTAGATTTCTCGGTTAAAGCTGAAGCTTTTTCGGTTAATATTGGTTTTTTTAAAATTTCCATATTATTTGGCAAATGCCTCCTCCAAAGTTTTAACAGAATCAGCAGTTAACACAAGTACACCAGCATTTAATACATCATATGTATTCAAATCTGCTGCAGCAATCACTTTAGTTTTCTGAACGTTTCTGCTTGATAAATAGATATTATTATTTTGTGCAGGTAAAACCAACAAAGTTTTTTGAGTACCCACGTTTAACGCAGCCAATAAACTTGTATAGTTTTTAGTTTTAATTGTATCGAAGTTGAAATCTTCTAAAACTACCACGTTGTTATCTTTTGCTTTATAAGCTAAAGCAGATTTACGTGCTAATGATTTTAATTTCTTGTTCAATTTAAAACTGTAATCACGTGGCTGAGGACCGAAAACACGACCACCACCGTTAAATAACGGAGATTTAATGCTACCAGCACGGGCACCACCTGTACCTTTTTGTTTGTATAGTTTGCGAGTTGAACCAGCAATCTCATTACGTTGTTTAGATTTGTGAGTACCCTGACGTTGGTTAGCCAAATACTGTTTTACATCTAAATAAATCGCGTGGTCGTTAGGCTCGATACCAAATACCGATTCAGGAAGTTGCACCTTGGCACCTGTTTCTTTACCTGAAATGTTTAATACTTTAACTTCCATCTGATTACTTGTCTAAGATTACGTAAGAACCTTTAGCTCCTGGAATGGAACCACTAACTACTAATAAGTTTTGCTCAGCATAAACTTTCAAAACCTGTAAGTTCTGAACTTTTACCCTGTCTCCACCTGTTCTTCCAGCCATGCGCATTCCTTTGAATACACGTGAAGGGAATGATGATGCTCCCAATGAACCTGGGCACGTAAACGGTTATGCTGACCGTGAGTCTGCATACCAACACCGGCAAATCCGTGGCGTTTTACAACACCTTGAAAACCTTTACCTTTTGAGGTACCTACAACATCAACAAAATCGCCTTCTGCGAAAGAATCAACCGTTACTACATCACCTAAATTAAGTGAAGTTGTAAACGAATCGAATTCTACCAGCTTGCGTTTCGGAGTTGTGTTTGCTTTCGCGAAATGGCCTTTTAACGGTTGAGTTGTGTTTTTCTCTTTTTTCTCATCGTAACCCAGTTGGATTGATGAATACCCGTCTTTTTCTTCGGTCTTTACTTGTGTAACTACACAAGGCCCAGCCTCGATTACCGTACAAGGAATGTTTCTTCCTTCGGCATCAAAGATACTGGTCATTCCTACTTTTTTTCCAATAATTCCTGACATTTTATCTTTTCTTTTTAACACCCATCGAAGCAGTAGGGCTTCGTTCAAGGTGGTTGTACATCCCCCGAAAGGGACGGCAAAGATAGGCAAGAAATATTAATTTTCAAATAGTTAGCCAAATATTTTTTCAAATAAATTGCTGATATGATGGGATTTAACTAAAAAAGAGATGTTAATGTGCTAAACCGCCATTTAAACTGATAGTTATGATCGCTAAAATGATAAATCCAATGAGTACATATAGGTAATCGCGCTCAATTAAAAAGCTAAAAATAGCAAAAACAATGCGTGCAATCGGCGTAAAAATAAGCATTAGGATCCCAAACTGAACAATTGCATCGCCTTGAAAAGTAGCTACTCCTTTAAATATGGCTATTATGGAAGAAAATTTGCTTAGCTCGGGTTTAAAAACTTTATAGTCGGTAATAGCGCCATTTTTATGGATCAGAAAGATTGCGCCACCAATTAATACAATACTCATTGAGATAATTACACCTGCCCGCAAAAGCGTACCCAGAATAACCTGAATATCTTTATCGTTCATCTTTTCCTTTTCAGTAGTATTCATTATAATCCGCTTATTCCTTTATAGATCATTTGCAGCGCTAAAAAAGCAACTACTACCGCAAATACAATTTTAAGTTTATCGGTTTTAGCTTTTAACAGAATTTTTGAGCCAACGGTAGCCCCTGTTAGTACACCAATACATACGGGCATGGCAATTCCAGGATCAATCTGACCGCGGTGTAAATAAACAACCGCGCTGGCCGCTGCTGTTACACCCATCATAAAATTACTGGTAGTGGTTGATACTTTAAAGGGCAAACGCATAATGTTATCCATCGCGATTACCTTTAGCGCCCCGCTCCCAATACCAAGCAAACCCGATAATGTTCCTGCAAAAAGCATCATCATAAACCCTCCGGGAACATGTTTAACTGCGTATGGGTGATCAATTCCTTTATCAGGATAAGATCCGTTTAACTTAAAAAATTTGGCCCATTTATCGGTATTGTCCAATGTGGTATGGTCTACTTTTTTCTTCAAAGTCATGATGGCCGAAAAAATCAGTATACAGCCAAAAAGAATTGCGATATAGTTGGCGTTTAAGTAAACGGCTACAATTGCACCGCAAACTGCTCCTATTGTGGTTGCAATTTCTAAAAACATGCCAATCCGGATATTCGTAATCCCTTCTTTTACATAGGCTGCCGCAGAACCTGAAGATGTTGCAATAACGGAAACAATGGATGCACCAATGGCATAATGAATATCGACGCCTAAAGCCAGAGTAAGCAGGGGTATAATTATTACCCCGCCACCCAAACCTGTTAAAGAGCCCAGTAAACCGGCTAAAAAAGCACCTGATAAAACGATAATGGTAAACAGCAATACCGACATGCGGGCAAATATAATGCACTGTTTTTGGGTAAACGAAGGATTAAGGGAATAAAATAAAGTCTATATGTTATATGGGTAAATAGAATTTTGAAGCAATTATTGAATGAGAGCATGATGGAGTTATGAATGAGTGAATAAAGCACCTGCTCATTCAAAATTCAATCATTAACTATGACTTATAATAAAGTTTACTCTCTTTATCTAAATCAACACCCTTAAAACTTTCCAGCAATTCGAAAGCGATTTGCCTCACTGTTTCGGGTATTGGGTTAATAGTTGATTTGTTACCTTCAGCATCTTTTATATTCCAGCCCGACGTATTAAGCAACAATGGACTGGAACTGGCCACCGATTTAATTATTTTAGCCCTTGTAAATGCTATTTCATCTGAATCGATGATTACCTTTTTATTATTCCACCAGTTTTCTTGGGATACCCTTTTTAATTCTCCAGGGTCTAATTTAGAAGAATATCTCCAGCCCTCCCCTGCTTGATGTGCCAATTTTAACAATCCGATAAAATTGGTGAGGCTTTTGGAGTTGTAAATCTCAGAACTGCAATACATATCAAGATGGGTTAATTTAAGCTGATTCACCAATGCTTTTGTTTGATCGGAGTTATGAAAAATCATAATAATCTTTTCAGCTATTGAAGAAATAACGGCTTCATTTCCCAGATCATATTCACCACAAAGTAATTCGATATCTATTATTTGTTGCTGCAATAGCGAAACCAGTTCTGGTTTATTCAAAATGGTTTTCATATTCGAATTTACTTGCCCAGCCTTTTAATCATTTCCGCACTTAAATCCCGTCCATCATTTAAACGGTTGGCAAAAAATGATTTGGCAGCTTCGAAATGTTCTTTATAACCTTTTAAATCGCCATAGCCAATAATTGATGCCCATTCGTGTACTGCTGTATGAAATTCCAAATCATCCCCACGGATAGATTTATCATATAATGCAGTTTTTATCGATTCTTCCAGCATTTCTTCATTTTTGAAAAGATACTCGGCAATGCCCAATCTCAATTTAAATGGAGGTGTTTGGCAGATCAGGTTATCATAAGGATTTACCCCCATTTTATACCAGGCATATACCATACTCAACAAACTTAAATGTGAATTGGGTTTTTGTTTATGGCTTGCATCTGACAGGCTGAATTCTTTCATGATATTATCGTCTAGCAGCAAAAGGGCACGACTTTCATGGAAAACAAAATCGCGGGCGGCATAAATCTTTTCTCTAAACTCGGCCTCATTTTCACAGATCATCAATTTAAACAGTTCTGATTCTGCTTGTGCGTAATATTTTACCTGTTTTTGCGCATAAGGATTTAAAATAGCCAAACCTGCATAAATGTGCGATTTGTAGCTGAAAATCCTTAATGTGGTCAAAATTTTAACATTATCTATTCCACCTGCATAGGCAGGATTGTCCCAAGGGAAAAAACCTGCGTTTTTCCATGCAGAACCCATACTTTCGAAACCCATGTGCGTAACCGCCTGAGTATCGGCCACAATGCGGTCGTGCTCCCTGTAATCGTCCATTTCAATAATGTTCGATTTTAAAGATTTATATATTTCCAAAGCTTTGGCGTAAACGGCATCGGTAGCACGGTGACGCACTACAACAAGGGTTTGACCCTCCGGACTAAATGCCGGACCGTGCAAAGAATGGCAGGTTACAATCTGGGTATCTTCTGGCAAATGTTTTTCGAAAGCTGCAATTTCAGGATGCTTAACAGATGTTTGTCCGGCTACTATTGCACCATATTTAGTAGATCGTGCAAATACGGCTACTACCTCATCAATTTTTTCAGCTTCAACGCAATAGATAATAAAGTCTGATTTGCGGGCAACCTCATGGCCATCAATTAAAACCTCGATTCCTTTTGGTACTAATTCATTTTTTAGCTCGGTAAAACGTAAAGGCATATCTGCTCCACATACCTTGTAACCAGCGTTTACAAACGATAGTGCGTACAATTTGCCCATATCGCCTAAACCAATAATTCCTATTTGCATGGAACAAATGTAACCTATCGCAAATAAATTTATAATAAAACTGTGATAAAATTGTTATTTAGAATGTTAAACAGCAAACGGTTTTACACTTTTCCTAAACCTTAAACAAAATTTATTAACCGGGAAATGGATAAAAATGTAGTTTTACATTCTAACACCTATATTTAACTATGCAGAAAATTAAACACACCCTATTGTTTTTAGGCGCTATGCTATTTTTAAACGTTGCGTTTGGACAAGCTTTGCCCGACACAACTAAAAATACTGATCCATCTTTAAACGGACAGTATCAGTTCATGTTAAAAAAATCTAAAAGTTTGTATGGCGCAAGGCTGATCAATCCGTCAAGATTATCATCCTTATGGAAAAGTGTTAACGATACATTAAGGAAAGAACGCAAACAGTTACAAGAGGCCAGGCAGGAAATTAAATCTCAGGCTGGTAACATTTCGACCTTAAAAGGTGAGGTAAATGGCAAAGAAAGTTCGTTGGCCAATGCCAATGCCGCTGTTAATGAAATTAAATTTTTAGGAATATCTTTTGATAAGGGTACCTACAACACAATTGTTTGGGCCATTATCATTATACTAGGGATAGGTTTAGCATTTGTAATTTTCCAATCGGGTAAGTTTAGGCACGAAGCTAAATACAGAACAGCCCTTTACCAAGAGGTAGCCGATGAGTTTCAGGCGCACAAGGTAAAAGCTAAAGATAAAGAAATGAAACTGGCACGCGAACTGCAAGATGAGCGTAATAAATGGGATGAAGGCAGAGGAAGATAGGCGAAAAAATTCTATTTTTTCTGCCGGGGAGTCGTTCAAACAGAATAATTAAGCTTTAACTAATTACGTGTTGCCCGTTTTGAATATAAAAGATTTTAGCAGGGGAAAACCTAAAATATTATCTTTTCAACTGGCTATTGATGGTAGATTTCATAGAGCGATCGTTATTGCGAAGCAGGAAGCAAGCTCAAAACGTTAGCTATTGGCAACATTTGTAAGCTTGCTTCTCCGTTTCCTCCTCGCAACAACGATTTATCGCTATCTATTCTAAAAAACTATTCTGCGCTTTTAATTGATTCTTTTGTTCGTTATCGAAAGTTAGTTGGATGCAGGCAATATCTGCCATTGCGCATCTTCTTCAAACCTAAACTCATTGATAACTACATCAGCACTATTAGCGGTTGATGCATCTCTAATACCCAGTGTTTTTCCTAAAGTATTAACGTTTATAAATCTAAAGTAACCTCCCTTGCAAGGGATAATGTGCCATTTCTGATTAAAACCATTATTCCAGGTATATTGGGTGGCATTTGTACCTGTATTTCTTGTTGAATTAGGTACTTCGAGCGATTTTCCACTATGCACATTACTAATCCTGAATTCTCCACGACCCAAATTGGTTATTGTCCACCGTTGGTTATTGCCTCCCAGATAGTCGTATTGCTTTATTGAAGCATTATCGCTTTGCAACCAATCGCCAACTTCCATTGCCCTCCCAGATTTCCGGTTAATAATCTTTACTTGACCATCAAATTGTATTGCAGGTGAAACCGTAACGTTGCCAGTAGCCGTATTTGCCGACCATTGATCGTACCAGGGAAGGCTAAGCGTAGTTCCTGAAAGCTGAAAGGGTAAAATGACCAACCTGGTAGAAGCCATATCCCATGTTGACCAGCGGTCGCCAAGATATACCCATGTTGTTCGATCTGAGCCTGATACAGGAAAAGCATTTGTAATTTGTGATTGATAAGTTTTTGCACCATTCGGAGCGATCAATCCACGGTAAGTCCATGGGCCGGCCAGTGAAGTTGAAGTATAATAATGGTTATCATTTGTATCCCAACCAGAGCATTTGGATTCGACCAGGAAATAAGTATTGCCCGATTTAAACAGGGCATGACCTTCACAGCTTACTTCCGATCCGCGGTATACTACACGTGTATGGCCGGTGTACGATGAGTTAAGCTCCATAATTGCTACCTGGGAGTTTACACTTACACTGCTAATCATATATGCTTTTCCATCCGTATCCTTATAAACATTCATGTCGCGGCTATCCAGGCCTAATGGGCGATAATGGCCCTGCCAATTGTAGTTACCACCTATGGTGCTGCTGGTTGCATAACCTACTTCTGCTGTTCCATATGCTCCCCAACCCTCGTAATGTACCCATAATACAAACTGCCCTGTTGTGGTATTGTGCAATAACTTCGGCCGCTCTACAACTGAACCAGCAGCAAGATCGCCATGGGTTGAGTTTTTTAGAATGGTATTTACGAATGTCCAGTTTTTCAAATCTGCAGATGAGTAAATATTTACACCTTTGAAGGTATAGTTGTTATCCGATCTATCCATTCCCCACAAATAATAAAGGTTTCCAACTTTGATTATTCCTCCTTCAACTGCATGTACAATGTTTCCATTTGTGTCGTACATATCTCCTCCGGTGTAGAAACTGGCATTTGGGTCGGCAGTAAAATTTGTTGCGCTAAGCTTATTGTTTTTTTGTGTTTTGAACTGTTCGAGCTGGGCTTCAGCCTGATCAGGGGTTTTTCGGCAACTCAATACCGTACAGATGAATAGCAAAAATGCAATCATCGTTGATGAGATTTTTAATGTTTTCATAGGTTAAGAATAACTTGATATAAATGGTTAGATGTAGGTATTTTTAAGCGTTGAGATTAGCATCCAGTGAGCAAGCTCATCCGTTTAGAAAATCTCCTATAATATATATATGCAATATTAGAAAGCAAATGCCTCTAATTTCATTTGTCGGGCTAGACATCAAAATATAATGTAAAAGGTTTTTTATTTAGATATTCGTGTAGATTTTATTAAAATTTAATAATTAACCGATTTATTATTAACAGATTGGAGAAGAATAATACTGATCACACTTCTCCAATCTTTAAGCTTTATTTAAAAACCGATAGCCGCAGCACCGCCATTAACGGGCCAGCCAGGGTTTTGATAGATCACAGCCGAATTAGAATCTCCATTTTCTGCAGTAATAATGAAATGCTGTGCAGCAATTGGATTTAAGTAATGCGCCATCGTCCACCGTACGCCTTTGTAAGATTCATTGTTGCCATAAATCTCATAAGGTCTGAGGTATAAACTTAAAGCCGGATCTGATACGATTGCTCCAGGGTTTGATGCACCAGAAGCAAGCTGGGCCGGCTTGTACCAGTCTTTCATCGGCCCCCATAATTTAAATCCTTCAATATGGTCTGGCGTAGAAATCATCTGATCCATAGCTCTCCATCTTTTAAGGTCCATAAATCTTAACCCTTCAGCCATAAGCTCATTGCGCCTTTCGCGTCGGATGTTATAAAGAGTTGGACTAACCAAAACACCATTTGAGTAAGCTCCCCAGTCCTTTTTTTCAAGGTTCATGTTGGTTGCAGCAATGGTTTTATTAAAATCAGGATCAACCTTTGCCCTGGTTCTTATCTGTTGCCAATAACCAACGGAAACTGCATCCAATACACCGTTTCGCTCAAAATCGGCTTCAATATAGTTTAGATACGCTTCGGTAGCCCTAAAAGTTACACTTCCGGTATAACCTCCCCCATTATTGGTTTGGGCACCATCATAACTCAAGCCTTTTCTAATGGTGTAGCCTGTTGAATATTTTTTTTCAGCGCTTGATTGATCTATAGCAGGTATAGGCTCTATAGTGGTTCCATGACTGCCTGCTCCGATGTTTACCAGTTGATTTTTTTGTCCTGGTTCTTTTAAGAAAAGGTTTAGACGGCCATCCCTGCCTTCTCTTACATCTTTAATGTAATCATCACCTTTGTAGCCGCTACCTGGTGCATAAATTGGAAGTCCGTTTGCCATAAGGAAACTTTCTACCATACTTCTGGTTAACCCTACAGAATTATTGCCCAATTGCGCATACACAGGAACGTTATGGGTTATATTTACTGAATATTGTCTCCAAAGCAAAACTTCACTGTACCCAGCCATATTTACGTTACTAAACATATTGAAATACGGATTTTCATTATTGGCCGATTCAATAATCCCTGTGTTTGTTACCAACTGAACAGCATCTGCCACTGCCTTAGCTGCAGACATTGATTCACTTAAAAAAAACTGTGATTCGGCTTCAATGCTTCCAGCTTTAAACTGATAGCCTGCATTATAAGCCTTGTTTGCGCCTGGCCAGCTTGGTCCGTTAGGTACAAAAGCGGTGCCTTTAAAATATTTAAGCCAGGTACCTTCATATAGACCAACCCTTGATTTTAACAACAGTGCACAGTTTTTAGAAAGGCGGTTTTTAGATCCATCAGAATTGTTCATCAACATTGCTGCCGAATCAAGATCAGCAAGTATAAAGCGGGCAACCTCAGTTCTTGGCATTCTTCTGCTTGCCTCTTTCAATTTTGCCGCATCATCACTTAAAGTGGTTTTAATGATGGGAAAATCGCCTAATGCCTGCAGTTTTGAGAAATAAACATAGGCCCTTAAAAAGTAAACTTCTCCTATATATTGTTTAATTTTATCTTCACTACCACCTATTTTTCCGGTTTTCCATTTGGGAACCACATCCTGAAGAAAATAGTTTAACTGATAAATGTTGCTAAAATCCCAGTCGCCTCCTGATGATCCAACTTTGAAAAGCCCGGGTGCATATCTATTGTCCATAGAAGTGGTTGCCATGTTATCTGTATTGGCATCAATTCCAAAAGTTCCGAATGAATAATTGGTATGAGAAGGGAGGATATCGGTATAACGTGTTATTGCGTAGGCACCTAGTTGCGACTCTTCCTGTAAGTATTTTTCCGGACTTATAGTTGATAATGGTTCCTGATCAAGGTATTTCTTACATGAAACGGAAACAAGCACTAAAAGTATTGCTCCAGCCCAAAGCTGGCTTATTTTGTTAAAATTTTTCATCGTCTTATATTAAAAAGTGACACTTAGACCGAAGGATAGTGCCTTGGTGATTGGATAAACATTACCGTTGGATCTTGAATCTCCAGGCTGATAATCAATGGTTTCAGGATCAAAAATCTTCGTTAGCTTTGTAGCCGTCCACAGGTTTTCTCCGGAAGCATATACCCTAACCTTTTCCAACCCTAATTTTTTCACTAATGGCACTGGAAGCGAGTAGCCAAGTTGCAGGTTTTTTAAGCGGATATAAGATGCATCCTGTAGATACCGGGTTTGAACAGCCTGATTTTTTAAAGTTCCAAATATTGGCCTGGCGTAATAAGCATCAAGGTTTTGGCCTAATGGATTGTTAGGGTCTGCACGGAAATAATCCAAATGCTCTTTAAGTCCGGTTGAAAACCAGATTACATCCGTAGCACCAAAAAAGTAGGCACTAGGTGTGTAAAAATCTCTTTTTAACACTCCCTGGAAAAATACCCTTAAATCAAAGCCCTTATAATCCACATTTAAATCCAGCCCAAAATTATATCTCGGTGAAAAATTACCGATCACATGTTTGTCTCCACTATCCGACTGGGTATTGTTACCCTGGTCAAGTTTGCCATCACCATTAAAATCTGCATACATAATATCCCCTGCTGCCCATTGTGAACCAAAAAAATTCTGGCCATTAGAAGAAGTAGCCAAGTGGGCATCCATTTCTGCCTGGGTTTTTGCAATACCTATAGTGGTATACCCCCAAATTTCTCCAAGCTTTCTTCCTTCTATATAAGTGTTTAATGAGCCGCTAGGGTTTGGAAACCTGGTAACAGTAGTTTGATTATCACTCAACTGTAAACGTGCACTATATCCAAGTCCATTTTTAAGCTTGTCTGCCCATCCCAGCTCCAATTCAAAACCTACGGTTTTTAAATCAGTATTGTTTGTAGGCGGAACAGCAGTTCCCAAAACCACAGGTAGTTCTGTTGCTGGCCCAAGCATATTGATAGTTTTGCGGTTATACCAATCAAAACTTCCGGTAAGCCTGTTTTTAAAAAAAGCGAAGTCGAGCCCAAGGTTAAGGCTTTTTACGGTTTCCCATGTCAGTGTAGAACTGATCAGCCCGGGTGCGCTGGCAGTATTAGGCTGTGCACCATTTACCAGCCAGTTACCGTTACCCGTAGCAACAGGTAAAGTTAAATAAGTTGGATAAGGATCTGGTGAGCTCGTTTTTGGTTGTTGTTTGGTTTCCTAAACTTCCATATGAAGATCTAAACTTAAATACATCAATAAAGGCTAAGTTATCTTTCACAAAATCTTCCCTGGCAATGTTCCATCCAACAGATACCGATGGAAAGTAAGTCCACCGCTGATCGGCCCTAAACCTTGAGGATGCATCGTATCTTAGGTTAGCTTCCAAAAGGTATTTTCCATCATAATCGTAATTTAACCTACCGAAAAAGCCAGCTATGCTGTATGCCTGATAATCTCCGTTAACAACAGGAGGCTGAATTTTACCATCAGGATCGGCCCCGGAAGTTGTGTTAATGGTTGGAAGTTCGGGCACAATAATGCCCTGTCTCGATACATTTAGCCCCCTTAGCCTGGTCATCTCTGTTTGAAAACCACCCATCACCTTGAAATTATGTTTTTCAGCCAATGTTTTTGAGAATTCAGAATAAATATTGGAGTTGAAATAATTTTCGCGGTATCCCTCTTCAAAAACAGCAGAATTTCGGTTGTATAGATAAGCATTCCCATTTACATCATGGTTGTAGGTTTTTTGAACATCATAATGGTTAAAATCATTTCTTGTGCGGTAATTAACCTCTGCGAAAGTTCTCCATCCTTTAATCGGTTCAAACACAAGTTGTAACTGCTGGTACATCCAATCTTTCTGATTCTTGGTTATCCCTCCGTCCCTAAGGCCTAAGGCTGGTGAAGGAGAGCTATAGAGGAATCCGTTCGGATCATACAAGGGCAAAGTTGGCCATCCCTGACGTGCAAGATTTGCATATAGACCGTTACCAAGATCACTGGGTCTGCGGTAATCTTCTCTTAAAAACCGCGTACTATAATTCAATGAAACTGCCTCAGAAATCTTAGTGTTGATCTTTGCCGCAAGGCTATAGCGGGAATAAAGGTCTTCACCGATTTTTAAAAGCCCTTTTTGATCAAGGTAGTTTGTTGAGAGGTAATAAGTGGTTTTATCATTGCCTCCATTTAAGCTAAGATTGTGTTCCTGGGAGAATGCATGATTGGAATAAATTTCTTTGTACCAATCCACATTATCATTCCCAGAATCATAACCATCCTGCCAATACGGAACGTTTCCTGGGTTTGGCGCAATACTGCTTTTTAAAATGCCGGCCTGGTAATCTCTTATGCGTTGCAGGTATTCAGGGCTAAAGCGTGCACCGCTTCCACCATTTATACTCGCATCGTTATAGTATAATGCAAAATTATAAGAATCGAGCTGTTGAGGTAAGCTTACAGGACTTGTAATACGAAAGTTGTTGTTGTAATTAACCTGCGTTAGGCCAGATTTACCTCGCTTTGTAGTTACCAATATGACTCCGAAAGCAGCACGAGAACCATATATAGATGATGCAGAAGCATCTTTAAGAAATGATATATTATCGATATCCTGTGGATTAAGTACGTTCAGTTGCCCTTCCATCCCATCAATGAGTATAAGTGGACTTGCTGATGAATTGCCACTTATAGTACCAATACCCCTCATGTTTATTGTAGGACTTGCATCTAACGAACCATTATTTTGGGTGATATTTAAACCAGCTACCTTACCTTGTAATGCCTGGGTGGCGTTTACAACAGGACGTGATTCAAAAGCTTTGGCATCAATGCTGCTCACAGCACCTGTTAGGTTAACTTTTTTCTGCTTTCCAAAACCAACAACAACAACCTCATCAAGATCTTTATTTGCGGCAGTAAGGCTTATGTCAATTTTATAAATACCAGCCTGTGCAGTAAGGCCGCCTAACTTAACCTCTTTTGGAGCATAACCAACTGATGAAAAAACCAATGTGGAGGCAGATGATGCTTTGATGGTATATCGACCATCATTGCCGGATACTGTGGCAGTACTGGTTCCTTTTACTGATATACTTACGCCGGGCAGTGGGCCTCCGGCATCCTTTATTATACCCTGCACAGTTGTATCCTGGGCATGTGTGCTACCAATAGAACAGATTGCAAATACAAACAGTGCAATACAGCTCCTGAATCAAAAATAATAGTTGTTTTGTCATAAAATGATTAATGATATTGTGAAACTTAAGAAAATGTAAATTCAGGCTGCGGATCGTTTTTGAAACATTAGGGACATGGCATATACTTCGCAACTATTAATAGTGCAGACCTTTTTTCAAAAAAGTTTGGGGAAATAAGGCCTTCCGTCTCAAATAGTGCTTATAATTGGTTAAAATTTTGATAAATAATGCATTTATCAATTTCATTTGTTAATGCGAAGAAAATTGGATATAAATAACCAATATTGGTTCTCGGCATAACGAGCTGAAGGGTGTAAAAATATACGTTGTATACAGAAGAAAAGAGGTGGAATTGGGAAAAAAGGGGTGGTAAATCGGGCTTTTTGATCTATTAACGTAATAAATACCATATTTGTCGGCGGAGACGGAATGAATGATCCTTAATGCGATATAAAGAACTTGACCAAGGCAAAACATGAAACGTTTTGTAATCGAAGGCCTGTTTATGGAGATTTCAGTTAAAAGGTAGTCATTTCAACAAAAAAACAGCGAATAGATAATCTGAAGCACAACTAAAATAGATTATTTGTTGTACTCAATCCTGTTAAAAAAGCTTTTATTTTTTGATACTATATTTTAGGCCCACCTCAAATTCGCCATTGCTGTAATTCTGCATTTTCGAGGTATTGGTGGTATATTGAAAAAGAAGAGAAAACTGGTTTTTATAATTGGCGCCAAAACCACCGGTAAAACTATTGGTGCTGTGGTAAATGCCGTTAAACATGAGTTTGTTTTCTAAAAACTGAAGATTTATACCAGCATCAAAAATCCCGTCGTAATTCTGTACTCCTCTGTACACCAGTTTTGGCTCAATGCTGCTGATTACTTTATCGGTAGTAAATTTGTAACCTGCTGCAAAAAAGTAAATCGAACGGTCTACAACATTTCTCAACACATCTCTTTTAAAAAACCGCTTAAGGTTAGGTAATGTGCCTTGTAAAGTTAGTTTATCAGTGCGGTAAGCCACGCCAAAATCGCCATCCAAATACAATTTCCGATCATTAAAAGTGTTCAGTACATCATCATCCAGGTCGCCTTTTGCCTTCCCAATATCCACCCATTCGTTCATAATACCTGCCGATAGGCCAAAATCGAGAAAGTTGGTTCCACTATTTAAAGGCAGGTGATAGGCATAGGTTACGGTTGCCCTTGTTCGGTTAATGGCTCCAGCCCCCTCATTATAAAAAAGTAATCCCAAGCCAACCTTATTATTGGTTAAACCGTAATCGGCGGTAAGGTACTGGATTTTAGGTGCACCATCTACCCCAACCCATTGCGTTTTAAGGGCTGCATTTAAATTGATTCCTTTTTCTAAACCTGCCATTGCCGGATTGGCTAAAAACTGATTTTGATAATAGATGCTACCCATTGGGTTAAGCTGGGCATATGCCGATGTACTAAATATAAATAACAGTACGGCTATATAACATTTCATTTTCCTCACCCTGTTATTTTTTATATAAAATTGATATAAACCCCTTAATAGATCCATCTGCACCCAAATCAAGCATGTAGTAATAAGTATCTTCCATCAATGGTTTCCCATTAAAATATCCATCCCAGTTATTCTGATAGTTTGTAGTGGCATAAAGCAACCTTCCCCCTCTATCAAAAATCGATAGTTTATTGTTCGGATACTTTTCCAAACCTTTAACTATAAAAAAATCGTTTTTACCATCGCCATTTGGTGTAAGGATATTATTTACAATAGCTACATCTGCATCGGTCTGCATAATCAGAAAAGGTTGCAAAAAACCCTGTGTCAATGTGGTACTGGCAGACTGAAAAGTTTGTACAACAGCCATTTCTCCAATACTAAAATCATACAGCTGATTATTGATTTTTCCATAACCACTGGCCGAATTTAAAACATAAGGTAAACTCTGTGCCTTTAAACTATTGCTATAAAAACCGAACAGCAAGAAAATAAACGGATAGAATATTCTTCTCATCTTACTTTAGTTTAAAGAAATCCAGGCCGAGCCATCACTTTGGATAGTGTAAGTTTTATTTCCCGTAATGGTTGTCAGGCTCGAATCATCGTTCAATAGAACCGGGTTACTGAGGCTAACATCTCCGGAGGATAAAGCTTTTATGAGTATATAAATTCGCCCTTTGCAAGTTGAGGCCGCCGGAAGATTTACGGTTACTGCTGCTCCTGCATTTTTTATCCTAACGGTATAATGGCTGGCATCAAGCGTTAAAGATCCCGCTGTGGTATAGGTTAAAATGCTTGCCGCAACTGAACCATTTACATTTAAGGTGCTCACATTTGCAGGGGCATAAGAAGTAGAATTTGCAGCTAAAGTGCCATTTATGGTTAGCGCCCCTCCGTTTGCTGTAAAATTACCTGCAATTAATGGATAAACTGTATTGGAATTGGCTACAATAAGGCTGTTATTTATATTGGTACTGTTACTACCAGCATTATTTCCGATAAAAATGTTACCTGTACCACTATTTTTTGAGCCTGCTGCATAACCTAATGCGGTATTGTTGTCGCCATTGTTGGCTTCGAGGGCTAAACTACCTATGGCAGTATTTGCCACACCTGTTCCATTTGCCATAAGTGTATGCGTACCAATTGCGGTATTATTAGAACCTACAGTATTAATGGCTAATGCCTGCGAACCAAAACCACTATTATTGATCCCACTAAAGCTACGCTGCAATACCAAATAACCAAAAGCACTGTTTTCGTAACCTGAAATGTTTACCGATAAAGCTTCGCGGCCAAATGCACTGTTGTAAAAACCAGATACATTTGAGGTAAGCGTTTTATAACCGAAAGATAAATTGGTTTCAGAAGAATTACCCAAACGACCAGATTTTAACCCGTTAACCAAAAAGTTAATGGCAATATCATCAGTATTACCTAAAAAGTTATTGTTCTGGTCGATATTACCAGTATTTCCTCTTAATGCCCAGGCATTTGCATTGGCAAAAAGTGTTCTGCTAATCAGCTCAGGCTTACCGGTTGTGGCGTTGGTAATGTAAACCTTATTGGCATCGCTCACTCCATCAGTAGTTAATTTAGCAAGGTTTACTGAGGCATCAGCCAGTTTTGGTGTGGTTACCGAAGCATCTGCAAGCTGAAGTGTATTAACAGCAGCATCATCGATATTGATATTCTTAACCTCTTTATTTCCTATTTTAACTGAAGTTACTGCGCCATTGGCAAGTTTTACTGTTGTTACCGATCCATCTGCAAGCTGAAGTGTATTAACAGCAGCATCATCGATATTGATATTCTTAACTTCTTTATTTCCTATTTTAACTGAAGTTACTGCGCCATTGGCAAGTTTCTGCGTAGTTACAGCAGCATCAGCGAGTTTTATTGTACTTACTGCTCCCGCATTAATGTCGATTACCACATCTTTTAATAAAGCCGATGTGCCATTTGCACTTACACTTAAATCTGTTGAGGTTAAAGCTTTAGCACCCGCCAATTGATTTACATCCAATGTTACTGGTTTCCATGCTGAACCATCAAACAAAAGCACCTGGTTATTAACAGGAGTAGCTGCATTTAATAATTTACCTTGAATATTGGCTATTGTAGGGTTTGGATAGTTCCCTTTTAAATCACCTCCGGCAACACCGGTTGAAGGGCCAACCGGACCTACATCACCTTTGTCGCCCTTATCACCCTTAACACCTTGTATTCCTTGTAAACCTTGTAAGCCATTTGCTCCCGCCGCACCAGTATCGCCTTTAATTCCTTGTGGGCCTGTTGCGCCAACTGCTCCCTGCGCACCTGTTGCGCCAGTTAAACCTGTAGGGCCTTGCGCACCTGTTGCTCCAGGCACCCCGGCAGGACCTTGTAAACCTACTGGCCCGGCAACCCCAGCAGGGCCAGTAGCTCCTGCTGCACCAGTATCACCTTTTATACCTTGCGGACCTACAGCTCCGGCAACTCCGGCAGGCCCTGCCGGGCCTGTTGCACCTGGATCACCTTTTGGGCCAATTGGTCCGTTGGCAGCATAAAGTGCATAAGGAACACTTAATAACTGGGCGGTACCGGCAAGATTAAAATTACTCCCGTTATCCGGATCAATTTCTACTTTTATAAATTTTAATCCACTAGCCCATGTTACGCCAGCAATTGTACCGCTAACTGCGGTTGCTCCTGCTGATCCGATGGCTACAGCATATAAACCCAAAGCATTCGTAGTTAGATTCCTTACTTCCGAATACTGTGTGGTACCGGTTGAAGATGCATCTAATATGCTAATCCGAAGGGAAATGTTTTTGTTTGCTATCGGAGTACCGTTAGCGTTTCTGGCAGCACCTTGATAATTAAACTGCTGTGGGGCCTGCGCCTTAACAGCTACTGCCAAAACTAAACTTAGCAAAGCAATCAGTAGAAATTTTTTCATGAACGGGATGAGATCTATTTATTTGACCAGAGATGTAAATATCAGCGGCCAAACGTTCAAATCTACCAATTAGTATATCCCATAATGGCTACATTACACAAAGGCCTTTTCGAAAATACTTTATTGAAAGTAATTAATTTACTATCAAATAGTTACAAAAAATTATATTTTATAATTTTACACGAACAGATTATTATGTACTGTTTTATATGTTAAGTACAAATTAATTAATCAATTATTATAGCTAGGATTACTATGTTTCGGAGGGGAAAGATATTCCTTTAATGTTGCGGTATAAATCTACTGCATATAAATCAGTCATACCTGAAACAAAATCCAGCACGCTTTGGGTGATGGAATAAACATCAGTTAAATCTGTATGGTACTGTTTGGGAATTAGTTTAACCAATTTTTTATAGTAATGGGTATTGTTGTGAATTAAAGCGGGTACAAACTCTTCTAATAAACCAGCCATAATTTTATACCCCGCTACTTCTTTCTGTATTACAGAAGAGAAATTATAAATGCGTTCTACCGAGATTCTTTCTACCTCTTTCCAGGCTGTAATATAGGGTTCGGGTAATAAATCGGTTAAACTTTGATTTAAATCACCATTTAACAACTTTTCCTGCTCTCTAAAAAATATACCGGCACACGCATTTGTTAAAGTATTTATTGCCTTTGCCCGTAACAAACCAATTTTTGCATCATCATCTTCATAATCATTTTTTAAGCGATTTTCGATAGTCGCTGAGTTTGCAAAAGGCAACAGATAATTTTTTACTTCTTCGTAAGAAAGAATTTTTAAGCGGTGCGCATCCTCCAGGTCAATGATGCTGTAACAAATATCGTCTGCAGCTTCAACCAAATAAACCAATGGATGACGTTTGTAGATCAGGTATTCGCTTTCTTCCTGCTCCAAATGCAATTCAGTAGCAATTCGTTTAAAGGTATCGGCCTCCGACTGAAAAAAACCATATTTTTTACGATGCAACAATCCTTTTTGTTTTCCGGCGATAGATGCACAAGGATATTTTGCAATGGATGCCAAAGTGGAATAAGTTAGTGCATAAGCATCATTTCCTTTTCCCTTTAAAGGATGCGTAAGGATTCTGATCGCATTGGCGTTCCCTTCAAAATTGATGAGATCATGCCATTGCGAATCACTCATGTCTTTCTGATAAACACGGCCATCACCATCGGTAAAATATCTTGAAATGGCGGCTTCTCCTGAATGGCCAAAAGCGGGATTTCCTAAATCATGAGCAAGGGCTGCAGCTGCCACAATATTGCCTACTTCGTTAATTAATGGCACTTCCTTAATCAGTTCAGGATTGTGAATCTCTACACTATTTAAAAAGATATTCGCCATAGAACGGGCTACACTGGCCACTTCCAGGCTATGCGTTAAACGGTTATGCACAAACACACTCCCAGGCAATGGGAAAACCTGGGTTTTATTTTGCAACCTTCTAAATGGAGAAGAAAAAATTAACCGGTCATAATCACGCTGAAAATCAGAACGTGCCCGATCGGTACTTGCACCATATTGTTCCTGCCCGTACCGCTTATTAGAAAGTAAATATTTCCATTCCATTTATCCGTTCGCCTTTAAAATTTGGGCGCAAGTTAAACAAAACGATAAAATGGTTAAGCATAAAATTTCAGGTAAAATTCATATTACCATTATTAAAAGATATCACTATATTCGCTACAAAATCAAACAAACAAATAATGAAGAAAATCTTTTTAACGCTGGCTATCTTGTGCTGCTTTACGGTTTTGACCAAAGCACAATTTGAAGGCTCGAAGCAAATTTTTGAAAGTCCGAAATTAAAGGAAACGATCAAAACACAGAAAATTGTAGCCATTTTACCTTTTGAAGTAAAAATCTCCTACAGGAAACAACCAAAAAATTTCAATCCTGATGCCAACAAAAATCAGGAAGAATCAATGGCTAAATCGATACAAGCCAGCATGTACACCTTTTTGTTAAGAAAAGCTTCTGATTACACGGTAACTTTTCAGGATGTTGATAAAACCAATATCTTATTGAAAAAAGCTGGTGTATTGGGTAAATTAGATGAAACCACTAAAGATGAACTGGCCAAAATACTTGGTGTTGACGCTGTAATTGGTGGTCGTTTCGAAACTGAACAAACAAAATCTGAAGCTGGTGCAATTGCATCTGCTGTTTTATTTGGGGGTTTTGGTGGCAAATCAGGAACGGGAACAATGTTTTTAACCATTAACAATGGATCAGACGGCGAGCTGTTATGGCGTTTCTTTAAAACGATGGATGATACCATCATGAGTTCTACCGATGATATGGTAGAAAGGATGATGAGGAAGATATCAAGGAATTTTCCTTACAAAAGTTAACCCGAAGGCAGATAGAAATATCTGCCTTTTTTGTTACTCCCATATTGCTCCTTCATAATAAACAAACTATTTAGGCCTTAGTCTGTTTTATAACCAAACAGATGATCTTATGAAAACGAGCATTTATAATAAGGAAGAACATATTGAAGGTTATGTAGGCGCTGATGATAAACAATCAGAAAAATCTGATGTACAGAAAGCTTATGAAAAAGGTAATGATACCAATATTGTAACCGCTTATGGCAAGGAACCTAGTGAACTGATTGAAGGTAATCCATTGGCTAAAGACGGGATGGATAATTCGGGCACTCAAGGAAAAGATTCGCTTAGCGATGATGCTTATAACAGCCCGGATAAACACCCAACCTTAGAAAGTGCCGAAAGCCATACGGGAAGTTCATCAGATGATTTTAAAAGTAAATCAGATATTGATGAAACAGATGAAGACCACGCTTTAAATACAGGAATATAATATATAAACTTATGGGATTATTAAAATATGCCATTTTAGGCGCAGCAGCTGTTTATGGTTTTAAATATGCTACGAAAAAAAGAGCTGTAGACGGTAAATCATTGTTAGATGACCTGAAAGATCAGGCCCCTAAATATGTAGATCGGGTTAAAAGTTACGGGGATCAGATTAAAAGAGATTATTCACAAACAAGTGAATTGTACTGACAAGATCAGGAAATCCGGAAAGACAAACGAAATTGACATTTGTCAATCGAATTATAGAATTCAGAATTGCAATTTGATTTTAAGTTCTTGAAATTTGCGCCCGCTGTAGGATTCGCGACAAAGATTAACAAAAATCAGAGACTAAACGATTTAAGGGCATTCGCCACTTGATTAACGCATTTCAGTTGTAGAATCCTATTAATTCCATCTGCCGGAAAATGCAAAATTATTATTAAGGGATTATTCTACATGAATATTCCCTTTTTAAACGACTATAAATCCTTCCGCTTATTCCCCTGTCTTTTTCTTTATTTCTATTGCCAATATCTTCATTTTGACTCAAATTGGCATTATTCAATTCCTTATTGATGTTGTGTTTACGAACAGTTTCAGTTTTTGCGAGGTGCGCATCATCTGGTTGATCTTTACGTTTAAAATCAGCACGTTTGTGTCCGTAGGTAGCCTCGCCATTATCCCACTCAATATCATCATCATGGCTACCGCCTATCTGAGGATTTACATCTTTATTATTATTATCATTCATTTCCATAGTCGTTGCTATTTAAGATGCTTCTATTTTTAAGAACAATTGACGATACTAAAAAGTTTATACTAAAATCATTCAGCGTGCCTATTTAACACCTTTACTTTGATCTATTTTAGTATCACTGTCCAGGTCATCTTTACTTGATCCATTTTCATACCTGTGTTTAGGTGGTTTTTCCATTCTGCTTTCTTCAAGTTCAGAAAAATCACTGCCTTTCTGGTTGGCAACTTCCCCATGCGACGAAGGTTTTTGTACTGATCCTTCCTGAGGATCTGCAAAATCCTGACCTTCAATTGGCAACTCTTCTTGCTGATTATCATCCTTTTCCATATTAATAAAACCGATCAGCCTGATTTTTGTTTCGAATTTTTGGGCATAAAAAAAGTCCCGATTTGCATCGGGACTTTTAATTCTTTTTTAAATCAATTAAACTTTGATTTCAACTTCAACACCGCTAGGTAATTCAAGTTTCATTAAAGCATCAACTGTTTTAGAGTTAGAGCTATAAATATCCAATAAACGTTTGTAAGCGCATAATTGGAACTGCTCTCTAGCTTTTTTGTTAACGTGTGGAGAACGTAAAACAGTAAAGATTTTCTTCTCTGTAGGAAGTGGAATCGGTCCACTTACAACTGCACCCGTAGGTTTAACAGTTTTTACGATTTTCTCAGCAGATTTATCTACTAAGTTGTAATCGTAAGATTTTAATTTAATTCTGATTCTTTGGCTCATCTTATTTTAATTATGGCTTCCTGTTAGAGCTATTAACAACAGAAGCCGGATTTATTTTAAGTTTTGCGTTAAGCGCTTTGCGTAGGGCGACAGATCATCGCTAAACGCAAAACGCTATTCACATCACATTATTAGTCTTCAGATTTAATTCTGCCTTTTGATTTAGCAATTACTTCATCCTGTACGTTTTTAGGCGCAGCTTCATAGTGGTCGAATTCCATTGTTGAAGTTGCACGGCCTGAAGTGATTGTACGTAACTGAGTTACATAACCAAACATTTCAGAAAGTGGCACGGTTGCTTTAATTACCTGAGATCCGTTACGGGTATCCATACCTAGTAATTGACCACGACGACGGTTCATATCACCGATAACATCACCCATGTTTTCTTCAGGGGTTAAGATTTCGATTTTCATGATTGGCTCCATCAATGTAGGTTTACATTTAGGTAAAGCTTCACGATATGCCATTTTAGCTGCAAGCTCAAATGATAAAGCATCTGAATCGACTGCGTGGAATGAACCATCAATCAAACGTACTTTCATATCAGGAAGTGGGTAACCAGCCAATACACCGTTAGACATCGCAGCAGCAAATCCTTTTTCTACTGAAGGGATAAATTCACGTGGAATTGAACCACCTGTAATTTCGTTTACGAATTGTAAACCACCTTTTTCGAAATCAGCATCGATTGGCGAAATAATAACCTGGATATCAGCAAATTTACCACGACCACCAGATTGTTTCTTGTATGTTTCGCGGTGTTGAGTAGTACCAAAAATTGCTTCTTTGTAAGCTACTTGTGGCGCACCTTGGTTAACTTCTACTTTAAACTCACGTTTTAAACGGTCAATTAAAATATCCAAGTGTAACTCACCCATACCAGAGATTACAGTTTGACCAGTTTCCTGATCAGTTTGAACTCTGAATGTAGGATCTTCTTCAGCCAATTTCGATAAGCCCATACCTAATTTATCAACGTCTGCCTGAGTTTTAGGTTCAATAGCTAAACCGATAACTGGCTCAGGGAAGTTCATTGATTCAAGAATGATTGGGTTTTTCTCATCACACAGTGTATCACCAGTTTTGATATCTTTAAATCCAACTACCGCAGCAATATCACCAGCAGCCACATTAGGCACAGGGTTTTGCTTGTTAGCGTGCATTTGGAAGATACGAGAAATACGCTCTTTACTTTCTGAACGGGTATTGTAAACGTAAGAACCAGCATCTAAAGTTACCTGAGTAAACACGGATGAAACATAAACGGCCTACAAATGGGTCAGTGGCAATTTTAAATGCTAAAGCTGCAAACGGCTCTTTAATGCTTGGTTTTAATAAAACTTCAGCACCAGTATCAGGGTTAGTACCAACAACACCTTCTGAATCAAGAGGTGAAGGCAATAATTCCATCACATAATCCAACATGGTTTGAACACCTTTGTTTTTGAAAGATGAACCACAAACCATAGGAACGATTTTAGCATCTAAAACAGCTGCACGTAATGCATCTAAGATTTCGCGCTCAGTGATTGAATTTGGATCTTCAAAGAATTTCTCCATTAAAGATTCATCGTAATCAGCAACTGATTCCAATAATTTCTCTCTCCACTCAGCAACCTCATCTATCATATCTTCAGGGATAGGCACTTCAGTAAAGGTCATCCCTTTATCGTGCTCATTCCAAACGATACCACGGTTGTTGATCAAATCAACCACACCTTTAAATGCATCTTCAGAACCGATAGGCAATTGCAATGGAACTGCATTACTACCTAACATATCTTTAACTTGTTTAACAACTTTTAAAAAGTCTGCTCCAGAACGGTCCATTTTGTTAACGAAACCGATACGGGCAACATTATAGTTGTTAGCTAAACGCCAGTTGGTTTCTGATTGAGGCTCAACACCATCAACTGCAGAAAACAAGAACACTAAACCATCTAATACACGTAACGAACGGTTTACCTCTACGGTAAAATCCACGTGTCCTGGTGTATCGATAATGTTCATATGGTAAGCCTGACCTCTGTATTTCCACTCAACAGTAGTTGCAGCAGAAGTGATCGTGATACCACGCTCTTGCTCTTGTGCCATCCAGTCCATTGTTGCAGCACCTTCGTGCACTTCACCAATTTTATGACTTACACCAGCATAATAAAGAATACGCTCTGTTGTTGTAGTTTTACCTGCATCAATGTGAGCCGCGATTCCAATATTTCTTGTAAATTTTAAATCTCTTGCCATGTTATGTTTTTGATTTATCTGATTTTAAATAATTACACCGATTATGTTAAAACAAATCGGTGTAATTTATCTAATCAGTATAATCTTCTAATTAAATCTGTGTAATCTTACTAATCTGTTAATCCTAATAATTAGAATCTGAAGTGAGAGAACGCTTTGTTAGCCTCAGCCATTTTATGCGTATCTTCTTTTTTCTTAACAGCAGCACCTTCACCTTTAGCAGCAGCTACGATTTCACCAGCTAATTTCTCTTTCATGGTTTTTTCGCCACGTTTACGAGCGTATAAAATTAACCATTTCATACCTAAAGCTGTTTTACGCTCTGGTCTAACCTCAGTTGGAACCTGGAAGTTAGCACCACCAACACGACGAGATTTAACCTCTACAGCTGGCATAATGTTAGTTAAAGCACGTTTAAATATCTCTAAACCATTTTCACCTGCTTTTTTCTCAGCAATTTCAACAGCATCGTAAAAAATAGCATATGCGATAGATTTTTTTCCATCGTACATCATATTGTTTACAAAACGAGTTACCTGAACATCGTTAAATTTTGGATCAGGAAGAATAATTCTCTTTTTTGGTTTTGACTTTCTCATTTCTTATTTCCTCCCGATTATTTCTTTTTACCTTTTGTTGGTGCCGCAACTACCTGTCCTGGTTTAGGACGTTTAGTACCATATTTAGAACGACGTTGGTTACGACCAGCTACACCTGATGTATCTAATGCACCACGGATGATGTGGTAACGTACACCTGGTAAATCTTTAACACGACCACCACGGATCAATACGATTGAGTGTTCCTGTAAGTTGTGACCTTCTCCAGGAATGTATGCATTAACCTCTTTACCGTTCGTTAAACGAACACGGGCTACTTTACGCATTGCTGAGTTTGGTTTTTTAGGGGTAGTGGTGTACACACGTGTACATACACCTCTTCGCTGTGGACAGCTGTCCAACGCTGGAGACTTACTCTTGAACTCCAGTGCTACTCTACCTTTTCTAACTAATTGTTGAATGGTTGGCATTGTGCTTTTTTATGTTTTTTATTAAAAAATTTACCGCTCCCCCGGCATCCTTACAGATAGCCCATAAAACGGACTGCAAAAGTAGAACAATTCTTTTTAAAAATCAAGGGGTTAGCGTAAAAAGTTTTCAGTTGGCAGCTATTATTTTCTAGTTGATGGTTAAGGAGTTGTGGTTCTCCCATTCTTATGTCGATATTGAGAACTAAAGGGTTTCCAAATTTCAGATGAAACCTTTCTTATACTAGCGTCGTGCTGAATTTATTTCAGCAACTTAAATAAATGTGATTATTTTTTTGGAAAGCAACCTCAGCAATACTTAGGTGAGGTTCGGCCCCGCTAATGTTCCAAGCTCCTGAAAAACTCGCTTTCCACGAATATCGGGTTTAGCTTGCAAGAACAGTACACTAAAAATCGTTATTGCGAAATGAATTGCAGATGAAACTTTTCATATACTCGTCATGCTGAATTTATTTCATCAACTTAAATAAATGTGATTATTTTTTTGGAAAGCAAACTCAGTAATACCTATGTGAGGTTCCGCCCCGCTAATGTTCCAAGCTCCTGAAAAACTCGCTTTCCACGTATATCGGGTTTAGCTTGCAAGAACAGTACACTAAAAATCGGCTTTGAGAGCTGAATTAAGGGAAATTTCAGGGGCTTGCGGAAATCTTTCTTGTTAACACTCCAATCTTTTATGTTCGATTGTTAAAATTAATTACAATCCTTAAATCCCTCCTTTAGTACCTTAAATCGCTCAACCGCAGCTTCGAGTTCTTTTGGCGCCTTACCATATTCGAAAGTAATTTTATATTGTTTGCCATCCGCATTGATGGAGATCCATTCTGCTCCGCCATCTGCACAATCAGGGCAACCGATCACTTCTGGCAATGCTGCGATCTTATCCATATTTAAATCGTTTTTAATGGCATTAATATCTGCTTCAGAAATTGTTTTGCTACAGATTTTGGTATCAGAAGGCTGTCCGTTTTTTGATTTTGATAAGGTGAGTTTTAAATCGCTAATAAGCAGGTTATTGGAGCAATAGCCAGCACACATCCCAAAAGATGAGCCATAACCAATACTGTTCAGGTTTTTAACTTTTCCTTTTTTGCATGCAGAAAAAGTTAGGCTTATTACTATTGCAGAAATAAGGAATATAGCTTTTTTCATCAGGTTACGGCTTTAAATACGGACTTAATTGATTCGAAGTTACAAATATTCCTCTATATGATGGCACTGAAGCCTCTAACGTCCACAACAAAACACCATTTCTATTGGTAAGGACTACAATATGCCTTTTTGAGCTGCAACATAAAATGTTTTCTCTGTTAATCAGATACGCGCTGCCCATCCGGTCGTTATATATTTGCGGAGGCAGTTGAATATGCATATCTAAGCCTGCACTTTTGGTTTGCTCATTTATTTTAAAGGCATAAGCACCTGATTGATGTTTTTCAATTCCATTATCAAAGAACATTAAGTTGCCTTCAGCATTGATGTGTACTGCGTGGGCCTGGGAGAAACCCGTATTGGCTGGCATTTTAATGTTACCACCTTTGCCAAATTTCCAGATCACTTTACCGGTTTTAGCATCAATTTTCCAGATTTGGCCATTATTATAAAAGGAAATAATATAATTTCCATCTTTATCATAGTTTAAACTATTGGCGTGCATCCAGTCTTTTTTCGTTTTAAGCAGTGCTTTATCGCTAAAGGGATCAAGGCTATCAAACACACTCCATTTCCAGATCTGTTTTCCTTTTTTATCCATTACCAAAATACCATCACCGTTAATGGTATCTTGTTTCTTACCACCAATACTGCTCAAATCGGAAATTTTCTGATCAACAAATAGGGTAACCAACTGCCCTTTTTGGTTTTTTAAAATTTCGTGGTGAATGGTCTGTTTAAAATCACCCTGGCCTTTTTTTAACATGAGAACGGTATCGCCCTCCAAATTAATTTCCAAGATCTGACTACCATAACTTGTTGGCTCATCATTACCGCCTAAAATCGACAGCAGGGTTTTATCTTTTGTAAAATTAATTACCTTAAAACCAACATTATCTACCATATGGTACCACCGCAACCTTCCTTTATAATCAACCAGGTAAGCCATGCCGGGAGCATACCTTTTGTTAACCAGGATTAATCCGCTTTTTAAATCTTTTGGTATTAACTTATCATCAGCACTCTTTGCTTTAAATTGATCTTTAAGCCACTCGGGCAATTCATTAGAAACAAAGTTGTAGGTTTTGCTTACTTTTTTGGTTCCATTTTTTATGGTGATAACCTGGTAAGCATAGCTGGTTTTTGGCATGATGTTGCACAGCACAAACTGGTGGTTACTTTTATTTTTAGACAGTGCTGTACTTTCTTTCTGTGCATCGGGAACTTTATCTGGCCAGTATTCGATATAGGCATCAACAGCAGCATTGGCAACCACATCAACCTGTATTTTTAGCACATTGTTATTGTGTAAGCCTAGCTTAATCTCTTTAATGCCCTCTCCCTGGTTACAGCCGTAAAACGTAAGCACGGCAAGTAAAACAACAAGTTTAAATAAACACCTCATATAATGGAAATATTAAAATTTAGGGATAGCCGTTTTTAAATAAAAAAGAATATGCAGCAAAAACTACATATTCTTTTTATCTATAATTAAAAGTAAGAAATTATTGTCTGCCAGAATTATTTAAATTCGGATTTATATTCACCTGGTTTAATGGATATGGAAAAAACTGATCGCGTGGCATAACTACTGTAGGCGTTTGATTAGTACGCTTTAAGTAACCGTTTACCACGGCCTCATACTTGCCAAACCTCATTAAATCTGCTCTCCTTTTTCCTTCGTAAAACAATTCCCAACCGCGTTCTTGTAAAAGGGCATCTTTCAGAGTGGTTTGGTTGTAGTTTGCAGCTACCAAAAGCTTGGCATGTGATCGTCCTTTTACCTGGTTAATCAGATCGATACATTCGGCATTAGGACCACTTAATTCATTTATCGCTTCTGCCCTACTTAATAATATATCTGCATAACGGAGTATATTTACACTATGCCCATCGTAATAGGTATTTGCTCCATTTGGATCAGCATATTTCGCTGTGGCCACATCTTGCATATAAAAAGTACCTGCCGGAGGAGTAGCACCTAAGGTAGGAGCTTGCTTGTGTACCAATTTATCCACGCCCAGATACTCAGGAAAGAATAGTTTTTTACGATCATCAGCATCATCAAAACTGTTGTAAAAATCCCAGGTTACAGCGTAATATTGCCACCTGTCTGTTAAAACAGGATGTTGTTGTGGGCCAAAGTGATTTAGCAATTCTGTTCCATTAACATTTGCATCGCTCAAAACAGAGAAAATATTCTCTGAACACCATTGATTTTTTTCTGCAAAAAGCCCCTCATAAGTTGAAAAAAGCGAGTATACCTTTAAATCCATTACTTGTTTGGTTACATCAACAACTTTTTGCCATTGGTGCTGGCGCAGGTACAATTTAGCCAATAGGCTAAGTGCGGCACCTTTTGTTGCACGGCCAACATCGTTGCTAGAATATATGGAATTATTCACATAATTTAAAGGTAAAGTTGTAGCTGCTGCTTGAAGATCATTAATTAAAAATGTTTCAATCTGATCAAGTGGAGTTAATTGTTTGTTGGCAAAATAGTTAGGTGATTTACTCGCCTCTTCCACATCTTTTTCAGTTGCTAAAACTACCGGGCCCCAGGCATCGGTTAAATCCATATAAGCTACGGCCCTTAAAAATTTCATCTCAGAAAGGAATTGGCTTTTCTCTTCTGGAGTAATTGCACTCATGTTAGAGAGGTTATAAATCGCATTATTTGCATTTGCAATAAGCTTATAAATTTGTCGCCAATCTTCAGCAATCAAGCCATTTGCTGAGTTCCATTGTACATTTGATAACTGACCAGGATCTCCTCCATAGCTGCAATGTCCAACATCTGTGGTTAAATCAGTCAAAGCAAAATGCCTAACTGTCCAATAATCAAAATTATCGCCAACAGAGGGGCCTTTTAAACGGGCATAAACGGCATTTACCGCAGCAATAGCGTCGGATTTTGTTTTAAAAGCATTGCCTAAGGTTAAGCTACTATATACTACTGGTTCCAAATCCTTTTTGCAAGAAAACTGCAAAAGTACAACTGCAGTAATCGCCAAAATAATCTTATATCTTTTCATCTTTTTATCTTTATTAATCCTAAAATTGGAAAGTAACACTAGTTGATCGTCAATTTTAAACCTGCAGAAAATGTTCTGAATGCAGGGAAGGCATTAAAATCTATCCCTCCTCCAAAATTACTTCCTGAATGTGAGTTAACTTCAGGATCGGTTCCACTGTAGTTGGTGATCGTAAACAAATTCTGGGCTTCTGCGTATACCCTGAAACCTTTAATTACTTTGATATGATCTAACCATTTGGTAGGTACATTGTAGCCTAAAGAAACTGATTTCAATCTTAAATAGGATGCATCCTCCACAAAACGCGAATTAACATAACTGCCATAGGTAGTTAAGAAATACCCTTCACGTGGAATATCTGTATTTTCATTGGTACCTGCAACAAACCTGTTCAATGCATCTGTGCTCGTTGTAGATTCCAACACCAATCTGTTCATATTATACAACGAATAACCGAAAGAGCTTTGGAAGAAGATATTTAAGTCGAAACCTTTATAATGGAAATCATTACCAAAACCCATTGTAAAACGTGGTGTAGAGTTACCCAAAAAGGTCATATCATCGGGTGTAATTTTACCGTCGCCATTAACATCCTGATATTTCGGATCGCCCGCTTTAGAACCTGGCTGTGGAGCATATGTTTCTCCTGTTTTAATTACACCAGCATAAATGTATCCAAAAAGTTCACCAAGTTCACGACCAGGGACTACTCTTGAAAATTCGCGACCTGATACTGTACCACTCGGATTTGCCGTATTAACAGAAATTTGATTAACAGGACCTAACGACAATACTTTTTGACGGTTAAGTGAAATATTAAAATTGGTGTTCCAGGTAAAGTTATCATTACGAACATTTACCGTATTCAATAGAAATTCGATACCACGGTTTTGGATAGAACCAGCATTTACAGTGATAGAGTTGAAACCCCAATATTGTTCTAATGGAATATTAATTAACAAATTGGTTGTTTTCTTTGCATAAAGATCAATTGTTGCATTTACACGGCCATTCAGAAAACCCATATCGATACCGAAGTTATATTGGGTAGTACTTTCCCACTTTAAATCAGGGTTTGGCAGGGTTTTAGGCTCAGTACCAATCTGCAGCGGACTGCCTGGATCTAATACAGTGCTATAATTGGTAAAAGTTGCCAAATACAAGTAATTAGGAACCCGGTCGTTACCTGTTACGCCGTAACTTGCACGTAGTTTTAAGTTCGAAAAAGTATTTAGGTTTTTGATAAATTCCTCATCGGTAAATTTATAGGCAACAGCGCCAGAAGGGAAATATCCATAGCTGTAATTGGGCCCGAATTTCGAAGAACCATCCCTTCTTAATGTAAATGATGTAAGTAATTTATCTTTATAGTTATAATTTACCCTGCCGTACATTGAATTGAAGGTAAATTGCCTCTTTAAAGCTATTGTAACCGTTGCCCAAATTGCTAATGGTAACTCCAGAACCATTTGGGGTTGAACCTGCACCAAGGTTATAAAATAAATATGCATCTGTAGGGAAACCTTTACTACCCGCAGCTAAATAATCATTAACATCTTTCTGGCTGGATACTCCGGCTAAGAAAGTAAAGTCATGATCTCCAGTTTTATATTTATAGGTTAAATAATTTTCTACCAACCACCTAAATGTAGTTGAACTCTTTTGAGCGGCCAAGCCTCCGTTTTTTGCGCCTGCACTCAAAGTTCTAGGTATATATTGCCCCTCATTAAGGTTGGTATACTCAGCACCTGCCCCTAAATGATAAGTTAAGCCTTTAATGATTTGATAATCTAGAGAAATATTTCCGTTTACCAATTTATTGTTACTCGTATTTGTGGGCTCCAATAAACTTGCAAGTGGATTATCTTTACCTTGATAACGGTAATAACTTCCATCAGGGTTGTAAACCGGAATATTAGGAAGCCCGGTTAATAAGCCGAACAATGGTGCAGTAATATCAGCAGAATAAGACTGTTGCAATACTTTGGCACTTGATCCATAAAAATTAGCGCCTAACTTTAAACGTTCATTAAGTGTTTTTTCCGCACCTATTCTGGCTGTATATTTTTCTAACCCGGTACCCTGCAAAACACCCTTTTGATTAAGGTAATTTCCAGAAACATAAATTTTAGAATTCTGGTCGCCGCTGCTGATACTCAAACTTCTGTTATGTACAGAAGCTGTTTGCGTTGCTTCATCCAACCAGTTGGTATTTGCAATGGCAAAAGATGATGGGAAAGGTGCAGGCTTACTATCTTCAATGGCTGTTGCATTTTGAATAGCTGTGTATTGCTGCCCATTTAATAGTGATGGCTTATAAGTTAAAAACTGGTTACCATTTGATAAATCCAAATCGATAGCTACCCTACCGGCCTTGCCTTTTTTTGTTGTAATTAAAACAACACCATTGCCTCCCCTTGCACCATAAATTGCTGCAGATGATGCATCTTTTAAAATCTGAATATCTTCAATATCGTTCGGGTTTACCGTACTTCCATTATCGGATATAAACCCATCGATAACATACAGCGGGCTGTTGGTTGTATTGATGGAATTACCACCCCTTACCGTTATAGACATGCCTGCGCCTGGTGCAAAACTGGTTTGCTGCACCTGCACACCTGCAGCCTTACCTTGTATTGCCTGACCGATGTTAGAGGTTGTACCACCAAGATTCAGGTCATCGCTTTTTATTGAACTGATGGAACCTGTTAAATCTGTTTTACGCTGTGTTCCATAGCCTACAACCACAACTTCGTTCAGCTTATTTAAATCTTCTTCGAGATTTACATTTACCACATTGGAAGCCCCAATAGTAACCTTTTGTGTTTTGTAACCAACCAATGCGAAAGATAAAACCTTTAATTTTCCTTTCAATGTAAGGGTAAATTTACCGTTGCCATCAACCGAGGTTCCGTTTTTTACATCTGTTTCTGTTACCGAAGTTCCAACAGCCGGCAGTCCTTTTTCATCTTTCACCGTACCGGTTACCACCGTTTGCGCACTAACCGCCAGCGGGAGCAAAAGAATTAAAGAAAAATAAATAGATTTAAAAAGAGTCGTTAAAAAAGAGCGTTCAGGTATAGGAACATTTTTCCTATAATTCTCCGTGGTTTGTTCGTAGATTTTGGTCATAGTGTTTTGTTTGATAGTTGACTGCTCACAAAAAAGCGAGGGCTATTCTTTCTTGCTTTTATAATATTAGGGATTAAAGCACTTATTTAAATGCAAAAACACTGCGCAATCGATTGACTAAGCACCTCAACAGCACTTAAAACAAAGATCAAAATTGAATGGGGAATGATTAAAAAGGCAATTGCTATGGAAAGCGATCAGGAATTGGGATTAATTTGTGGAATAACTTCCATAAATAACCTGTTCATACTTTGAAATGGACTTTCTGTATTGGTTTTAATCACGAGATTGGCATTTACAGAGGGCTCAAACCTGGCACTTACACCTGTAAAATTAGGGATCAGCTTAAGATCTGCATCTTTATACAAACCTTTTACATCTCTCTCTTTGCAAACTGTAAGGGGACAATCTAAAAACACCTCATAATACTTTTCGCCAATAATATTGGCTGCTAATGCCCTGTGCTGTGCTAGTGGAGTGATAAATGAACAAATCGTAATAATATTGTTCAACATCATTATTTTGGCTATTTCTGCGGCGCGCCTGATATTTTCGGCCCGATCTGATTCGCTAAAACCTAAATCTTTATTTATCCCTTCACGAAGTACGTCACCATCCAATGTGGTAACAAAAAAGCCTTCGCTTTCGAGTTTTTCTTTCAATAAAGTTGAAATGGTCGTTTTACCAGATCCTGATAGTCCAAATAACCAGATCACCATTCCATTTTGCGCTGGAATATTATTTTCAGACATCAGTTCAACAGGCATATATTATTATTAATCTATTTTACACAAAAAGCCTTCATTTAACAATGATACTTTATTGTAAAGCATCGGCAGCCCGGATAAGGTATGCATGTGGCAACCGCTATACAAGATTATTGCGTGCCCCGCAGCGGTATCCCATTCCATTGTAGGGCCTGTTCGAAGGTAAATCTGGGCCTTGCCTTCGGCCAGTAAACAGAATTTAAGGGAGCTGCCCACGGCAATAAAATCTACAATTGGATAATCGGCAAGTATTGCGCGTTCTTCGCCATCAGCATGCGATCTGCTTACCGCTGCCGTCCAGTTATTGGCCTTTTTAATTGCATTTATTTTTAAAGGTGGCTGTCCTGGAGTTTGTTTCCAGCTGCCTGAAGCTTCATTAGCGTAGTATAAAAGATTTTGTACCGGAATATAAATTACTCCTAATATTGGTGCATTTTTATAGATTAAAGCAATATTTACAGTAAACTCTCCATTTCTTTTAATAAATTCTTTAGTTCCGTCCAATGGATCTACACACCAATACAATTCCCAGTTTTTCCTTTCTTCGTAAGGAATGCTTTTTCCTTCTTCTGAGAGGATAGGAATTGCAGGATACTGTTTTTTCAGTTGGGAACAGATGATATCATTTGCTATTTTATCGGCTTTGGTTAAAGGAGAAGAATCACTTTTGGTTGAGATTTCGAAGTCATCTTCATTATCGTAAACAGTTAAAATTGCTTTTCCGGCTTCAACCGCTATTTCCAGTATGCTATTTATATCAATAGTATCAATCATGTTATTTTAAACGGTTGCTGTTAAATACTGCGATTTTATTCTTTTTAATATTGCTAATTGTGGCCCCCGGTTATCGAGATCTGATTGACGGGCATTTAAAAGTATGCTTTTTTTAAGCAGATCGTTTTCGTTGTTATACTCTTCAATATCATTTTCAGAGATTTGCTTATGTTTATTTTCCGGTCTATCTAACTTATAACCCAAATCGGTTAAGGTTTGGTGGTTTATAGATTCGAATATGTCGATTTCTTCTGCACTGAGTTCTTTCCTATACTTGCCTGTATTGTCTTTTATAATCGGCTTGGCCAAATTTTCCCACATTTCGCCTGCGCTGGCTGTTGCTTTCGATTCTTTTGAATGGTGAAAATCCAACATGCGTTCTGAATAATCAATGGCTAAAAAGCGGCACAATTCCTGAATCACTTTTGAAGGATTGGCAATCAATTCTTCATAATTTAAAGAGAAAAACCAATCCTTTGTAATTTTCTTTGACAGCTCAATACACGCATTTTGATCTGTAAACCATTGTTTAGCCAGGTGATAGATGTGTTTCTCGCCAACAATTGCCTTTTTAAACGATAGGGCAACATCCCGCCCGTCGCGGTATAAATAAATGTATTTTAAATTGGGGTTGTGCTGTTCAAGATTGGCCGCATAATGCACGTTAGCCATACTTTTACAACACCAGTACCTTGCGTTTTTGGCAATTGCTGCAGTTTCATAAATCAATCTATTGATTTCGAAAAGGCTGTATGTTGTTGAGTTTTCAAAAATCCAGGTTTCACTTAGCTCAACACCATCCCAGGGCACTGGGTTAGCTTTTACGTAACTTACCACATCTGCAATTAGTACCTTATACTTTTCTTCAGTTAAAAACCCGTACAAACCAAGCAAGGGCACAAAGGTGACCAGAATATGTGGGGGATGGGGTGAGGCAATCTGCTCAGACTGATCTAATATTACCCTCAACAAATTGGAACCGGATCTTTGTGTTCCGATAATCTGAATACCATCAGGCTTTAAAAAACTTTCCATTATATAAAAATTGATATTGTACCAAGAAAAATTGCACCGAGTATTAAATAAACAGGGCTTAATTTATATTTAAAGCTTACTATTAAAGCAGCAATGCATATTGCGCCCACTAAAAGTGTTCGTGGCTGAAGTAGTAATATTTTAATGGCTGAAGAAATAATCAGCCCCACAACCACCACTTTAATTCCTGAGATCATGCTTTTAATAAAAGGATGGTCTTTGGTTTTATTAAAGATTTTTGAAACCACAATCATCAAAATGGCCGAAGGGATAAACATGCTGCAGGTAGCAACAAAGGCACCTAAAAAACCACCCAGCTTAAAACCTATAAACGTTGCGCTTACCAGGATTGGGCCTGGCGTAACCTGACTAAAAGCAATTACATCAATCAATTCCTTCGCGTTAAGCCAGTGCAAATCTTTAACCAATAGCGATTGCATAATCGGAATTACCACATAACCTCCTCCAAAAAGAGAAATACTGATTCCCGAAAAAACCGTAGCTATTTTGAATAAAATGTTCTGATAGGATTTAAATGCAGCCGTAATAAACAAGATTTGATTGATGAATAAAAAAGTTACGGCGATAAATGAAAATGACTTTATTTTTAGTTTAAAATTGGTTTTAAAGCTACTCATCACTTTAATCTGATCTACTTTATTCCGGTCGAAGCATTAAACCTGCAATTGCCCCAATAGCAATAAGTGCAATTGTAATTAAATAATTTCCTTTGATCAGATCGAGTGTTGTGGCCAGTAAAAAAAGGAAGATTTTAGCATAATTAAGGGCAATTTCCTTTTTAAACAGCTGTAAACCGGTTGATAGTATAATAATACCTACAATAGCACCAACATACTGCATTATGGATGTCCAGGCCATACTTTGCCCATTTGATAAATACATGTAGGCCAACGCCAACACTAAAGTACAGGCAGGAAGCAAAACTGCGAACATACTTATTGCGGCACCCCATTTCCCTTTTAACAAATAGCCAATATTGGCAACCACATTAACCGCCATAGGGCCGGGCATAAAAGATGCTACAGTAACGCTGTTTAACACATCCTCGTTATCGATAGACTGATCTTGCTCAACCATAATCCGTTGAATTAATGAAACCAGTGCCATATGACCGCCAAAACTCACGCAACCAATTTTTAGAAAGGTTAAGAAAAGATATTTCAGCGTTGTTTTTTCTTTGGTTATATCGCCTGCTACTGATAACTCCATCTTCTTTGTAATGATTTAACTTGAATGCTTAAACAATATACCATTTATTTTTACGCAATAAATGTAAATCATCTTTCGAATTACTTATCAATTATTGGTTTTGTTTAAGTACCTAATTTATGCGATTTTGAATGCATAAACCATTAAAACACCACGCAAACGTTTGATTAAACCCACGAATTGATGGTTTTACGAACAAAACAACATCAAATATTAAGAGGCGGATTTAGAAATGGGTATGAACTCCCCTATTTATTGAATACTTCTCAAGAAATTAAAGGAAAAGGCTGCTTAAAATGCATGTTTTTATCAAAAAAGTATCCACAAACGTTTGCGCGAAGATTCTTTCTTAATTCTTTAATAAAAAGCCCCTAACATTTACTTCTTAAAAGCAATTGCCAGGGGCCTGATCAAAATTTAAACGCTTAACTTAATTAACCGTATTGCGGGGATTACTTCTTTCGTTATTTGCACCTACTTTGGTTAACTTGTAATTTAACGATAGGTAAAAATACCTGGTAATGTTATTGTAGCGCACATCTTCTATCCGGCTGCTGTTTACAATTCTATCAATGCTGGTATTTTGATTCAAAATATCAAACCCTTTTAAGCTTAGTGTTACCCTGCGTTTCATTAAATACTTGTTAATGCCTGCATTAAGCAAAAAATAATTGTTGTTAAATCCGTCTGCACGCCCGGCTGACCCAACATGGTTCACATCGGCCTCTACCCTTAAATCTTTAATAAACTCATAACTCAGGTTAAGGTTATTCTCCAGACTAAAATATTTGTTATCAATTGCCGATTCTGCTGTATTATTTATCTTGGTATAGGCCACGTAAGCATAAATACCAGCATTAAATTTATCATCAATATCATAACTCCAATTAATGTTTGGCCCGATTTCGAACCTGTTGGTAATGTTTTTAGCACTGCTGATAAAGTTTGTTCTATGTTCGGTAAAGAAGTTCATTCCATAGTTCATCCTTAATCCTTTAAGTTTTGATGGCATACCGAAAAATGTTCCTGCCCGCAGGTAATAATTTCCGTTTACGTTTATGGGTTTAACCGTTTGGATTCCGTTATTATAGGTAATATCATTGCCTGTATCATCAAAAGATAAATTATACAGGAAATAACCGTTCCAATAGTGGTTATTATCAGGACTGAACGTATTGAAGTTGACTGACAGGCGATGATTTTTCCGTGCTTCTAAATCAGGGTTTCCAATCCTCTGGTATAACGGATTGGTATTGTTCTGCACCGGCTGTAAATCGGTTACCGATGGCAGATTAACACTTGCGCGATAATTGATGGCTATGGTTTGATTGGCTTTATTCTTAAAATTTACGGTTAGCCTCGGCAATAAGTTAAAATAAGACTTTTCGATATTGCCGATGTTAGCACCAATGTTATTCAATACGTTTGCATTTAATAAACTTTGCTGGCCATTTAATCCAAAATTATAGGTCCAGTCTTTACCTGTATAAATAAAGCCCAAGCCAGCAGTTTGCAGGCTATTATGGTTATCGAAAGTATTGGTTAATAAAGGAACAATGGTTTCGTACCGATCGGTGGTTGGGTTATAATCAAAAGTAAGCTGTTGGGCATCTACAATACTGCGCGTATAACCATAGGCTACATTGGCACTCCATTTTTGATTTAAAGGCCTGGCATAATTCCCATTAATGGTATAAGTTTTGGCTGCGTTTTCCTGGTTGGCCTGCTGGTTAATATTGGTAACGTTAACCGCGCCGTTTACATATTGGTTTAGCAGCGATTGGTTGAGCCAATCGGCATTGTAAGTATTCTGAGTGCCATTTAAGCGGATTGATACTGAACCCTTTTTATTTGGCAACCTTCTGAGTACGGTAAATTCGCCAAATAATGAAGGCGTAAAATTATGTTGGTTATAATACTGAGTTCCATCGTTTGCCTTTCCTGTAGCATCAAAATTTGCATTAAAAGTCCGGTTGTTAATGTTGGTGCTATTGTTTAATATAACATTCGGACGCAATACAATATCCGTTAACGAATCTGGATGATATTCTGCCTTGAAATTGAATCGGTGTGCTTGGTTATTGCTGTTCCGATCAGTATTATCCAATGTACGTAAGATATCGCCCGAGCTTAAATCCTGAATATTTGATAGTTTATTACCTAAACCGGAAGAGAAGTAAGTAAAATAACTCCCGCTAATGGCTAACTTATTGTTTTTGCCCCATGAGTTGCTGTAGTTTACGCCACCACTGTGCGTAGTATATAACCCAATGGCATTGTTATCAAAAACGCCGCTTCCTCCTATAGTGGTTTTACCATTATTGTTGTTAATCGAAAAACTTCCCCCGGCAGGCGGTGCAAATATATTTCCGATGTTTCCTCCACTAAAACTACTCAGGTCATCATAACCAAAACTGGCATCGTTGGTATTGTTGCTCATCCCCAAAACTGCAAACTGCAAATTCTTATTAAAATGGTTCGCACTTAAATATGTTCCGTATTTATCGGTATTACCCCCGGCTAGGTTGGCATTGCCAAACCAGCCTTTTTTCTTATCCTCTTTAATGGTTAAGTTTAAAACCTTTTCCCTTTGCCCATCATCAATTCCGGTTGCTTTGGCTTCCTGTGTTTTGCTATCAATCAATTGTACTTTGGCAATGGCATCGGCAGGTAAATTCTTAGTTGCTGTTTTAGGGTCGGTACCAAAAAAGTCTTTTCCATCCACGGTTAAACGGGTAACTTTTTGTCCCTGTACCAAAATGCTCCCATCTTTATCAACCGTTACGCCTGGCAACTTTTTCAGCAGATCTTCTACCGCTGCATTTGGCCTGGTTTTATATGCATCGGCATTAAATTCGACAGTATCTTTTTTTACCGTTGCCATAGCATACCTACCGCTAACTGCAACATCTTTTAAAGCTATTGCATCTTCTTGCATTTTGAATGTTCCAAGGTTAAGCACTTTTCCGTTTACGTTAATTTTTTTCGTAACCGGATTATAACCCATTGCAGAAATCCTGATCTGATAATCTCCGTTGGCAACAGTGTTGATGGTAAATTCGCCCACCTTATTGGTTACTACACCAACTTTTTTGGTTGAGTCGGCTGTGTTTGATAAAATAACTCCTACATATTCAATCGGAAGGTTGGTTTTCCCATCAATAATTTTTCCATTGATACTGGCAGCCTGTTGTGCGAACACTTTCGTAGATAATACGCACAGCAATATCCATAAATAGATTTTCATAACTGAAATTTTGATTTTTCTTTAGTTTGTTTGAAAAACCTTTTCTCAAGGTTTCAGCTATAAGACACCAAAAGATGGAAAGTGTGACAAAAAAAGATGTTTTTTTTGTCTGGAAAGTTAAAAAAGTTCCAGAAACCTAGCATTTACCGGTGCTGAAACTTATTAAGTTATTAAATAATCGAATTATTGAAAGTTTGAATAATCGAATTAAAGAAAGATGTAATGATTGAACGGAGGATTTGATCGCTGAGGAATTCAATCATGCACAACCCACTCATGCTATCATTTATTAAACGTATCAAGATATAATTCCTCTACTTTTTTCCGGGCCCAGGGCATTCTTCTTAAAAATTTTAAGCTCGATTTAATCGTTTGGTTGTTGTTAAAACAATCAATCCTGATCAGTGATCCCAGTTTTTCCCAACCATAATGTACCTGAAGATCGGTTACAATTTTCTCAAGGGTAATACCGTGTAACGGGTTATTTTTTTGCTGTTCGGCCATTGGGCAAAGTTAAGGCAAAATTATCGGGGTTTATATTGCGCCAGCCAAACATTTGCACCGCCACATTCTGGATCGTTAACTTTATGGGTAAGTACCTCAAAATTATTCTCTTCGAGCAATTGATGGTATTCTGCTACAGCCAATGAGGCATGAAAAAGATTTTCGCCACCGTTCATTCCCCAGGCTTCTCCCCTTTCGGTACCTGAGGTAAAAAGCAAAACTCCGTTGGGGTTAAGGTGCCGACCAAAAATACTGAACATGCCAGGCTGATCGGCAACGGGAAGATGGAAGAAGCTATGCCAGGCAATTATTGCATCAAATTTTTCATCCAGATCCAACTTCCGCATGTCTTTATGGATAAATCGCGTATCCGGAAAATTTGCTTTTGCAATTTCGAGCATCTGTGTACTGGCATCAATACCTAAAACCTTAACTTTCATGCTTAGCAGGTATTCCAGTATGGGTTTTCCACTGCCACAGCCTAAATCCAAAACACTTGCGTTGAGCGGGAGCTTCTTAAGCACCTCATCCAGATAAGCTTTTTCTTCTAAAACTGAATAACGGTTTTCGGCAAACCATTGACCTATTTTATCGTAAACTTTATAAACGTTTTTACGCTCTAGTTTTTCCATGTTTTGTTTTTTAAACTGCTGCTTTTGTTGCCTATAAGTTGATGTTACCAACACCGAACCTTCATGATCCTCATAATTAGTTGCTGCCCACAGCAGGAGGCTTTCATGACCCTCATGATTAGTCGCTGCCCACGGCAGGAGGCTTTCATGACCATCATGATCAGTCGCTGCCCACAGCAGGAGGCTTTTATGACCCTCATGATCGGTTGCTGCCCACGGCAGGGAGCTTTCATGACCATCATGCTTGGTTTGGCACTTATAGCCTAAAGCTTTAATCATGATTTGACCCTATAATCTTAATAAGCGGTAACCAATCATAATCACTAAAAATACTGATGCGCTTAATATTTTATAATGATTTAACAGTTAACCTACCGCAGTTGCATCAATTTCAATCAACATACCATTTAAGGCCAACCGTGACACCGGAATTAATGTGTTAACCGGAAATTTCTGATCTGGCCATATCTTTACTGATTCCTCAATCAGAATCTGATGTTTTTCGTCATCATAGCCCACCACTAATGTTGTCAGTTTTGCGATATTGGCCATGCTAAGGTTCTTACTCTTTAAGGCGAGCGCAATATTTTCAAATACAATGCTTACCTGTGTTCTAAAATCTTCGCTTAAAACACCGTCGGTTCTGCTCCCACCTTGCCCGGCAACAAAAACCAGTTTACTGTTTGCCTGCACTGTTGCTACATGAGAGTAGCCATGTGCACGGGGATCATATATCCCATCGGGATTGGTGATCTCTAAAGAATCTATTTCCATTTGCTACAAATTTATCAGCCGCTAAATTATCCGATAAGAAATGGTAAACCGTCGGCAATTTGCAATAAAAAAAGCCTCCTGATGTTTTTAATAATCAGGAGGCTTTATACCATTTACAGCGGAATTAGTTTCCTGTAGCTGTCCATGTATTGTTATCAGGATTCGAATCCGGCAATACTTTATTTGGATCTAAAGTAACTGATTCAAGTTCTTCAGTTGTTGGATAACGCACCAACCAGCTGGTATTTTTCATCCAAACATCAACCGGAACTTTTACAATTTCAGTTTTACCGCTTTTAGTTTTTACCTGAAGGATGATTGGCATAGGCATTTTTTCGAGGTTTACCACTTTAATATTGTAACCCACCAATTTATCATCCTGTTTAACAGCTTCAACAGTAGCAATGCCCTGATCCATTTTCCAGCTGTTTAACCACCAGCTTCTCCAAAACCACGCTAAATCTTCACCTGCGCCATTTTCCATCGAGCGGAAGAAATCAAAAGGTGTTGGGTGTTTAAACGCCCAGTTTTTAATGTATTGACGGAAAGCATAATCGAAACGGTCTTCGCCTAAAATCTGATTTCTCAAAATATCCAATCCCCAACCTGGTTTGCTGTATAAATTAACACCAATGTTTCTTTCAGCCATTCCATCAGGCATTTGCATAATGTTTTCATAAATCGGGTTGCCAATTACAGCCTTTCCAATTTTGTTTAAATCTGCTGGTGGAGTTGCGTACTCGCCTTTATTGAAACTGCTTTTCGATATTCCGTTAATGAAAGTATTAAAACCTTCATCCATCCAACCGTATTTACGTTCGTTAGATCCTACAATCATCGGGAACCAGGTATGACCAAATTCATGGTCAATTACACCCCAGGCACTTGCTTTTTTAGCTTTCCAACCGCAAAACACAATACCAGGATATTCCATACCACCAATATTTGTGGCCACATTAACTGCCATTGGGTAAGGGTACTCAAACCATTTTGATGAATAATGTTCGATGGTAGATTTTACATATTCTACACCCCGGCCATAACCATCAGCACCATTACTTTCTACAGGTTGTGCAGAAACTGCCAAACCGGTTTTACCACTTGGCAATTTATACCTTGCTGCATCTAATACAAAAGATTTTGACGAAGCCCAGGCCGCATCACGTGCATTGGTAATTTTAAATTTCCAGGTTAATTTATCTTTCGCCGGACGCGATTTAGGATCAGTTACTTCTTCTTCACTACGGATGTGGATGGTAGCATCGCTCAATTTAGCGGCATTCCATCTTTTTAACTGCTCAGCTGTAAAAACTTCGGCAGGGTTTAACAACTCTCCTGAACCCATAACAATATGGCTTGCCGGTGCGGTAATGGCAAAGTTAATGTCGCCATATTCGCAATAAAACTCACCACCGCCCCAATATGGTAAGGTGTTCCATCCAATTACATCATCGTAAACACACATGCGTGGAAACCACTGTGCAATGGCAAAAATTTCTCCATTTTTAGTGGTTAAATGGCCCGTTCTGTCTGATCCTTCTTTTGGTACCACATACGAATAGTCCATTTTTACAGTAACTATATCACCATTGGCGGCCATAGGCTGATCTAAACGGATCTGCATCCGGGTATCCTCAACTAAAGAGGTAAACTTTACAGCACCTGCTTTTTGCGATACACTGATGTTCTGGATTTGATATCCACCATCAAATTTTTCGCCCTGTGCTCCATAACGGCTGCGGGATGGTGTAATTGCGTACCCGCGAGAGGTTTGTTTAAAGGTATTCTGATCTAACTGTAACCATAAATATGGTAACTTATCAGGGCTGTTGTTTTTGTAAGTAATGGTAACTGTTCCGCTTACCATGTTTTTAGTTTCGTCGAGGTTGGCGGTGATGTTGTAATCTACACGGTTTTGCCAGTATTTTGGCCCTGGCGCACCAATTGCCGAACGGAATTCATTTCCGTTTTGAGTATAAAATAATGGTCCGAATGCTTCAGCAGGATTATAATTTGTTGCTGGTGCAGGTGTTGTAGCTTGCTGGGCAGATGCTGAAAGCGCAAAAACACAACAAACTAAACAAAAATTAATCAGTTTAGTCATTTTCATGATAATAATAAGGTTGTAATACTGCTGTAAATATAAAAAATAACCACATATAGATTTATATGTGGTTATAATGTTACCTATTTTGGCAACAATTCGGTTGTTATGATTTAAAACTTCTTAATTTGCCTTTAATTTAGGTAAATCTTGAAGTTTTCTTTCTTGCGGGGTTAATTTATTCCATGCAGCAAAGGCACGTGAGATGTAATAAGGGTAACGGTATGGTCTTTCTGCTTTTACCGCCTCAATAGATGGCCTATAAATGATCATAAAGTTTTTAAGGTCATCACCATCTAATTTGGTAAGTTCGGTAATGGCTTTTGGGGTAAAATTTTCATCAATTTCCTGCTGATACATTTCTTTCTCTTCAAGATCAGCTTCTTTGCGTTGTTGCCTTCTATATTTACCATACCCAAGGTTAAGGTTTAAGCCACCAACTTTATCTTTCATTCTTTTACGGTTAAGGTTACCGCCGGTACTTAAAAGGGTATATTTTTCTGCCAACGGATCTTTTGCATCGGTAACCTGGCTGTTCATCCGCACTGCGGTAACATCTACATCTTTTAAGCTATTCGATTTTGTAGGAAGATAGATGGTTCTGTTTAACAAATTGGTTAAATATAAGGTATCGGTATGGTAGCCAATGGCCGAAAACTCAATCAGGTCGCCAATATTTGCTCCGATGGTGTATTTACCCTCTCGATTGGTACTGGTGGTTTTTTTACTGTTCAGATTTCTGATGGTTACACCAGGAAGTGAGAGTGTTTTTTTCGAATAATCGAAAACTGTACCTGTAGTTACCGTTTGTGCATAAACGCCGATAGGCAGGGCAAGTAATAGAAAAATGATCAGTTTGTACATAATCAAAAGTAACTTAGTTCGACATTTAAAATTTGCATTTAACAAACTTTAACATTAGAACAAATGAATTAGGTTAGTGTTTTTAAATAGTTATTATCATCGAATCCGATTAATACAGCTTTATTGTTCTGCTCAACAACCGGGCGTTTAATGGCACTGGTATTTTCTTTTAAATAAGCGATAGCCAATTCCTGGTTGTCTATTTTTGCCTGCTCCTCATTGCTGAGTTTTTTCCAGGTCAATCCTTTTCTATTCAAAACGGTTTCCCAACCAAAAGCATTACACCATTCGTTTAATTTTTCTTCGGTTATGCCTTTTTTCTTAAAATCATGAAATTCAAAATCAACCTGATGTGCTTTTAACCAATCGAGTGATTTTTTAACTGTATTGCAATTCGGAATTCCGTAAACGGTCATGTTAATTGAGTGATTTATGGTATGAGTAAGTGGGAAATTGAGGTGAATGATCGAAATCAATCTAAAAATCCGTTTCAAAGATAGTAAAATTGTTTATCGGTGGTGGGTATTCGGTTGGCGGTGTGAGTTATTACTATTCTACACTCGCATTAATATCAATTACTAACCTAAAATTAGTCAGATGGTAACATGTGACTACACATCAAGAGTTGTCAACTTTCTAGCGGGCGTGCGAGGAAAGTTGACAACTCGACAATCCTGAATACCTTATTCATTCGTCACATTTTTTAGCACTTCCATCACATTTTAAATATTGATGTAGATACTCTTCGTAAAATTGCAGCATAAACTAAATCAAATGGAAATTCTATCTGGCAACCCCTCATCAATCAAATCCAAAAGTATTAATCAGCTTGAATTTTGGATTTCCACAACATTATATATCCTTGCGCTGATCAGTATCTGTACGCAAACCACTTATGGCTCCGGGGGCTCGTACCGTTTTTCGGAAAACTCGCTCGATTATAGCGTAATGCAAAACTTCTTTTTGCCCGAAATTGTAAAAATCAGCATTCTCTACTTTAGTTTTTTGTTTTTCAATTTTGTTTCGATGCCCCATTTGGCAAGAAAGCGGAACATCATTATGAATGTAATTTTAACCGTTTCTGTTACCTTCATTTCTATCCTGGCCTGGATGATAGCCAACACCTACTCAGAAGCATACCGTTTGGTAGAATATGATGACATAGAGCACGCCTATGATATATTTTTCGGTGAAGCTTTTACCTATATCTTTTTCATTTATTTACTGTTTAACATTTATGCCTATTTTAATGAGCGGGGATTAGAACTGCTGAAAAGAATCCCAATTTTAAAAGGTTATAACGACAATATCACTCCCGAACTTTTTACATCAACCAAAATCTGGCTGATTACGCTGATGATATTTGCAACCGTACTTTCGGTAAGAATAGATTATGAGTTGCTGGTGATCTGGGTGATTGTTCCACCGGTAAATATTTTCGTTGCATTTTGTGCCATCTATTACATCATCCCAAACCTGAGAAAAAATTTTAAGGGTTTTGCAAGATATTTTTGGGGAAATGTGGGCATTACCATCATTGTTTCGATGCTTTTATTAATTGTTTTAGTTGCGTTTATGCGCAACCGTAATGCCATCCCGATTGCCCTGATATTAAATGCCATTTGCTTAATCTGCGTTACCACACCTTTAGCCTGGTATATATACAAACATAAATTCGAGAAACTGAGTGAAATACAAATGCTTAAAACCGAACTGGGAAAATCGGATGCTAACCTGAATTTCTTAAAATCACAGATCAATCCACATTTTTTATTTAATGCACTAAATACACTTTTCGGAACCGCTTTGCAGGAAAATGCAGAACGTACAGGGGAAGGAATCCAGAAACTTGGTGATATGATGCGTTTTATGCTCCACGAAAATACACAGGATAAAATTTCGTTAACCCGGGAAGTAGAATACCTGAACAATTATATCGATTTACAAAAGCTTCGCACCTCACGATCAGGAGACATTAAGATTGATACACACATTGAAGAACAACTGAACAATTTACAGATTACACCAATGCTGTTAATTCCTTTTATCGAAAACGCATTTAAACATGGAATCAGTTTGCAACAGCCCTCGTATATTAAAATAACCTTACAAACTAAAGAAAGCACATTATATTTCGATGTAAGCAATAGCATTTATATTAAAGCCGATAACGACCCCGAAAAGTTAAAAAGCGGTATCGGATTGGAGAATGTAAAACAACGTTTATCGTTACTTTATTATGGGAAGCATGAACTAATTATTCGGGAGAATGCCAATGAGTTTTTTGTTCATTTAACTTTGCAGTTGGATTAAGGCAGTACAATCCGAGCAGAGGCTAAATGAGGACAATTTGTTAGTAAAAATTCTTATTATTGAATTTAAATTGGTGCTGTCATCCTGAATGCAATGAAGGATCTTTTAACGATGAAAACTGGCTTGAATTACAGAAAAGCAACAGGCGAACGTCGTTAGATCAGTGATAATCGGTTGGAGATGCTTCCTTCTTCAGCATAATAAAAAGCCTAACAAACACAAAGAACAAATAAAAACATGATTGCTATTGCTATAGATGATGAACCCATTGCACTTGATATTATAAAATCTCATGCCTCAAAAGTTCCGTTTGTAGAATTGCAGGAAACTTTTACAGATGCTTTTGCGGCAATTACTTACCTTCAGCACAATAAGGTTGACTTAATCTTTCTCGACATCAAAATGCCAGACATTAGCGGTATAGATTTTTAAAAAGTTTGAGCAAACCACCCATGGTTATTTTTACCACTGCTTATACCGAACATGCCGTTCAAAGTTTTGAACTTGATGCTGTTGATTATTTGTTAAAACCTTTTTCACTTTCACGCTTTTTAAAGGCCTGTAATAAGGCACAAGAACTCTTTAATCTGCGAAATCAAAGGCTAGAAGTTAAAACAGCATACATATTTGTAAAAGATGGTTATGAACAAATTAAGGTGGAATTAAACGAAATCTTATATGTGGAAGCTTCAGGAAATTATACACAAATTAAACTTGTCGGCAAGCTTTTAAGTTCACGAATAACAATTAACGATCTTCGCAGAACTGCTGCCAAAAGCTGATTTTATCCGCTGCCACCGGGCATTTATTGTGGCCAAAAACAAAATATCCAAATTTGACCGCAGCCAAATTTGGATTGGAGAGAAAATTATTCTCCATGGGGCGAACTTATGGCGGTATTCAGCTACCTTAACAAGTTAATTCATTTATTTTACCGTAACCCTTATCCCAGCAGAATGTGTGGTAAATTCTGGTGCATACATATTTTGCAAGCTGGTAATTCCATTTGAAAAATTTCCTGCATGCGTTACCCGCAATGGATATTCAAATACATAGGTTCCTTTTGGCATGTAACTGATAAAGAAGTTGGTTGATGCATCTTTTGTACTTTCATAATAACCAAGTCCATCCTGATATTTATATCCTGAAATTACATTTACAGGTTCAGATCCCGATGAACGCATGTCTTTCAAATGAATATATTCCATATCACGATCACAGTAAATTTCGATGCGTACTTTTAATAAATCGCCCGGAGCCAGTACATTGGTCGAAGTTAATGGCGTTAAAATGTCTCCTTTAATACTTGCTTTCTGAATAAACAGCTCTTTTTTAATTTTAACACCAGTGTTTGCAGGTGTAATTTTATCCAGCTGTTCGAAATACTGCCAATACATAGCACCCAGGCAATGGTTTGGTTGTTATTTTTAACCGCTACCCTACCCATTTCTGGCTTCACATTTATACCAGGGATGGTTAATTTTTGATAACCTGTGCCAGCCTCTTTTACCGGGTTAGGTTCTTGCAATTGTGCCAGTTTCTGGTCACCTATTGTAATTTCTGGCTCCTTACTTTCTGCCAATAAATCTGTTCCGTTCATTAACAAGGCATAACAGGCCGCAGTAGTAGCCTTTGTGGTTTTCCAATCGTTGGTTTGTTTGTTTTTAAGCAACCAGATTTTCATCTCCTCTACGGATTTGGTATCATTTGCCACCTCGCCGAAAGCCTCAATCAATAGTGCCTGTGTTTCTATCGGGTTTTGGTACCACCACCAGCCTGCTTCGATTTTTAGCCCAATACATGCCCATTTCGTCGCTTTGTTGAGCAGTTTGTGTTAATAAGGTGATTATTTTTTTAGCTTCTTCAGTATTTCCGTTTTTCTGTTTAAAACTAAAGCAGCCTGTGCCAGTTGGTAGGTATCGAAGGTTTTCCAATTGGCGATTAATTTATGGAGATAGAAATCTTTGGCTTTTGTAAAATCGGCAGTGGTATTTTTTTGATTGCTATAACTTCTCGCAAAAAGATAGTGTAATGGTAAGTAGCCAAAACGTTTTCCCTTCACTTCATCTTTATAATCGTTAACAAACTTTGCGTCTAAATAAATAATGGCTTTATTCAACATCACATTAAAATTCGGATAGGCTTTTTCGTCGATCATTTTCAGTTTTTTTAACTGGCCCATTCCTAATACAATGTGTTGTGTAATGTATCTATCTTCCTGCATGCCGGTAAACCATGGGAAAGCACCGTTGTTGAACTGCATTTTCTCCAATTTCTCGAAATTGTTTTTCAATTCGTAAGTCATTCGGTTTAAATCGAAAAGTATAGCCAAACGTTTTTTACGCGCTGCCTCGTTTTCTGCATTGCGTACCCACGGCGTTTCTTCCAACAAAATAGATTTTAATTCCTTATTTTTTTCCAGATCGGATAACAATGCCTGCCCATTATTGGTATTTTGCCATTGCTCAAAAACAGTTTTAATTTTTGGTGTTGAATTGATAATTCCGGTGGCAAAACTATTGGCATAAAACCTGCTAAAAGTTTGCTCTGCACACTCATAAGGGTATTCCATTAAGTAAGGCAAGGCCTGCACGGCATACCAAACAGGATTGGATGTAAACTCAAAAGTTAAACTCTGGTTGCGTAAGGTTTTCGAACTGCCGGATTTTTCTAGCTTTTCGAAATCGAAAGTTTTTGTGGTATTGCCGCGTACATTTATAGACATGCTTTCGGTAACCAGCATCGCGTTTGCTAAAACCGGGATGGTATTTTCTTCTCCATCGCTAAATTTGCCGCTTTGCGCCACAACTTTATAGGTAATGGCGCTAATCCCTGATGGAATAATTAATTTCCACTTTAAAACAGTGTTGTCCGCATCATCAACCACGAAATCCTGCTTCTGTTTTTTCATTCATTGCAAAAATCCTGATCGGTTTCGCGGTTAAAGCATCAGTTAGCTCCAAACTGGCATTGCCCATAAGTTTTTTTCCTGCCAGGTTATTCAGCTTGGCACTTAATAAAATGGTATCTCCTTCACGGAAAAAGCGTGGTGCATTGATGGCAATAGCCAATTGTTTCTGGGTAACAAGTTCTTTGGTAATGGATGCAGTTTTTAAATCTTTGGTATGTGCAAAGCCCATCATTTTATAACGGGTTAAGCTCTGCGGAATGGTAAATTCTATCTTAATTTCACCTTTGGCATCGGTGAGTAGTTGTGGATAGAAAAATGCAAGCTCGTTAAAATTTGTGCGTAAGGTTATATTTTTGTTCTTAAGGGATTCAATTTCCTGACGCAATGTTGGATCTTTAGATTCATCATTCAGTGCTACTGCAGATTCAGCCATTGGTGCCGCTACATTCAACCCGGCAACCTTTCCCTGCAAAGCAGAAACACCTCTTATCTGTACAGCAGAGCCAGTTACACTTTTCCTTCGTTGCTCGCCATAGCCCACAACCATAACTTCGTTTAACGATTGCCTATCTTCTTTTAAAATTACATCAACGCGTTTTTTACTGCCTATATTAACAGCATAATTTTTAAACCCTATAAAAGCAAAGTTTAATTTTTCTCCTGCTTTGGCTTCAATAATGTAAATACCATCATTATCTGTATTTGTTACACGTTTACCAGCGCTTACCTGTACACCTGGCAGTGTTTCATTCTCGCTGTCGAATACCACTCCATAAACCGATTTTCCTTTTTCTAATGCTGCCAGTTTCTGTTTCGCCCCTGCCGACAAACCTTTTATTTTAGGTTTATGTAAGCTGTTTATATAATTTTCGTAACTGTTGTTGTAGCCTCCATAATAATTGTAGCCAAATAAATTAAGGTTTTCATACCAACGTTCAATTACAGTATAATTTTTGTGGGTTCTTAAAAACCATAAATAACCCTGGTTAGTAATATCATTGGCATTAAAATTCCAGTTGTAAAAATAATAGTTAAAGCCGCTGGTCAACTGCGTGTTCCAATCCATCCTTTTAAAATCATCCAAACTGGCATCGTAAAGTGTAGCCACCATTTCGGCCATTTGCTTTTCGCCATTTTTATTGCTGATCTGTAATTTCCAGCTTTCTTTTTCACCTGGCTGAAGTTTATTTCTAAAGGTTAAAAATTGAATGTTCAATTCATTTGCAGGGTCGGTAATGCGTACCTGTTGCATCGATTGGTAAATCGTTCCCTGGTAAACCATCGTAAATTGTACGGCAAATCCATCTTTATAAACAGGATTGGGTTTAATTTTAACAATATGCTGCTTTGGCGATAGGTTAATCCAAACTTTTTCGGCAATGCTATCGCGATAATAAACCTCATAATAGGCAATGGTATTTTCTGCAAGTCCGGCCAATCTAAAAACCGCACTTTCGGTTGGTTTGATTACATTTACCTCTGGTGAAATCCATTCGATGTTTGACTGTATTAAAGCTGGTTGCTCACTATACACCACTAAATATTTATCAACTTTAATTGTATCTTTCTGAGCATTTATGGCCAACACACTGATTTTGTAATAACCTGGCTTTATATTTTTTTGATTTAAAGTTAAATTCCCCCGACCATCTTTTATGGTTAAATTTTGTTTCAGTGATACTGATTTTATCGGCCATTTTGCTACTTCCAACTCATTATTATATTCCTGGTCAGGAAAGTTTTTAATAAACTCCTCTCTGCTCATGGTATAACTTTCGGCATTAAAAGGGCTTTTGTTCACCAGCCTTGAGGGGGCCTGGAGTAAACTCCACTCTGCCATGATATCGGCTTTTATCGGTTCGTTATTTAAATTGGTTACCCAAAATGGAATACTGTCAGTTTTGCTACTTAAATAAATAACCTGCCGGGTATCTATATTAATGTTAATGTCTTTTTGCCCCACATTAATACTTGTTGATTTTGTGCGGGTTTCGCCATTTATATCCGTTAATTCTATTTCAACTTCATAGCTGTAATTTTGGTTTAAATTGATTGCTTTCGCAAAGAACTTAATATCGAATTGTCCGCCCTGCCTGGTGCTCGTTTTGCCGGTGGCAATTTGTTTCCGCTGAAAAAATGTTGCTCCATAAATAGCCTCACCTTGCGAATAATCTATTCTGCCATCATAAATCGCCCTGCGAAAAACTTTATAACTAAGCTTCACATTGCCAACAGCATATCCTGAAAAGGAAGTGGCTTTACCCTGAACTTTAATACTATCGTTAAGTTTATAAATTTGGTTTGGCTTATCGAAAACCACTTCAAATGTTGGCCGTTTATATTCTTCAACCTGTACACCAATGCTGCCATAGGTGGTTACAATTGCCATATTGCCATTTAGCTTACCCATTGGTATAGTAAATGAACCCTGAAAAGTACCATACTCATTACTGGTAACCTCATTTTTGGTTATTTCTTTTCTATTGGCATCCTTAAAATAAACCTCAACCACTTTACTTGGAATTATTTTATTTTTTCCTTTTTCAGACGTTAAACATAATCCTTTATAGTAAATGGTTTGCCACGGGCGATAGATCGGCCTATCGGTAAAAAGAATTATGCGTTCCTGATCAACATCCTCACGATAACTGTTGTAATTATTAATGTTTAATTTCAATTCCTCGTTACCATGTGTTACCAATGCATAGGCCATGTTATTTTCGGTTTCATTTGTACTGGCGTAACCCTTATCATTCGTGATCATTAAATCACCATCAATGTATTTCTTTGTATTGTAATTGTATCTCCGTTGTAGAATTTTAACGTTTTTTAAGGGTGTGCCATTACTTAACCGGTAAACTGTATACTCGTGCTTTTCGATATTGCGCCTATTGGTTACGGCCATTATAGTAACCTTGAAATTGATATTGCTGTAAACGGTATCTTTTTGTTTTGGGTTAATGGCTTGGGCAATTAAAGTATAAGCTCCTAAAGCTAACCCATCAATTTTATCAATCAAGGTGTGGCTTTGGTAGTCGGTACTTTTTGGAACCACAACTGACCATTGTTTTACAACCTTATTTATGGTTAAGAAAGTTAAAAAATCTGCTTTGTATTTAAACTGCTCATATTCATTCTCAAATTCAGGTGTTTTAAATAACCTAAACTGTATGGTATCTACATTTTTGTAAGATAGATGGAGTTGTGAGGGTTTATCAGGTAAAATATAACTTTTGGTTATAGCTGATAGTTCGCTACTTTGAATTTGTTTAATCAAGTTTTCTGCATTACGCCCACCAATACTTTTCGGATAGGCAAAAACCGCTTTTTCTGCCAACGCTATAGCTTTGATCAGATTTTGTTTGTCGGTATCGCCCGGTAATTGTGCATTTTTACGAATTTCGGCCTGCTCGTATAAAATATCGGCATAAACTTCAGTTTGTTCGAGCTTGTTTGGCCAATACATCCAACGCATTGTAATATAATTCTAAGCCATCGCCATTAAAACTCTGTTTTACAAATTTTAAACGTTTTAGGTCAACATCAACCAATGCCGACAAATTGCTGTCGTTTTGATGAAATTTTATTAACTGCTGAAATAATTTTAAAGCCTGGGGGTTTAAAGGATGTGCTATCGGGCAGAATTGACATTCCTAAAAAGGCCTCGTGGTTTCCAAACCAATCTACATTACTCATGTTGATTAATTCCTCATCATATTGCGTCAGGTTAAGTTGGGTATTGTTAAAAATACCGATGGCACGATGGGCAAGTAAATCGTATAATGTTGGCCTGAACTTTCGGTTATTTTTATCTCCGGCCAAAACAGCGTCTAATACATCAACGTTTGTTTGCTGCAACAGCTCACTCTCCCTTAAGGATAACAGATAGTATTTTACCGTTTCATCATTGAGTTTTTTTATGCTCCAGGTCTTAATGTCGGTACTTACATCGCCTTCTATCTGTGTACGCTGATTAATCTGCCACCTGTTTTGTTGTAGATAATTCCAGTAGGTTTCAGCCAAAAGAGATTGTAAAATACTTTTTTCAGGTTGCTTGGCATTGCTGATATCTTTACGCAAATCAATCAAAATTTTATCAAAAGCATCCTCTTCCAGGTAACTTTGAAACATCATTCTGTAAATAACAGATTTGATCAGCAACGGTGCATTGTTATCACTTTGCGCCTGCTTATTAATTTTTGCGATCAAATTAAGCGCATCTTTTGGTTTGCCTTCGTTTGCAATGAAATCTACCTTTTCAAAATCGGCCAGTGTGTACTTGACCTGCGCAGAAGCATTAAACGATAATAAAAAGATAAAAAGGAATGATGTGGCTATACGTAATGATGTATTCATAAGATGATTTTGCGTTTTAATAGAGATGGGCAGAATGCTGAAATTCCATAAGCGGTTAAAATTTATCTGATTATCTTACTAATCTAAACATTACCAGTTAAATGTTACAAGCAACAAACATTAAGGTTTTTAACATTCACAGCATAACATTATCTTTGCCTTATGTCAACACAATTAAAAAATCTGTCAGATTTCTCTCATACTACAGTTCCAAGAGGAGCAAACTATAAATTTGGAATTATTGTAGCCGAGTGGAACGCCGAAATTACCGGTGCTCTTTACAATGGAGCATTAAAAACTTTGTTGGCCAACGGGGTAAAAGAAGAAAATATAATCTCTTTACCTGTTCCGGGAAGTTTTGAACTTACAGTGGGTGCAGAAATTTTATTAAGTAAAAGAAGTGATATTGATGCTGTAATCTGTTTAGGTTGTGTGATACAAGGTGACACCAAACATTTCGATTTTATTTGCGATGCGGTTGCACAGGGTGTAACAAATGTTGGCATTAAATACAGTAAACCTGTTATTTTTGGCGTGTTAACTACTAATAATTTAGAGCAGGCGCAAGATCGTGCAGGTGGTAAACATGGTAATAAAGGCGATGAAGCCGCAATTACTGCAATTAAAATGGCTGATTTTTCTGCACAAATATAAACTTGGTTTTTAATAAATATTTGTACCTTAGACGTTTAAAATTTATCAGATCGATGAAAAAAGTAGCCATCTTACTATTGGCGGTGTTTAGCACCATTACCATTTTAGAATCTTGTTCTTCTAAGCTTTGCCCTGCTTATGGCTCTTACCCAGAAGGTAAACGCAGAAGAAACTAATCTAACTCATTTGTAATCTCATATTCAGGTCATTTGCAGAACATTATTCAGCTGCAATTGTTATTCTGTAAAACAATAATATAATATCATGACTTGGGTTAACTTAACTTCAATAGAACAGCTTGATGAAATCAAAAACGCGAGCGGTTTTAGCCTTATATTTAAGCACAGTACACGTTGCTCCATTAGCTTGATGGCCAAAAAGAATTTTGAGTTTGATTGGGAAGTTATTCCAGCTGACACAAAACTCTATTTTTTAGATTTAATTAGTTACCGGGATATTTCAAACAAGATTGCAGAGGTATTTCAGGTGGCACACCAATCGCCACAAATTTTATTAATTAAAAATGGCGATTGTGTGTTAGAAGCATCACACAGCGATATTTCTGCCGATGAAGTTGCAGAAGTGATCGCCGCTTAATTAAATACAACAAAATCTTAATCCTGAATTGGTTCAGAATTGAAAACGTCTAAAATAAATTTTGGACGTTTTTTTTATGTTAAATTCTAAGGGCTATTGATATAATCTTTTTAAGAAACAAATAATATGCCCTTCGACTACACTCAGGGGCGACACCATATTTTTCTCAACCCTAGCCGTGCCCGCGGGACGCATCCTGGGTAGCAAATAACAATTTGTTATTTGTGTTTGTTCCATAAGAACGTTTGGAAATACAAACGATTGATGATTTATCAAGTTTCGGTCTGGGAGGACACAGACCGAGGGAATGGGTTGTTGGTATTGATCTCCTTTAACAATAAATAAAGGCCCTTGGAATACACTCAGGGTCGACACAATTTTTTTCACAACCCTAGCCGTCCCAGCGGGACGCATCATCGGTAGCAAATAACAATTTGTTATTTGTGTTCGTTCCCTAGGAACGTTTGGTAATGCAAACGATTGATGATACAGCAAGAGTTTCGGTTTGTGGGGACACAGACCGAGGGAGTGGGTTGTTGGTATTGATCTTTTTACACATTAAATAAAGGCCCTTGGAATACACTCAAAGGCGACACCATATTTTTCAGGATCCAAGCCGTCCCAGCGGGAGGCTTCATCGGTAGCAAATAACAATGTGTTATTTGTGTTCGTTCCATAAGAACGTTTGGTAATGTAAACGATTGATGATTTAGCAAGTTTCGGTCTGTGAGGACACAGACCAAGGGAATGGGTTGTTGGTATTGATCTTTTTTACACAATAAATAAAGGCCCTTGGAATACGCTCAAGGTTTACACAATTTTTTTCAGGATCCAAGCCGTCCCAGCGGGACGCATCATCGGTAGCAAATAACAATTTGTTATTTGTGTTCGTTACATAGGAACGTTTGGTAATGCAAACGATTGATGATATAGCAAGAGTTTCGGTCTGTGAGGACCCAGACCGCGGGAGTGGGTTGTTGGTATTGATCTTTTTTAACAAATAAATTAAAGGCCCTTCGACTACACTCAGGGTCGACATTATTTTTTTTTAGTATCTAAGCCGTCCCAGCGGGACGCCTCATCGGTAGCAAATAACAATTTGTTATTTGTGTTCGTTCCATAGGAACGTTTGGTAATGCAAACGATTGATGATATAGCAAGTTTCGGTCTGTGAGGACACAGACCAAGGGAGTGGGTTGTTGGTATTGATCTTTTTACACAATAAATAAAGGCCCTTGGAATACACTACGGGTCTACATCATATTTTCTCAACCCAAGCCTTCCCAGCGGGACGCATCCTCGGTATACAGAAGAATACGGTAGAGGTCGATTTTTTTCAAAAAAAAAGGTCCCGATAAAATCGGAACCTTTTAAATTTTATTTTTGTTGCTTAAGCAACTACGGTGGTTTCTATTTTTAAAACTTTTGATGTTTTGCTTCTGGTTTCTTTACAAAGATCTGCATCCTCTGCGAGTGATTTACCATAAGTCGGGATCATTTCTTTAATTTTCGCCTGCCATTCATCAGTTGCCAAATCATCAGCGAAACAACGGTTTAGCAGATCGAGCATAATTGATACCGCGGTTGATGCACCAGGAGAAGCACCCAATAAAGCCGCAATAGATCCATCGGCTGCGCTCACTACTTCTGTACCAAATTCTAAAACGCCACCTTGTTTTTCATCCTTTTTTATTACCTGAACACGTTGTCCGGCATATTCCAATTCCCAATCTTTAAGTTCGGCAGTTGGTAAATATTCTTTCAAGGCTTCTAATCTATCTTCTGGCGATTGCCTTACTTGTTCAATTAGATATTTTGTTAAATCTAAGTTATGTAATCCGGCAGATATCATCGGACGGATGTTATTAAACTTTATTGATTTTGGTAAATCCAGGAACGAGCCATTTTTAAGGAATTTTGTAGAAAAACCTGCATACGGACCAAATAATAACGCTTGTTTACCATTAATCATTCTGGTATCCAAGTGTGGTACCGACATTGGAGGCGCACCTACCGCAGCTTTACCGTATACTTTTGCATGGTGTTTTTTGATAATTTCCTCATTGGTACATTTTAGCCATTGCCCGCTTACCGGAAAACCACCGAAACCTTTTCCTTCAGGAATATCAGATTTCTCTAACAATGGCAGAGAACCACCACCAGCGCCAATAAATACAAATTTTGCTACTCGCTTACGTTTGTCTCCGCTTTCTAAATCTTTAACCTTTACAATCCAGTTGCCATCTTTATTCTTTTTCAGGTCGCGCATTTTCGTGGTTAAAATATAGGTTAGCATTACTTTGTTCCTTTAAGTTGTTAAACATGTCGCGGGTCAGCGTACCAAAGTTAACATCGGTACCAAGATCCATTTTTGTTGCGGCAACTTTCTCGTTCTTTTTACGGCCGTCCATAATTAAATGGCGCCCAGCTTTTCACAAGTTCAGTATCCTCGGTATATTGCATATCGCTAAAAAGGTCGCATTGCGTTAAAGCATTGTAACGTTTTTTAAGATATTCTACATTCTTTTTACCCCAAACAAAACTCATATGAGGAATGCTGCGGATAAAATTGCATGGATCAGAAACCAGTCCTTTATTTACCAAGTAAGACCAAAACTGTTTTGAAACCTCAAAATGTTCAGCAATCTGAACAGCTTTTTTAATTTCAACTGTGCCATCTTTCTTTTCAGGGGTATAGTTTAATTCGCAAAAAGCAGAGTGTCCCGTTCCAGCATTATTCCAGGCATCAGAGCTTTCTGCTGCTGCAATATCTAAACGTTCGTAAATCTCAATACTTAGATTCGGCTCTAATTGCTTTAATAAAACACCAAGGGTTGCACTCATGATGCCAGCCCCTATTAAAATTACATCTGCGTCAGTTTTACCAACTGTCTTTTTCTTTTTGTCATCTTACTTTAAAGGAGTTACAAATTTAGAATGATTTTAAACATCCCACGAATTTTAAGGCATTAAATCTTAAAAAAATTGCCTAAAAATTAGAAATACACCAATGTTTTAGCAAGTTCTAATCAAATTTTAATCCAAAATTTATGGTACTTGATCTGCCAAAGAAAAAAGACATTACACTAACACTTACAAGCCATTATTAATTTAATAAAACCACTACTTATTTGCTTAAAATAATTGCGAATATACTTTTAAAGGCGGCATAAATTTAAAAATTCTACAATAAGCCATTCAATTTCTTTAATGATAATAGCATGAAGAAGCCTCATTGGTTTTTTTTAACCCTAAAATGTTAGTTTTATAAATCTTTTTTACCGTTAGATTCCTCATTAGAAACTTACTTCTATTGTTAACTGTGTTCTTTTTTATTTCCTGCTTAAAAGAAAAAACCGACCAGCTTCTACTCGAACTTGATCAGAAAAAACTAAATGAGTACATTAATTATGATAAAATCACATTTTTTAAATTCGCTAAAATAGCTGTTGGTTTCTGCTGCCATCCAGGATTTACATTTTCCATATTTAATATTTTGATAAAAAAGCCCTGCAATGTTTATTACAGGGCTCTTCAAACTGCATTATTAATTTTTAAGCTTGGCTTTAAATATTTTTCCAGTTTATCTATTTTAGGCTGGATAACCAATCTGCAATAGGGCTCGCTTCCATTTTTATTGAAATAGTTATGATGATAATTTTCAGCTATATAAAATGGTTTCGCAGCTTCTATCGCTGTAACTACTTTTTTGCCGTATGCATTGGTTTTATTCAATTCAGCCTTTTATCTTTTTTCTGCTAAAGCTTTCTGTTCTGGTGTATGGTAAAAAACCACCGAACGGTATTGCGTACCGCTATCTGCTCCCTGGCGATTTAAGGTAGTTGGATCATGGCTTTTCCAAAAAACCTCCAATAAATCATCATACGAAATCACCATCGGATTATATGTAATTTCTAAAACTTCTGCATGTCCGGTAGCACCAGTACACACTTCTTCGTAAGTTGGATTGCTTAATGTACCTCCTTCATAACCTGATTTAACTGAAACTACTCCTTTTAAGCGTTGAAAAATAGCTTCGGTACACCAAAAACAACCCATTCCAAATGTAGCCTTTTCTGTTTTTTTCCCTTGTGCATTTGCCTGGTTTAAGGCCAATACAGCTAATAATATTAAAAGTATTTTTTTCATGTGTGTTTATTTTATTAGTCGCAAATAACCCTTTAACCTTACAGTTTCATTGGATTATTTTCTACCTAATTATACGAAATGAATTAAACTGTAGTTTGTGTTTGAATTATAATGGATTTTATGTGACAATACAACTATTTGTGAATTTTGCAGTTAATGTTAACAACTTAAAACATTGATTTATAAATTTTTACACCACAAAATAATACACCAACAACACTTATTAACAATTCTTTTTTAAATTCGTACAACATTAAAATTTAATAATTATGTCTACACCGTATATTCCTTGTTTGGATTTAGGTTCTTACATCAATGGTTCAGCAGAAGAGCGTAAAAAGTTTTCTGATGAATTGGGAGAGCTTTTAACGATTCGGGTTTTGTTACCATCACCAATCATGGTTTAAGCCAGGAATTAATTGATAAACTTTACGAAAACATAAAGGCTGCTTTTGCGCTTCCGGTTGAAATTAAAAGAAAATACGAAAAACCAGAATTGGCTGGTCAGCGCGGCTACACCAGTGCAGGTAAAGAAACTGCTAAAGGAGCTAAAACACCAGATTTAAAAGAGTTTTGGCAAATTGGTCAGGAAGTAACAGATGGTGATCCGGTAAAAAATGAATATCCTGACAATGAGGTTTTAACAGAACTACCTGAATTTAATAAAGTTACAGGCGATATTTACAAAAAACTGGAAGAAAACGGAACGCATTTGTTACGTGCCATTGCCACTTACCTTGAATTGCCGATCAATTATTTCGATAAACACGTACATAACGGAAACTCTATTTTGAGGGGAATACATTATTTCCCGATCGAGAATCCCGAAACGATTCCTGATGATGCGGTGCGCGCAGGTGCACATGAAGATATTAACCTGATTACCTTATTAATTGGTGCCAGTGCCGATGGCTTAGAGGTATTAACCCGCAGCAACGAATGGTTACCTATTAAAGCACACCATACTGATATTGTGGTAAATGTAAATGTTACAACCGGTTAACCAACAATCAACAACACATCATGGTAAATCCACAAGATTGATGAAAACGTACACATTTTTTATGTTCCTTTTTATTTCACCACGTAGTGAATGGACTTGACCAGTTTTACCATCAACTATTGATGCGGATCATCCTAAAGCTTATAGCGATATGACTGCCGGCGAATATCTTGATGAAAGATTAAGAGAAATAGGATTGAAGAAGTAGTTTGGAATTATAAGTCCATCGTCCTTAAATCAAACGAAATTATAGAGAAAGATTAAAAGCATCGGCTAAAACCGGTGCTTTTTTGTTATTTTGAAATATGTATTCTACACGTTTAACGGTTTTTGCAGAAATTGATGGTATTGGCTCTGCTTCTGGCCTATTTCTTGATAAAGATTTATTGTACATTATTGGGGATAATAGTGGCTATATCAATGAATATAATATTAAAACCAAAGCATTACGGAAGATTCAGATTCTATTTGATCCAGCGCTTTCACAACTCGAGAATATACCTAAGCCCTTAAACCCAATTTCGAAATCCTTTGTCAGCACGGCGATAAATTATACATTTTAGGTTCTGCTTCAACACCTAAAAGAAACCTAATGATTGAATTTGACCTGAAAACACAAAAGATTTTTCAAAAAAACCTATCAAAAACTTATACTCACTTACAATCTATAGCCAAAATAGATGCTCAGGATTTTTTAACCTCGAAGGTGCAATTTTTACCGGCAACAAATGGTTATTATTTAACCGCGGTAACGGAACAGACGGAAAAAACGGCATTTTTAAGTGGGGAAAGAATTAGAAAACACATTGCATGCCACCTTCAACAGCTTTAAACTTCCTAATATCAATGATGTAGAATCTTCTTACGGATGCGTTATTGCTAAAAAATGATATATTTTTTATTGCCACGGCAGAGAATAGCAAATCGACCTATGCGGATGGTGATATTTTAGGCAGTTTTATTGGGAGTATTAATTTTGAAACTTTAAAGTTAAATTTTATCAATAAAATTACCGGAAATCATAAGTTTGAAGGAATTACCTTGCACAGTCAAAATGAACACCAAGCAACATTTCTATTGTGTGAAGATCGCGATACAGATGAACTTAAAACGGTGATTTATAAGTTAGAGATTAATCATAGCTGATAGTTGTCAGCTTTGAGCCATTTAGTTATCAAATTGACAGTTATTTAAATCAATAATGTTAATTTAAACTTACATCATAGACATATAAATATTACATTTGAATAATCCCATATTTAATGATAGCGTCCATTTGAAAAAGAAATATGCTACAAGAGGATTATTTAGAAGATTATCAAAATTTATTTTCTGTTTCAATGCCATTCATCCACTTAGTGAGGAATTAAAATCGGCTATCATTAAGAACAGCCATATTGCTAAAGTCGATAAAAAAACCACACTATTAAACACATAGAAAACAGTAATACCATCTATTTTATTGTTTCAGGTGGCGCGAGGGTGTATTATCTTGATAAAGATGGCAAACAAACCAACACCTGGTTTGTTATTCGAAAACGAATTGCTGATTTCTGTTTATGGTTTCTTCACCGGACAACCCAGCTTCGAGTATATTGAAACTTTAGAAGACACAACTCTTATAGTGGTAAAAAGAGAAAAACTTGATGAACTGTACCTTAAGTTTATGGAGTTCAATTATATCGGCCGAAAACTCACAGAATATTATTACATCCGTAACGAAGTACTGGCCAATGAACTACGAATGTTGAGTGCAAAAGAGCGTTACGAACAATTGTTTAAGCGTAATCCACAGCTTTTTCAGCGTGTTTCTTTGGGTCACATTGCCTCGTATTTGGGTATCTCCCAGGAGACGCTGAGCCGGATTAGAAAGTAAGCCGTTTTTGACTTTTATCAAAAGTCATATCGTCCTGAGCATATAGATTTGTTTATCTAAAAGAAACCTATGAAAAACAAATCTAAATTCCCCAATCTTACCTTAATAATTGTATTCTTTTGTTTAATATTTAATGGATCCTGCAAGAAAGACTTGGATACAAACGAAAAAGTTTCTAACCATGAAATCACAAGACTTAAAGATTGGTTTCAAATAAATTCAGTTGATCAAAAATTCAATAGATTTAAAACAATGACCCCTAATTGGGAATCTACTTTAGTTAATAACCAACCAGACCAAGAAGTGTATGAGATAAGCCTAAATAATTCTGAACAAATTTTTCAATCCACCATAATTTTGGAAAAGGGGAGTGAAAAAAAATTCAGTAAAAAAAAACAATATTCGATTACTGATATTCAAAGATAAAAAAACCAATAAATTCCTTTATGGAAGTTATTTATCAATAATTGATGAAAGAACTGGCAACGACCCCAAATCTATAAAATACAAATTTTACCAAAATCTTACAGGCCTAGTTTTATATTATAACATTGATGGAAGTTTTGCTAATGGGTGGAAGTATGTCAATGGCAAAATCTATAACCCAATTACGGCAAGCAGTGAAACAGCAATGATCAATTCGAATTTTGATAAGCTTTCTCAAATTGGAAAAAACAACTTTGATCGCGGTAAATTATTAAAAGAGTCGTCAGATCCTTGCTTAACTGGTATACCTGAATACGCTGTAAGTTGTGTGGGCACAAATGCGTATATGGAATGTACCTATGCAATAACTGGTTATACCTATGTAAGTATGTGTATAGGTGGCGGCAGCTATGGAGATCCAGGCACCTATTATCCAAAACTAATAGATGACCCTCATAACAATGGAAACGGCTCTATCACGACCAAAATGACTATGCCCCCTACTCCTGAAATACCAATAACAGACATTATAAAATACTTAGCTGTTTTGACAAAAGCAAGCCTGCAAGTTTAACTATTTACGCAGAAAAGATAGCGACTTCGTTTCCTGGACATGCATTTATATCAATTAAACAGGGATCTAATACAATGGTTTTGGGGTTTTACCCTAAGGAAAGCTTTCCTAGCACTGTTTCAGGACCTGGAATCATGGGTGACAATGGGAGAGCACGCATATAATTCAGCTACCAATTATGGAGATATTTCTGCTGAAAAACTACAAAAGATCATTGATACGATTATCAAATTCTCATACTAGTAATTATATTTTAACCAATAATAACTGTGCTAATTTTGTATTAGAAGTGCTAAGAATAATGGGGGTAACAGACATGACAGGAATTTGCACTCCAGATAATATATATGATATAACTAAGCCATATGCAACAAGTATGAATGGAAAAGCCCCAAAAACTCAAAGAACTTGTAATTAATTTAAATACTATGAGATACTTAAAAATTTTATCAATCATTTCTTTTCTGCCTCATTAACGGACTAGGAGAACATGGTATTCCAACTTTTGCCGGGATTGGGCTTTGTATGTATCAGTTTGTAAGTGATTTACTTAATTATATCCACTATAAAAACATAGAAATTTCCTGGTCATTAGGTCTTGTTGGCATTTCTACAATTGCTTCTATTTTGATCATATTATTATCAAGAAGATATAAAAATCGTTATCCATTACTAGTTTCTTTTATAATTCTATGCTGTACTGGAGTATATATGTGTGGAGTGCTTCGTCACTATGATAAAATACAACCTTGGTTTATATATCCGTTTTTAGTTTTTGTAATAAGTTCTGTTATATTAATTATAAAGAATTTTAAAAATTTAGATGCTAGTACTTTACAAAAAAGCCCATAGGGAAACATCTGGTTTAAGAGTTTTTATTATCAGCGGGAGGCATTTAGATTTATTAAATATTTTCAAATTGAATATTCCATCAAAATCGGTTACATATAACATTAAATGCTCTATCGAACTAAAAATTAGTAAAATGATTTTCACATTTACTTACAAGCGAATTATTCAACTTCTTTTGATATTACTCCTTGTTCTAACTACGTATATAGGCATTCCAGAGGAGTACCCGGGCCGACACATAACTACCTACCTTCCAAAAATTAAATCAAACATGAAAAAGTTATTAATTATTTTTCTTTTAGCAATAGCATTATTGCCTGCTAAAAATGCTCACGCACAAAATACCAATAGAAATTTTGGGCAAATACTGCAAACCTACTATCTATTTCAAGATAAAGACATTGTTGAAAAAGCCATCGATTTTGTAAATAATACACCAGGTAATTATAATAAGCTGAGCCCCATTTTAACTGGTTTCTTTGGTGCGGCATTTCTTAGCAATGAAACATTAAAGAAAAATTTCACGCTAAACATCAATCGTGTACAAAAACCAGAATTTAAGCAATTATTTATTTCTCTATTCTCCTTAAATATTGATACGCTTTATTCGCAAACCAAATTAACAGCATCATTAAATGACATGTACTGGTCTTCATTCTTTGCAACGGGCAACACAAAATATCTCGATAATATTATATCACATATACCCTATGCAGAAAACAGAAGCGACTTAAATTTATTTCTTGCCGGCTCTAGTGCAAAATGGTCGTTATGCAGCAATTCGATGCAAAATGATAAAGTGAATAAACATCTAAATGCGTTAAAGGATAAAAATCCCTTACTCAAAGAAATTTTAGAAAATGATCCTCAATATTTTCGGGAGGTTATGATTGACATTTTGAAGAAACAAAGAGAAAACGGCATTTGGAATTAAAACTAATTTAATGAAGAGCTGTCAACTTTCTAGCAAATTGGCTATAAAAGTTGACAACTCTTAGTTTTAATTCTTTAGTAAACTCCTTACAGAAACTTTTGGTGTTTCGCCGGCCGGTACAATAAAAATGGCATCATTTTCTATCGTTTGCCCTTCGTCGAGGTAATAACCTGCTGTAACCGGCAATATAGCTGTTGTTGTTTTTCCGTCTTTATCTCTCGTAGGATAAGTAACATTTATTAAATGACTTTTCATACTCACCTGAACCTTTTTGGAGGTTAACCTTGCTCCGGTTGCATTAATACAATCCAATTCAACAATTTTTGAACTGCTAATTCCAGACAAGTCCATTGAATTTGACAAACGGATATTTAAAGATTTGCCTGTATTGTTTTTAACTGAAGCCAAAACCTTGTAACGGTCGAAATCCTGATCCTTAATGGTTAATTTTTCTTTATTTACCACCGAGTACGTAACTGCGATTCCATTAAGGTTTACAGTTTCGCCATCTTTGATCTGTTGTGCCTTTGATACTGATGCTATTGCTAATAAAGGCAATAAAAAAACAAATGATTTAATCCATTTCATAATTGTTATTTCTTAGGTACAGCCAATTTAGGTATAAAAGCTGATTAACATCAGTTATTTCTTTGATTCATCAATCGCTTTATTAACCACATCCTGTATTCTTCCCCTAATCTTTAAATTAGATAATTTATCGGTAACGGTGGGGTTAACACGGTTAGATAAAAATACATACACCAACCCACGCGATGGATCTACCCAAACACCAGGTTCCGGTGTACCCTGTATGGCCATAGGTTTGTGGTGAAGCCAGTTCTGACGGATAGTGTTTGGTACTATCAGGATCCCAGCGGTCGAAACCTAAGCCTCTCCTGCTCACATTCGATTGTTTTGAAGTAAACATATCAACTGTTGTATTTTTAAAATACTCCACTCCTCCATAACTGCCACGGTTTAAAAGCATCTGATATATGATGGCAAGATCGTTGGCACTGGCAAACAAACCCGCATGTCCGGATACGCCACCAGCTAATGCCGCGCCCTGATCATGAACGTAGCCAACTAATAACGTTTTTCTGAAATACTTGTCATCTTCTGTCGGGATAATCTGTTCTGGCTTAAAACGGTTACGTGGCAAAAACCCTGCAGTCTGCATCCCCAGGGGTTTGTAGAAATTTTCGTAAGCATACTGATTTAAAGGCTCTTCGCTAATGTGCTCAACAATATCTTTCATCACATACATACTGATGTCGCTGTATACATATTTGCCCCGCGTTCTTATAGGAGAATTAAGCATTTTAGGCCACATAAAATCCTTAAAAAAGCCTTTTTTAATATAATAGTTATCAGCCACTTTGGTAGGGAAAGCTGCTGATGAATCTCTGCTGTAATCGCCAGTTTTCACATAATCATGAAAAGGAATGTAAGGGATAAAGCCCGCCTGGTGCAACATTACTTCACGCACCTGGATATTGCTCATTGGTGTGGTACGCGCTTTTGGAATGTAAGCACCAATATTGGTGTCGAGTTTTAATTTACCTTCTTCAAACAAACGCATTACCGCTGGTGTGGTAGCTGTTACCTTTGTAACCGAAGCCAGATCGAAAATATCAGTTACTTTATCTGGTACATTGGTATCATAGGTATGTGTACCATAGGCCTTGTTAAAAATTACTTTTCCATCTTTAGCCACTAAAACCACCAGCCCTGGGGTAGCTTTCTGACTGATTGCTTCTGAAGCAATGGCATCAATTTCTTTTAAATTATTTGAGTTTAAGCCAGCATCTTCTGGTACGGTATATTTCAATCGCGTAGCAGTGGTTACATAACCAGAGCCCATGGTATAACGCGCAGAGTACGCAGTGGTTAACTTGTTTACAGCAGCTATACCTCCAAAAATATATTGTGGAACAATTGCCGCCGCATCAGCATTGTTTTGAGCCGTCCACACGATTGGCGATTTTATCAGATCAAAAGATTTTAAACCTGGTCCGTTGCCAAAAAAGGAAATGATAACCTGTTTATTTTTGCTGATGCTGTTAATAAAATTCATGTATTTGGGCTTATTTATGTTCTGATCGTCGATTGTAATTAAAATGGTATTAAAATATTTAAGGTCATCTTCTAAATCGTTCAGGTTTATACTATCCTTATAAGAATCGGCAGAAAACGAGGTGATTTTATCGTATTTATTGGCCAAACTATCAAATACTGAACTATATGCGAAGCTCAAACTTACAGCAGCAATATTTTTTTTATCGAGCGATTTTACAGGGATAATTGCATCCTGGTTATTCAACAATACAGTTGTACCAGATATGGCATTGGCAAGGGTGAGTTTTTTCTCATTCGCTGTATGCTCCTGTGCGCAGGCCATTAAACATAAAACATTGCAGCAGGTTGCTACAGCCAGGATATACAATCTATTTCGCTTCATATACTTTTTCTCCGTTCAGATAGGTTTTTAAAACTTTGGTTTTTAATATGTTTTGTGGTGTTGATTTTAAAATGTCCTGATCGAGAATTACAAAGTCGGCCAGTTTACCTTCTTCCAGACTTCCTTTTTCTTGTTCTTCAAAATTGGCTTTTGCCGCCCAAATCGTCATTCCGCGTAAAGCTTCCTCTGGTGTTAAAGCATTTTCCATCTGAAAACCTCCTTTTGGATAACCTTTTGCATCTTCTCTCACCGTTGCTGCATAAAACGTTAATAATGGATTAATGTTTTCGACCGGAAAATCGGTACCTAAAGGAATCCAACCGTTCTGCTTCAATAATTGTTTGTAGGCATAAGCACTTTTCAACCTTTCGGCACCTAAACGCTGTCCGGCCCAATACAAATCAGAAGTAGCATGTGTAGGTTGCACAGAAGGTACAATGTTTGCTTTCCCGAAAAGATTAAAGTCGTTTTTATTTACCACTTGTGCATGCTCAATCCGCCACCGCTGATCGTTTTTACCTTTTAAAATTTTATTGTAAATATTCAGGATTACCCTGTTGGCCGAATCGCCAATGGCATGGGTACACATTTGAAAGTGGTTTGCTGCAATTTTTTCGGCCACTTCTTCGAAGTGCTTTTGATTGCTGAGCAGAAAACCTGTTTTACCGGGCATATCGCTATATGGATGCAACAAACATGCCCCGCGGGATCCTAATGCACCATCGGCATAAACTTTAAATGAACGGACATTTAGCCTGTCGGTTTTTATCGGGCCGCGACTAAATAGGTATTTATAATTATCAGGTTCATCAGATAGCATTACATAAAGCCTCATTTTAAGCTTTTTTTCTTTCTGAAGTTTTTCAATAAACTCTACTGCCAGGTAACTTAATCCGCAATCATCAATAGTGGTTAGGCCTGCAGCGAAACAATTTTTTTGTGCATCAACAAATATTTTCTCCGCCTGTTTAGCATTTGGCGAAGGAATTTTACGCTCTACCAAGCCTACTGCATTATCGATTAAAACACCTGTTAACTTTCCATTTTGCGTTAGCATATCGCCACCTACCAGTTTCTGTGGGCCTTTGATGCCTGCATCATCCAGTGCTTTTTGGTTGGCAATTGCGGCATGACCATCGATACGGTTTAGAAACACCGGGCGACCGGGAAAAAGTGCTGTAAGTTTATCATTTGTAGGAAAAGCTTTGTCATCCCAATCGTTCTGATCCCAACCGTTACCAATTAGCCAGCCTTCGGGATGTGTTTTAGCGAAATCAGTTAAGCGATTGATGACTTCTTCCCAAGATTTTGTTTCTCGTAAATCGGCGGTTTGTAAACTTTGTCCGTAACCATAAAAGTGCGCATGTGCATCAATAAAACCAGGATAAACTGCTTTACCTTCGGCATTAATTTCTTCTCTTCCTTTGTATTTCCCTTTAATTTCATCGCTGCTACCCAACAACAATATCTTCCCGTTATTTACCGCGAAGGCTTCAACTGTATCGAAATTGCTATTTACGGTATATACTTTAGCATTGTAAACAATTACATCAACTTCTTCTTTTTTGGCACAAGAAGTAAATAGTAAAGCCAGAAAGAGACTATATAAAGTGGTTTTCATATCGATAAAGATAGAAAATTGAATGCATTTGCTTTTGTAAATTCGGTTTTACAGAGAGATTGCGAAATAGTTTGCCATGGAAATACGGAATTGACGGATTATTGGCTCGTGCATAGTTTAATTTATAGCTTTAGGCTTCTGTTAAGATTTCTCAGCAATATTTTTAACCACAGATGTACACGGATAAACACAGATTTAAATTGTGATGTCATCTCCGTGGTCTGTGTGGCGGCAAATCAGTACTTATCATTTCTGTATCATGCCAATTTCAATAATTTTTAATAGATTCTGAAACAAGTTCAGGAGGACGAATCTTTGACAGATTTTGATTCTATGATGCACTTAATCCGTAGTTTGTGTCGCCACAGAACAGTACAAATCATTTCTGTACCCTGCCAATTTCAATAATATTTTTTAATAGATCCTGAAACAAGTTCAGGAAGACGAATCTTCATAAAACTGTTAATGGATTAACGGTGCATAGAAAATATTTTCATCCTTTAAAATCAATTGAGTCTTGCTCCAGGATAACAATTTAAATAAAAAAGCCTGCTAAGCAATTCATTCTATTTACCTACAGTCATTTATCTGTTGAGTTTTAAACAAATCCGGTTCTTTAAGCTTATTTTGCATAATTTAGCGAATTCACTTTGCCTTAATACATGACTGATATTATTCACTTATTGCCTGATGCCGTTGCTAATCAAATTGCTGCTGGAGAAGTTGTTCAACGACCTGCTTCTGCAGTTAAAGAATTGCTTGAAAACTCAATAGATGCTGGCGCAGACAAAATTCAACTGGTAGTAAAAGATGCGGGAAAGGCACTGATTCAGATTATTGATAATGGCTGTGGCATGAGTGTTACCGATGCCAGAATGTGCTTTGAACGCCACGCCACTTCTAAAGTTAAAAAGGCGGAAGATTTATTTGCCATACGCACAATGGGTTTCCGTGGTGAGGCCATGGCTTCTATCGCAGCAATTTCGCAGGTCAGAAATGAAAACCCGCAGGCATGAAGATGAAATTGGCACCTGTATTTCTATTGAAGGTGCCCAGGTTATCAACCAGGAACCGGTAGCAACCTCTGCCGGAACTCAAATTTCGATTAAAAACTTATTTTTCAATACACCCGCCCGAAGGAATTTTCTTAAAAGTAACCCGGTAGAAATGCGTCACATTCTGGATGAATTTCAACGGGTTGCATTGGCACATCCAAATGTGTTTTTTAGTTTGCATCACGATGGCGTGGAAATATTTAATCTGCCAAAAGGCAATTTAAAACAGCGGATTGTTCACCTTTTTGGCAACAATTACAATGAACGTTTAGTGCCCGTTGAAGAAGAAACGACCATTATAAACCTAAAAGGATATATTGGCAAACCTGCTTTTGCAAAAAAAACCAGGGGCGAACAGTTCTTTTTTGTTAACAACCGTTTTATAAAAGATCCCTATTTAAACCACGCAGTAAGTTCTGCTTTTGAAGAATTGTTGCCCGATGACAGTTATCCGCTATATGTGTTGTTTATCGAGATTGATCCTTCAAAAATTGATGTAAATGTACATCCTACAAAAACGGAGATAAAATATCTGGATGAAAAATCCATTTATGCCATTATGAAATCGGCGGTAAAACGTTCAATTGGCCGTTACAATATTTCGCCAACCTTAGATTTTGACCAGGAAACAGGTTTTAGCAACATGATTACTCACAAAGCGGTTGAAGATATAGTACCGCCGAGTATAAATTTTAATCCTGATTTTAACCCATTCGCCAGTGATAGCAGTTCTACCTCGGTTACGCTACCTCACCCCGAAATTATGACGCAAAACCGAGCGCCAAAAACTGGGGCTCCCTTTATGATATCACCGCACAACCTGTTGTAGAGCAAACTTCTATTTATGCGGATGAAAGCGTTTTAGAAACCAAACAAAAACAATATATGCAGTTGCATAACCGCTATATTGTTTCACAAATCAAATCGGGTTTGATGGTTATCGACCACACAAATGGCACATGAAAGACAGGATCCTTTATGAGCGTTTTCTCGTACATCTGGATGATCGCAAAGGAGCATCACAGCAGAGCTTGTTTCCGCAAACCATTACACTTAATGCCAACGATTTTGAAGAACTATTGGCAAAAAGTCTATTGCGATGATATAAAAAGTTTGGGTTTTGATGTACGAGAATTTGGGAAAAATACGTTGGTAGTCGAGGGTGTTCCTGTTGATTTAGGCAGCAGCAATATTAACGAAACCCAATTATTTGAACAGTTGATTGAGGGCTTTAAAAACTCGCAACAGGAACTAAAATTGAGCAAACGTGATAGTCTGGCCCGGAGTTTAGCAAAAAACAGTGCCATTAAAGCAGGTACAAGCCTCGGGCAGGAGGAAATGAATACCTTGATTGATGAGCTTTTTGCCTGCAAAACATCAACCTCACGTTAAAGCGATTGAGCGGTGGTGCCGACTAATCCAAACCATAACTTTCGCCGAATTGGATAGAGAAAGAATTTGAGAAGAGTTAGGTGTTGAGTTTGGAGTCGATTAATCAATTTAAACAATTTATCAGGCTCAGCGTTTGGTGTTAGGCGTTTAGTACCGACTAACCAATTTGAAAAATTAACCGATTAACCAGTTTAAAGAATTAACCACGACTGAACAATTAACCGATTAATCAATTTTAAAATTTAAATGAATAACATATATATTCCACCAGTAGTAAAGAACTTGCTGATCATTAACGTTCTATTTTTTGCTGCTACTTTTTTGCTTACTAATCTCCATTTGGATGATCTATTAGGGGTTTTTTATTTTGATTCTCCAAAATTTAGGTTTTGGCAACCCATTACCTATATGTTTATGCATGGCGGTATAGCACATATCTTTTTTAACATGTTTGCCTTATATTCTTTTGGCAGCTTATTAGAAACGAGATGGGGCGGAAAAAAATTTATTATTTTTTACTTCATCACCGGTTTAGGTGCACTTGCATTGCAATGGGCGGTACAGGCTTATGAGGTACATCAGATAATCGGTAGCGTTACCAATAACGGAAAAATCGATCTAACCGCATTATTTCGGGGCGAATTTAACACAAGTCAGCTTTCAATGGCCCAGGCCATTACACTGCGCAGTATTTACTTTGGTGGCATGGTTGGTGCATCGGTGCCATTTTTGGTTTATTGGTTGCTTTTGGCATGCTTTATCCTAATGCTGAATTGTATATTATGTTTATTCCGGTACCGGTTAAAGCAAAATATATTATCCCAATTTATATTTTAGTGGAGTTATCTTTAGGTGTTGCGCAGTTTGAAGGCGATTCTATTGCACATTACGCCCACCTTGGTGGAGCTTTAATTGGCTTTATCCTTGTTAAAATATGGAAAGATAAAAACGATACATTTTATACCCTTTATGAATAATACTTTCAAAGATTTAAAATACAAGGTTTTTCAATCTGGCAATCCATTGTTCTTTTACATTGGAGTTAATGTAATGCTGTTTTTAGCAATTGCTGTTATTAGTGTATTGAGCTTGCTAAGTGGCAAAGGAGATTTGATTAGTCCGTTTGTTAAGGAGTATGTAGGTTTGCCCGCAAGTATTTCTAAATTACCGGAACGTTTTTACACGGTACTCACCTACATGTTTATTCATGATGGGATTCTTCACATCCTGTTTAATATGCTGGGGTTATTTTGGTTTGGCAATATATTTATGAATTTCCTAAAAAGCCGCCAGTTTCATTTCGTATACCTGGCAGGTGGTATTTTCGGTGGTTTATTTGCTGTTGCTGCATTAAATATATTTCCGCTTTACGCAAATGGTTTAGAAGGTGTAACCATTGTAGGTGCATCTGCAGCCGTAATGGCCATTATTTTTGCAACAGCAACTTTGGTTCCCAATTATACCATTATGTTGCTTTTCTTTGGTGAAGTAAAGATAAAATGGATTGCCATTGTATATTTTGTGCTTGATTTTATTTCAATCGGTTCTGTAAATGCAGGAGGTAGTTTAGCCCATATTGGTGGTGCACTACTGGGTTTTGTTTTTATTAAGCGTTTACAGAATGGGAGCGACTGGAGCAAAATTTTTGAAAGGAAGCCAAAATTAAAAGTAGTCCGCAATGAAAAACCCGTTAAAAAACCCGAATTTAAAGGCGGCGTTTCTCAACAGGAAATTGATGCCATTTTGGATAAAATATCTACTTCAGGATATGATAAACTAACGGCAATGGAAAAAGAAAAACTATTTAAGGCAAGCAAAGATTAATGGCCACAAAGAAGAAGAAATACAGTTTCCTGGATAAACTCCTTTTACCCGTTGCCGTTTTACTGGCAATTGCCTTGCTTTTGGGTGTACTTGCAGGAAATATGGATCCAAGAAAACATGCTTTGATTGCTTTTTTTGGTTTGGCCTACCCTTTTGTATTATTCATTAATATTATCTTTTTGGTTTGGTGGTTTTTAAGCAAAAAATGGCTTTTTGCTATTGCCACTGTTTTGGTTATCGCTATCGGTGCCAAAACTTTAAAAGCTACCTTTGCCGTTGGTGGTGATGAAGGCCTTTCAGAAAAAGCCGAAAACAGCATCAGAATGATGACTTACAATGTGCATAGCTTTAAACTATATGGCGAAGACAATACCGAATCGGTAAAGGAGAAAATGCTCCAGGTAGTTAAAGATCAAAATCCGGATATCATCTGTTTTCAGGAATTTTTTACCCGTTATAAAGGTGCTTTCGATACTGTTGATAGCCTAAAAGCATTGTTGAATACAAAATATTACTACTTTGTGCCCACCAATAAAAATGATTACGAAGCCACTGGTTTAGCCATTTTTTCTAAATACCCAATTAAAGATTCGGGTAAAATTCCTTTCGTTGAAGGTTTCCCCGGAAACATGAGTATTTATGCAGATCTGAACATCAAGGGAAAAACATTGAGAATTTATAACGTACATTTTCAGTCTATATCTTTCGAAAAACAGGATTACGAATACCTGGACAAGATGAAAGAAATGAATACGGAATTGCAACCTTCGAAGCGGATTTTGAGGATGTTAAAAAGTGCATTTTTAAAACGGAGCGGTCAGGTAGACATCATGAAAAAAGAAATGGCCACCTGTAAAACCCCATACCTTATTGCTGGCGATTTTAATGATACCCCTGCTTCTTATGTAGTTACACAAATTACTACCGGACTAAACAATAGTTTTATAAAAAAAGGCAACGGATTTGGCAAAACATACAATGGCAAATTCCCTAATTTTCAGATCGATTATATTGCCACATCAAAAGATTTAGAGGTGCTCAATTACAAAATTACTCAAGCTAAATTATCTGATCATTTTCCTGTACGCAGTGATTTAAGGTTTTTACCGTAAACAATTGAAAAACAAAATTGATAGGCTTATTTCGGTCGGTGAGACACCAACCGATAGGATAAATAACCACAAGCCGCTCATTTCCTGATTAAAAACTATCAATTTCATTTGGAGCGCAAAGCCTATGCAAAACACTAAATTTCTTCCCGTTTTGCGCTTTTACGCTTCGCTTCCTCGTACCTCATTGCTGCAGGGTATCGCTTCAACCGGGGCTAGATGGCCGACATTAGTATTCCATTTGTGAGGTTGCAGGGTGCAAGAACCATTGTTCCTAAACCCGACAGAAGCGGCAGCACCGGATTCTTCATCCGGACTATAGCGAATGGCGGGACTGCAAACCGCCAAGAACCACAAACCGCTCATTTACTAACTCAATAAATAGTAATATGCTTTTATTTCAAGGGCTAATACAGCAGGCAAGTAAACTATAATAAGGGGGTAACAAGAATCATGGCATTAATCGAGCATGAAAAAGTCGACCAAATTACTAGCTTTTTTTTTCTTACCATACATCAACAATAGGTTTGAGGCTTATGTTCATATTTGCCTTATAAATTTTAAAAAAAATCTTCAAAAATATGAGTTTAATAGATGCCCTAAACTGGCGTTATGCCGTTAAAAAAATGAACGGTAAACCGGTAGAACAAGAAAAGGTTGATAAAATCATTGCTGCAGCACATTTGGCACCAACATCATCAGGTTTACAGCCTTTTAAAGTTATTGTGGTAACCAATCAGGAATTAAAAGAGAAAATTGCACCGATTGCATATAACCAATCGCAGGTAATCGATTCTTCTCATTTGTTGATTTTCGCCGCAATCGAAAATTATACTGAAGAAGGAATTGATGAAGTTTTTAACAGAATGAATGCTGAGCGGGGCTTACCTTTAGATACTACTGATGCTTACAAAGCACAGTTAAAAGGAATGCTTTTAGCTAAATCTGCCGAAGAAAACTTTAATCATGCTGCGCGCCAGGCTTATATTGGTTTTGGGATTGCTATTGCAGAAGCAGCGGTTTTAAAAGTTGATGCTACCCCAATGGAAGGCTTTAACGGACCAGCCTTAGACGAACTTTTAGGTTTAGATAAAAAAGGTTTAAAAAGCGTAACCTTATTGCCATTGGGTTACAGAGACGAAGCCGGAGATTGGTTGGCAAACCTTAAAAAGGTACGTTCACCTAAAGAAGAATTCTTAATCGAGTTTAAATAGGCAAACACATCATAATTTAAAAACAGGCCGCTATTAGTGGCCTGTTTTGTTTTATAGCAATAATATAGTCGTGGTTTGCAACGAGAATCACATTTACAATGTGAATACACTAATCAAAAAGCTTTCTTATGATCATAAAATCGCAACGCTCCTATCCCAGTTACAAACGAGGTCGATATTAAACGAAGAACCAGTTGCCCATCAAACTTACCTGGAATTTGCAGTCAGTTAACCGATTTAAACGATTAATCAGTTAAACAAACAATCTCATATTAAATCCTGAAACAAGTTCAGGAGGATGGTATGCGGGAATGAACCAATTATTTGTAAAAAAATGTTAAACATCACTACATTTTATGTGCTCTATTTATAATTGGATATATTTACGGGCTTAGCATTTAATATCCAATCATGAAGATTTTTAGATTATCGTTTGTTATACTGTCACTTTTATCCACACTAAGTTTTTCATCTTCGGCACAAACCGATACCATAAGTATAAATTCGCTGATCAGCAAAACCAATAAAGTTTTAAGCGATTATCCGGCTGAAAAAATTTATCTCCATTTTGATAAACCTTATTATGCTGTGGCCGATACTGTTTGGTTTAAAGCTTATGTTACCGAAAATCAGAATTTTTTATCCGGCATCAGTAAAATCATTTATGTTGACGTGATTAATCAGAAAGATTCCCTTATTCAAACCTTAAAATTACCTATAACAGGTGGTTTCGCTTATGGTAGTTTCCCTTTAGACCAGGTAAATTACAAACAAGGCAATTACCACATTAGGGCCTATACCTTGTGGATGCTTAATAGTGAAGATCCTGCCTACTTTAACAAAACGTTTTATGTAGGAGAAGCCATTGATAAGGAAGTAAAAACGCATATTACGTATAAAAATACATCTACTGATAAACTTGAAAAGATTGATGCAAGGGTTCAGTTTAAAGATGCCAACAATAAACCTTATGCAAATAAAAGTGTAACATGGCAGGTGGTTACCAGTTATACGGTAATTGCAAAAGGCAGGGGCACAACAGATGCAAACGGTTATTTAACCATTGCTATGAGGCAATGCGCAAAAGGCAGAATATCAATTGCAAAAAGGTGAGTTAATTACCAGCATCAACACTACTGATAAAGATGTAGCCAACAGTAGCTTTCAACTTAAAAATGCCATTTTAAGCAAAGATTTTCAGTTTTTTCCAGAGGGTGGAAGTATAATTGCAGGTTTAACCAATAAGGTAGCGTTTAAGGCCATTAAAAGTGATGGTTTGGGCATCAGCTCAAAAGGAACCATTACCGATAGTGATGGTAAAACGGTGGTAACTTTTACCGCTCAGCATTTAGGTATGGGCAGTTTTAATTTACTTGCCGAGGCAGGCAAAACTTATAAAGCCGCAGTTACTTATGCCGATGGTACCACACAAAATTATAACTTACCCGCAGTTACAGCCAATGGTATTGCCATAAACATCGATAACAGCAATGCCGATAATGTAGCTATAAAAATTGCGGCCAATGATGCTTTTTTTGAACAAAACCAAGGCAAAAAGTTCTATCTGATTGCACAAAAGTAAGGGTGTTATATGTTATGGTGCACAAACTGCGTTATCAAACAAGGAATATAATACCACTGTACTTAAATCTAAATTTCCTAATGGAATTGCCCAGTTTACTTTATTCAATGAATTTGGCAAGCCATTGAGCGAAAGACTGGCATTTGTTCAACACAAAAACACCATGGCAGTAAGCCTAACCAGTGCTGCTACTACTTATGGCATTAAGAAAAAAGTAAAGATTAATGTAGCTGCAAAAAAGGATGGTGCCCCGGTAGAAGGTAGTTTCTCGGTAGCTGTTGTAGATGAAACCAAAGTTCCATCGAGTGAAGATGCAACCAGTACCATATTAACAGGCTTGTTGTTAAGCAGCGATGTTAAAGGCTATATCGAAAAGGCCAACTACTATTTTAATGCCCCTGATGCAAAGAAAAATGCTGATTTGGATGTACTGCTCCTTACCCAGGGATACCGCAGCTTTAAATACACAGATATTGTTGCCAATAAATTGCCTAAAATCGACTTTTTGCCTGAACAAGGCATTGAAATTTCGGGTATTTTACGTCAAAATAATGGGATTCCGGTTAGAAAGGGCGCTTTATTGTTAACCATCCCCGATAAACGTTTTAATTTGGAAAGCACCACCGATCCTGTTGGCAATTTTAAATTTCAGAACCTGGTATTTAATGATTCTTCTAAAGTTACCATTACAGCGAAATATAATGTGAATTATAAAAACATGACTTTGAGCTTAAATGGTGCACCGATTCCATCATTAACAAGAAATTTTAGTGCCGCTGAAGAAGTTTTAAATATCGACAGTGCTTTAACCAGTTACCTGGATAACAGTAAAAGACAATATGCCTATTTACACACTTTAAAAGATGTAAATATTAAAGCAGCTGTAGTACCAAAGGTTAGCCATAAGGATTACCCTGCATTAAGTGGACTGAGCCAAATAGCTGATCATGAAATTATTGGCGACCGTTTAAAAGGTTGTGGTTTATTAATAAACTGTTTACAGGGCATGCTTGCTGGCGTAACCTTTGCTGATAATAACTTTTATGTAAGCAGAGATTACAACCAGGGTAAAAAAGTGCCGATGGGTATTTTCATCAACGGCATGAATGTGGATGTTAACCAGATTAACACCTTAGATGCTAACCAGCTTGAATCTGTTGAGGTTTTCCTGAGAGATGATTTGGGTTTGGTAAACCGAGCAAATAACGTAAATGGTGTAATTGTATTTAACCAGAAGAAAGCACCTAAAGGAACCAAAATTTCGAAAGCCCAGTTAATGGATATGCTTCCGAAATATTACGAGCTTACTTTTTCACCACAAGGTTATAACAAAGAGAAACAGTTTTATTCTCCAAAATACGATGTTCCGGCGAGTATGAACCGCAACGATTTAAGAACCACCATATATTGGAACCCTAAAGTTGTAACCGATGCAACTGGTAATGCTTCTTTCGAATATTATAATGCAGATGGTAAAGGCCAGTATAAAGTAATTATTGAAGGAATTGATGCGAACGGAAATTTAGGAAGATCGGTATTTAAGTATCTTGTTAAGTAGGATAGCTTATAGTCGGTGGTTGATGGTTGATGGTTAATAGCAAAGGTTATCAACCGAGAGGAATAAGTTACCAATTTGGTATGGGGTATTTATAGACCCGGGCCATTATGCCGTTGATTATTTGAGAAGTAGTATAGCTTATAGTCGATGGTTGATAGTTAATAGCTAAGGTTATCAACCGAGAGGAATAAATTATCAATTTGGTATGGGTTAATTCATAGGACCTGGCCATTATACCATTTATCAATTTTTGTCAAGTAGGATAGCTTATAGTCAATGGTTGATGGTTGATAGTTATTAGCTAAGGTTATTAACCGAGAGGAATAAGTTATCAATTTTGTAGATGCAGTTGATGAACCCTGGCCATTATACCTTTGATTATTTGTGTTAAGTAGTATAGCTTATAGTCGATGGTTGATAGTCGATAGTTAATAGCTAAGGCTATCAACCCAGAGGAATAAGTTACCAATCTGGTATGGGTTAATTCATAACCGTTAATTATTAACCAATTTGTGTTAAGTAGGATAGCTTACAGTCAATGGTTGATAGTCGATAGTTAATAGTTAAGGTTATCAACCGAGAGGAATAGTTATCAATTTTGTAGATGCAGTTGATGAACCCTGGCCATTATACCACTAGACTGATTCCTGGCTATTATAGCTTAGACCATTAATAAATTTGGTATACGCAGTTAATCAACCCGGGCCATTATTACCATTGACTATTAACCAATTTGTGTTAAATAGAATAGTCAATTGTTGATAGTTAATAGCTAAGGCTATCAACCCAGAGGAATAGTTATCATCTGGTATGGGTTAATTCATAGGACCTGGCCATTATGCTACTAAACTGATTCCTGGCTATTATAGCTTAGACCATTAACAAATTTGGTCTACGCAGTTAATCAACCCTGGCCATTATTACCATTGACTATTAACCAATTTGTGTTAAATAGAATAGTCAATGGTTGATAGTTAATAGCTAAAGTTATCAACCCAGAGGAATAGTTATCAATTTGGTATGGGTTAATTCATAACCCTGGCCCATATACCGTTGATTATTAACCAATTTAGTTTATGCAAATGATGAACCCTGGCCATTATACCATGGACTATTAACCATCAACCATTACCCATTAAACTTCAACCAACAACAACTCTACTCATCCCCCACTCAGACCTCATAAGGTAACTTTTCTCCTTTTAAACCAGCTAAAACGTTCTTTACAATAATCTGCGCCATGGCTGCCCTTGTTTCTTCAGTGGCCGAACCAATATGTGGTAATACTGCAACACTTTCCATTGCCAGTAATGGATTATTTTTATCCATTGGCTCCGGATTGGTTACATCCAAACCTGCTCCCCAAATTATTTTTTCTTCAAGTGCCTTAATCAAATCCTTTTCGTTATGTATGCCGCCCCTTGCTGTATTAATGAAAATTGAATTGGGTTTCATCTGTTTAAAAACATCAAGTGTAAATTTATCTTTAGTTTCTGGTGTGAGTGCGGTGTGGATAGAAAGCACATCACTTTGTGCCAAAAGTTCTTCAAACGAAATATACGTGGCACCAATTTCTTTTTCAGCTTCTTCGTTACGCGAGCGGTTGTGGTAAATTACCTGCATTTGATAGGCACCGATGCATTTTTTGGCCATCTCCAAACCAATTTTCCCTAAACCAAAAATACCAAGGGTTTTGCCATTTATTTCTATCCCCAATTCGGGAGTTGGCTCATAGTTTTTCCATTCACCATTAATAATTTTTTTGTGGGCGTAAAAAGCTTTTCGCGATGCGGCAAGCATTAATAAAAAAGCTGTATCGGCAGTGGCACCGCTTAAAACACCCGGAGTATTGCCTATTGGAATATTTAATCGTTTCGCAGCCGCTACATCAACCTGATCGTAACCAACAGAGTGTAAAGCGATAACTTTTAAGTGACTGCAGGCTTCAAGAAATTGGGCATTAATTTTATTCGGCCCTACACTGATCAATCCATCCTGATCCTGGCAGGCCTCTACAAGTTCTTCGGCAGTAATCTGCCTGTTTCTTTCCATTGGGTAATCGAAATGTTGTTTTCTTCGAGTTCCTGTATGCCAACTGAAGCAATATTGCCACTTATAAATACTTTCATATTTTAATTAACAGTAAAAAATCCTGGGTGTTTTAATCAATTATAATTACTAAATACGCAATTATTTAACTGTTGCTGTTAATACCTGATAGGTATTTGCGCTAAAATAGCCCAGTGCATTATTGGAAATGTTTGAAGTTGGATTGGCTGGTGTAGTGCCCTGGTTTGGCCCACGGTTAGATTGCTGACTCAGCGCATACCAATAATCAAATATGTTGGTATCAATACATTCCATTTCTATCTTTATCTTATCATTAGAATTTAGCTCGTCGCTATCATGATCGTTAGTTGGCGGTTTAAAAAACAATTGAATTCTAAGTTCATTCCCATTTGTTAAACGATCGTTATTAACGTAAAAACGTTCTGATAAAATATCATTTACATAAAGGTTAAAGTGATAAAAATTGGTTTCGTTAACCGGATCTTTCAAAAATACTGCGGCAGTTTTACGTTCCCTGCCAAAGAAAAAGTTCTTAATCACTCCAATAGAATCCACTTTTACCACGTTCGGCATTTTCGAACTTGCAGTATAAGTTTGTCCTTCTGAAGTAACATTTAAATTGTAGGTAACACCTGGAACTCCACGCATTCTGTTGATATAAGTACCGGCTATTGCACCTTCTTTAAAAACATAATTATTCCCTTTATTATCCGTTACGGTAACACTTGCCCCCGAAACTTTTGGAAAAACGTTTGCTTCTGTATAGCCGATGGTTTTGCTGATCTTAATCTGCTGATCGATCAGTTGATCATTAATCTTGCCTTCGATAACAATCTGTGGATCGGCATTTTCGGTATCAATAGAGATAATTTTCTTGCAAGATGTTAAACATAAGGTAATCAGCGATAGATATATAATCAGTTTTTTCATGCGCTTAAAATTTAAAGTTCCAGGTAATTGAAGGAATAAGGCCAAACAATGAGGTTTGCTGAGCAGCAGTTTTACCCGGATTATCCGGATCGGTAATAAACTCAATGGAATAAGGGTTTTTTCTGGCCAAAACATTATAAATACCGAAATTCCAGCTCGATTGATATTTTTTACCTGGTTTGCCTTCTAAAGTTGCACTTACATCTAAACGCATGTTATAAGGCATACGGCCTGCATTTCTTTCGGTATAATAATAGGCCATTTGACCACCAATGCTGTATTTACCTGCGGGATAGGTTACTGCATTACCGGTGCTGTATATAAAACTTGAAGAGAAAGTCCAGCGTTTAGTCATGTTGTAAATACCCACTACTGAAATATCATGGGTCCTATCCTGCCTTGCCGGAAAATAATTACCATTATTAAGTTCTGTAAATTTACGTTCGGTACGCGATAAGGTATAACCTACCCAACCGTTCAGTTTTCCAAATTTCTTTTTAAAAAATAGCTCTAAGCCATAAGCCCTGCCTACTCCGTATAAAAGTTCGGATTCTACATTCGAATTGGCCAATAATTCTGCTGCATTTTTGTAATCAATCTGGTTTTGAAGCCATTTATAATAAATCTCACCCGAAAGCTCATAATTGTTATCCTGAATATTTTTAAAATAACCCAAAGCAACCTGATCGGCAATTTCGGGCTTTATATTCGTACTGCTTAAAACATATTGATCGGTTGGTGAGCTTGATGTTGCATTGGTTAAAATGTGTACATTTTGCGTATTGCGGTTATAAGAAGCTTTGATTGAATTTTCTTCATTAAAGAGATAACTTACAGAAAAACGGGGCTCGAGGTTAAAGTAGTTTTTATGGAATTTTCCTTTGGCTACATTTTCGGTCGATAGGGTATTTCCATCCGCATCGTAGGTACTAAAATTACCTGGGCCCATTAAAGAAAAAGCAGCCAGGCGCACACCATATAAAAAGTTTAAATGTTCGTTTACCGCCCATTCATCTGAAATGTAAGCAGCAGATTCTATTCCGTAACGCCTTTCTTGTGTAAGTGAATTAACCTGCGATGCTTCATCGCTATCAATATCTATAGGCGAAATGCGGTGTTGTGTGGCATTTATACCAAACCTTAAGGTGTGTTTATTGCTGAAATACTGAAAATCTTCTTTAAAGTTAAAATCCCTAACCAATGAGGTTGCTTTAAAGTTAGTGGCATCATTTAACAACCTTACGGTATAATTGTAGTTATTATAAATTAATGATGTATTGGAAAATAAACGGTCGCTAAAAATATGATTTAACCTGATGGTGGTGGTTACATTGCCCCAATTGTTTTCGAACAGATCTTTAACACCAATGTTATCCTTGCCAAAATAGCCAGAAATATAAATGGTATTTTTATCATTGACTTTATAATTCGCCTTAGCATTGATATCATAAAAATTTAAGGTACTGCCGTTTACAGACGAATCGGGCGACGATCTCAAAAACAAGTCGATATACGTTCTGCGGAAACTCACCATAAAAGAGCCTCTGTCTTTAACAATCGGTCCTTCTGCCTTTATGCGCGAGGCAATTAATCCGATCCCGCCCTGAAATTTAAATTCCTTATTGTTGCCATCATCCATTTTTACATCTAAAACAGATGATAAACGACCACCATATTGTGCAGGCATACCGCCTTTGTACAAGCTTACATCTTTAATTGCATCAGCATTAAAGGTTGAAAAAAAGCCAAGCAAGTGCGAGGAATTGTAAACCACTGCTTCATCCAAAATAATTAAATTCTGATCGGCAGCACCACCACGTACATAAAATCCGGTATTGCCCTCGCCGCCTGATTTTACACCAGGCAGCAGCTGAATGGTTTTTAAAATATCCTTTTCGCCCAATAATACGGGAATGGAGTTTAGCGACTTCATATCAATCCGCTCCAACCCCATTTGTGCACTTTTAACATTTTCATTTTTACGGTTATTTGCATTTACCGTTACCTCGGCCAAATCGATTGCACTTTTTAATTCTTCGTTAAGCTTGGTATCTTTATTTAAATCAATGGTTTTAACAATAGCTGCATAGCCTGTATAACTTACTGTAACAGTATAAGTTCCTTCTGGTTGGGTTAAGGCAAAATACCCGTAATTATTGGTTAAAGTTGCTGCTGTAGATGCTCCAATAATTTTTACCGTTGCACCAATCAGCGTTTCGCCCGAGCTGGCATCACGGATGGTACCACTGAGGGTAAATTTATTTTGAGCAAAAGTAGCAGATGTGATGAAGACGAGAAAAAATAACGCTAAGTAGTGTTTTATGAGCATATTGGCTACTATCTAATTTATAAGGTCGAAACCAAATGTACGAATTCCAAGCCCTTTTAACAGATAATGGGCAATTTCTTCATACAAACGGGTTTATTTACTTTATAACGGGATAAATTGCAATATGGTGTGAGCGCAACATATAAGCACTTAAATGATCTTTACCGGCCTGCTGAAAACTGATTAATTTTGAAGATTCTTTGGGCATATGGCAATCAATGCAATTGCTGGTGAGTGATCCTTTTGCAAGGGTAGCCTTGCTATGCCTGGTTGTTTGATGGCAGTTGATGCAACGTTGCGAGTAAATTGCCAAATTGCCTTTAATATTTTCGTGTGTGCTGTGGCACGATTGGCAGGTCATGGTTTCACTTTTCTGATAACAGTTACTCCCCTTTAACATGGCACTCTGGTTACCATGTACATCGATACCGCCACCACCAAAACCAACAAAATCCTGCGAATAATAGGCATCCAGGTCATCGCCAGGTTTAAAAACAAATACCGATCGTTGTGCCACCAAAGTATTGCCTGAATGGCATACTCCCGCAAACATCCATTTTTTGCTTGCGGGAAAGTGTTTTAAAAATGCTGATGAATTTTGCCGTCTTTTCTCCCGGGTTTTCCATATGAAATACCACATGTTGTTTACCCGGGCCGTGGCAACGCTCACAATCTATTCCATAAATTACAGATCCTTTTTCCATTTCTTCTTCTTTGGAAAAAGCAGACTCCTGCTTGATTATTACATCTACATAAGAGGCATGGCACTCCAAACAGCGGCTTGTAATTGCCCTATCGTAGTAAAATGTATTTTTAGGAAAGCCCGGACTAATGGCCCAGTTCTGGATAGCAGAGAAATAAGATAATGGTAATTCGTATAACTTATTCCCAATCCAATAACCATAGGTATACGCTTTTTCGCCAGATCCGAATTGAATATCGAATTTTTGGGCACGTACTGCTTTGTTATTTTGATAAGCTACCTGAAAAATGCCACTATCTCTTTTCTCTATAACTACTTTTTGATGTTCATCAAATAAAAAGCGGTTAGAATCGGGTGAAAAAATTTTCAATAAGGCAGCATCAACAACGGGTTTAGATGTTAAACCATGTGCATTGTGCGCAAAAGACTGCGTTAAATCTTTATGGCATTTTACGCATGTAGCTGCTCCGGCATAGGCTTCGCCTCTAATATCCGGTGGTAATTTATCCGCAGCATTCATACATCGCGAAAGGATTACGATTACAACAGCAAGAGCCCCTAAAATAAACAGGATACGTTTCGCGCCTTTCACTAGATGTGTTTTATTACTTTATAAATTGAATATAACTAAAATTATAGCCTCCAACCTCTGCCAGCACCTTTATTTTTTGCTTTCCTGCTTTTAAGGCGATATTTTTAAGTTCAAAAGTTGCAAACTTCTTACTATCGCCGGTATTGGGTACAGCAATATCTTTCGCTATAGTATTGCCATCAATTGCAATGGTTATTTTGCCTGTAGCATGATCTGCTGCTGTATTAATTTTAAGTGTGTAAGTTCCTTTTTGTGCAACATTTACCGTGTATTGTAACCACTCTCCTTTTTCGATATGGTTTACATAATACTTTTCGTACTGTGCTGAATCTTTTGCAATATCTACCCCATCATTACGGTAAATGCGGCCACGGTTTCCGGCAGTACGTTTCCCTGTTGAAGTATGGTAATCGGCAGTATCGGTGTCAGAATAAGCAAAACCATTTCTACCAAGATCGTAATCTACCGCATAAACAATGCTTTTATTTTTAATTAAATTGGCTTTAAAGGGTTTGGTTCCGTTACTAAAAGGCTGGCGGATCATCGCATCAATTACATCATGGTGAATAATGGTATTCTCTAACCGCGAATAAATAGCAAGTTCCATTAAGCCACTGTACACATTGCTATCTTTAGGTTTGTTGCCTCCATTATTTAGGTATTTCACCAAAGCATCATAATTGGGGTTCGATTTAATCTCCATAGGGTTATTGCTGCCGATCTTTTTTAATGGCCACCAAGACCAGCCAATGTTATTTTTTTCTAAAAGGCTAATGGCATCAGTAAACCAAACGTTAGAATTTTCGCCTGTTTCGCCCAGCCAAACCGGAACATTTTGCTCATCTCTGGCTTTGATAATATGTGCAATGGAAGCCTGATCGTTATAATTCCAATATTTGTGGAAACTTAAAACCATATTTTTATCCCAAAGCGGGAAAACACCATTATAATTATTGCCCCAGCCATTTCCTTCGATGATAATGATGTGTTTTTGATCAACCTCGCGAATGGCTTTGGTAATTTCAACCATCAGTTTCCGCAATGGTGCATTTACTTTTTCTTTCGTGCCATTTTTATCTTCTTCAGGGTTTGAGAAACCATAATTGGGTTCGTTCAGAATATCATATGCGCCAATGTAAGGTTCATTTTTATACCGTTCTGCCAGTTTTTTCCATAGGGCAATCGTTTTTTGCTGATTGGCTTCACTATCCCATAAATACGGTTTTGAAGGATCGCGGTCTGCTATATTTAAATCGTTGCCTTGTCCGCCAGGTGCGGCATGCAGGTCCAAAATGAGGTACATTTTATTCGCTTTACACCAGGCCAACAAGCTATCGGTTAAGGCAAAACCCTTATCGAGCCAGGTATTTTTGCCTGCAACAGGTTCTTTGTCAGCCGCTAATGTATATAAATTATAGTGCATGGGCAATCGGATGGAATTAAACCCCCAGCGTTTCATCGAATCTACATCAATTTTGCGCATGTGGTTAGCTAGCCAGGCATCGTAAAACTCCTGCGTTTGCTTTGGCCCCATTAGTTCTTCTATCCTTTCGCGGATTCTGTATTGCTGCGCCTCTTTATTAATTTTGAGCATATAGCCTTCTTGCAACATCCATCCTCCTAAACCAAAACCACGGAGCAAAACATTCTCTCCTTTTTCATTGACTATTTTTTTGCCATCGGCCTCTAAAAATCCCTGACAAAACCCTGTAAACGAAATGGCGCTGAGCAAAAAAGTATATATTATTGATTTTATAAAAGACATAAAATTTAGGTTAGGTTTTAGATAATTACCACACATAGGTTGCTACAGCTCCTTCATCAAGTGCTGCCACAAGGCTTTTGCCATTAAAGCCGATATTAAACAATGCCGCGTTTTTACCACTATTTGCTACAATTAAAACGTGTTTTCCATCAGGTGTTTTAAAGGCAACATTTGGTAAATCGCTTAAATCGTTAGTGGCAATACGAACAGCACCCGGCCGCACAAATTTAGATGCATGTGCAATGGAATAATAAGCCAGGTTTCTACTGTAGGCATCTTTATTAATGGTTACCGCACCCTGGCACATGGAGCAGCCTCCTCTATCGGTGTAGGGTTTATTTTCGGGGTCGGCAGCCAGATTCCATTCCAATACATTTTTACTCCAATTACGGGTAGCACCAATAATTAAACGCCTAACGGGGTTCACAATTTTAATGTCTGTAGCATCTGGCTGTTCAACCACCATTTGTTCTGAAAAGTAAATGTTTTTATCAGGATGGGCATTGTGTACATCGGTTAAAGCTTCAATTTTTCCTCCATACAAATGAAACGCAGAACCATCGATATACTTTTTGGCTTCAGGATCATCTAAAATCGTAATCGGGTAATCGGGCCGGTCGGCATTATGATCGTATACCAGAATTTTGGTTTTAATATTTGCTTTTGCAAATGCCGGACCGAGAAATTTCTTTACAAAAAGTGCCTGATCTGGTGCAACCATTAACAAACTTGGGTTATTGCCAGGGTGTAAAGGTTCGTTTTGAACGGTTATTGCATCGATAGAAATGCCCTCTTTCTGCATTTCCTGTACATAACGGACAAGATATTTAGCGTAAGCATCATAATAAGCTGGCTTTAACATGCCTCCACGGGCATCATATGTAGTTTTCATCCATAAGGGGGGAGACCATGGTGAACCCATAATTTTCAATTTTGGGTTTATCGCCAGGATTTCCTTCATTACCGGAATTACATCCACTTTATCGGGACCGAGGTCGAATTTGGCCTGTGTTAAATCAGTTTGTCCTTCGGGAAGATCGTTGTAAGAAAATACTTTTTCATTTAAATCTGATGCGCCAATACTCAAACGGATATAACTCACGCCGATGTTGTTCCCATCTATAGCAAAAAGTTCTTTCAATAGTGCAGCTCTTGTCGGTGCCGACATTTTAATAATATGCTGCGCACTGCCTCCGGTTAAAGCGTAACCAAAGCCATCTATGGTTTGATAAGTTTCCTTTTCATTAATTAAAATAGTTGGGTTATCATTTTTAACGGTTTTAAAACTTAAGCCTGCTGCCTGTTTGGCAAATAGTACAGATCGATCTGCCTTGGTGAGCCAAACCTCTGCCTGGCTCTGGGCAACAGCACAAAGGGAAGAGCAGGTAAAAATAAAAGCAATAAATAGGTGTAACGGTTTGGAATGAAGCATAGGTAAACTAATGATCAGATTAAAAAAACAGGAAGAAAGACGCTGCTTCCTTCCTGTTAACAATTAAACATTAAGCGTATGTAATAGATGAGCAACTATTTTGTTCCGCCCCACTCTTTATTTTGCTCTAACTTGGTATTGTTTAATTCGCCCTGTGGAATTGGGAAGATTTCATGTCGACCAGCAATAAAACCTCTTGAAGATAAAGTTGCTGCTGCTTTCCCCCAGCGAATTAAGTCAGGAAATCGTTGCCCTTCACCAGCAAGTTCGAGTCTTCTTTCTTTTTCAATATTTGCTTGGGTTACCGCAACTGGATTTAAGCCTACTCTTGCCCTTACTGCATTTAACAGTTGATATGCACGGCTACCTACGCCAACTGCTGCGTTGGCGTTCAGTAATGCTTCGGCCTCCATTAAATAAGTATCAGCTAAACGGATTTCATACTCATCTACCCCGAAATTTAATTCTGGGGTATTTGCTGCTGCATTAGCAGCTAGGCCGATATATTTTCCAAAAAAGTAACCTGTATTGTTATATCCTGCTGTGTAATTTGCAATACCATTGGTTTTTAAACTATCCAAATTGGCCACTGTTGCACCATTACGGGGATCAAAATGAATAAAATCAAAGAATTCTTTAGTAAATACCAGAAAGCTATACCCACTAAAATAATCAGGTGCTGTAGGCATAGTTTTGCTATACCCTCTTGGACCGGTTGTAATAGACAATAAGTTGCCTTCGCTATTACCAGCTGCGTTCCAATTGCCATTAGATTTACCACTATGCACAAATTCAATGATTGATTCTGAATTGAATTTATTAGTAGGTTTCCACAAATCGGCAAAATTAGGCACTAATTTATAGCCATATACCGAAGATGATACACCCGGTGCAGTGCCGTTAACTACTGCTAATTGATCTGCTGCTAATTGCCATTTTTTCTGGTATAGTAAAACTTTACCCAGTAATGCCTGTGCGGCACCTTTAGTTAAGCGTCCGCCTTCTGTAGCTGCAGGAACTGTATTTGGCAAACCAGGTATTGCATCGTTTAAATCTTTTTCAACATAGGCATATATTGCAGATGGTGCCGTTTGTGTAATATTATATAAATCCTTTGGATCTACTGTACCTTCAATTAGAGGAATGTTTTTAAAGAAGGTAACAAGATCAAAATAAAATGCAGCACGCATGGCTTTTGTTTCTGCAATATACCGTGCTTTTAAACTGGCATCCATTGGGATATCGACAATTTTTTGCAACAATATATTGGCTCTATAAATTCCGCCATAACCCCTATTCCAAAGGTAACTCTGTGGGCCAGTATTGGCACTAAGTGTAAAATTCTGCATCACCTGCAGATCATTTATATCACTTGGACCTCCACCGCCTGCCAGCTGATCGCCACCTGCTACACTCATTATGGCAGATTTATCATATAGACCACCTGATTGGTATGCAAACCGGTCGTAAACTGCAACTAATCCTGTAAAAGCATCAGCTTGCGTTTTATAGTAATTATCCAAAGTTACACGTTCCTGTGGATTAACCTCCAAATTCTTTTTGCAGGAACCTAACGATACAGTAAACACAATTGCTGTAAAGTATAAAAAATTCTTTTTCATCATGATTTAACTTCTATTAAAATCCAACATTTAACCCAAACAAAAATGCCCTTGCTTGTGGATAGGCGCCACGATCGATACCATATTGTGCACCACCACCTGAATCGGATGTTACACCCAATTCAGGGTCATAACCTGTATACTTGGTTATGGTAAACAAATTTTCGGCTAGCACATAAACACGCAATCTTTTCATGCCCCATTTGCTAATAATTTCTTTTGGCAAAGAATACCCGAGTTGCATAGTCCTTAATCGGAAAAAGTTTCCGCTTTCTAAATACAAGTTGGTAAATTTGGTATAGTTGCCATTCAGATCATTATCCGCAATTCTTGGCAATGTTGCAGACGTGTTGGTTGGAGTCCATACATTTAAGTATTTTGTTTGGTAATTCGCCGTTGAAATATCTAACCTCCTTAAGCCCTGAAAAATCTGGTTGCCACCTGAGCCACTACCAAATGCAGTGAAATCGAAGTTTTTATAGCCCAAATTAATGGTGATACCATAGCTTACTGTTGGGTTAGGATTTCCCAAATAAGTTCTGTCATCTGTATTAATAATATTATCATTTTTTAAGTTGGCAAACTTTAAATCACCTGGTTTTGCATTTGGCTGTAACTTGGTTACGCCATCAGCACCAAGATAGCTATCAACTTCTGCTTGTGACTGGAAGATACCGGCAGCCTGATACCCATAATATTGTTGATAAGGCATATTCAAGCCTGTACGGGTAATTGCCCCAAAGTTTTGAAATGTTGCACTATTATCCTCCAAAAACGTATTACCTGGCAGTAATTGAGTTACTTTATTTTTGTAGAAAGATATATTTCCGTTTACACCAAAATCAACCGCACCAAGTTTTTTGCGATAACCTAGTTCGATCTCTAATCCTCTGTTTTGGATATCGGCAACATTTTGTGCAAAACTACCATAGCCCGCATATCCAGGAATTGGTGGATTCTGTAAAATGCCTGTAGTTTTTTTGTCGTAGATATCAACAGTTAAAGTTAGATTTTGAAATAATGTCGCATCAATACCAATGTCGGCAGTTCGGGTTTCTTCCCATTTCAAATCTGGATTAGCAGGTGCACCGGGACTATAACCGATGTAAACTGCTTCAGTAGTAGATCCAAATACATAATTCCGATCTCCGCCTGCACCCACAAGTGGCACATATGGAAAATCACCGATTCCATCATTTCCGGTTACACCATAGCTTCCGCGGATTTTCAAGAAACTGATCACATCATTCTTAGGAAAAAAATCTTCAGCAGTTGGTACCCAACCAATTGAAGCAGATGGGAAGTAACCAAATTTATTGTTGCCGCCGAACCTTGATGATCCATCACGTCTGATCAAGGCAGAGAATAAATATTTTTCCCCGTAATTATATTGAAGCCTCGAGAATAATGAATTAATCCTATGATCAGTACCATCACCACCACTACTGCTTCTTCTGTCATCAGGAAGAGACTCATACCGGAAAGAAGCTTCATCAAAAGTTTTTGCAGGAATATTGTTATAAACTACAGTAGCCCTTCTCTGGTTACCATCCTTGTATTCACCGTGTCCTAGTAATAAAGTAAAGTTATGTTTGTCAAAAATTTTATTGTACGAAATAGTATTCTCTAAATTCCAGTTGATTACATAAGTATTTTCTCTTGATAATGATGACTGGTTTATTGCAGTTGAGGTATTATAAAATGCAACTGGTGTAAAATTGTTAGCTCCATAAAAAGCCATTTTGGTTCCTAATGAAGAATGAACATGTAATCCTTTTATAGGCTCCAGATCTACGAACACATTACCAACTATATTATGATCATAACCGTAATTACCTAATCTGTTTTTCGTAACAGCTAAAGGATTTTTCATTTCCTGTAATACAATAGGAGAGATACCATAAAACTGACCAGCATCATTCCTTGTACCTGCTGCAATTTGCGCAGCTGTTTGAGGAGCAAAATCTTTCTGTGCAACCGGATCAGTTACAACAGCTGGAGTAATTGGATCTAAGTTTATAGCCGAACTTAATATTCCGCCAAACTCACGGTTGGTTTCGCCAATGCCACTGTTTATGCCATGGCTATAACCCATATTTTCTCCAAAAACTACACCTTTGATCGGTTTAAATGAGGTATTTATCCTTACATTGGCCCTATTGAACTTCGAAATTGGAGAAGCCACAATTCCTTTAATGTCCGTGTAACCAAATGACGTAAAATAGGTGGCTTTATCACTACCTCCAGATACGCTAAACTCATGACTTTGTTTTGGTGCACTATTATTAAAAATTAAATCCTGCCAATCTGTTCCCTCACCATAGGATGCAGGATCGGCGAACGGAAGTTTGTATACTTTGCCCGGTCCCGGAACAAAACCTGCATCATATGCCTGGTTGCGTAAGGTAGCATATTGAGTAGCATTTAACAGATCAAGTTTTTTAGCTGGTGCCTGGGTACCGTAATAACCGCTGTAATTAATATTAAGTGTACCTGCTTTTCCTTTTTTGGTGGTTACCAAAATAACACCTGCTGCTGCACGTGTTCCATAAATTGCTGCAGATGCACCATCTTTTAATACCTCGATTGATTCGATATCATCCTGGTTTAAATAACCGATACCACCTGCATCAATCACCACACCATCGATTACCCAAAGTGGCTCATTTTTGCTGTTACCAAAAGAGGTAAAACCTCTCAAACGTACTGTTGAGCTAGACCCTGGCTGACCAGATGTTGCAGCAATGGTTAAACCCGAAGTTCTGCCCTGTAACGATTGCCTCGATACGCACTACAGGTTGGTTTTCCAAATCGGCAGCTTTAACACTGGAGATTGCACCAGTTACCACACTTTTCTTTTGTGTGCCGTAACCTACAACAACAACCTCTGTTAAATCTTTTGAACTGGCGGCAAGGGTAATATTTAATTTTCCTCCTGCCGGTACAGTTACAGTTTGGGTAGCCATGCCTATTAAGCTAATGGTTAATTTACCACCTACTGGCGCCTGAATGCTAAAATTACCATTGGCATCTGTAGAGGCTGCTTTGCTTGTACCATCAAGCTTAACTGTGGCCCCAGGTAATGGGCTGCCATTTTGTTCTGTTACTTTTCCTGTAACGGGAATATCTTGCGCAAGTAAAGCCGCCGGAAATGCCAAGATACAGTAAATGAAGAATACGAATGTAAATCTTCCTCTCATAGAAATTAGTTTTAAGTTAATATTTGGTTAGTTAGTGATCGCGGCTTGGGTGGCCGAGTTTCATAAATCAAATCTATGGTGGCGCGTAATAATTGCAGCATTTGCTGCTACTACACGAACCATACAGAAGCCCTCAATTAACTCAAAATAAAGAAAAACAGACCTACATAAGCCCTACAACGAGAATCAAAATCACTGTAAATCAGTTAATTAATATATACAGACAGAAAATGTTTCAATTGTAACAAAAACATCGATTTAAAGCGTTTTTTGACGCGCAATATCAATCAGAAACTCATACAAATTGGTTTCGGGTTTAAGTTGGAGTTTCTTTCTTAACCTATATCGGCCAACTTCGATGGCTTTAATGGTAACATTCATCAATTGCGCCATTTCTTTCGAAGATAAATTCATGGATAAATAGGCACAAAACTTTAAATCGTTTTGACTTAAATCAGGGTAAAGATCTTTTAACTTGTTAAAAAATTCGGTGTTTACATGGTTAAAGTGTACACTCAAATGATCCAGTTCCTGATCCTTTTTTTCTACATCTCTAATCAACCTGATCAAATGCCTGAAACTTGGTGAACTTTCATTAATATCGTGGTTTTTAATTACCGCAGATATAACCTCTTTTATCTTCGCAAGCACTTTACCCCGTTGCACCAAATGCATCGTCATGGTAGAAAGTTCTTTGTTTTTATAATTTACATCGGCTTCTAACTTTTCGTTCTGCAGCCTTACAATTTCCTTTTCGTTCCTATCCAGTTCCAGCTGGTGGAGGTAGCTCATGCGATCTTGCTCTTTAATGTGTTTCCGTTTTTGCCACTTAATTAACAGTCTGATAAGCAGCACAATTAAAATGAGGTAAAAAATCTTCATCCAAATGGTATTGTACCAGGCCGGTAATACTACAAAAGTATAGGCCACTACCGCCGATTCGTTGCCAACATCCGTTCGCGCTTTAATGTTAAAAGTATATTTGCCTGCGGGTAAATTGGTGTAATCTTTTTCGCTTTTTATGCCCCATGCAGACCACTCGCTATCGAAGCCCACCAGCTGATAGCTAAATTTTGTATTTTTATCGTGCTCAAAAAGTGTAGAAGCATATTCGAAATGAATGGAGTTTAAGCTGTTAACGTATTCAGGTATTTCCTTTTGATCTTGTTTATCAGAAATTATTCCTTTACTTACAAAGTAGCCGCCAAATACCAAACTATCTTTATTGCCAAGCAGTTTAATTTGGCCGAGTGTTACAACAGGTTTAATAATATTTTTGATGTATTTATCATAATTAATGTGGTAAGCACCTTTATTGGCCCCTATGAAAATGTTTTTGCTATCGAGCGCATAAATAGATTCAAAACCGCCTACAACTTTGCCATCCAGTTCGGGCAAATAATATACAGTAAAGGGGTTTGATCCGGATGGATGTTTAAAATCGATTACCCCTACCTTTTTATTGCTTACAAACCACACATTGCCATCGCCATCTTCTTTCATATATTGAACCGATATATGGTTTATGGCGTTGGCAAGCAATTTAAACCGCACAAATTTCTGTGCACTTTCATCATATTCATATACTCCATCGGCTGTTGCAATAACAACCCTGTTTTTGATATGGAAAACATAATTATAGAGCTTTGATGGTAAGCCGTTTTTTTCGGTATATAGCGTGGTACGGTAGCACATGCTGATGATCGGGTTGCAATTCTATTTTATAAACACCATGATAGGGGTGTGATGCCCAAATGCGATCGGGATTGTTATTATCAGCCACAATAAAGCGTAAAGTTTCGGCAATGCCGCCAATTTTGCCTGCATTGCTAAAACGGGAGTTGTTGTAAACAATTTTTTGTAACCCTGCATAAGTTCCGGCAATAAGCTCTTTACTGGGGTAAATATTATCAGGTGTTTGGTACATCCAAGTACCGATTAAGCTGTAAATTGGCCTGGCTACATTGTCTTCAACCAGTAGCGTACCATCTTCATGGGCCATTAACAGCTGGCTATTAATCTCATCAAGGCCCCAAACCTGGCCTTTGGTGTTGTTTACTTCTTCAAAACTGGCAGGCGAATAGCTCAAATCCTGTTCTTGGGCACTAACCTTGGTTCGGTACAGGCCATTTGATGTACCGATGTAAACAGATTGCTTAAATTTTCTGAAAGCATAACTCGTAATCTGTTTATTGCGGATCGGGAAAAATATTTTTAACAGCACTGTTAATGGCTACATAGGCTATGCCATCATCAAGCGCAAGCCACATGTTTTTATCACGATCGATTAAAATTCCCCTAACATTGTTGTTCTGCAAACCTTCCCTGTAATTGTATTTTTGAACGAGTTCACCTTTCCTGTTCATAATATAAACCCCACCAGATGTGGTGGCAACGCCATACAGATTGGCACTGATCTGATTGGCAAAATAAATCCTGTTATTTAAAAAAACCTGATCCAGATTTGTTTTAAAGGGTATTAACTGGTGATTAACTACTAAAAAGAACCCTTTTTTCAATACAGAAATCAATAATGTATCGCCAGCATATGGCAACACAGCTGTAATAGATGAGCGGTTTAAAATACTGTCGCTACAAAAGGGTTTCCACATTTCGTGCTCGTAAAGCAGTAAACCCGAATCAGAAGATTGCGAAAATATTTTGTTGTTAGCCATTCCCATAAACAGCCAGGTGGTATTGGTTTTGTAACTTTTAATTACGCCATCTTTATAATGTAAAATGGCATGGATCGATCTGAAGAATACCTCGTCGTGTATAATGGAAACACCCCAGATATCGGCCAGTTTTCGCATATTATCTGGCAGCAGGTTTAATAAAGAAGTATATTTTAACACACCCTGCGCATTTGGGTAGAAGTATCCAAACTCATCCTGCCCACCTACATAAATGCGGTTTTTAGAATCGATACCTACTGAGCGTACCGAAGTATAGTTGGGCAACCTAAAGAGGTTCCAATACCGGCCGTTAAAAGTGAGCAAACCTTCGTTATTGCCAAAATAAAGTATCCCATTTTTATCCTGCTCTACATCCCAATTCTGTATTCCAGCGTTATACTGTTCGTTGTTGTAATTTACAATTTGCGGAATACCCAATAAATCCTGGGCATGCACATTACAGAATATTAGTAAAAATATGATCGCAAGTAGAAGTTTATTCATCTGGTTAGGGAAGGATGATTTTGAACGCAATAATAAATATATAATTTTAATTCTGATTAATCTTGCTTACAACCGATCATATCAATTTATGGATCATCTTTTCGGCATATCAGTTATATAATGAACATTATATTTTGCTTTGTAGTACTAATAAGATTTGAAAAGATATGTATAAGTAAATTGATTATTACAGCTTAGATGGTGAGGATTAACTGGTTAGTCTTTGGGGAGCGGAATGGCAGTAGAGATGGGTTTATTCCTGTCCCGCTTTTACTGCAAGTCCTCACTCGTGCCTCGCTCCGGGCTTTCCGCACAATCGGGGCTAATTAACATTGGGCAGTGCAAGTAAAAACTGATGCTTATTGCGCCTGAGGCAATGTATTCTTATAATTATTATAGGGTTAAGACTGATCAGCTGGCAAACTTGTTAGTAAATTGATTATTAAAGCTTAGGTGGTGAGGATTAACTGCTTAGTTTTTGGGGAGCAGGATGTCAGTAGAGATGGGTTTGTTCCTGTCCCGCTTTTACTGCAAGTCCTCACTCGTGCCTCGCTCCGGGCTTTCTGCGAAATCGGGGCTAATTAACATTGGGCAGTGCAAGTAAAAACTGATGCTTATTTCGCCTGAGCCAATATGTTCTTATAGTTATTATATTGTTAAGCCTGATAAGCTGGTAACATTGTTAGTAAATTGATTATTAAAGCTTAGGTGTTGAGGATATAGCTGGTTAGTTTTGGAGAGCAGGATGTCAGTAGTAATAGGTTTAGTCCTGTCCCGCTTTTACTGCAAGTCCTCACTCGTGCCTCGCTCCGGGCTTTCCTTGCAATCGGGGCTAATTAACATTAGGCAGTGCAGTAAAACCTGGTTTTTAATAGGCCTGAGCCAATATGTTTCATCTTCAAAAATTCTTTTCATCACCTAAGCACTATAAATAACACGGTAAGAAAATGTTATTTTAATAAATGTGGTTCAACGGCTTTTCGCCAGATGGCATAGCCTGTAGCGTTCATGTGCAACATATCCCCTACAAATAGCTCTGGCCTGAGTTTGCCATCTTTAGTCAGCATCGGCTTATATACATCAACAAATTTCGTATTGGCTTCTGTTGATAAATACTTTTTAATCAATGCATTCGAGGCTACTGCTTTATCTTTAAACTTCTCTCTGCTCGGACTAGGCTTTATCGATATATAAACAATCGGTACCGTTGGCAATTTTGCCCTAATGCCCTGGTACAAACGGATGGTTCTGTTTAAAACCGTATCAGGTGTTACTTTATCATTTACCAAATCATTCTCGCCCACATAAAGTACAATCTGTTTAGGTTGGTATGGAAAAACTATATCGTTTAAATAGAAAGTAATATCATTTATTACAGCACCACCAATACCGCGGTTTAAGGCATTGTATTTAGCAAAAACCTGTGTACAATCGTCCCACTTTCGAATTGATGAACTGCCTACAAACAATACGGGGTTTACCGGCGCCTTATACATCTGATCGTACTTTTTAATGGTTTGCACATCATCCCAAAAATTGGGTTTCGTTTGGGCAAATGCAGTAAGGGTTACTAATGAAGAGAGCAAGAAACAGGGTAACATATATTTTTTTCATACTATGTAGGGATGTATTATAATGGGCACAATATACCAATATCATCATTTCTATAAACCAATCAATCAAATTTATTACGGCGGATAAAGCAAGTATGGATTACTTTGCATTCTTAAAGGAATTATTTTCGCATTGCAAATGCGTACCTCTAAAATCCTCGTTACAAACGAGGACTATTTAAGACTTTTAACCGACAGATTTACACAGAAAACAGTTTTTGCCACCGAAACACAGAAAGCACGGAGAATTCATGGATGATCATACTACATCGTCCTCGTTTGTAACGAGGATGTGCGAGTAAAGCGATTTTATCGCGCTAAAAGGAATTATTTTCGCATTGCAAATGCGTACATCTTAAATTCTCGTTACAAACGAGGACTATTTAAGGCTTTTAACTAACAGATTTACACAGAAAACAGTTTTTGCCACCGAAACACAGAAAGCACGAGAATTCATGGATGATCATACTATATCGTCCTCGTTTGTAACGAGGATGTGCGAGTAAAGCGATTTTATCGCTCCTAAAAGGAATTATTTTCGCATTGCAAATGCGTACCTCGAAAAATCCTCGTTACAAACGAGGGACTATTTAAGTATTCATTTCCTTAAAATCATACCACTCATATTGATTTTAAGGAAATAAATTACTCCTCAGAATGACAGTGGTTAACGAAAAAATTCTATCTATCCCCTAAAACCAGCACTATACTTACTAAAATCAACTGATAACGATGCAATGTGCGCCAGCTTCTGCTTGGTAGAGTGATCGTCATGATCGGGAACCACGAACATCAGCATCACTTTGCAAACCAACTCCATCGCTTAGGTTATTCATAATCCGCTTAACCAATAATGGGTCGGCTTGCTCAGGTTTATGGTTTACAGAAAGATATATTGAAGTGATAATTGCATTAATTTGGTAAATGGTAGATTGTACGCCGTACAGACCGTTAAAATCAATATGTTTACGCATTGGTTCCTGACTGGCCGATTCTATAGCCTCACTTAAGGCCGATAAACTGAGGTTGGCATTTTTGCGTGCCATCCGCGATATGTTTTCGCCCAGGTTTTCTTTCCTTTCTATCGCTACCTGCAAATAATTTAGCGTATCTGTAGTAGCCCTGCTTATTTTTTCTTTCAACTGGCGGCTATCCCAAATGGGAAAAAGATAGGTAGCAAAAATTGCAATCACACACCCCCAAACGGTAAACATAATCCTATCGTGCACAATATGATCGAAATGCCTTTGGTAACTGCCCAGCGTTAAAATAACCGCGGGGGTAATAAACAGCACGCTTATGGTATAATTTAGACGGTTAAATGCATAAAAACCGAGCAGAAAAATCACTGAGAAAGAAAGCAACACTGCAGGGCTCTTTATAAAATATACAATTACCAGCCCGATAACCACGCCACCTAAACTGCCCTTTAAACGTTGCAGGTTCCGTTTCCAGGTGATTGAGAATTTAGGGCGCGCTACAATTACCAGGGTAAGAAAAAGCCAGTAACTGTACTTACTCGGTTCTAACTGCCATATTAATAGGAAACCAAACAGAAAACAGATAGCCAAACGCAACGAAAACCTAAAAATAGGCGATTTTAAGGTTAGGTGTTCCTTTATCGTAAAACGATCGCCGGTAATAAATAACGGATAGGAAATACCGCCACTTAACTCTTGCAGGTGTTGGGCCGCTGTATGCTCATTGCCTCTTATCATTTCGATAATACGCACAATATCGTTCATGTTCGAAACCACTTTTAACACCATTTTACGTTGGGTTTCATTCAGTTGCTCCATTTGCTGCAATAATAACAGCCGTTTTTGGTAATATGCTATATTGGTTGCTACCTCGCCTTTGTAAGCTTTAGCCGAGCGTACATGCCTGCCCAACTGTTCTAGCTCTTGTGCCAAAAGTTTTATCAGTGCTGCAATCAGTTTTAAACTTGGGCCTGTTGCCAGGGTATTCCTAACCAAAACATAATCGTAATGTACGGCATTTAGCTGCTCGTATAAATCGATCAATAACCTGGCCCGCTCCAGCAGCAACCGCCCTTTGGGGTTGTTGGGGTTCATGGCGTACTTATCGGTAAGCAGCAAATTGCGGATCAGTTCGTGTTTCTGGTTTACTTTTATATGCAGTTTTATCGCTTCTTTCTGTTGCAGATCGAGCGGTATATCTACATCGTAATTTTTCGCCTTTGCATTTAAAAACTGGGCACTGCTCATCAAACATTCAAAAATAGCATGGTGAAGCGAGCGGTAAGGCCGCAGCAAAATCTGGATTAAACTGATTACATAATACCAAATGCCACCAATTAGCATATAACTGCTAAAATAGAGCGGCCTGGCCGGGTGCAGCCCCATTACAAAGGTGCAAACAATGAGCGCCATGGTGCCAATGAGCGAAAGTTTTTGCCCGTACACGGCAAACATCGAAAAGCTGAAAGCTGCAATTACAACAACTATTGCGGTAAGGTAGAAGTGGGCTAAAACCATCGAAACCACCAGCGTAGTGGCAAAAAATACGATGATACTGGAGAGGGCTGTTTTTAATTTATTTAGCCGGTTATCGGGCAAATCGGTTAAACTGATTAGCAGCGCACCCACCCCTATACCCTTAGCGGCCTCGGGGTTGCCAAGGTAAAAGAATAATATAATGGGCAACACCACGGTAATGGTGGTACGCAATGCATCAGAAAAATACTCGCCTAAAAAGAAATACGAAATGGCAGAGCCGATGCTGTTTTTGCCCATGAACAATATTGATGAATAAACCTCAGTTAGAAAGCCGCAAATGTACAGCATTATAATGAATGCATACAGCACAATCGTAAAACCGACCAGGCAACATTTAAAACATTAAAACAATTCGGATTAAAAATGATTGTATTTATACACCAATACCATTTTATATGAAAACGAAATTAATCATTTTAGTAACTGCATTTGGTTTAAGCTTAGCAGCTTGTACTGGTAAAAAAGCCGATCAGGAGAATGCAGACAGCATGAGTAAATATACTGATACCACTAAAGCTGTTGATAGTGCAAGTACGGATGCAATTGCAGATTCGACCACAAACGCACCTGCTGACGCAAAAAACTAAAGAAAATAACAAACAACTAGCGCTCATACTGAAAAGTATGGGCGTTTTTTTATGGAGTGACCCCTCAGGGGTTCGAACCCTGGACCCACAGATTAAGATTTGTTTAATCATATAAAAAATGCCATTATTTTTCCTGATCTAATTGACCAGGTTTAGCATATAGATATTTAACCACATAAATGAAAATGGCAATAACATTTGCTGATGAAGTAGTTAAAAGAGCAATTATTACATTTTCTTTTAAAGAAAGTCTACCAAGAGCAACTAAGAAAACTGTTCCACCTGTGAACATTAACCAAAAGGCTAACATATTATAAATTTTATCAGCATACTCTTCTCCTCATACGAATATCCTGCTTATAGTTTTTTAATAAAGCTTTTTGATTTTTTTTGTAATACTTTGTTTTAGCCTTTTCATATTCATTCTGTTCGCCTTCACTTAATGGATTAAGTTGATCAGACGGAGCATTAGACTGAACAATCTGGCTAAGACTTGTAAGAAAATTTGTGGGAGCGCCTGACATTATTAGAGCTTGAGGTAATGCTCTTTAATTAAATCATTGGGGATTAGTTTTTTCCCATCTTGTTGGCCACCTTGCTTATTCCAGATAATATCCCATGGAGTATTTTTTTCATGCGTTAAATTCGAAAGCTGAATACCTGTATATTTTCCATACACTTCGAATATCTTATCTAGAAATTTGGTGTCATCTTCCGTTATTATATTCAAATTTTTTAAGGGTAATCCATCACTAAAAGGATCATCTGACCAACCAGGCACATCCACACTAGCAAGACTGGTGATTGGGCTGTTACCATATAGTTTAAACTTATGATATACTGATGGTATGACAGGTCCATATCTCCATGCTTGGACTCCTTCATCAATTAAATCTTTACCTGCAAGACGCAAATACCATCCATGAGCAATATATACCAATTTTAACAATTTCATGGGTGTAACCTCTTGTCCTGTGTCTAAAGATTTTTTAATAAAGTAATTAGCGACTAGGTTAGGTCTATACATATATTTTTTGTTATACAACTTAATAAATTAAAACGAAAAATTATTTCATTTTAGATAGAAACGAGAACTATTTAACAATAAAAAACAAACTTACTAAAATTAATAGCAAAACAAAATTATTTATTCAATAACACGAACAACCCGTAGACCATTTAAAACTCGTTACCACTTTAATATCAACTATTAAAAATATTCATAAAATATCACATAATTTATAATATTATTGGGCACAGTAGTAGTTTTTCTAAATTATACACTATAAAGGTTTTTTAATTAAAATTTATTTGAATGTAATATAGTGACCCCTCAGGGGTTCGAACCCTGGACCCACAGATTAAGAGTCTGTTGCTCTACCAACTGAGCTAAGAAGTCTGGTTGATTAAATATAGTTAAAAAAGGGATTAGTAATTATATTTTGCGTTGCAGAAGTTACAGATTACCAGCTATCGTGATCAGTTTCCGCTATCACCGCTAAGTCAAGTGGATTATACGCAGTTCATTAACAATCAATTTGCAGCCTCGGATGTGATTAAAAAAAACAAGCTATATACCAAAGTAGAGGTGAGCACGATTGTAGAAAAAGATGGCACTGTTTCTAAATACGCAGTAAAAGGAACAGGCACCGAGGCCATGCAAAACGAAATAGTAAGAATCCTTAAACTCTTGCCAAAAAACACCCTCGGTACTAGAGATGGGCAAGCGGCCAGGTTTCGGCTACATCTGCCTTTTGAGTTTAAATATGAATAAAGGTTGCGCCAGCACTTCAGCATTAGGATTCCCGCATGCGCGAGAATGACGACCGCCACTTTGCTTTTTCGCCCATTACTTCGAATCTTCTAATGCAGATTATGTTGGTACACGCAGATTTTAGCGTTCGTCAGTCTGTGCGGAGTTGATAACCCACCCAGCTTTGTTTTCTTCGCGCCTTCTCTTTGTGCTCTTTGTGGTTAAAAAAACTACGCATTTAAAAGATCTCTCCATTCAGCTGCGCTTCAGTCGAGATGACGATTTTTTTGCGGGTGCAAATAATGGTGGTAAACGATAACCCACCCAGCTTTGTGTTCTTTGCGCCTTTTCTTTGTGCTCTTTGTGGTTAAAAAAAACGATGCATTTAAAAGATCTCTCCATTCCGCTGCGCTCCAGTCGAGATGACGATTTTTTTCGGGCGAAATAATGGTAGTGGACGAAAAACCCACCCAGCTTTGTGTTCTTCGCGACTTCTCTTTGTGCTCTTTGTGGTTAAAAAACCTAAGCTTTATTCAAACTATCCCTTTTGCAACGTACCTACATATTGGTAAGTATTAACCAACACCCCTGTTGATGTAGTTTTACAGCTTATAAACTCCAGTTGGCGGCCATCGGCTGTATCCAGAAAGAAACGTTTGCCTTGGCCAAGCAGTACAGGATATACCATTAATATCAGTTCATCAACCAAGCCTTCGTTAAGCAGCAAAGCAATCACTGTCGAACTTCCCCAAACAATCAGATCAGGTCCTTCGGTTAATTTAAGTTCGCGGATGGAGGCGGCAACGTCTACTCCTAAATCATTAAACGGTCCCCATTCCAGGCTGTCGGGCCTATGGGTGGCCACGTATTTGGTTGCCGTGTTCAGCGCATCGGCCATGGGGCTTTCGCCTGCCTTTGGCCAATATCCCGACCAGCTATCATAAGTTTTGCGGCCCAGCAGCAAATCGATGTGAGTGCCCTGTGCTTCCAATACAGCCGATAAACCATCAGCACATCTGTAAGGTGTTGTCCACCCGCCATATTCGAAACCTTCACCATTTTCATGCTGCATTACGCCATCAAGCGAAACATGTTCCATTATTTTAATCTTTCTCATTGTTATATTTATATCTTGATGATAAAGTTACAACGGAAGGGCAACGCGTATGAGGGGCAATCATGACAATATAAAGGCGTTTTTATGACTATCCAAATCTGAACATAAGAAGATTATTATTTGATTATTAACTTAAATGGCCTTATGTCTCTTATATGGATAATAATCAATCAACCTAAAGCGGCTAAATCGCCACTTTGCTTTTTCGCCCATTACTTCGAATCTTCTCATGCAGATTACGTTGGTACACGCAGATTTAATGTTCGTCAGTCTGAGCGGAGTTGATAACCCACCCAGCTTTGTGTTCTTTGCGCTTTCTCTTTGTGTTCTTTGTGGTTAAAAAACTATGCATTTCAAAGATCTCTCCATTCCGCTGCGCTACAGTCGAGATGACGATTTTTTTTCGGATGCAAATAATGGTAGTAATCGATAACCCACCCAGCTTTGTGTTCTTCGCGCCTACTCTTTGCGCTCTTTCGTGGTTAAAAAAACTACGCATTTAAAAGATCTCTCTATTCCGCTGCGCTCCAGTCGAGATGACGATTTTTTTTCGAATGCTAATAATGGTAGTGGTTGATAACCCACACAGCTTTGTGTTCTTTGCGCCTTCTCTTTGTGTTCTTTGTGGTTAAAAAACTGCGTATTTAAAAGATCTCTCCATTCCGCTGCGCTCCAGTCGAGATGACGATTTTGTGTTTACACAACCTTATTCCGTTAATTTCCGCTTGATTCCTTCTGTTACGTTTTTCACTTTAATAAAACCCGCTAAAGAACTGTTTCGTTTATCGAAATCGATTACCAACCAGCCTTTTTTGGCTTTAAGGTTAAACTTATCGCTGCCATTTAAGTTTACAAACAAATCGATATTCTGATCTAACGGAAGTTCGTTGTTCAGGGCACTATCAAGGTATTTCTCCAACTTACCTGTTTTGCTTTCGTTGTACTTTGCTTCAAATTTAAAGTCGGTATTGTTATCTATCGTACTAATAGATAGGTTTCCTCCACCATTGTGGCATCCGAAACTTAAAACGATAACTAAAATTGCGATACTGTATATTATTTTTTTCATGTTGTTAATTGATTAATTGTTTTTCATCCCCTAGCCCCCCTCAAAAGGGCGACAAATTCCTCGCGGGTGGCCCAAACTCCCAACTCAGAACTCCAAACTCCCACCTCAAAACTCCAAACTCAACACTACCCCCCGGCTCTGCCTTTCATATCATCCGTAGCTGTATTTCTTGATCGTGCTGATTTTACATTCTGATTTCCGAAGTTATAGCTGATGCTGAAATTTGCTCTTCTGCTGGTGTAATGGTTCACTACATTCATGTTGATGTTCTGGTAAACCAGTTTTCCTTCCCAATGGTTGGTGAGCAAAATATCATCCATATTTAATCGCAGTTTAAGTTTTTTATCCATCAGGGTTTTCTGTATCTCCGGCATTTAAAGCACCCTGGTAATTGGTTGTTTGCTCTACACCGTTAACCCGTGGCGAGTTAAGCCAGGCGCTAATTTCCAAACTAAAATTTTGAGGCAAGGTAAAAGAGTTAGAAGTATAAAGGTTTACCGCAGCTTTACCCGCGCTATAGGCTGCGCCTTCTATGTTGCCATCGGTGAATTTATTGTAATAAACGCTTACATTGTTCTGCATGTTCCACCATTTGGTAACCTTAACCGGTACATTTATATCGGCCGAATAATTTTGTGATCGACCAAGGTTCTCACGGATTACACTGATTACCCTTGTGGCATCATCCTGTTTACTGATCTGCGTAATCATATCTTTAGTATTCGAATAATTTAGCGAGAACGAAAATTCTTTATAACTGTAGCTAATCTGATAGTTATCAGTAAACTGAGGTTTAAGGTAAGGGTTGCCCTGATCAACCGCCAACGGATCTAAATAAAAAACAAATGGATTAAGTTGTTGGTAATTCGGGCGATCTACCCTTCTGCCATAAGAATAACGGATGTTGTTGTTTTCATTAAGTTTTTGGTTAACAAACACCGTTGGGAAGAGTGAAAGGTAATTGCGGTCTACTTCCTTTTGGTCGGTAACCGAAGTACCGTTTGAGTGTGTATGTTCTGCACGGAGGCCAAGCTGTATCTGCCATACTTTCCACTCTTTAGAAAAGCTCCCATAAATGGCGTTAATGTTTTCTTTGTATACAAAATTGTTCGATTTACCCAAATCATTCTGCCATACCCCACCAATAAGCTGCTCCGAAATAAAATCGTTATTGGTAACCACATAACTACTTTTTAAACCCGCCTCCAACTTGGCCGTTTTAGAAAGTGGAAGTGTTAAATCTGTTTTGGCAGCATATACACTAATCTCGGCATCGGTATTGTTTCTTAAAGTTGTTTTGTTGGTAGAGCTGCCACCGCTGTTTAAATAATTGGCCAAAAAGTTTTCGTCCTTTTTATTGCTGAAGCCCGAATAATCCATATCAAAGGTTAAGCTCTTCCCTTTTTTATCGAAATCGTGTTTAATGTTAAAGTTGGCTGTTAAATTGCCTACCGGAGAGCTCGAATTGGCATCCTGCAATATATAACTGAGGTTAGTTGCCCCATTTTGCACTGCATTAATGTTGGTATTGCTAAAATTGGTAAGCTTGTTGTTTACCGTATTGGCATCAAACATCACCCCAAAAACCGTTTTATCCGAAGCATAATAATCAGCACCGAATTTAACCTGGTAACCAACACCCTTACTTTTGCGGTCGAAATTTTGCGTTAGCGCGCTGGCCAAACCTTCTGATAAAGTGCTTCGTGTTAAATACGTGTTGTTAAATTGAGCCTTCCTTGCCACGGTACTATTGCCAAAAATATTCCATTTGCCCTGCCTGTGGTTTAAATTCAGGTTTACGCCGGCACGGTACAAATCGCTTGGCGAATCGGGCATAATCCCCTGCCCGCTGTTAACGCTCACAGTACCATTGGTACCGAATGCCTTGTTGCGTTTAAGTTTAATATTGATGATTCCGGCATTTCCGGCGGCATCATATTTGGCCGATGGATTGGTAATCAGTTCTATCGTGGCAATCTGATCGCTACTCATATTGCTTAACAAGGTTGTAATATCAGCACCTGACAGGAAATTCGCTTTCCCATCAATCATTACCATAATACCGCTTTTGTTGTTCAGTTTAATCTGGTCAGTCTGCCGATCTATCTGTACACCCGGTGCTTTCTCTAACACTTCTAAAGCGGTACCACCTGTGGCAATAATGCTGTTCTCTACATTCAGTACGGTTTTATCAATCTGATGTTCGATAAAAGGCTTTTTACCCTGAACGCTTACCTCTTTTAACTGTTTGGTTAAACTTTCTATGCCAATGGCGGGTAAATTTAAGTCTCCATTAAGTGAAAAATGACCGGTCTTTTTATCTTTAAAACCTACAATCGAAACCGACAATACATACTCACCGTTTTTTAACTGGTCGATTACAAATGCGCCATCAATATTGGTTGATACACTTTTCACCACCGTAGTATCGGGGTAATTTAATACCCTTACAATGGCGAACGATACCGGTACTGTTTTTTCATCGACAATTTTGCCCGTAAGTGTGTTTAATTTTTGGGCAAAAGAAGCCCCACATGCTATAAAGCATGCAATTAACGTTAATAATGTTTTCATGGTATCTTTTTTTTAGGTGTACTAGTCAACTCAAGTGAAGCGCCGCGAAATGGAGAGATCTGTATAAATAAGTTTCTCGGTTGCGCTGCGCTCCGCTCGGAATGATGGAAATATTACTCGAGCTTTATTCCCAACTCTTCTTTCACTTCCCTTATCCTGTTCGATACAGAATCCTGAAATACGGTATCAGTAGGTTTATCCTTGTGCATAAGCTCCAAATTACTAAGCTCTTGTTCTAACTGTTGCTTTTTAATGGCTTCTTCTTTTAATTGCGCAACACATTTTAAACCATCTTCCGTCATGATCCAAACGGTGAAATCGTTGTGGTCATTTTCTGCGTTTTTGCAGTCCCAGGTCCAATAATTGTTTACGTAACGGTATGAATCTTCTTTTAAGATCAATTTTGTACCCACCGGAACTTCGAGTGTTAACCTTACTTCCTGGTTTCGCCAGATGCTTCCTTTTCGCAATTGAAACCTCGGACTAAAAATCAATTCCGCATCTTTCAAAGTATAGGTGTAACTGATGTTCTGTGCATTTTGCAATGCGCTTTGGAAGGTTTTGCCCTGCGATTCGTATTTCTGCGTTAAACGCGTTACGCTGGTTTCACTTTTTTCAATATTAATGCGGATGTGGTTAGGCGAAACAAACGGACCATCCTCAAAATCGTCTACTACAATCTGGTGGCGGTTATTGGCATCAATATGGTATGCCACACTATCCTCTTTACTAAAGTATTTGCTCTTATCAATGTTGATGGTATAGGCAGGGAAAGATTTAAGATCAACAGTTTGGGTTAACTCTGCGTGCTGTTTAAACTCCGATGATATTTTAGCCGCCTGATAACCCGTTACCGCCACACCAGCCAACCAGATAATCAGCAATGCAAACGACAGTGTTTTATTAATGGCCTGTTTGTTAAATGCAACCCGGATAGAGAATAGTACCAAAGCTAAAACCGGCACAAAACATACTATAAATGCGCCAAATAATATTACGCCCCTGTTGCCTTCATTGATGATGGAGAAAGGGAAGTACTCGTATATACTGGCATCCCAAAAACCCTGAAAAGCAGCTGCACTAATAATCAGTGTTAACAAAAACAGCACACCAAATACCACAATACAACCCGCAATTACTTTAAAAATTACTTTACCTGTACCCGAAATAAAGCGGCCCAGCCATTCGAAAAACTCTCCGATAAAAATACCAAGACGGGCAAATATCGGTTGTGCATGTTTGTTTACCTCACCCAAACGTTCTTTAACGGCCAGCAGTTCTTCATCAAGGTTTTTTTGGAAGCCTTGCAGGTTTGCCGGCTCACCTTTCATTTCCATCCGCTCAATACGCGATTTTGCTTTTGGCATAATAATCCAAAGCAGCGCATACACCAAAATACCCGATCCACCAAGAAAAACAGTAAGCACGGTAGCCACTCTAATCCACTTCGGATCTGCGTTTACATAATGCGCTATACCCGCACAAACACCCGCAACAACTCGGTCGTCCATATCGCGGTAAAGCTTTTTCTCGGCATATTGCTGCTGGTAAGCATTGCTGATTACGGGTTCTTCCTCACCGGGTTCTGTGGTATCAAAATCCTGTACCTTGCCCATCTGCGCAATTACCGAGTTTACATTGGCCGAATCTACAACCTGTTTTTTCTGCTCTTCCAATTGCTCGGTTAACAGTTCAGCAATACGGTTTTCTATATCCGTTACAATTTCAAGGTCGTCTGCATGGTTGGCAAAATACTGTTTTACTTCGTTCAGGTAGGCCTTTAAAAGTTCGTAAGCACTTTCTTCAATATGAATAATCGTGTTTCCTATATTTATGATGATGGTCTTTTCCATTTCTTTTTTACTAATTATGAATTGGCTCCTTTTTGTGAAATACCTACAGCATAAGCCAGCTCCTGCCAGGTTTGATCTAATTGTGATAAAATTCCCCGACCATCTTCGGTTAAGGTATAATATTTACGCGGTGGGCCTGAGGTAGATTCTACCCAGTTGTAGCTTAACAAACCATTGTTTTTAAGCCTGGTTAATAATGGATATAATGTACCCTCAACCACCAATAGCTTTGCCGCCCTTAATTCGGCAATAATATCCGAAGCATAAATTTCGCCCCGTGAGATGATTGATAAAACACAGTATTCCAGAATTCCTTTCCGCATTTGTGTTTGCGTATTTTCTGCTATCATATAACAAAGATATATGTTTTATATACTACCATGCAATACATAGTACTAAAATAAATTAAAGTAAATATGTAAATCACTGATAATAAGCGATATAATTTTAAATTAAATTTTGCTTTCTGGAAATAATTCTTTAATCAACTAAGTTTTTTACTCTTTTTCGGAAAAGAAAGTTCCTATAATCATTCGGTTTTTGCAGTCCTTCGCTCACCTTTAGTCACGATTTATATCCTTATTCAAACTCAAATATTCTGATAAAATTGGGAGCTATCTGGTTCGATCAGGTTTACCAGTTAAAGGCTGGTGCTGCTATTTATGGCTCACGGACAATACCTAAAAATCAGATAGAACTTTAGCTTTAAAAGGTTTATAATAATATATAAATACTATAGAATTAATATATTTTAATAATTTTACAGCTTCTTAACTTGTTTTCATGAAAAAATCTATTGCCAGCATTGTTGCAGAGGCGAACGAAAGCGGCGAAGGCACGCTTAAAAGAACTTTGGGCCCTATTAACCTCATTTTAATCGGGGTTGGCCTAACGCTTGGTGCAGGCTTATTTTCTATAACCGGCCTGGCAGCTGCCAATCATTCGGGGCCGGCGGTAACCTTATCTTTTGTTATTGCTGCGTTGGGCTGTGGCTTTGCAGCATTATGTTATGCCGAATTTGCATCCATGATCCCTGTGGCAGGCAGTGCTTATACCTATTCATACGCTACCATGGGCGAACTTTTTGCATGGATTATCGGTTGGGACCTGGTATTGGAGTATTCTGTGGGTTGTGCTACGGTGGCCATCAGCTGGTCGCAGTATTTAACCAGGTTTTTAGCCAGTTTACACATTTACCTGCCTCCCCAGCTTACTTTATCCCCTTTTGAAACTGCTAAACTTGCTGATGGCTCTACCATTAGCGGCATTATCAACATCCCCGCAGCATTAGTGGTGGTATTGATGACGGCAATATTAATCCGCGGCACCAAAGAGCTATGCAATAGTAAACGGGATTATTGTATTTTTAAAAGTTGGTGTGGTATTGGTGTTCATTGCCTTGGGTTGGCAATATATCGATCCTGCAAATTACCATCCCTACATCCCCGAAAATACAGGCACATTTGGTCAGTTCGGTTGGAGTGGTGTATTGCGTGGTGCAGGGCTTGTTTTCTTTGTGTTTATCGGTTTTGATGCAGTTGCTGCATCGGCCCAGGAAACAAAAAACCCCGCAAGAGATTTACCGATCGGTATTATTGGCTCTTTAGTAGTGTGTACCGTTTTATTCGGCCTTTTCGGGCACGTAATGACGGGTTTGGCCAATTATAAAGAATTTGCCAATAGCGGCGCACCAGTTGCCATAGCGATTGAAAAAACACCATACGCATGGTTAAGCCAGGCGATTATTTTGGCGATACTAATTGGTTATACATCTGTTATTTTAATCGATTTAATGGCACAATCCCGGATGTTTTATTCGATCAGTAAAGATGGTTTGTTGCCAAAGATGTTTTCGGATGTACATGCTAAATTTAAAACACCTTACAAATCAAACCTGATTCTTTGCTTATTTATTGCCCTCTTTGCTGCATTTGTACCCATGAATGTTGTTGGCGAAATGACGAGTATAGGCACTTTACTTGCTTTCTTAATGGTATGTGTGGGCATCCTCATTCTCAGAAAAACAGATCCAGAAGCTAAGCGTCCTTTCAAAGTGCCATTTGTGCCACTCATCCCGATTTTGGGCATTTTAACCTGCATTGCAATGATGGTATTTTTACCTTGGGAAACCTGGGTGCGACTTGCAGTTTGGTTAATTATTGGTTTAGCCATTTATTTCTGGTACGGTAAAAAGAACAGTAAGTTGACTGCGCGAGAAAAGCAAGCAGAGCACCTTTAACAGACATAATTATTATACACGAGCCAATTAAACTGTGCAATATTTTACACAGTTTAATGGGCTTATTTGTTTAGCACTCGTATTTACAACCGCATAAATATCAATTAAATAACAAAAAAATATAAGTTATTAACAATTAAACATTTTTCTCAGTTTTTGGCTTGGGATTTGTCTTAAGAAAATCAACCCTATTAAATTCATTGCTATGCTTATTAAATTAGACACATCAGTTTTCAAGCTGCACAGGCATAAAACAGAAACTGTACAAAAAACGGTTGCACCGCTTACAAGAGATCAATGGATTACTGCCGATAGAATTGTGATGGCAGCTATGTTTATTGCCACTATAGCAGGTGCGATTTTATTTTAGTACCTGATGAACGATCAAAAATCTTCTGCAATCATTTCCTTATTCATCCATACTGCGGCCGTTGTTCCTGCTGCAGTAATGATTGATAGCGACCTGAATAACGTTGCACAATCTCCTGCCGCATAAACGCCATTGGCAGTGGTTTGCTGCTGCTCATCTACTTTAATCGTTTTTAAATCTGTTAAATCGAAACCAAGCTGCCTCATCTAAATTCGAATGTTGCTCTACTTCAGGTTTCACATAGATCGCTTTTAACTTTAGTTTATCTCCATTTTTAAATCTTACCGCTTCAAGATCACCATTTTGGTGCGCCAGTGCTTCAATTTCATTTTCTATTATTTCAATTGATTTTGCTTTTAGCATACTACGCTGTTCTACAGTTAAGCGCGATTTTCCGTTGGTTAAAACAGTTAAATCTTTATTCCAATGCTGGAGGGTTTTGGCCATTTCGAAAGCGTGGTCACCATTCATTAATAGTCCTATTTTTTCATTCCTGATTTCATAACCATGGCAATAAGGACAATGTACCGCAGAAATTGCCCAGCACTCAGCCAACCCCTTAATGTCAGGCAATACATCTTTGAGTCCTGTAGCCAACAAAATTTTTCTTGAGGTAAAATTTTCGCCTTTTTCTATTCCAACACTAAAACCGCCATCAATACGCTTTGCGGAATTAACCCTTGCATCTAAAAATTTAACGGTTGGATATTTTAACACTTCTGCTCTTGCAGCTTTTGCGATATCTAAGGGCTTATCGCCATCATGTGTTAAAAAATTATGCGAATGCGGAGTTTGCCGGTTGCAGGGTTGATTAGCATCGATTACCAAAACATTCCTTATTGCCCTGCCTAGGGTTAATGCGGCTGATAAACCGGCGTAACTGCCACCAATTATAATTACATCGAAATCCATATCTAATATATTTTAATACAAAGATCAGATTCTTGATATTTAATGCAACAATATTGCATTAAATGAATGTCATTTTATTTTATGAAGATTGTTGCCTTGATAAAGCCTCCATAATACAGTCTTTCTGCCATAATCTGGTACTGGGCCTTCAAAAAAAATGGCTCCATATTGATAAGCTTATTGGCTTCAACAATGCCTAAAAGTTTAAAAAAGCTGTACATCGATTTGAGAATTAGCCATTTCCACCAGTTTCCATTGGTTTTATTGAGTGAAAAATCTACTAAAAACCACAATCCACCCTTCTTGAGATAATTATTTAACTTTTCAAATACTTGTATGGCGCGTTGTTCGGCAAAATTATCGAACAGAAAGGGGGTTAAAATTACATCGTAAAGGAGCTCGGTTTCAAATTCTTCAATACCGAGGTTAATAAATTCGACCGCATTGTTTTTACAATCGCGTTTTTTGGAGCGTGCAATCATTTTGGCCGAAATTTCTATGTAAACAATTTTCAATCCGCTTGCATAAACTTTCGCAATTTCTTCTAATATCCAACCTGTTCCGCCTCCAACAATTAATACATTGCTTTTTTCGGGGAGATATTGAAGCTGATCGATCTGTGCATTAACCTGCGATTTAAAAAACACCAGCCTGCTTAAGGTATCGTAATGCGGGGCTATTTTATCGTAGTTATTATTCATTGGTTAACTGTTAATACTTGATAATTGATTATTTGAACATACTACCGATCACTTATTAGCCGATTAAAACAATTAACCCTTATCGCACAAACTGCATTCCGATTATCCCACATATCGCTTTAAATAGAATAAGCCCATCAATTACCATCAGGTAATACAGTATATTTTTTCTGCGGTGCATCGAGTAAGCCACATAAATTGTTAGGATAAACGGCAGCACATTAAATAAAACCTGTGGCAAACCAAATCCTTTATAACTGGCAAATATACCAAGTGAAATTAGCCCAATTACCAGTAATGGAATCAGAATATTGAAAATTGTACGCCTTAAACCATAACGTACCACAAAAGTCCGAAGGTGTTTATTGGCATCATTAGGATAATCTTTAATATCGAAAATGATTGCATTAACGGTACAGAACATCCAGTTTTTAATAAAAAGCCAGGTCCACAATACAGAATCGTGGTAACCTATTCCGGTTTCTATTTTAAGCATAATTAAGGGCAATACATTTGCACAACACGCCCATACAAAGCCGATAACAAAAGCCTTTAGCCATCCTGTATTGCGCAAATTGAACCTGAGGAAAGATTTGGGCAATAAGCCATAATATAATGCTCCGGCGGTAATGATAATTAATATTGCAACCCAATAACTGATTGGAAGCGCAAGAATATGATGAAAATTATGGTACAGAAGCTTTATTGCAAGCAACATACAAATGATAAATAGTATGGCCTGACTCCAGTTAATAAATTGCTTATGCTTAAAATACCACTGATTGCGGGGATTGGTGCTTGATGGATTGGTGGAAACTTTATTATAAGCGTAAGTATAATAAATGGTTGGTGCCAGAAACAACAACAAATAATAATTTAAGGTGTTAAATGGCAACCTGAGCTGAAAACTTGCTTCGAGAGTTAAAGCTACAGCAAGGAGCCCTACAAAGTAGTTTCCAAAGAATATGAACCTGATAATCTTATTGAGCATTTACCCCAGTTTTTCTGCAGGCAATTTCGGATATTATAATTGAATAAGATAAATAATTTATAGAGATTAATAAATTGCAAAACAGTATACATCAACCTGCTTTGCAATTTATTGTTACAGTTATGGAAGTGTGTTTAGGTTAACCGTTGGTGCGGTGCCTGTAGCGGTTCTGGTAAATGATTGGTTCGGGGTGACATAGTTGGCAAAAAAACCGCCATTTTGCAGATAAAATTTTCCACCAGAAACTCCTCCGGCAAAATCCATCCGCTGTTGGTTACCACCTGTAGCATCAACGGTGAAATTCGCATTGGTAATTTCCGTCCAGCTGCCAGAGGCATTGCGTACCCATTGATTGTTGTACTGGGCTTTTCTACCGAGGTAACCATTTTTATCATTAAAGTTTTCTAAGAAAGAGTACAACCCAGATAAATAACTGTTGGTATTTGGTTTTTTCCATGAAGCCATAAATGTCCAAACGCCCAATTCTGGCGCATAAAACCATGATGAATAAACGGTATTACCTGCCCCATCTGGTTTACCCTGCGTTAAAAACTTATAGGTATTTCCGGCAACCCAATTGTAAATGAGGTAAGATTGACCGCCTTCTCCTTCTCCAGTAAAGTTAGTTGCGACAACATTAGTTCCTTTTCTGGTCCAGGTTGTAGTTCCGCCTGTAGGGTTCCATACAGAAAAAAGCATTCTGCGCTCCGTTGCCGAGTTAACCTGCATACCAAAATAGCCACCATCAAAGCCGTTTGCCATGTAATAACTTCCAATCTTATCTTCTCCTGTTGGCACTGTAACCTCATTGTAAAACCACTCCGTATTGGCTGGTGCAGAAAATCCTAAATGAACAGAAGGTCCTCTTCTAGACCAGTAATAATTTGCAGGATCATTTGCATAATATACGTTTGAAGCTACCGCAGGCCCACTGATTACCAGATCGGAAACATCGGCAAAATAACTGCCTGTTTTGCTCAAACCTTGGAATTGAACAGTTACATAACCCGGCGTAGTGATATTTACCGTACCAACAGTATAAGTGGTATTGGCTGTTCCTGTAGCGGTTACGTTAAACGGTGTTCCGTTAATGGTAATTTTTAAAACACTTGTGCCACTGGGTACCGATGCCTTTACCGCTACGGTTAGCGAGCCTGTATTACCGATCCTGAAATAAGCACTGAAAATACTGTTGGCATTGGTCCAGTTTGCCAGTTTGGTTGAAGTTACTGTTTCAGCACCGCCCGATGCCAGGGTGGTTACGTAAGCGTTGCCCCCCATCGAAACCGTAAGTGAGGTGCCACCAAGAGATTGAGTATTGGCAAGGCCAAGCTTACCCTTTTGTAATAAGGATGCGTCGTTTGCATCTTGTAGATTTTCCTGTTTTTTACAGGAACTGGTAAATAAAACCAGACCCATTATAGCCAGGCCCGAAATTGATTTGATAATTTTTTTCATTGATTTGGTTGAGATTTATGGTTAGTAATGATGTATCAAACAAGGACTTATATAACAAATTTCTTTCTCTAATTTAATGATGCGATGGGGCACTTCTAACAAAACAACAGGCAAAAATCAACGCAAACGTTTGTTTTTAAAGCATTTAGGTTTTGCACAACTTCAACTAAATAATCTTGCTTTTGATGTATTAATACTACAACCTCATGCTATTCTGAAAAGGGTTAATTTTATGGGTTGTATTTTGATTTTAAAACGCTTAATCCACATGTTAAAAACATGAAATACATGCAATTGTAATCTATAATCAATCGTTTGTGTGAAGAAAAAATGTTTGATGAGAAATGAATTTCTGCTATCTTCAAACTAATAACCAGACCACTCAAATAAATTATATGGAAGAGCAAAAAAGCAGTTCAACTCCCGCCACAGATAATACTCCAAAAGTGACAGGAATAGGTGGTATTTTCTTTTTTTCAGAAAACCCACAGGAAACAAAAGATTGGTATGCAAAAAATTTGGGTTTTGAAATGAGTGCTTGGGGCACCACAAGTTTTGAAACAAGAAACCTCAACAATCCCGATGAAGTAGAATCGCTACAATGGAGCCCATTTAAACAAGGTGATGAATATTTTTCTCCATCCAAAAAGGAATTTATGATTAACTACAGGGTGCAGAATATCGAAGGCCTTGTGGAAAAACTTAAAGAAAATGGCGTAACCATCCTCGATGAAATTGCTACATATGATTATGGAAAATTTATCCACATTATGGATGCAGAAGGCAATAAGATTGAATTATGGGAGCCTAAATAAGATGCTGAAATAAATTCAGCAAGACGACGATATTATAGAAATTAGTTTGAAACAAAAAAGTCCTTCAGTAATTGAAGGACTTAAGTGGGAAATGATCCCGATTTCAATCGGGACGACCAATGGTGCATAGTACTAAACGCTGTCAACATGTGAAATCAATTTTTGTATCATAACCCTGCTTTTCCATTTTTTTATCTGATTTTCTTTAACTCTTGCATCTTTTAAACTATCGAAAATGGAGAACCAGACAACATACCAATCACCTGTGTGTCCTGTAAAACCTGAATGATTAGTGTTGTGCTTCTTTAAGCGTCAGTTAAATTAATAGTAGAACCTATATAGTATTTGTCGCGGATTTTAGAAAAAAGAATATAAGTATAGAACATTTGTATCAGGCTTGTAAATCAGGATTAAGTAGAACGTCAATTTAATCTTATTGTTATATTTTTAACAATTCGATAAGTTAGAATAAATTTATCAATAATTATATAAATACTACTTTAAGACCAATTTGGAAATGATCGGTTTAAATGAGATACTCGGAGTAAAAAATTTTAGGCAAAAAAAAAGTCCTTCAGTAATTAGAGGACTTAAGTGGGAAATGATCCCGATTTCAATCGGGACGACCAATCGGTGTAATGGGGGCTCTAAACCAAAAATTTTAGGCAAAAAAAAATCCTTCAGTAATTGAAGGACTTAAGTGGGAAATGATCCCGATTTCAATCGGGACGACCAATCGGTGTAATGGGGGCTCTAAACCAAAATTTTAGGCAAAAAAAAAGTCCTTCAGTAATTGAAGGACTTAAGTGGGAAATGATCCCGATTTTAATCGGGACGACCAATCGGTTTAATGGGGGCTCTAAACCAAAAATTTTAGGCAAAAAAAAGTCCTTCAATAATTGAAGGACTTAAGTGGGAAATGATCCCGATTTTAATCGGGACGACCAATCGGTTTAATGGGGGCTCTAAACCAAAAATTTTAGGCAAAAAAAAGTCCTTCAATAATTGAAGGACTTAAGTGGGAAATGATCCCGATTTCAATCGGGACGACCAATCGGTGTAATGGGGGCTCTAAACCAAAAATTTTAGGCAAAAAAAAGTCCTTCAGTAATTGAAGGACTTAAGTGGGAAATGATCCCGATTTCAATCGGGACGACCAATCGGTGTAATGGGGGCTCTAAACCAAAATTTTAGGCAAAAAAAAGTCCTTCAGTAATTGAAGGACTTAAGTGGGAAATGATCCCGATTTCAATCGGGACGACCAATCGGTGTAATGGGGGCTCTAAACCAAAATTTTAGGCAAAAAAAAGTCCTTCAGTAATTGAAGGACTTAAGTGGGAAATGAGGGGTTCGAACCCCCGACCCCCTCGGTGTAAACGAGGTGCTCTGAACCAGCTGAGCTAATTTCCCTGTTGGTAATGTTTTAAAACTAACTCTACTTGTTAAATTCGACCCTCCCGACTGAAATGTCGGGATGCTCTGAACCAGCTAAGCTAGTTTCCCTGTTGGATATATGTCAAAGTTTTATAAAAAAGCCTTCCAGTTGTTCTGAAAGGCTTGGTGGGAATGAGGGGTTCGAACCCCCGACCCCTCGGTGTAAACGAGGTGCTCTGAACGAGCTGGGCTCATTTCCCTTTTATATTTAGTTTATCAACCCATTAGATCCGACCCTCCCGACTGTAATGTCGGGATGCTCTGAACCAGCTAAGGAGCTAATTTCCCTTTTATATTTTGTCAAACTTAATGCCCCATCCTCCGTTTGGGAATGCAAATATAGTGCTATAAAACTGTTCTGCAAATCTTTTTTTCTTTTTTTTCAACTTAACAAAGTTTCAAGGATTTTATGCGATTGCACCACCCCAAACGACGCTGTATGTAAGGTATAGAAAACCAATATCTTATCCAACAAAAACCTTCGCTGTGTATTGCTCATTTTTATTTCCGAAATTTTTTCGAGGGGTGTATTAAAAAGCAAAATAAAGCCTATTGCATCCTCCAACTGTAAAAAATTGGAGTGCATTGGCAATCGGGAGGTGAACTCGCCTTCTTGGAGATCAAAATAAATTTGGTCATTCCTTCTTTTCTCGTTCGGCGAAAATCCCAAAAAACGTGTAAGTTTTACAGAAAAACGAGAGGTGAAAATTGGGATTGATCTCCTCAATTTCATCAAACCAGGCAATAGAATTAAAAATATAATCGAACAAACTCTCATCAGCCGATTGCTGCCTAATGCTTTTATACAGCACTTCATTCAGAAAGATCACAATACTGGTTTTAATCACATCGTAAGGAATACTTTTGAAAAACAGGTGTTTGCCGAACTTCCGAAACCCGTTGTATATTGGTATTTGCTTTATGATAAACCACCATATCCAGCAGATGGAGCGATTGCAACATGTTCATTTTAATCTTCGCTTTTGGCTTTTTAACACCATTGATCAGATAAGATTGCATGCCAAATTTATCAGTAAGCACCTGCACCACCACACTGCTTTCGCTGTAATTTGTGGTTTTTAAAACAATGCCCTTAACTTTGTGCAACATTCGAATAAAACATTTTTTTCAAAAGTATGTTATTTGTGCAAATTTAATTGCGCAAAAAGTAATCACGTTTTACAAATAAGATTAGTTTTGCCGTTAATATTATTATTAAACTAAGCTGCACATGTGGGTTAAGCTATCGAGATTCATTCTTCAGAACCGTATCGCAATCATTGTATTTTTTGTTTTAGGAACTATATTTATGGCTTATCAGGCCAAAAATGTAAAGCTTTCTTACACAGGAAGCAAAATTTTGCCGGTAACAGATAGCGCTTTCGTAAAATACAATGCTTTTAAAAAGACTTTTGGAGAAGATGGAAGCGTGATGGTAGTTGGGATACAATCCCCAGATATTTTTAAAAAAGAAGTTTACAATCAATGGGTTCAACTTTCTAATGAGATCCAAAAACTTAAAGGCATTAAACATTTATTGTCTTCCGGAAGGATTTTCCAACTGGAAAAAGATACGGTGAACCAAAAATTTGTGCTGAAGCCATTGCCAGGTGGATTGGTTAAAACTGACACTGAAATGGATTCGATCAAAAATACCATTTATAGCAATCCATTTTTTGAAGGATTGGTTTATAACCGCCAGAATGCCACATTAATGGCGATCACATTCGACACCAAAATTCTAAATACTGCTGCGCGTAACCCGATTTTAGAAGAAATTGAAGCAAAAGCCAAAGCTTTTCAATCGGCCACTAAAATTCAGGTACATATTTCCGGTTTGCCTTATATCCGTACCGCTGTAAGTAAATTGGTGAGCAGACGAATTTGTGTTGTTTTTAGGGCTATCAATCCTTGTTTCGGCATTGATACTTTTATTTTTCTTTAAGAAATTTTATGCCGTTTTCTTTCCTATTTTAGTAGTGATTATGGGCGTAATCTGGAGTATTGGCACACTGGTACTCTTTGGTTTCGAGCTTACTATTTTAACAGGACTTATTCCACCGCTTATTGTAATTATCGGCATCCCAAACAGCATTTTATTACTGAATAAATACCAGAATGAACTAAGAAAAGATGGTGACAAACAACGTGCCTTAAGTGTAACCATAGAAAGAATTGCCATTACCACACTAATTGCCAACATTACCGCCGCTATTGGTTTTGGCGTATTATACTTCACCGGAGCGAGCTGTTAATGCAATTTGGCAGCGTAGCCTCAATTAATGTAATGGTTACCTGGTTAATGTGTTTATGCTTAATTCCTATCATTTTCAGCTACCTGCCAGCACCAAAACTTAAACCTCAAAACCATGTTGAAGAGGGCTTTTTACACAAGTTACTGGTAAAAACGGATACACTTGTTCAAAACAAGAGTGGCCTGATCTATATCGGAACCATTATCATTTCCATTATTGCTTTTATAGGCGTGATGAAGATTAATGTAAATGGTTATGTAGTTGATGATCTGCCCAAAAATTCTGAAATTTTAACAGATTTAAAATTCTTTGAGAAAAATTTCGAGGGTATTTTACCATTGGAAGTGAGCGTAGATACGAAAGAAAAAGAACGGCGTTTTTAATTTAACCAATTTAAAAAGAATTGAAAAACTGGAAAAGATGATTTCGGCTTATCCAGAGTTTTCGCGTTCTATTTCTGTAAATATGGGCTTAAAATATGCTACACAAGCTTTTTATAATAACGATTCTACTTTTTTCCGGTTGCCAGACAATCTGGAAAAGAATTTCATTCTTGCTTACATAGCAAATGGCGGTAAAGGAAATGCAAGTTTGCTTACGAACTTTATCAGTAAAGGAAATCAAAGCACAAGAATCAGTTTCCAGATGGCCGATGTAGGTTCAAAACGGTTGGATGCAATAATGGCCGAATTAAAACCGCGGATTGACAGCATTTTACCACCATCCAAATTTGATGTGGAACTTACCGGATCAAGCATTATATTCTCAAAAGGAACAGATTATATGTTAAGGCACCTGGTAGAAAGTATTGCGCTTGCCATTATATTGATCTCGCTTTTAAGATTAGCCCAATTTAAGAGTTTAGGCATCATGTTTATTTCATTATTACCCAACATTGTGCCGCTGATTATTACTGCCGGAATTATGGGTTATTTTGGAATTTCACTTAAACCCTCGACAATTCTGATTTTTACCATCGCCTTTGGTTTGGCATCCGATCAAACTATTTATTTCCTCACACGTTATCAGCAAGAATTAAACCTGACCAACTTTAGCGTACCTAAAGTAATTACCGATACCATTACTGAAACCGGTGTGAGTATGACGCACATTGCTTTAATTTTATTCTTTGGCTTCGGAATTTTCACCGCTTCTACATTTGGAGGAACTGTAGTACTTGGGTTACTCCTATCCATAACCTTGCTTGTAGCCCTAATTTTTAATTTAACCTTATTGCCAGCCTTGGTATTATGGCTGGATAAAAAGAAAGTAAGGAAAAAGATTTCAGATGAAGATTCTGCAAAAAATATAGGTGAGTTTGACCATTAATGAGTTGGGAGTTTTCAGTTAACAGTTTGCATATCTAGCGACTTAACCCCAAGGTTATATTATTTTTAGATAAAAGTCTTCCAAGGTTCGTGCATAAAAAACCATCAATCATTTGTTTAGCAACAAACATTAGCCCACCGGTAAGCCTGTATTTAGCTTTCTAAAGCAAAATTTTCCTTGCAAAGACTTTAAAATGAGTTTCTTTTATTCGTAAATAAGTCCCAGGTTACCTAAATCTGATGCCAGCGATTCCCCTGGTTTAATTCGATTTAAGCAAATTATTCAGTTGCAGGCTTTTGATCTTCTTCATCAACCGGAACTTCAACAGTTGGATCGGTAATAATTTCAGCATTGCCATTATTGTCTTTTTTCGCAAATAATATCGGGTATAAGAGCCATAATGCACCAATTATAATGAGTACACCAGCAAGCATCTGGAAATAAATACTTCCCTTAACCTCATTGGCATCTAAAATTTTATAGGCAATAAATGAAAGTACGCCAGCGATGAGTACAAAAACGGCTTTCTGCAATTTTAACAGCTTAATCATGGGTTCTTTCTTTTTAGTGTTACAATATGCATTAGAACAAAAATAAGCCCGATTAGTTCGAGCAGGCCGCAGAAATAAAAAGCGTATAGCACAAAATCCCGGTCAGACGGACTTACTACCACGATAATTGGCAATACAATTACAGCAACAATCATCAGTATAAGCCCGATATTAAATAATTTCACGTTAAAGTATTTACACCAAAACTACCAAAATTCAGTCAATTCTGTTAACTTTGCAACCTTAATTTTTTGAGGTACTTGATTGATGTATAGCGAATTTAAACAACTGGATCTTGCCAAAATAGGACAAGAAATACTGGATTTCTGGAAAAAGGAAAATATCTTTGAAAAAAGCATTTCTTCACGCCCTAAATCTAATCCGTTTACTTTTTACGAAGGACCACCGTCTGCCAATGGCATGCCGGGGATTCACCACGTAATGGCGCGCGCAATTAAAGATATTTTTTGCCGCTATAAAACAATTAAAGGATACCAGGTAAAAAGAAAAGCTGGCTGGGATACGCATGGCCTACCTGTTGAAGCTGGGTACCGAAAAAGAGTTGGGTATTACCAAAGAAGACATCGGCAGAACCATCTCTATTGAAGATTATAACGAAGCATGTAAAAAAACAGTAATGCGCTACACTGATGTGTGGAACGATTTGACTGAAAAAATGGGCTATTGGGTAGATATGGATGACCCATACATTACCTATAAGTCGAAATACATGGAATCGGTTTGGTGGCTTCTAAAACAAATTTACGATAAAGGCTTAATTTATAAAGGTTATACCATCCAACCTTATTCTCCAAAAGCAGGTACAGGGTTGAGTTCGCATGAGGTAAATCAACCTGGTGCTTACCGCGATGTTACCGATACAACTATTGTTGCGCAGTTTAAAGCCTTAGGCGATACCTTACCAGGTTTTTTACAAGGATTTGGAGACATACATTTATTAGCATGGACGACTACACCTTGGACTTTGCCATCGAATACAGCTCTAACAGTTGGGCCAAAAATCGACTATGTTTTAGTTAAAACTTTTAATCAATATACATTTTTACCATCCAATGTAATTTTAGCAAAAAGCCTGGTTGGAAAACAGTTTAGTAAAATTTTCTTCGAAAGCAATGAAGATGAGGATTTTACAAATTTAGAAGCTGGCGACAAAAAAATCCCTTACCAGATCCTTGCTGAATGTAAAGGAACTGAGTTGGTTGGAATCAGATATGAACAACTTTTAACTTATGCCTTACCTTATACCAATCCTGAAAATGCTTTTAGGGTAATTTCTGGCGATTTTGTAACTACAGAAGATGGTACTGGTATTGTGCACACCGCCCCTACTTTTGGTGCAGATGATGCGAAAGTTGCCAAAGAAGCCGTGCCTGAAATTCCACCAATGCTGGTAATGGATGACAATGATGTTCTTGTGCCTTTGGTAGATTTACAGGGTAAATTCACTAAACATGTTGGTCCTTTTGCTGGTAAATATGTTAAAAACGAATATTACAACGCCGGCGAAGCCCCTGAGAAATCGATTGATGTTGAAATTGCTATTTTATTAAAAGAAGAAAACAAAGCTTTTAAGGTAGAAAAATATGTTCACAGTTACCCACACAGCTGGAGAACTGATTAACCATTGTTATATTATCCGTTGGATTCGTGGTTTATTAAGGTTACAGATGTTAAAGACAGAATGTTCGATCTTAATGAAACCATTAACTGGAAACCAAAATCAACAGGAGAAGGTCGTTTTGGAAACTGGCTTAAAAACGCTAACGACTGGAATTTATCACGTTCGAGATACTGGGGCATTCCTTTACCAATCTGGAGAACTGAAGATAAAAAGGAAGAAATATTAATCGGCTCCGTTGAAGAACTTTATAATGCGATTGAAAAATCCATAGCTGCTGGTTTTCAGAAAGAAAATCCTTTCAAAGGTTTTGAAATCGGAAACATGTCTGAAGAAAACTATGACCTGATCGACTTACATAAAAATGTAGTGGATAAGATTGTTTTAGTATCTCCATCAGGTAAACCAATGAACCGCGAAAGTGATTTAATTGATGTTTGGTTCGACTCTGGTGCGATGCCTTATGCACAATGGCACTATCCTTTTGAAAACAAAGAAACCATTGATGGGAACGAAGATTTTCCTGCAGATTTTATTGCCGAAGGGGTAGATCAAACCCGTGGTTGGTTTTATACCCTGCATGCCATCTCTACCTTGGTTTTTGACAAAGTAGCATACAAAAATGTGGTATCAAATGGACTTGTTTTAGACAAAAACGGACAAAAAATGTCTAAACGTTTAGGCAATGCTGCTGATCCATTTCAAACCATAAACGAGTATGGTGCTGATGCTACACGTTGGTACATGATTTCAAATGCAAACCCTTGGGATAACCTGAAATTTGACATTGACGGAATTGCTGAAGTTCGCCGTAAATTCTTCGGAACACTATACAACACCTATGCTTTCTTTGCGTTGTATGCCAATATCGATAAATTTGAAATCGATAAAAACAACTTAAGCAAAGTTGAAGACAGAACGGAATTAGACCGTTGGATTTTATCGTTATTGCAAACCTTAATTAACGAAGTTGATGAGAGTTACAATGCATATGAGCCAACAAAAGCTACCCGCGCCATCCAGGCCTTTGTAGATGAACATTTAAGTAACTGGTACATCAGGTTAAGCCGTCGCCGTTTTTGGAAAGGCGAAATGACCGATGATAAACGTGCAGCTTACGAAACATTATATACCTGTTTAGAAACCTTGGCACAGTTGATGAGCCCTGTTGCACCTTTCTTTGCTGATTGGTTATACAGAAACTTAACGATTACTGATGCTTATGCAGCGCAATCTGTTCACTTGACTTTATGGCAAGAGGCCGATCAAAGTTTAATCGATACGGATTTGAACGAACGTATGGTTTATGCCCAGGATATTTCATCAATGGTTTTATCATTGCGAAAAAAATCCAGCATCAATGTTCGTCAGCCATTAGAGAAAATCCTAATACCATCATTAAGTGGAGATTTTGAGCAAAAAATCTCAAAGGTTGCAGATTATATTCTTTCTGAAACGAATGTAAAACATATCGAATTCATTACCGATACACATGGTATCGTTAAGAAAAAGCTAAAACCGAACTTTAAATCATTGGGTAAAAAAGTAGGAAAAGACATGAGCTCCTGGTTAAACAGGCTTTAGAGAATTCAAATCAGGATGACATCCAGCGTTTAGAAACTGATGGTTTTATCATCGTTGTTGGAAGTAATGGAGAAGATTTTACCATCAATATAAATGATGATGTAGAAGTTTTTGCCGAAGATATTCCAGGATGGCAAGTAACCAATCTGGGTAGCCTAACCGTTGCTTTGGATGTTACCATCACAGAAGAATTAAAACAGGAAGGTATTTCGCGTGAGCTGGTAAACAGAATCCAGAGTTTACGGAAGGATTTAAACTTTGAAGTGACGGATAGGATTAAAGTTTCGTTACAAAATGATAACTTGGTAATCAATGCAGTTGCCAAAAACAAGGATTACATTTGCGCAGAAATATTAGCCGATGAATTTGAATTAACAGATACTGTAAATAATGCAAACAAAATTGTTATCGACGATGTTGAGTTAAGCATTTCAGTAACTAAAATATAAATCCATATATTAGAAAATTAGAACAAGAACATGGAAAACAGCAACAAAACACGCTACTCAGACAGTGAACTTCAGGAATTTAAAGAATTAATTCAAGATAAATTACGTATGGCTAAAGAGGAACTTAACTCTTTAACTACTTCTTTAAGTAACCCAAATGCAAACGGAACAGAAGATACTTCTGGTGCTTACAAAACACTCGAAGATGGTTCTGCAACAATGGAAAAAGAGCAGATCAATCAATTGGCTGCCCGTCAGAAAAAATTTATCGATAACCTTGAGAACGCTTTGGTACGTATCGAGAATAAAACTTATGGCATTTGCCGCGAAACCGGTAAATTAATCCAGAAAGAACGTTTACGTGCTGTTCCTCATGCCACTTTAAGCATGGAAGCTAAATTAAAACAGAGTTAATGAAAGGCTATACAAAACCTTTAATTATAATCTTTTTGGTTCTACTGGCCGATCAGCTGGTTAAAACCTGGGTTAAAACACATATGTACCTGGGGCAGGAATTCCATATTATTGGAAAATGGTTTATTATCCATTTTACCGAAAATAACGGAATGGCCTTTGGGATGGAATTTGGCGGTGAGTTTGGCAAATTGGCTTTATCACTTTTCCGCATTGCCGCAGTTGCAGGAATTGGTTATGGCTTACATTATTTAATTAAGCATAAATACCACCGGGGATTGATTTTGAACGTTGCTCTAATTTTTTCTGGCGCATTGGGAAACATCATTGATTCTGTATTTTACGGAAAGATTTATGGCTACGAAAGCTGGTTTCATGGTCGTGTGGTAGATATGTTCTACTTCCCGATTGCAGAAGGCCACTTCCCTACCTGGTTACCAATTTGGGGAGGAGAAGAATTTGTTTTCTTCAGACCTGTTTTTAACCTCGCAGATGCAGCCATTTCAGTTGGAGTGAATATTGATCCTGATCTTTCAGAAAAATTACTTTAAAGAAGATGTAAAAGATGAAGTAAGCATCAACAGTGAAATTGTTGAAGATTAAAAAGCAGATCATTTTGCCTAGCTTGTTTCAGCATCTATATTAGCGAGCCCCTGAAATAAATCCATGTGGACGAAAACAAAAGCCCATTTCTTAACTGAGATGGGCTTTTATTTATTTAATGAATTCGTGATTGCTAGGAGGCTTTTTCAGCCAACGAAGCAATCTCTATTGCAATATCCGAAAGCATGAAAGATTGCTTCGTCGTTTCTGCTCGCAATGATAATAATTTAGTTGACTTTCTTTTTGGTGGCACACTAACCAACTAAAAATACCAAAGCGTATTGTCATTCAAAATGATTTTAATAACTTGAATATTTTATCCTATTGGTTGGTGTGGCACCGACCAACAAAAAATAAAGATTTTTAATAACTTGAATATTTCAATAAATGATCAATTTCATCGAAATATCTTATCTAAAACATGGTAATGAAAGGCAAAAGCAAGCTTTCAGGATATTAACCGACAATAAAATTTTATCCTATTGGTTGGTGTCACACCGACCAACAAAAAATAAAGATTTTTAATAATTTGAATATTTCAATAAATGATCAATTTCATCGAAATATCTTATCTAAAACATGGTAATGAAAGGCAAAAGCAAGCTTTCAGGATATTAACCAACAATAAAATTTTAGCTAAACTTAATGCCTACCATCCAATCCTGGTAGGTACCATCCCAATTAATATTGATATCGAAAACAGTGATCTGGATGTTATTTGTGAAGTTTCTGATAAAGCTGAATTTAATGCAGAACTAAAGGCGCTGTTTGGAACTGAAAAAGGCTTTACCATCTCTGAAAGCCTAAAGTTTGATGCCATTAAAGCAAATTTCATAGTCGATAACTTTGAAATAGAAATATTCGGACAGAACAAACCCACAACACAACAAAATGCCTACCTCCACATGCTAGTCGAACATAAATTACTTTTAGAAAAGGGAGAAGCATTTAGGCAAGAAATTATCACTTTAAAACAAAAAGGTTATAAAACGGAGCCCGCATTTGCCACGCTATTAGGCCTTGAAGGAGATCCATACCAAGAATTGTTGAAATTGTTATTCTAGCGGGTCGCTAAGGCCAGATCAGTCAGCGAGATATCGTCATTCACAACTTGATTTGGGAATCGAATCCCTTGGTAGATGATGTAGGTTAAAATTCCCATCTGCGCGAGCATCACGACTGATATTGAAATAGCCAATTCTCATCTGGGATTCGTATTTCATCATATCTTATTTAAAATATTATATTTGGAATACAAAAACCAAATATTATGAAATTCTACCATGCCCTATTACTGCTCGTTATTATCAGCAGTTCAACCTTTGCACAAAAAAGCCTTTTTAACGGTAAAAATCTGGATGGTTGGCATGTTGATGTTCCAGCGATGGACAAAAAGCCTGATACCATTAATCCATTCATAGTACGTAGCGGAATGCTGGTAAGTTTAGGTACTCCCGGCGGGCATTTAATAACAAATAAAATTTACAAAAATTATCAGTTAACCGTGCAATACCGCTTCGCTGGCAAACCAGGCAATTGCGGCGTTTTAGTACATGCATCAACACCCAGAGCTTTATATGGTATGTTTCCTAAATCGCTTGAAGTACAGATGCAACATAAAGATGCGGGTGATTTCTGGTGCATTGAAGAAGATATTACTGTACCTAATATGGTTGCAAGGCGAGGCCCCAAAGAAAACTGGGGTGTAAATGGTGATAAGCTTCGCCGGATTAAAAACTTGACCGATGGCAGTGAAAAACCACTTGGCGAATGGAATACCATGATTATTCAATGCTTAAATGATGAAGTTAAAGTTTGGGTTAATGATGCATTGGTAAATTATGGCACAAAGTGCACGGTAAGTAGCGGCCAAATTGCATTGCAGGCAGAAGGCAGTGAAGTAGAGTTTAAACAACTGGATTTAAAACCGATTAAGGCGCTGTCTAAATAAACTGACATCTATTAAATTTTTAGCCTCTTTGCCTAACACGACCGTCATGCTGAACTTGTTTCAGCATCTTTCCTGCTTAATAGACCCTAAAATAAATTCAGGGTGACGAAAGAAGGGTATTAGTTGATTACCCCATAAATGATCGTCTTGCTGAACTTGTTTCAGCATCTTTCCTGCTTAATAGACCCTGAAATAAATTCAGGGTGACGAAAGAAGGTTATTAGTTGATTACCCCATAAATGATCGTCTTGCTGAATTTATTTCAGCATCTTTCCTGCTTAATAGACCCTGAAATAAATTCAGGGTGACGAAAGAAGGGTATTAGCTGATTACCCCATAAATGATCGTCTTGCTGAATTTATTTCAACATCTTGCCTGATTAATAGACCCTGAAATAAATTCAGGGTGACGAAAGAAGGGTATTAGTTGATTACCCTATAAATGATCGTCTTGCTGAACTTGTTTCAGCATCTTTCCTGCTTAATAGACCTTGAAACAAATTCAGGGTGACGAAAGAAGGGTATTAGGAGATTACCCCATAAATAATCGTCTTGCTCAACTTGTTTCAGCATCTTTCCTGCTTAATAGACCCTGAAATAAATCAGGGTGACGAAAGAAGGGTATTAGTTGATTACCCCATAAATGATCGTCTTGCTGAATTTATTTCAGCATCTTTCCTGCTTAATAGACCCTGAAATAAATTCAGAAGTGACGAAAAAAGGTTGTTTCAGCATCTTTCCTGCTTAATAGACCTTGAAATAAATTCAGGGTGATGAAATCAGGGTGTTAATTTCATTTTCGGGCAAAAAAAAGAAGTCAAGTTTTTATAGCACACTGGCCATTAAAACTTGACTTCTTTATGAAATATGTTTTAGTCTATATACCCAATAATAATCTAGCTGGATCTTCTAATAATTGTTTCACACGAACCAAGAAACCAACTGACTCGCGTCCATCGATAATTCTGTGATCATAAGATAACGCAACATACATCATCGGACGGATTACCACTTCACCTTTTTCAGCTACCGGACGCTCAACGATGTTGTGCATACCTAAAATAGCTGATTGTGGCGCATTAATAATCGGTGTCGACATCATTGAACCAAACACACCACCATTTGTGATTGTGAATGTTCCACCAGTCATTTCTTCGATGGTTAATTTGCTATCACGTGCTTTTAAAGCCAATTCCAATACCGATTTTTCAATCTGCGCTAAAGTCATGCTTTCTGCATTACGGATAACCGGAACAACTAAACCTTTTGGAGCAGATACGGCAATAGAAATATCAGCGAAATCATTGTAAACCAATTCTTCACCTTCTATACGACCATTAACAGCAGGGAAATCTTTTAAAGCTTCGGTAACTGCTTTAGTAAAAAAGCTCATGAAACCCAAACCAACACCAAATTTTTCTTTAAACTGGTCTTTATATTTTCCGCGTAAATCCATAATTGGCTTCATGTTAACCTCGTTAAAAGTGGTCAACATTGCGGTTTCATTTTTAACTGCAACCAAACGCTTTGCAACTGTTCTGCGGAGTGGAGACATTTTTTCACGACGCTCGCCTCGGCTACCAGCAGGTATGGCAGCAGCTATCGGGGCACTCGGTTTCTGTGCTTCTGATTTTTTACCTGCTTCCGCTTTAACAGCATCATCTTTTGTAATACGGCCATCAACACCAGTACCTTTTACAGCACCAGCTTCAATTCCTTTTTCTGCAAGAATTTTACCGGCAGCAGGAGAAGGAGTTCCTGTAGCGTATGAGTCTTTTGATTCGGCAGCTTTAGGTGCTTCAGCTACTGCAACCGGGGCTTGTGCATCAGCCTTAGGGCTTTCGGACTCTGCCTTTGGACTAGCAGCTGCACCGCCATCTTCAATTTTACAAACTACTGCACCAATGGCTAAAGTATCGCCTTCGGCTGCTATGGTTTTTAAAGTTCCAGCTTGTTCTGCAGTTAATTCGAATGTAGCTTTGTCCGATTCTAATTCGGCAATAACTTCATCCATTTCAACAACATCGCCGTCGTTTTTTATCCATCTTGATAAAACAACTTCGGTGATCGATTCACCAACAGGTGGAACTTTTATCTCTAAACTCATTTTTGTAATGTTATATTTTTCTATCTTCTAATAATCAATATCAAACGCTATGCTTTAAAACGCTTCGCGCACTGCACCTAATCGATCTGAACTAATTTTTTTGTTGCTTTTTTAGCAATATCCTTTACATCTTCTGTTACTGAAACTTCTAAAGCTTTTGCTAAAATGTAAGCCTGTTGGTTGGCATGTTGTTTTGCAAAACCTGTTGCAGTACTACTGCTTTCTCTTCTCGAAATTACATCAATACCTTTTAATGCAGTTTTGTACAACTTACGGAATAAATATGGCCATGCACCCATGTTTTCTGGCTCTTCTTGTACCCAGTAAACTTCTTTGGCATTTTTATATTTTTTCTGAATTGCTTCCATCTGATCAAGCAGGAGTTGGATATAATTGCTCTACACGAACAATTGCCACGTGTTTTAATTTATCAGCCTGTTGTTTTTCTAATAACTCATAATAAATTTTACCGCTACAGAAAACAATACGTGTTACCTCTGCAACTTTAACATTTACATCATCAATTACCTCTTTAAAACCACCATCTGTAAATTCTTCCAATTTAGAAACACAGGCCGGATGGCGCAATAAACTTTTCGGTGTAAATACAACCAAAGGTTTACGGAAATCGCGTTTAAACTGACGGCGCAATACGTGGAAGAAATTGGCAGGAGTTGTACAGTTGGTAACCTGCATGTTATAATCTGCACAAAGTTCCATAAAACGCTCAATACGCGCTGAAGAGTGCTCTCGGTCCTTGCCCTTCGTAACCGTGAGGCAACAACATAACCAAGCCATTTTCGCGTTGCCATTTGGTTTCGGCACTTGCAATATACTGATCTACAACGATTTGAGCACCGTTAAAGAAATCTCCAAATTGAGCTTCCCAGATGGTTAAAGCATTTGGATTTGCCATAGCATAACCATATTCAAAACCTAAAACGCCATATTCTGATAAATGCGAATTGTAAATATCAAACGGTGCCTGTTGATCTGAAATGTTTGCTAATGGTACATATTCTTCCTCACTATCTTCAAGCGTTAATACTGCATGACGGTGAGAAAACGTTCCTCTTTCTACATCCTGACCGCTTAAACGAACACGTTTACCTTCTGATAACAAAGTACCATAAGCCAGTTGCTCGCCCATTGCCCAATCGAAAATATTGGTTTCGTTAACCATTTTGCTACGTTCGGCAAATAGTTTTTCGATTTTTTTGAAGAACTTTTTATTTGTTGGTAGCGTAGTAATGCGTTTACCAATTTCTAACAAAGTAGATTTTTTAACCGCAGTAACAGGAGAAGTTTCAAAATCTTTAGGTGTAGCCATACGCAAATCTGCCCATGCGCCACCAAATTTAACTTCGGCATTGCCTGCAACAAATTCTTTAGCTTCGTTTAAACGTTCCTGCAAAATACCACGGAAATCTTTCTCCATTTCTTTTGCCAAACCGGCTTCTAACTTACCCTCTTTTGTTAACTGATCGATATAAATTTCCCTGGGGTTAGGGTGTTTTTCGATGGTTTTGTATAATAATGGTTGCGTAAATTTAGGTTCATCAGACTCATTATGACCGAAACGACGGTAACAAAGAATATCAATAAAAACATCGTTTTTATATTTCTGACGGTATTCCATTGCTAAATTGATTGCATAAACCAAAGCCTCAGGATCATCACCATTAACGTGGAAAACCGGAGATAAGGTTACTTTAGCAATATCTGTACAATAGGTACTGGTACGTGCATCTTTATAGTTGGTGGTAAAACCAATCTGGTTATTAATTACCAGGTGAATGGTTCCTCCGGTTTTATAACCTTCAAGGCCAGCCATCTGAATTACTTCATAAACAATACCTTGTCCGGCAACAGATGCATCTCCATGAATTAAAATTGGTGCTAAACGGCTGTTATCGCCACCATATTTAAAATCAATTTTAGAACGGCTCATCCCTTCTACCACACCATCAACAGTTTCCAAGTGAGATGGATTAGGACATAAGCTCAAGTGAACACTTTTACCTGAAACCGTAGTTACATCTGTAGAATAACCTAAGTGGTATTTTACGTCGCCACCAAATGGGGTGTCAGGATTGTAACTTTTGCCTTCAAATTCGGCAAAGATATCTTTGTAGGTTTTTTGCATGATATTGGCCAGCACGTTTAAACGACCGCGGTGAGCCATACCAATTACAAATTCTTCAATACCCAGTTCAGCACCTTTTTCGATTACTGAATCCAAAGCAGGAATTAAAGCTTCTGCACCTTCTAAAAGAGAAACGTTTTTGCCCTAAGAATTTTGTTCCCAAGAAATTTTCAAAGCTTACAGCCTCGTTTAATTTCCGCAGAATGCGTTTTTTCTCATCAATAGAGAAATTAGGGGTATTACGTGCACTTTCCATCTTTTGCTGAATCCAGTTCAACACTTCTGGTGTACGTAAAAATTTAAATTCGGCTCCGATAGAACCTGCGTATGTTTGTTTTAAAAAGGCTACAATATCTTTCAACTTTGCAGCACCGATACCAATCTCTACACCAGAATTAAAAACGGTTTCTAAATCAGCATCAGATAAGCCAAAATTTGCAAGATCTAATGTTGGCAAATGTTTACGTCTTTCGCGCACCGGATTGGTATGCGTAAACAGGTGACCGCGGCTGCGATAGCCATCAATCAGGTTTAAAACATTAACCTCTTTTAAAAATTGTTCAGGAGTTTCTGCGGTTACTGCTGGCGCTTCCGACCCTCTTCCAAAGTCGAAACCTTCAAAAAATTTCTGCCAACCAAACTCAACAGATTCAGAATCTTGCTGATACGACTGATATAAAGACTCTATATATTCGGCGTTTGCGCCATTAAGATAAGATAATTTATCCATTATTAACTGTTTACTATAAGCACTACAAAATTAGAATTTTACCTTATATAAATGGCAAAAATCTCGATTAAAATAAATGAAAGAATTATAAATGGGTGAATGAGGGATTGGCATGACCTAACAGATAATAAATGGGCTGAATCCGTTAAAATTTAATCATTGAGATCTTACTCATTCAACACTCAATCATTCTATAATTCAAATACCACAATTACGATGCCCAAGTTAACGAGTAATTGCCTTTTGGATCGAGATTTTTTATATTTTTATCAAGATCGAAAACACTTTTCGATTTTTGATCGTTTCCTACTCCGGCTACATTTGCCCAATTTCCCCAATTGCTAGCGGGGTTATAATCAATCAATTTTTCTTCAAAATAAGCTGCACCAAAAATCCAGCTTACCTCTAAATTATTAATCAGATATAAAGCAGCCGTTTGCCTGGCAATGTTAGAGATAAAACCGGTTTGGTTCAGCTCTGTCATCACCGCATCCACTACCGCAAAACCTGTTTGGGCATTTTTCCATTTATTGAAGTTATCCTGTTCATTCACAACATCAATCAAACCCTGACTGCCAAAGCCATCCGGACTGAAAAAGGTATTGCCGTATTTTTTAAACATAAACCGGAAGTAATCCCTCCAGATAAGCCCAATAAAATATGATTGAACATGGCTTTGGTGTTGGGCACCCCTTCCATTTTTTTGATTTCCCAATATACTTTACGCGGAGATAAACTACCCATGGCCAACCAGGCTGATAATTTCGACGCCAGAATCAAGTTTTTGGTGGTTGCTGCCTGCTGCATAGCCACAATTACCTTTTGAAGATGGGCCAGGCCCTCAGCTTCGCCACCTACAAATTCAAAATCAGACCGCTGATCTTTTTGTTGTGGTGTAAGGTTTAAATCTGCTAATGAGGATAGTGTACCCCAATCAATCACTTCGGCTACATTAATCCGATCGGGTGCGGCAAAACATGGCTTGATAATCGAATCGCGCTCAATTTTTTTCTTAAATTGGTTAAAGGCATCAGGAATATCCTTAATCGGAAATGGTAAATCTTCCTTATTATATAAGGTATGGCCAATAAAATGCTTAAGGTTGACGCGTAATTTCCAAAGTGCATTTTCTACTAAGGTAGAAACGTGTGTTTCTTCTCTTGCTACCTCACGGTGATGGTAAACTTCGGTAATTTCATATTCCTGAACAAGCTGTGGAATAATATCTTCAGGATTACCCTGCGCGATAAGCAAATTACCACCAATCTGTTTTAAGGAACTGCGTAAACCTAAAACACTTTCTAAAATAAACTGTGCTCTGATATTACCTGTTTTTAGCGTACCATATTTTGTTTCGCCGAAAGAGCGGGGATCCAGAATGTAAACAGGCAAAATCGAATCAGATTTAGCAATAGCTTCCACCAGCATTTCGTTATCATGCAAGCGAAGATCATTTCTAAACCAGACTAAAATTTTTTTGGACATGTTTTATCGAAAAGGGTGTAAGAACGCGAATACAAATTTATCTTATTTTTTGTCTACATCAAACCTCTAAATATTTCTTTACAAACAGGTAACAAAAGCATTAGAACGGAATTAATATCGCTAAAAATCGCTTCGAAAAAACCCTTTCGTATCTTTGTTGTTTAAAAATGATGGCAAAGAAAATTCTGATTACCGGGGCAAGCGGACTAGTGGGTACTGAGCTGAAAAAGCGTTTAATAAGCAAAAATTATCTGGTAAACACGCTTTCACGCAAGAAAGGTAATGATGCAAACAGTTTTGTATGGGATGTGTATAAAGGAACTATTGATGCGGATTGTTTAAATGGTGTAGATGGGATTATCCACCTGGCTGGAGAACCTGTTGCAGATAAAAAATGGACAGATGAACGCAAACAGCAGATTATAGATAGCCGCGTAAAATCAACCGAATTACTTTTCGAAACCATAAAAGCTCAACCTGATCATCAGATAAAATCGTTCATTTCTGCTTCAGCAGTTGGTTTTTATGGCGATTGTGGAGATGAAATTTTAACAGAGGAAAGTCCGAATGGTTATGGCTTTTTAGCAGATTGCTGTAAACTTTGGGAAAATGCTGTAGACCAAGGTAAAAAATTAAGTTTAAGGGTTGTAAAACTCCGTACAGGGATAGTTTTAAGCACTGATGGCGGCGCTTTACCTCAATTGGATAAATCAGTGAAACTTTTCGCAGGATCGGCCTTAGGTACGGGTAAACAATGGACGCCATGGATTCATATTGATGATATGGTAGAAATGTATGTAGATGCCATCGAAAACCTTAAAATGGAAGGTGCTTATAACGCCTGCGCGCCTTTTCCGGTTACGAATACTACATTAACCAAAGCCATCTCAAAAACATTACACCGCCCCTTTTGGCCGATCAAAGTACCAAAAAAAGCTTTGGAATTATTATTAGGAGAACGTGTAGATGCCGTTTTAATGAGCAACAATACTTCAGCACAAAAAATTTTAGATGCAGGATTTAAATTTAAATTCACACATTTGGATGATGCTTTAAAGGATTTGTACAAATAAATTAATGGATTAATTGGTTTAATTAAGCCTAAGAAGCAAAAAACACACAACTATACTTTCCATGACTCCAATATCCATTTTCTGGTTCCGCCGCGATTTACGGTTAGACGATAATGCCGCCTTATATCATGCGCTTAAAAGTGAAAACCCGGTTTTACCATTGTTCATTTTTGACAAGAATATATTGGATAAACTGCCTAAAGATGATGCCCGCGTAACATTTATTTATCAAACGGTAGCCGATTTAAAGAAAGAACTTCAGCAGCAAGGGTGCGATTTATTGGTGAAATATGGGGAACCTGAAAAAATCTGGCCTGAGATTTTAAAAGCGTACAACGTTAAAGCGGTATACACCAACCATGATTATGAACCTTATGCCCGCGAACGTGATGATAACATGGCGGAGTTTTTAAGCAGTGAAAAAATTACATTTAAAACCTACAAAGACCAGGTTATTTTTGAAAAAGACGAAATTTTAAAAGCCGATAAAACGCCATATACGGTTTTTACACCTTTCTATAAACAATGGAATGCCAAACTAAACGATTTTTATATTAAGGCCTATCCTACTAAAAAATACTTCAAAAACCTGTTTCAGAGCAAACATTTATCCGCCCCAACTTTAGCAGAAATGGGATTTGAAATGAGTAAGCTTGATTTCCCGAAAATAAGTTATAAAAACAAACTTGATGATTATGCCAATGAGCGCGATTATCCGGCACTGGATGGCACCACACATATCGGTTTGCATTTGCGTTTCGGCACTTTAAGTATCAGAAAAGCAGTAAACGATGCAATTGAAGCAAAATCTAACGTATGGCTTTCAGAACTCGCCTGGCGGGAATTTTACATGACCATTCTTTGGCATTTCCCTTACGCTGGTTTTAATTCATTTAAAAAACAATACGATAAAATTAAATGGCGAAATAACGAGGATGAATTTAAGGCCTGGTGCGAAGGCAATACCGGTTACCCTATTGTAGATGCCGGAATGCGACAACTTAACCAAACCGGCTGGATGCATAACCGTGTACGCATGGTTGTTGGTAGTTTTTTAAGCAAACATTTGTTGATTGACTGGCGCTGGGGTGAAACCTATTTTGCCGAAAAGTTGCTCGATTATGAAATGGCGAGTAATGTAGGTGGCTGGCAGTGGGCGGCAGGCTCTGGAAATGATGCTGCGCCATATTTTAGGGTTTTTAATCCTGAACTTCAGACCAAAAAATTCGACCCTAAGTTTGAATACATTAAAAAGTGGGTGCCAGAATTCGGGACAAAAAAATATGCCCAACCAATAGTTGAGCATACTTTTGCAAGGGAAAGGGTTTTAAAAGTTTTTAAGGAAGCTTTAAGTTAATAATTAATAGTTGGAATCATCAGGCACACCTCCAGTTGTAAACCGGGTTGTACCTGTAACTGAAGTACACTGACCCGGAAAAGATGGCATATTATAGATTACTGGTCCTGTTACACCTTGAAGAGCGTTAAAACTACCAGTAAAACCATAAAATGGCACACCGTTATTCGCTGTACTAGTAAATCGTAAATCTGTTCCGTTAGAATAATAGTCAGTTTCATTTGAACGCCATCCTCCAAAAGTCTTTTTTAGTTCCTGAAGAACAGAAAAATATAAACGAGAAGATCCAAACGATACAAGATTTGGCGGTGGAGTATATTCATGCCACAATTCAACATAAACACGTCTATTATTATCTCCATTGTAAAATAATCTTTGAGATAACATTCCATTATTAAATACTGGTCCGGCCGGAGGAACAAGTGATTGTGCATTTCCAACAGACATCAGAAGTCGTTTAACCGGCAAAACCGTTACATCTGATGTATTTTTTAATTCGGTCGAATTTCTATGAGCGCCTGTATAAAGAATTAAACTATTCTCTTTAGTATATTTTCTAAATTGATCTCCAACCTTAAATTCACCTAAATTGTTCATAAAAATGGCGGAATAAGGAGTGCCAAATTTAAATGTTATTGAACTATCCTGCCTTATGGTGATTAAATCAACGTATTTCCTCTGAAATAATGAAAATGTTTCTGAATCATTAACGTCAGCATATTCTTTTTGAATATTACTATAAAGACTTCTGTACGAAGTAAATCCATTAATTGAGTGCTCCCACGAATCAAGCTGTTTAGGACTATAATTTAAAAGAACTGATCCGATAGAATCGAAAGCTTTTTGATCTCGGAATTTTAGATAGCCGTTCTCGATGCTAACAGCATCTGAAAAAGCATTTTCATTGGGGCTTCCAACATTGGATTCCTTTTTACAGGAACTAAATGAGATGACGCCTAACAAAAGTAGTATTAAGCAGTGTAAATTGATTTTGTTTTTCATATTATTTTTGTATGTTTTCCCTTACTTCATAAACATACAACTAAAAAATAAGTTATACAAACCCTATCACAAAAAAAATGCTTAACCGGTGGTTAAGCATTTTAAATAATATTATAAACAGTTACTAATTCGTAACGCTTACTATTTCAATATCGAAATCTAATGGTGTACCATTAGCCAAATCAGATGGAATAATTAAACGAAGTTTGCCTCCGGCCGTTACTTTGCCAGGTAAAATTAATTGCCAGCCTTTGTATAAATCACTCAAAATCCCACTAAAGGTTCCATCTGTACTCGTTTGCAAAACTGTACCATCCAAATAGCGAACAGTGTAGTTTGCAACTAAGGTAGAGTTCAAGTTAATTGCTGTTGTTCCAGTGCCAGGAGTAATAATATTATAGCGTGCCCTTGATGGATCTTTGATCAACGTCAGATTATTATTTGCAATAAACTTATTTATCTCTAATTCGTCAATTTCATGTCTTTTTGACTCGTTATACATTACTAAATCAACAAGGATATTTTCGTTTGAGCCAATGTTCAAAGTACTTAGTCCATTTTTACCAAAAGCTAAATGCGAAGGCATAATCAGCGTAGCTTTACCTCCACGGTTTAACTTTGTAAACACTTCTCTAACAGGAGTAAAAACATAATTAACGGCATTACTATTAATTGAGAATTGATCTGTGTAACCTAAATAGGTCCCAAGAATCATTAAATCTGAAGTTTCCTTTAGGATCTGTCCTGATAATGTTTTAAAAGTATATGTATAAAAGATCGAATCTTGATTGGCAACTTTGCTACCAGTGCCTTGAGTTACTATGTTATAATAATAGCCTTTTGCATCTTTTGTAAAATTAAGATTATTCTTTTTTAAATAAACCTGAATAGCTGCATCATCTACACTTTCAATAGATTCATAATCCTTTTTACACGAGCTGAAAATGGTGGTAGCTAGTAAAAGCGTAAATAAGCTAAGTTTAGTAAAATTGTTCATTTATTATTGTACGTCTGTAAGTGTTATAGTTAAATTGGGCATACCAAAAATATAATATGTTTAAACTTAACCATCATCCGCAAAAATAAGCTTTTAATACGGATGCTACAATTTTTAACCTATTTTAACAAATAAGCACGTTATAAACATTTTAAAAATGAGGCTATTGCGCGTTCGAAAGCTGAATGGTAAAATCCAGAACTGAATTAGCCGGAATAGGACCTGTAGCGCTGCTGCCGTAGCCTAAACTTGGTGGAACGATTAATCTAATTTCTCCACCTTTCTGGATTTTAGGAATACCGATTCTCCAGCCGGTGATTAATTCGGCAAGATTGAAAGTTTGCTCTTTACCACCCCCATTATCAAACACGCTGCCGTTTAACAATCTGCCTTCATATTTAATGGTGATTTTAGTATTGCTTGGATAAGCAAACGAACCAGTACCCGGCTTAATGATTTGATAATATAAGCCAGAATCATCTCTAACGGCATTAATATTATTTTGCTTGATGAAATCAGTAATTTGCTTTTCAGGATCTTCATCCTTTTTACAAGATGAAACTGCAACTACACATAAAAAGAGTACGGTAAGGAATCTAAATTTAATCATGTGGCGAAAATAAGATTTTAATCTCATATAGCTAAGTACTTATGATTTTTTTGAATACAGCTATCCTTATTTCCTCCAGTGGAGAAATCTTTATATATGGTTTTATTGCAAATTTAAAGATTTTTCGACTACGTTGCTCTTCGCTCGAAATGACGTCGATTGGAAGAAAAACCTCTTAGAGATACGTCATTTCGACCGCAGTAGAGAAATCTTTATACATGGATTTATAGCATCTTTAAAAGATTTTCCCGACTACTTTGCTCTTCGCTCGAAATGACGACGAGTGCAAGGGAAGCAAAAAAGGTTTAGTGCCTGAGTTAATGCACCCAAACCCTAAACCTTTAACCTCACACCTTCTACCCTTAAAAAATATATTTATTCGCTTCAATAAGTTGTTGTGCAACTCTCTGGCGGGCATCTTTAACATTAAACGGCTCTACTTTAGTAAAACGGCGTAAACCCACCAACATCATACGTTGCTCATCGCCTTCGGCAAAAGCCCAAAGTGCTTCTTTACCTGCTTTGGCAATCCCATCTACGGCTTCAACTAAATAAATGCGTAATAAATCCAGCTGACCAGCTGCTGCTTCCTCACCACGGGTACTTACTAACTTTTCCGTTCTCAATAAGGCTGATTCAAGCACGTATACATAACCTGCCATATCGGCAATATTCATTAAAATTTCCTGCTCTTTGCTTAAAGTCATCATCAACTTTTGTACTGCAGCACCGGCTACCATTAAAGTTGCTTTTTTCAAATTCGCCAATACTTTTTTCTCTGCTGCAAACAAGGTAGTATCCTCTTCACCAAAATCGGGGATGCTCATTAGCTCGGCGGCCACTGCGGTAGCTGGTGTCATTAAATCCAATTCCCCTTTCATGGCACGTTTCAGCATCATATCAACGGTTAATAACCGGTTGATCTCATTCGTTCCTTCAAAAATCCTGTTGATCCGCGCATCGCGATAGGCTCTATCCATAGGTGCATCGGCACTAAAGCCCATACCACCGTAAATCTGTACGCCTTCATCAACAGTATAATCTAAAGCTTCTGAACCCCAAACTTTTAAAATGGCACATTCCACAGCAAATTGCTCTACTGATTTTAACCTGGCCTTACCAGATTCCATTCCACCGGCAACCAATTGGTCGTAAGTATCATCAATATTTTGTCCTGCACGATAGTTTGCAGCATCAACAGCATATAGTTTAGCTGCAATTTCTGCAATTTTAAAGCGAATGGCGCCATATTTCGAAATCGGGCGACCAAACTGGATCCGCTCATTGGAATAATTAATGGCTGTATTTAAAGTTGCTTTTGATGCACCGATAGCCGCGGCAGATAATTTAATACGGCCAATATTTAGAATGTTTACCGCTATTTTAAACCCGTTTTCTCTATCACTCAACATATTCTCAACAGGTACGGGGCAATCGTTAAAGAAAACCTGACGGGTTGATGAACCTTTAATGCCCATTTTATGCTCTTCAGGATTCATGGTGATGCCACCAAAATCTTTTTCTACAATAAAAGCAGTTAAGTTTTTGTCATCATCTATTTTAGCAAAAACGATAAAAATATCAGCAAAACCACCATTGGTAATCCACATTTTTTGTCCGGTGATGATATAATGTTTACCATCCTCGCTTAATTTTGCTTTTGTTTTACCAGAGTTGGCATCCGAACCCGAATTTGGTTCAGTTAAGCAATATGCAGCTTTCCACTCGCCTGAGCCCAACTTAGGGATATATTTGGCTTTCTGCTCTTCATTTCCATAATATAAAATCGGCAAAGTACCAATACCGGTATGTGCAGAAAGTGCAACAGCAAAAGAGTGGCCGGCACCTACAACATCGGCCACCAACATAGACGTGTTGAAGTTTTTACCAAAACCTCCATACTCCTCTGGTACCGATACGCCAAGAATACCCAGTTCGCCAGCTTTGGTTAAAAGTGTTGGCATTAACTCAGGATCTTCCTGTTTATCTATTTTATCTAAATTGGGGTAAACTTCTGCCTCCAAAAAATCGCGACAGGTTTGTGCTATCATTTGTTGTTCTTCATCAAATTCTTCAGGGATAAATACTTCCTGATAAGTGGTATCCTTAATTAGGAATTCGCCACCTTTAATTGTTCTTTTTTCAGTTGTTTCCATTTTTATAAGATTTGAGAAATGAGATTTGAGATTTGAGACCTGCTCAAAATTCAAACTCAAATCAGTAATGTTATTTTTTTATGATGCGTCATACTGAATTTATTTCAGCATCTTTCATGCTAAGCCACTTTGCAATTAGACCCTGAAATAAATTCAGGGTGACGACCAAACATAGCATTTGCTTACTCGCTTGTGATTGCTTCGTACCTCGCAATGACGATCTGTCTATAAAAGTTCAAAAATCCCCGCAGCTCCCTGCCCTGTTCCTACGCACATGGTTACCATTCCATATTTCTTGTTCTGCCTTTTTAGCTCATTCATAATCTGAACGGTAAGTTTTGCTCCGGTGCAACCTAGCGGGTGACCTAATGCAATTGCGCCTCCGTTTACGTTTATCACATCAGGGTTTAAATCCAATGTTCTGATCACCGCCAATGACTGCGACGCAAAAGCTTCATTTAATTCAATTAAATCGATATCCTCTTTTCTTAAACCAGCTTGTTTTAATGCTTTTGGAATGGCCTCAATCGGTCCGATACCCATAATCCTCGGCGGAACGCCTGCAATGCCATAACTCACTAACCTGGCAATTGGCTCGGCATTAAGCTCTTTCATTTTCTTTTCTGAAACCACCAATACAAAGGCTGCACCATCGGATGTTTGCGAAGAATTACCTGCTGTAACGCTTCCTACCGCATCGAATACCGGTTTCAGTTTGGCAAGTTTGTCCAAAGTTGTATCTGCACGCGGACCTTCATCGGTATCAACAACATATGAACGTGTTTTCTTTTTAAGATTGTCATCCAAGTAATTTTCATTAACTGTAATGGGTAAAATACCATCTTTTAAATGACCGTTAGTTATGGCATGAATGGCTTTCTCGTGTGATTTTAATGAAAAAGCATCTTGATCTTCGCGACTCACATTATATTCTTTGGCCACAGCTTCGGCTGTTAAACCCATCCCCCAATACCAGTCGGGATTATTTTTAGCAACTTCTGCATTTGGCACTAATTTCCATCCACCAAAAGGCATTCCGCTCATTACCTCTACTCCACCGGCAATAATACAATCGGCCATGCCGGCTTTAATTTTGGCAACCGCTGTTGCAATGGTATCTAAACCTGATGCACAATAACGGTTTACAGTAACCCCAGGCACCTTATCGGTATCCAAGCCCATCAGCGAAATCATACGGCCAATATTTAAGCCTTGTTCTGCCTCTGGTGTAGCATTACCTACAATTACATCATCAATCTGTTCATTATCTAAATTCGGAACCGATGCCACTAAAGCCCTGATTACTTCTGCGGCTAAATCATCAGCTCTTGTAAAACGGAATACGCCACGGGGCGCTTTGCCCACTGCTGTACGATATCCGGCTATAATATATGCTTCCATTGTTTAAGATTTGAGACTTGAGATATTAGATTTGAGACTTATTCAAACCAATAACTCAAATCGATTATTATTTAGATTTGAGACATTAGATGTGAGACGTGAAAAGGTAATCTGTTTCCAATCTCACATCTAGTTTCTCACATCTTTTTCATATTAATTTTCTTTTCCAGCATTTGCTGGAAACCATAAGTCATTTTTTGTAATTCATCGATCTTAGACAGTAAAGGATCTAAAATCTCAGATTCGAGAATAGATAGCTTGTTAGCGATCACCAATTGTGTTTGTAACTCGTAAGAAGAGCCGTTGGCTATACCTAAAAAGTTGTTAAACTCTTTAACTGAATTTCTCCCGGCACCTTCGGCAATGTTAGATGGAATTGAGACTGCTGCCCTTCTTGACTGACTAATCAAACCAAAGCGTTCATCAGTTGGAAATGTCGATGTTGCCTTGTAAACATCAACAGCTAAATCGATAGCATTATTCCAAATTTTTAACTCTTTTAAATTATTCATTTCTTTTATTGTAAAGCTTATGCTATGACCGAAGCGGCCTGTCTCAAATCTAATATCTCCTATCTCACATCTAATTCCTAAGAGGTTTCCCTTTTGTAATGATGCTCTGAATCCGCTCTAACGATTTGCGCTCTCCTGCCAGTGATAAAAATGCTTCTCTTTCGAGATCCAATAAATATTGTTCGGTTACTTCTGTGGGAGATGATAAATCGCCGCCACACATTACATAACCTAATTTTTCGGATATTTTTTTATCGTGTTCCGAGATAAAATGCCCTGCATACATACTATTTGCTCCTGCATATACAATTCCTAAGCCCTGCTTACCCAAAACTTTAATATCCTTACGCTGAACGGGTTTAGTGTATCCTGCATCAGCCAGCTCTATCGCTTTCGCCTTTGCATCGGCCAATAAACGGTTGCGGTTCATTGAAATTGAGAATTTATCTTTCTGCAGATAACCCAGTTCGTAGGCTTCATAACCTGATGTAGAAACTTTAGCCATCCCTATCGTAAGGAAACGATCTTTCAGGGCATTTTGCACAATCTGATCATCTTTATATTCATCAGAGGCACGTAGTGCAAACTCTTTTGTACCGCCACCACCAGGTATAACGCCCACACCAAATTCAACCAAACCCATATAAGTTTCGGCTGAAAGCTGAACATGATCGGCATGTAAGCTAAATTCGCAACCACCGCCTAAAGTTAAATTATGTGGTGCTACTACAACCGGAATAGAGGAATAACGGATGCGCATGGAAGTATTCTGAAACATACGGATTGCCATATTCAATTCATCCCACTCCTGCTCTACGGCCATCATAAAAATCATCCCTACGTTTGCACCGGCAGAGAAATTTGCACCATCATTACCGATTACCAAACCTCGGTAATCTTTTTCGGCCATATCAATTGCTTTGTTGATCCCTGAAATTACATCACCGCCAATGGTATTCATTTTGGTGTGGAATTCTACATTCAGAATGCCATCGCCCAAATCGATAATGGAAACACCTGAGTTTTTCCAAAGGGTTTTATTTTCGCGGAGGTTATCTAAAATGATAAATTCGTCGGTTCCTGGTAAAGCTTTATAACTTTTGGAAGGAATATCATAATATTTTTTAACGCCGTTTTCTACTTTATAAAATGAAGTATTTCCGGCATCGAGCATTTCGTGCACCCAGGCCGCGGCTTTATTACCATATTGCTCCATTCCTTCAATGGCTTCTTTTACACCTACGGCATCCCAAAGTTCGAAAGGACCAAGCTCCCAGCCAAAACCTGCACGCATGGCATCATCAATGCGGTATAACTCGTCTGAAATCTCTGGAATTCGATCTGAAACATATTCAAATAAACCAAAAGAAGAATGACGGAACAATTCGCCTGCTTTATCTTTCCCTTTGGCAAAAATTTTCATGCGTTCGCGAAGGTTTTCAACCGGCTTGGTCATTTCTAACGTGGCCGATTTTACCTTTTGCTGAGGTTTGTATTCTAAAGTTTTTAAATCCAATGCAAGGATTTCGGTTTTACCATCAGCAGTTTTAGTCTTTTTATAAAAACCCTGTTTGGTTTTATCGCCCAGCCATTTATTTTCTTCCATTTTCTGCACGTAAGCAGGAAGTTTAAACAAATCGTGTGCTTTATCATCCAAGCAATTATCATAAAGACCTTTGGCAACTTTAATCATGGTATCCAAACCAACCACATCTGAAGTACGGAAAGTTGCCGACTTTGGTCTGCCTAAGGCCGGACCAGTAAACTTATCTACTTCTTCTACCGTTAAATCAAGTTTATCAACCAAATGCAAAAGTGCCATAATTGAATAAACGCCTACCCGGTTGGCAATAAACGCTGGTGTATCTTTACATAAAACAGTTGTTTTACCTAAAAACTTATCTCCATATTGCATCAGGAAATCAACAATTTCGGGCTGCGTATGTGGTGTTGGAATAACTTCCAGTAATTTTAAATAGCGGGGCGGATTAAAAAAGTGTGTTCCACAGAAATGTGATTTAAAATCATCACTTCTTCCTTCAGCCATTAAGTGGATTGGAATACCTGAAGTATTCGAAGTAATTAATGTACCTGGTTTGCGGAATTGCTCTACCTGTTCGAAAACTTTTTTCTTGATATCCAGATTTTCAACAACCACTTCTATTACCCAATCGTAACCGGAAATTTTAGACATATCATCATCAAAATTTCCTGTTTTGATTTTATTTAATGCTTTTTTGCTATAAACCGGCGAAGGGTTTGTTTTTACAGCTGTTTGCAATGCTGTGTTTACAATCCGGTTTTTTACCGCTGGGTTATCCAGTGTTAATCCTTTTGCCTGCTCTTCGGGGCTCAAATCTTTTGGGGCTATATCCAACAGCAAAACCTCAACCCCAATATTGGCGAAGTGGCATGCAATACGCGAACCCATAATACCCGAACCTAAAACGGCAACTTTATTAATGCTTCGTTTCATTATTATTTGCTTTTCTGTAGTTTGACAGAACCATTTTTATGTAATAACCTATCAAACAGGTTTGATTATTATATTTGTTAATCAACAGTATAGGCTACTGTGATATCATTTAGTTTTATCAATAGATTTATAAAGGTTTCTTTCTCTTTTTTAGAGAAATGCTCATCCAGGTATTCATTAAATTTCCGAACAACACCTTTGGCCAATTGCTTTTTCTCCTTACCGAAATCTGTAAGAAAAACCTTTACCGAACGTTTATCTCCGGCAGAAGTTTCACGATAAATAAGATTAGCTTCTTCCATGTTATTCAACATCCGAGATAGGCTGGTAGCCTTTACACCAAGCAAGCCCGCTAAATTTGAAACTGCAGTTCCTTCAGCATCATCTATATTAATAAGCATGTAACCAATAGCCTGCGTAATGCCAAAACTGGAAGCCATTTGGTTGTACTTATTAAACATATTTTGCCAGGCAAACTTAACGTGGTAATCTATGGTTTGTTGTTGTTTCATTTTGCTAATTTATTATGCTTGCATAACAAAGCTAGCGAATGTATTTTGTTAATGCAAATAGAAAATTTAAAATAATTGTTAAAATTTTTCTATAATAGACGTGCACAATTGAAAACGTTTTACTATGCTAAAAGTTAGATTAATAACCTGCCTAAGTATCTTTATTTTATGGACCACGGTTTGCCACAGCCAGGTATCGTATTTTGGAGGCGCACTTTTAAACAGCCAGAAATTAGAGATATTTAAAAAAACAACTACCTTATTTACACTTCAGTATACCGATTATGCCGAATTGGAGAAATTTGATCAGGCGATTAAAAAAAACTGGACAATTACCCCTTATAAAATCATCAAACCTGAAGAGCTTGCCCGCTTCGATACGCTTGCCAATTATTCATTTTTCTACTTTGACGGTTACAATGAGAAGCTGGATACTACAACCAAGGTAAATGTAGTTTATGCATTAAAATTAATCACGCCATCTAAAAAACCTAAAATTAAAGAAGAAAGCATACTTGCTACGGTTACGCTTTTTGCGGATCAGAATACGAATTTGCTGATTGAAACGCAAGACCAGCAATTTGGCTCAAAAAGAAGCATAAAAAGCAATCTTTTATCTAATCTATATAATAAATCAAGCTTTTTAAATTGGTCGCCGGGCTTTTTAACCGGATATTTAAAGCAGATTAACGATGGATTGCTGGCCAACGAAAACTGCAGTATTGATTACCAATTTTACAATAAGGTACGCTTACCTGCGCTGGCAAAAGAAACACTTTATGTACCTGAATACATTAAGCAGGTATTTTCGTCGAGATTAACACTTTTGCCTCCATCAGGCACCATTGCAGAGCCTTACAACTACAAGCTTAAATTTGTATCGTATAAAGTGCTTGATAGCTTAATTCTGAACAAAGAAAATAGTGTTAAATACCTGGTTTATACACAACGATCCAACGATAAAATAATTAGTATTTACGATAGTAAGGATGATAAAATTATTTATCAGCGATTTTATCCGCAATCACTAAATTTTGAAATGAATGATTTAAGCCAGATTAAAAAAGTTATTGTTTCGCTTAAATAAAAATTTGGTGAGCATTCAATAGAATAGTCGCCATTACTGAAGATGGACAATAAGCCATCTTAAAACGATCGCTTTAATTATAATAGTAAGGTTGCTTCAGCTAAAAAGCCCTCCAGCACTGACGACGGTGTTGCTTAAAACCTATTAAACATAAAAAGTCCCGATTTGCATCGGGACTTTTTATTGTGTTATTAAAAACAGACTAGTAAAGTGTAAACTCTACACGACGGTTTTGTTGACGACCAGCTGCTGTTTTATTGGTAGCAATTGGTTGACCCATTCCGTAACCTGTAGCCTCAATACGTGATGCATTGGCACCTTGAGAAACTAAATAAGCTTTTACAGATTCTGCTCTATCTTTCGATAAACGCAAGTTTAATTCTTTAGAACCTGTATTATCAGTATGACCAGCTAATTTTAAGCTGAAGTTTTTCTGAACCAATAATGCAGCAACTCTATTTAAAGAAGCATAAGATTTAGAACGGATTGTTGCTTTACCTAAATCGAATTCTAAGTTTTTAATCGCTTCCCTAACTACTTTACGATCTTCTTCTGTTACGATTACTTTTTCAACAACTTTTTCTGGAGTTTTTAATGGACAACCAGAACCGTCTACTACAGTACCTGCAGGAGTATCAGGACATTTATCTAATTTATCTGCAACACCATCACCATCAGTATCTTTCAGGATATCATTCATTTCTGAACGTAATTTTGCATTTTCAGCTTTTTGAGCATCTAAATCAGATTTTAAACCATCTGCAGTTTGTTTTGCTTTTAAAGCTTCATCATAAGTTAAAGCAACCGGATTGTGGAAAGCCAATTGTTTTCCGCTACCCAAAGCAAATTCTAAACCTGCATAGGCATAGTTATATTTATCACTTCCGTTTTTGTAATAACCATCTAAGTTATCACCATCAAGGAAGTTGATTGTCCAACCTAAATCAAAATTAACAGCGTCTGAAATTTTAAATTTAGCACCTAAACCTACCGGAATAATTAATTCGTGGATGTTATCACCACCACCAAACTCCGAAGTTCCGGCGGCAGTTGTAATTGTTGGTTTGTAAGCAGCAATACCAGCACCTGCAGAAGCATATAACTGTAAAGCGTTCTCTTTTTTAAACATATCTATATTGAACATGTTTACTACTGCATTTAAACTTCCTGAATACGATAATTCTGTATCGAAAGCTTTTACAGGTGAATTGTTAACCAATCCACTTTCATAAGGTTCGGTATTATCACCTTTTAATTTTCCACGTACTCCATCTAAACGTAGTGAGAAGTAAGGTGTAAATTGTTTTTTAATGTAAAGGCCGTAACCTAAGCTCGATTTGTTGTTACTAAAATCATTTTTACCTCCTAGCGGAGAAAGTGGAGTTAAAACTCCTGCATTCACACCAATCGACCATGTTCTGAACGTTGCTGTTGAAGTTGCAGGGCTCTCCTGAGCCTGAAGCAACCGATCCGATTAATAAACCAGCGAGTGCAACTGGTAGCGTTTTGAATAGTTGTAATTTCATATTTTTCTATTATAACGTTGAATAAGCGTTGCCCTTCCTTTACAATAGCCATACCAAAAATACACACTTGTAAAAATACTTATCAACTTTTCAACACTAATAGCCTATTGCTTTATCGTCGCCACGTGGATCGGCACCCCCCTGATAATTGCCCCATTTGTTTTTCAAAATTGCGTCTACCCTTCCTATAGGGCCTCTTACCTCAAGTTTATAACCTTTGGCCCTCAATTTCTGTACACTTAAACTATCCAATGCATCTGGTTCTAAATAAACTTCATCAGGCAACCATTGGTGATGGAATTTTTTAGCAGCAACTGCCGCTTGCATAGACATATAGAAATCTATTACATTAATAATTGTTTGAAATACAGAGGTAATAATGGTCGATCCGCCGGGTGTACCCACAACCATAAATAAATGTCCGTCTTTTTCTACAATACTGGGAGTCATTGAGCTTAACATTCTTTTATTTGGGGCAATGGCATTGGCTTCTCCGCCAACTAAACCATACATATTTGGTGCGCCTGGTTTAACGGAAAAATCGTCCATTTCGTTATTAAGTAGAAATCCTGCACCTTTTACCGCAACTAACGATCCATAAGAGCCGTTTAAGGTGGTTGTAATTGAAACCGCATTTCCATCATGATCTACAATAGAAAAATGTGTGGTTTCTTCGTGTTCTGCCCCTTTTATTTCGCCAGCCAGTACTGCGCTGCTCGGTGTTGCTGCTGCCCAGTTAAAATTTGCCATGCGACTTTTATTGTATTCGGCGCTTAACATTTGCTGTTGTGGAACGGCATAAAAATCCGGATCGCCCAGGTGTGTGGCCCGATCGGCATATACCCTTCTTTCGGCCTCTACAATTACCTGTACGGTAGAATCAGCATTGTGCCCCCATCTTTTTAGTGGAAAAGGCTCTACAGATTGCAGCAATTGAATTAGCGCAATACCACCGCTAGATGTTGGCGGCATGGTAATAATTTTATAACCCCTATAATTTCCGGTAATGGGTTTGCGCCAGGCAGAATGGTAGTTTTTTAAGTCGGTTTTGGTGATAAGCCCTTTACCACGCTGCATTTCTGCCACAACTGAATCGGCAACAGCTCCCTCATAAAAACCCGCACGTCCTTTTTCCTGAATCAGTTTTAAGGTATTGGCCAGTTCTGTTTGCACCATTATTCCATTTTCCTGCCAGGTACTTTCTAAATTAACAAAAGCAGTACCATTAGGATTAAATTCCATAAATTTCCGGTGCAGGCTATTCAGTTCTTCTGCTTGCCTTTTGGTGATTTTGAAGCCATTTTGTGCCAAATCTATAGCAGGCTGCAACACTTGTGCCCATGATAATTTACCATACTTTTTGTGCGCTTCTACCATTCCATCAACTGAACCCGGAACACCGGCTGCTAAATGGCCGTAGAGGCTTTTATCTACAATGGGGTTACCCGCAGCATCAAGATACATATCTCTATTGGCAGAAGCAGCAGCCTTTTCACGAAAATCCAATGCATTAATTTCTCCATTGGCCCCACGGTATACCATAAAACCACCACCCCCAATATTACCGGCATTGGGATACACTACGGCAAGCGCAAATTGCACTGCCACCGCAGCATCAACTGCATTACCTCCCTTTTTTAAAATCTCGATACCTACCTGTGAAGCTTCGGGATGGGCAGAAACCACCATACCATTTTTGTATTCGCCACTATTGTTTTTACCCAATTGGCCGGTAGCACAACCAGCCAACAGCACCACACTGCTTAGGTAGATTAAAGATTTTTTAAGTTTATTGAGGGGCTTTGTAGTTTTCTGCATCTTTATATATTTTTTCTATTACCGCATTGTTTTTCTCGGTAATTACTTTTCTTTTTAAACTTAACTTCGGGGTTAGTTCACCGCCATCAATACTCCACTCTTTTGGCAACAGTGCAAATCTTTTCACTTGTTCCCATTTACCAAAACCAACATTTGCAGCTTCTATTACTTCATTGTATTTGGTAAGCACTTGTTCATTTTTAATAATTTCTTCGTTAGTGGTAAAGGCAATGCCTTTTTTACCTGCCCAGGTTTTTAGGGTTTCAAAGTTGGGAACAATCAGTGCCGAAGGAAATTTCCTGTTTTCGCCCAATACCATAATCTGTTCGATAAAGATTGATTCTTTATATTTATTCTCCAGGATTTGCGGCGCAACATATTTGCCACCGGCTGTTTTAAACATTTCTTTTTTACGGTCGGTAATTCTTAAATAGCGGCCTTCAACCAATTCGCCAATATCTCCGGTATGGAACCAACCTTCGTTATCTACAGCCTCATTTGTTAAATCGGGCCGGTTATAATAACCTTTCATTACCTGGTGCCCACGGGTTAAAACCTCACCATCTTGAGCAATTTTAACTTCTACACCTTTAATTACCTCTCCTACCGATCCGAACATGGTACCGCCAAAATGGTTAACAGTAATTACGGGCGAGGTTTCTGTTAATCCATAACCTTCGAAAACCGGCATGCCTGCTGCCCAGAAAATCCTGGCCAAACGCGGATTTAGTGCTGCTCCTCCTGATACAATGACTACAATTTCGCCACCCAGCGCTTCCTGCCATTTTTTAAAAACAAGTTTGCGGGCAATGCTTAATTTAAAATTATACCAGGCTCCGGCATCAATGGTGTATTTTTCGGCTAAAGCTACAGACCAGAAGAATATTCCTTTTTTAATTCCTGTTAGTGCCTTGCCTTTCTCCATAATCTTATCGTAAACTTTTTCAAGCAAACGCGGAACGGTAGAAAATGCATTTGGTTTAACGTGCTGTATATCGGCCACAATGGTATCCATACTTTCGGCATAATATATCCCGGTATAGTTAAAAAGGTACAGATAAATAATCATCCTTTCGAAAATGTGCGAAAGGGGCAAAAAACTCAATCCTTTTTTAACACCTTCGGGCATTACCACAGCAGAGTTTACAAAATTTGCCACCAGGTTATTGTGTGTTAACATTACCCCTTTTGGCGTGCCGGTGGTACCGGAAGTATAAATTAAAGTTAAAATATCTTCTGGGGCTACATTATTGCGGTATTCATCTAAATTAATATCTAAACTTGCCTTGCCTGCATCTATCAGTACATTCCAATTTTCAGCCTCTTTAATTTCATTAAAACTATAAATTTTGATGCCTGGGTTTATTGCCTCAGCGCAGGGTTTAATCTTTTTATACAATTCTTCATCTGCAACGAAAATGATCGAAATCTCCGCATCTTTTAATATAAATTCGATATCGTGTTCGGCAAGCGTTGGATAAAGCGGAATCTGATAGGCACCAATCTGGTTTGCAGCAAAATCGGCAATGTTCCATTCGGGTCTGTTGTGCGACATTACCGCTACCCTACCGCCTTTGCTTATGCCTTGTTTAATTAACCCACGACTAAGGTTATCAACAGCATTACAAAAATCGGCTGTACTATAATTTATCCATTTTCCATTAACTTTTCCGCTGATGAACTCTTGCTTAGGATTTTCGAGGCTATATTTCAAAAGATCAAAAACCCGTTTAATTTCTGCCGCCATATGAATAGTATAATATTTGGTTAAGTTAAAAAATCAAACATAAAGATTGATATCTATATGCTTCTTTTATGAAAATAATACCTCGTGATGTATAAAAACGCAAGCATTAAGCTTTATAAAATAAAATTAAATAAACTTAGCAATTACAAAATTACTATGCAAGCATTGTTTTTCTGATTTTAGATTTTGACCTAAAAAACATAAACGGCATTAAAGTTGTTAGGCTGATAATTATTTACAAAACATATAAAATATGAAAAAGTTATTTACAATTTTAGGATGCATTGCATTGTTTGCCCTTACTACAACAACCGTTAAAGCTCAAAACTACAAAACCGGACTTGGTTTAGGTATTGATTTTGGAGATGGTGCCACATTGGTTGGTCCTTCGGTAAGACATCATTTTAGTCGTAAAGCTGCTATTCAAGGCGAGGTTTTATTTGGTGGAAACTCTACTATTATTCAGGGTTTTTTACAATACAATTCTTCAATCCCTGGAGCTAAAGGTTTAGACTGGTATTTAGGTGGTGGTCCATCTGTTCAATTGTATGATGGCGGTTCTAGCTTTTATTTGGTTCCAATGGTTGGTTTAGATTACAAATTTAGCGGTGCGCCTTTGGCATTGGCTTTAGACTGGAGACCAAGACTTTACCTTGGCGACAATGATAGCGACTTTAATGCTGGCCGTTTTGGTTTAGGATTTAGATACACTTTCTAGGTATAGCGCATGGCGCGGAGCGTAAAGCGTTACATAAGAAATCCCGTAAGAAATTCATCTTACGGGATTTTTTTGTGGGGTTTAAGTTAACTGCAAATTGAAAACTTTTAACAGTAAATTGATTAAACCCCTGTCCATTTTTTTAACACAGCCTTTTGTGCCGGAGTTGCATTTTCGTTAACAGTGGCTTTTAAACGCACACTAGGATTTTCTTTTAAGGTTAAAGAAATTTCTTTTTCAAGTCCATCGCGTTTAACCTTTAGTTTTAATACATCACCAATATTCTTTTTGGCAACCAAAGGAATTACATCCAAAGAAATTAACGGACTTTTTAACCTAACGGTAGCTAGTGCATCGCTTAGTGAGGTACCATCTAAAGTAAGCACTACATCATTCACATTTAAACCGCTAATCCATGCGGCAGAATTCCTTGTTGTTGAGGAAATTGCCAGACCATCATTTGTTAACTGGCCCGAAGCTCCTGTAACCGGTTTACCAGGGGTTGCATTTTCGGTAGAAACATCAACACCAGCATAACCGAAGTATTTTACATATTCGGCATCATCCACGCCATTTACATATTTAGCCCAGAAATTGGTAAAGCTGATCCCTGATATTTTTTCTACCATTGCTTTAAATTCTGCATCGGTATAACCACGTTTAAGCGTTTTGCATTGCAGATACATTGCTTTCATTACATCATCCAAACTTTTAGCACCTTTTGTGGCATTGATGATTTCGAGGTCCATTAAAATTCCAATTACCTCTCCTTTGTTATAGTAAGAAATAGAATTGTTTTTAGAGTTCTCATTCGGGCGGTAGCCTATTATCCAGGCATCGTAGCTAGAAGCAGCTGCCGATTGGTATTTGGCACCAGGTGTATTTAATACGGTTGCAACACCACCAGCCAGATCTTTCAAAAACTCATTTACATCGGTAAAACCAGCCCTGTGCACGTATTTATTTTCGTAATATGAGGTAAAACCTTCGGCTACCCAAAGGTTGGTGGTATAATTCTCATTGTCGTAATCAAACGGACCCAATGCCACCGGGCGTAAACGTTTAACGTTCCAAAGGTGATGGTATTCATGTGCTACCAGGCTTAAAAAACCTTTATAACCTTCTGCAGTGCTGTATGCATCTCTGGTTGCACCTAAGGTTGTAGAGTTTAAATGTTCTAAACCGCCGCCACCTCTTAAAAAATTATGCACAATGAAAAGATAGTATTTATTTGGATTTTCGCCATAAACTGCCGTTTCCTGATCGACAATTTTGGCCATATCTACTTTAAGTTTTTCTTTATCATAATTACCACCACCATACATGGCTACTTCATGGCGAACGCCAGAAGCTGTAAATTCAAAAATATCCTGGTTGCCTACTTCGATTGGGCTATCGTAAAGGATATCAAAATCTGTAGCCTTATAAGTAAATTGCTCACCAGCAACAGGCGTTAAACCGGTAGAAACTTTACTCCAGGTATTAAAAGGAATAATTTTTACGGTGCTAGGCGATTTAATCATCCCGTCAGGATGCATAAAAATTCCTGTTGGTGATAAAAAAGCATGAGATTCATCTATAAAAGGTGTACGCACAGAAATTTCGAATGCATAAACACGGTAATTGATCTGGATATTTGCTGCTTTTGCAGAGAAAATTCTCCAGGTATTTTTTCTTACTTTTTCTACCTTAACGGTTCTTCCTCCAGCGGTGGCCTTAAATTCTTCAACACTTTTTTCAAACTCACGCACAAGATAAGAACCGGGTGTCCAAACAGGCATTTTTACATCTACGTAATCCTTTGCCAAGCCAGATATATTCATCTGAACTTCTGCATAATGTGCTTGCGGCTCTTTAAAAGAAACCTCGAAGCCTATTTTAACTTGCGCCTTAGCTGCCATAATACACGTTAGTAGTAAAACTAAACTTAAAATTGATTTTTTATTAAACATATTCACTTGTTTTGCTGCAAATTTATATTTATTGGTGAGGTTTTAGAATAAAATAGCTAAATGTGGTGTAAAATAGTTGTTTCCGTCAGATGCGTACATAGCAGATGGTTAATGATTTTTTAGCCAACTTAATCCTAAATAATCAATTTGCTTTCTCATCTCTAACTTAGTTACGGGGATATAAACAGCAATTACATTGTATCAGCCAACGGATTAACACCAAACTAAAACTGTAAAGCCAAACGGAAAAGCTGTAACATCCTTAATACAACAAATTTAGGACTAAACTATTTGAATATTTTTACCCTCTAATTCCAGAACATTAATCTTATTTTAATGTTCGGAATACGCACGACACAAATATAAACATGAAGAAAAGGTATATTATCTATGCTGTTTTAGCAATAGGCTTGGCCTATCTGGTATATTACAGGATTAACGCAAACAAAAAACTCGAAGGGAAAGGCGGCGGTGCAGCTGCAGGGGCAGGAAAAGGCAAGGCCGGAGGTAAAGATGGAAAATCGGCTCCGCTTGTGGTAGATGGTATTGTAGTAAAAGCAACATCGTTTGATAACGACCTTGAGGTTACGGGTGCCATTGATGCAAACGAATCTGTGGTATTAAAAAGTGAAGTTTCTGGTTTGGTTACCGGGATCTTTTTTAAGGAAGGCACAACGGTATCAAAAGGAAGCGTACTGGTTAAAGTAAACGACAGAGATATACAGGCTCAATTACAGGATGCGCTAACGAAGCAAAAATTATCTGGCACGAATGAAAACAGGGCGAAACAGTTATTGGCCAAGGGCGCAATCAGTCAGGAAGAATACGACACTTCGCTGGCCGATCTAAAATCGTTGCAGGCACAATCGCAATTAATCAGGGCTCAATTGGCTAAAACCACCATTAGGGCACCTTTTACAGGCAGAGTGGGTTTACGCAGTATATCAGCAGGAACCTATTTAACTCCAGCAACCGTTATTGCGAATTTGGTAAGCACAAACCCCGTTAAAGTTACTTTTTCAGTTCCTGAGAAATATGCCGGACAGATTAAAATAAACTCTGAAATTACTTTCACCACCGATGGATCTTCTAAAGAAAACAAGGGAAAGGTTTATGCGATAGAACCAGGAATTAATGCCGCTACCAGAACATTACAAATTAGGGCCTTGGCTCCGAACGCAGATAATGCACTGTTACCAGGCTCATTTGCCAAGATTAAACTGGCTTTAAATACGCTTCAAAATGCCATTCTTATCCCGAATGAAGCTGTTGTTCCGGTTTTAAAGGGTAAAATTGTTTACATTCAAAAGAATGGCAAAGCACAGGAGGTTAAGGTAGAAGCCGGAACCCGTACTGATGAAGATATTGTAATTACCTCAGGATTAAAAGTTGGCGATACCGTTTTAACTACCGGATCGATGGCACTAAAAAAGATGCTCCTGTAAAAGTTCATTTGGTTAAGCAGTAATTATGAGTATCTCAACCACGAGTATAAAAAGGCCGGTTTTGGCCATTGTGATGAACTTACTGATTGTTCTTTTCGGAATAATTGGTTATACCTTTTTGGGTGTTCGCGAGTATCCATCCATTGATCCTACGGTGGTTTCGGTAAGAACATCTTACCCAGGTGCAAACTCCGATATTATCGAATCGCAGATTACCGAGCCATTAGAAAAATCGATCAATTCAATTGATGGAATCAGAAACATTTCATCATCCAGTAACCAGGGCACGAGTAATATTACCATAGAGTTTAATCTTGATAAAAATATTGAAGAGGCAGCGAACGATGTACGGGATAAAGTATCGCAGGCTGCGCGTACTTTACCTAAAGATATCGATGGTTTACCGGTAGTAAGCAAGGCTGATGCCAACTCTGATCCGATTTTATCAATGACGATACAGAGCGACAAACGCAACACCCTGGAATTAAGTGATTTTGCTGAAAACGTAATTGCCGATCGGATACAAACCATCCCAGGCGTAAGTAGCGTACAAATTCAGGGTCAGCGAAAATATGCCATGCGGATTTGGATGGACCCAAATAAATTAAGTGCTTACGGTTTAACCTCTCAGGATATTGTAACCGCTTTAGATAATGAAAATGTTGAGCTTCCATCCGGAAAAATCACTGGTGCAACCACTGAGTTAACCGTTAAAACTTTAGGAAAACTGACTAACGAAAGTGAATTTAACAACCTGATTTTAAAAACAGACAGCAACCAGGTAATTAAATTAAAAGATGTTGGATATGCAGTTTTAGGGCCAGAAAACGAAGAAACCATTTTACGCGAATCGGGCAGGCCGATGGTGGCAATTGCCATTATCCCCCAGCCCGGAGCAAATTATCTTGATATCAGTAAAGAATTTTACAACCGCTTTGATAAATTAAAAGCAGATATCCCGCAGGATATTAAGCTAAAGGTTGCATTAGACAATACACTTTTTATTAAACGCTCTGTTACCGAAGTTGCAGAAACCATTGGTTTATCGCTGGTACTTGTAATTTTAATTATTTACCTGTTTTTTAGGGATTGGGCAATTGCATTCAGGCCATTAATTGATATTCCGGTATCATTGGTTTTCACTTTCTTCATCATGTACGCTTTCGGATTTTCGATTAACGTATTGAGTTTACTCGCCATTGTACTGGCAACTGGTTTGGTGGTTGATGATGGTATTGTGGTTACCGAAAATATCTTTAAAAAAGTAGAAGAAGGAATGTCGCCATTTGAAGCGGCCATTAAAGGCTCGAACGAGATCTTTTTTGCCGTAATATCCATCTCCATTACACTTGCCGCAGTATTTTTGCCGGTAATTTTCTTGCAGGGTTTTGTTGGCCGGTTATTTAGGGAGTTTGGCGTAGTAATAGGCGCAGCAGTGTTGGTTTCGGCTTTTGTATCACTTACCTTAACGCCAATGTTAAATGCCTACCTGATGAAAAAAGGCGGGCACAAGCCGTCAAGGTTTTACAATTGGACAGAACCTTATTTCGTAAAATTAAATGATGCTTACGAATCAAACCTGAATAAATTTTTAGATAAAAGGTGGTTATCGATTCCGATTATATTGGTTTGTATGGGCTTAATATTCTTATTCTGGAAGGTTTTACCAAAAGAAACCGCTCCATATGATGATAGGAGTGCCATAAACATCAATGCCACTACGCCAGAAGGCGCATCTTTTGCGTATACCGATAAGTTTATCATGAAACTGAACCAATTGGTGATTGATTCTGTTCCTGAAAAAAATGTAAACATTACCATTACCTCACCCGGTTTTGGTGGCTCGGGATCTGTAAACTCCGGTTTTGTAAGAATGGGTTTAACCGATCCTGAAGACCGTGTGAGATCACAAAAGGATATTGCTGACATGCTGACCAGGATTACAAAAAAGTATACTGAAGGTAAAACCATTGTTAACCAGCAACCTACAATCTCGGTTGGTCGTAGGGGTGGCTTACCGATCAGTTACATCATCCAGGCGCAAAATTTCGAAAAGTTAAGGGAGAAAATTCCATTGTTTATGGATGCGGTTTCGAAAGATCCAACTTTTACCGTGTCGGATGTGAACCTTAAATTTAACAAACCTGAAATTAATTTAACCATTGATCGTGATAAGGCTAAAAATTTAGGGGTTTCCATATCAGCCATTGCACAAACTTTAAATCTAGGGTTAAGCGGTCAACGTTTTTCTTACTTTTTTATGAACGGGAAACAATATCAGGTAATCGGACAGTTTGATCGTGGAGATCGAAAAGATCCGCTCGATTTAAGTTCTGTTTATGTGCGTAATGATAAAGGCGAACTCGTTCAGCTCGATAACGTAGTAACGGCCAAGGAAGAAAGCAGTCCGCCACAATTGTACAGGAATAACCGTTTTATTGCCGCTACTGTTTCTGCTGGTTTAGCACCGGGTAAAAGTATTGGTGAAGGTATAGATGCGATGGATGCGATTGCCAAAAAAGTATTGGATGAAACCTTTTCTACCGATTTAAGTGGAGAATCGAGAGATTTTAAAGAAAGTTCTTCAAATACCTTTTTTGCATTCGGTTTAGCACTTTTACTTGTTTATTTAATTCTTTCGGCACAGTTTGAAAGTTTTAAAGATCCAATTATCATCATATTAACCGTACCAATGGCCGTTGCAGGTGCATTTTTATCCCTCTGGTTATGTGGGCAAAGTTGGAATATTTTTAGTCAGATTGGTACCATCATGCTTATTGGTTTGGTAACCAAAAACGGTATTTTAATCGTCGAATTTGCCAACCAGTTAAAAGAACAGGGTATTCCTATCCCCGAAGCTATTCGCGAAGCTGCTGTTTCGCGTTTACGGCCAATTTTAATGACGAGTTTGGCCATTGCAATCGGTGCCTTGCCTATTGCACTTGCTTTAGGTGCTGCCGCAAAAAGCAGAATGAGTATGGGAACCGTAATTGTTGGTGGTACATTATTCTCATTGGTTTTAACCCTATTTGTTATCCCTGCAATTTACTCTTACTGGGCAAAACCATATAAACCGAATAAAGAATTAAAAGAAGCCCATCGTTTTGAACAAGAAGCTTTACATACAGAAGAATAAGATGAGCAAGAAATTAAAAGTATTTATCCTGCTGTTAAGCTTATCCCTTTCGGGCTTTGCACAAGAAAAGCTGAGCCTGCAGGAAGCCATTACAGTTGCTTTACAAAACAATTACGATATTAAGATCAGCAAAAACCAGACAGATATTGCAAAAAACAATGCCAATATTGGAAATGCTGGTATGCTGCCTAATTTAACTGGTAGTTATACCAATGGTGGAAGTATACAAAATACGCGACAAACACCAGCCACTGGTGCCGACCGTGTAATAACCGGAGCAAAAAGCACCAACAATAGTTATGGTGCCGATTTAAACTGGACCATTTTTGATGGCTTTAGCATGTTTGCCAATTATGACCGATTAAAAGAACTGCAAAAACAAGGCGAATTAAATGCACGTTTAACCATTTTAACCACCGTAGCTGATGTAATTACCGCTTACTATGATATTGTAAGGCAACAACAGCTGGTTATTGCGGCCGATAGTGCGATGGATGTTTCGGTATTGCGTACTAATATTGCAAAAACTAAATTACAACTTGGCCGTGGTTCTAAACTGGATGTTTTGACCGCGCAGGTTGATTATAATACAGATACCTCAAACTATCTGCAAACTAAAAATGCTTTACAAGTAGCTAAAGTTCGCTTAAACCAATTAATGGTGAGGGATATCAGCACTGCCTTCTCAGTAGAAAATACAATTGATGTTGACAAAGGCATTTTGTTTTCTAAAATGGCAGAAATGGCTGAGCAACAGAATCCAAATGTTCAAAATGCATTTATCAATCAGCGTATTGCCTCATTAACCTTAAAATCAGTACGCGGCGCAAGGTATCCTTCTATCAGTTTAAATTCTGGCTACAGCAGGGCAAACAGTACCAGCCCAACTGGCTTTAACCAAAAGTTTGCAGCAAACGGTTTTACTTATGGCGTTACTGCAAGTTTAAATCTTTTTAACGGGTTTTTACAGCGACAACAAGAACGCAATGCGAAGATTGAAATTGATAATTCGACACTTACATTAAACAAAACAAAGCTTGATGTTAATTCGCAATTGCTTACCGCCTATCAAAATTACACTACCTACCTCGACCTGATTAAACTGGAGCAGCGAAATGTAGATATTGCTAAAGAAAACCTGGATATCACTTTAGCAAAATACCGATTGGGCAGCATTGCACCTTTAGAACTCAGAGAAGCACAGCGCAACGCCATTGATGCGCAAAACCGTTTTATAGAAATGCAATACCAGGCCAAAATAGCCGAAACTACATTGAAAGAAATCAGTGGAAATATAAATTTGGGCAATTAATTTAATCAAGAATTGCTTATTCCTAAATCAATCATCAACCTATTTTGCTTTATAGATTAGCAAAGTTATTATTCGTGTTTTCCCGTTTTTATTTGTAATTTAACTCTTAGTTATAAAAACCATTTATTGTTGCCCTACATCAATAAATGATAACTAAAAATTTTTACGCCCAATTCCCTGTTGAGGCATTATTGTTTATACTATGGAAAACGGCATAATAAATTATTTTCGAATGCGTTTTGCAATGCTGCAAAACCAACCTTTAACCGGCGGCATAGTTGCTAAAAACCTGCGGATTAGCGATAATGGCAGTGGCGAACTCAGCTTATATGGCGATTTTACCATTACCCTGAAAGTTTTAGATCTCACCACTAATGGCGCACCAAACTTAAATAGCCTGATGACTTTTACCCAACAGGTAATTTCGAATAAGTTAAGAGGCGGTGGGTATAAAAGCGGGATACGTTTTTTTAAATTTAACACTATAAAAAAGACATTCGATTTTCATAAAAACCATACTTATTCCCTGCGCTATAACTTTAACTTTATGGTAAACGTAATACAAATTAATATGTTAAGCCAGCTAAAGGGAAATGATTTTGTGTTGGCTATTGTAGATAGTATTGGTTATCAATTTACTGATCAATATGGAATGAAACATATTTCAGCGGGACTCACGAATGGAACTGGTGGTCCGGCGATAGTATGTTATGATTACTGGCAAAAAAACAAGCATGTTGGCGTTCATGAATTTTTTCACACTCTGAGTTTACGTGACATTGAAGATAATAGCAAGAAAAGCAGATTAATGTATCATCTTGGAAATAATATTGGCAATGAAATAACGGATACAGAAAAGGGAGATATGATGCAATATATCTTAGGTGAGATTGATAATATGACGAAAAATAATTATTCAAACATTAACTTGAATACAATATACCGATTAAAAAGATTTTTAAACGATTCAACCAATGGGTTCAAATATAATAAAGCTAAGTTTCGTTAGTTTATTGCTAATTTCAATTCTATCGTGCACAACTAAACCTAAAAAGACTAAAAATGTAGCTGTCACAAAAAAAGTGATTGATAACTGTAGATACTCCGCATACGATGCTCACCAAATTGTCTCTAATCTTGGTTGTTGGAACTGTCACTTAAGAATTTCACCTGAGCAAAAAGATGACCGTGGATGGGCCACTTTTAATGATTTAGCAAAAATGGATAGCCTAAAGCTTGTAACTTATACTTTTGAAAAAAAGCACAAAGGCTGGTTTAGTAAGACTGGTCCATATAACGACGCAAAAATGGATACATTAAGCGATTGCGAAATAAAAAGTGTAATTCGTTATATAAAAGATTTCGGCAGAGATATCCCAATGTCAAGCCAATAACGAATATGGTTTCAAATATAATAAAGCTAAGTTTAGGTAGCTTATTGGTTCTTTCATTCTATGCTTGCAAGAACTCACCAAAGAAAATTAATAGCATAACTCAAATAAAATCAATTGACACTTGTCGCTATTACAGATACGATGCTGGTCAAATTGTGTCAAATCTTAGCTGTAAATTTTGTCATTTATCACCTAATCTTCAAATTAAAGATGATAGAGGCTGGCCAACATTTCGAGGCTTAGCTGCTATGGACAGCTTGAAACTTATAAATTATGTATTTACAAAAAAACACAAAGGATGGTTTAGTAAGGTTGGGCCGTACAAAGCGGCAAAAATGGATACATTAAGCGATTGCGAAATAAAAAGCGTAATTCGTTATATAAAAGATTTTGGCAGAGATATCCCAATGTCAAGCCAATAACGAATATGGTTTTAAATATAAAAAAGCTAAGCTTAGGTAGTTTATTAATGCTTATGATTATATCATGTAATAATCAGTCTGAACATAATGCTAATGCTGTCATCGTTAATAAAAAGCTTAAGGATACCTGTAAATATCAAGCTTATGATGCACATCAAATTATATCAAATCTTAGTTGTAAATCCTGCCATTTATCTCCAGATATAGAAATAAAAGATGATAGAGGTTGGCCGACGTTCCGCGGATTAGCTAATATGGATAGTTTAAAACTTGTTGATTATGTATTCACTAAAAAACATCAAGGTTCATATAGTAAAAACGGGGCATTTAAAACAAATATTATGGATACCTTGAATGATTGCCAAATAAAAAGCGTAATCCGCTACATAAAAGATACTGGAAGAGATATTGCTGCACCTTCTCAATAATTGATATGGTTTCAAATATAATAAAGCTAATTGCAGGTAATCTAGTCCTCACATTGGTTCTTGCCTGTTCAAATAAGATAAAAAATAATGAGGATGTTAAGAAAAAAAAAGCTGATACCTGCAAATATTATAAATACGATGCTCATCGAATAGTTTCCAACTTGGGTTGCCATAACTGCCATGTCCCTTATGGCGATAGAATGGATAAAAATATTTTTACTTTCCAAGAAATATCTAGTATGGATAGCTTAAAACTGATTGATTATGCTTTTACAAAAAAGCACAAAGGTTGGTATAGTAAAAGTGGAACATTTAAGGGTTCTAAAATGGATAATTTAAGCGATTGCGAAATAAAAAGCGTAATCCGCTATATAAAAGATGCAGCCAGAGCTATTCCTTCTGCACACTAAATAATTTGCAGATATATCCTAAAATCTACGCGAAAAAAGTCATACCATATAGATTCTCTGTTCGTCATTATTTCCAATTGGAAGCACAAATTTACTTGATGCAAAGGTTTAATAGAAGTAAAGAAATTATTGCAATCTTGAAATTCTACAATTAATTTTTATATTTAATCCCATGATACTTGTTGCAGATAGTGGCTCATCAAAAACCGATTGGATGGGCTATCATAATGGCGAAACCATTAAATTTAGCACGCCTGGAATAAACCCTTATTTCTTAAGTGAGCAAGAAATTACCAAACTGATTTCTAAAAATGAATCATTGTTCCAATACGCAGAAGAAGTAAAGGAAATTTATTTTTTTGGTGCCGGCTGTTCTTCGCCAGATAAACATGAAGTGGTTTCGAATGGCTTATCAGCTGTTTTCGAAAATGCCTTTATCTCTGTAGATCACGATCTTTTAGGTTCAGTTTATGCCACTTGCGGTAACGCCGAGGGTTTAAACTGTATTTTGGGTACCGGTTCGAACATTTGTTATTTCGATGGAAAGAAAATTCACGACGGTCACCATGGTTTAGGTTACGTGCTAGGCGACGAAGGTTCGGGTACTTTTTTCGGAAAAAAGGTACTGCTCAGTTATCTTTACAACAAGATCGCCTCCTAATTTAGCAGCAGAGTTTAAAAAAACCTTTCCAGCAGAAAAAGAGCAGATTATCACAAACGTATACCAAAAACCTTTTCCGAATATATATTTAGCAGGCTTTAGCCGTTTTATGGCCAACCATAAAGACCACCCATTTATTCAGGAAATTTTAAAAACAGGCTTTCAGGAGTTTGTTGATACCAATGTTAAAGATTACCCTAAACATAAAAATGTTCCCTGCCATTTTGTTGGTTCTATTGCATATTATTACCAGGAAACATTAATTTCTGTATTAATTGAAAATGGTATTGAGCCCGGAAAAATTCTGCAAAAACCAATCGAAGAACTATTCAATTTTATCCTGAATAAAGAAGGTATAGTACAACAGGCAAGTTAAATTAGAAATCTATTTTTTCGGCAATTATAAATTTATTGTTAAAATATTCTTAAGATTGTAAACATAACAACACAAACTTTTGTTATTATTTTAACAGCATACAAATTGCTCACACATATGAAGAGAATACTGGTAGTAGATGATGATATTGAGGTTTTAGAAACCATACAATTGATACTGGAAATCGGAGGTTTTAAGGTTTCGGCACTTAATGATGGCGAAGAAGTTTTTAACAGGATCGAGAGTTTTAATCCAGATTTAATTTTACTTGATATCTCTCTTGGCCATATTGACGGACGTGTTTTATGTGAACAGTTAAAATCAATAGAAAGCACATCGAAAATTCCAATTCTGTTGATTTCCGGCTTATATGATCCAAAAGATTTTACAACCCTAAATTATGGTCAGGATGATTTTTTATCAAAACCTTTCCAAATGGATGTATTGCTTAAAAAAATCACTAAAATTCTTTCTCTAGAAGAAGATAAACCAAGTTTTCATCTGAATTAATCGTAATTCAACCAAAATACATAGCCAGGCAGACCATAAATCTCTCTGGCTTTTTTATTTTTACATATATCTATTTTCTAAAATAAACACAATGGCACCAAGTGAAACATGGTTAAAAACCTGGAACGAAAAACGTAATTTATTAACCTGTCCAAACAACCTAAACGATTATTTCGAAGAAACAAGAGTAGCCGGTAAAGAAATCGACCACCTTGAACTGGGCAGTGTTTCCATCCCAACGGGAGAAATTTTGGTTCGTGATCCATTGGTGTACATTCAAAAAGATGCGGAGCCCTACACCATAAAGGTTCCTGTAGGTGTATTTCCGGTAACGGCTGCCGTTGTAGTTCCTGATGGGGAAGATTGTGCCCGCTATGCGGCTGTTAAAGTGCAATTTACGGCTTATGATGCCATACGTTTTGAAGAAGCACTAATTGGCACGGAAGACCTGGTTGATTTTAATGAAGGCGAGTTTTTCGGATTTAATGTTGATGCAGGTTTGGCTTGTGTTTTGGACAAAGAAACATTGAAACATTTTTGCGCTTTTCAAGATAAGTTTCATAACGAAAATCCTGGCAAAAACCTTTACGATGATTATTTCGCACTGCTTTTTGCTGCTAATTATGCCGAAAATCCGATTTATCAACGAGAAGACGGAGATTGGATCAATTGGAAAATCCAGGAACAGATTATCATATTCCATTTTTTCAAAGTGGCTTTGGTGATGGTACCTACCCTGTTTATTATGGTTTTGATATTGAAGGCAATGTATGCTCGTTGATTATCCAGTTTATTGATATTGAGTTGGCTTATACTGAGGAAGAATAAATTACGATTACTAATGATGGTATGTGCGGCATTATCATTTAGTTAAGCCTTGCAAAAGCAAAAAATAATTTAACCACAGATTGGAAGGATGCGCACAGATATGAAAATCTGTGTGCATCTGTGTACATCATAGGTTGAAATCCTTAACTTAAGAAACCTTGTTATGTGGGACACAGATCATGGATTTTGAATCGACTACTGTGAAAAAGTCTTCAGCTCCGCTACCATATAAGTTATCCCTCAGAATGATAGCCAAAAAAGAGAATACGTAGAGAAGACAAAATAAATTTTCCGTGATTTCGGTGTTTCCGTGGCAAACGCAATAAAAAATACACATTAAGTAGCTATGGTTAATTCATGATTAAAATCCTGAAAAAAGTTCAGGAAGACGCATGAGATGAAGCTCCTTCGCTTCGTCGGCTGAAAAAGCCTTATCGCCATGACGATGCCCATAGGATATTCATTCCTTAAAATTATGTCATAGAAATACTGTCATTGCTTTCCTGACTACAGTATCAAAAGATGACGAACCCTGCGGCTGTCATTTTGGCAAACAAATCCTTTTGGAACAACCCTTGATATGCAGCCTATAGATTAAACAATTTATTTACATATGAGCATACAGGAAAAAGGAAATATTTCGATACATACCGAGAATATTTTCCCGATAATTAAGAAGTTTTTATACTCTGATAACGAAATTTTTCTTCGTGAGTTGGTTTCTAACGCAGTAGATGCAGTTCAGAAAATTAAAAGACTAGGTTCATTAGGTCAGTTTAACGGAGAAGTTGGCCAACCATTGGTACAAGTTGCCGTTGATAAAGACGCAAAAACCATTACCATTAGTGATAACGGTTTGGGAATGACTGCCGAAGAGATTAAGAAATACATCAACCAGGTTGCATTTTCTGGCGCAAGTGAGTTTGTTGAGAAATTTAAAGATGCTAAAGATGCCAACGAAATCATCGGTAAATTCGGTTTAGGTTTTTACTCTGCTTTTATGGTGGCGGATTGAGTAGAAATTCAAACTTTATCTTACCAGGATGGTGCAGAACCTGCACGTTGGGTTTGCGATGGCAGTACAGAATTCGAAATTACCGAAGGCACTAAAACTACCCGAGGTACCGATATTATCCTTCACGTGAACAAAGATTCTGAAGAATTTTTAGCAGAAAGCAAACTTCAGGAAATATTAGATAAATACGCTAAATTTTTACCTGTTCCAATTAAATTTGGCACTAAAACAGAATCTGTTGAAGATGGTGTTGATGAAGAAGGTAAAGCTAAATTTAGTGATGTGGAAGTTGATAACATCATCAATACCACTAACCCAATCTGGACCAAAGCTCCTGCAGATTTGTCAGACGAGGATTATCTAAGCTTTTACCGTGAGTTGTATCCGTTTAGCGAAGAACCTTTGTTTTGGATTCATTTAAATGTTGATTATCCTTTTAATTTAACAGGCGTATTGTATTTCCCTAAGTTGAAAAACGACTTCGAAATGCAACGTAATAAAATCAAATTATATTCACGCCAGGTATTTATTACCGATGAGGTTAAAGATATTGTACCAGAATTCTTGATGCTTTTACATGGTGTAATCGATTCACCTGATATTCCTTTAAACGTATCGCGTAGTTTCTTACAGGCTGATAGCAATGTTAAAAAAATCAATAACTACATCACTAAAAAGGTTGCTGATAAATTAGCGGAGTTATTTGCGAAAGACCGTAAAGCATACGAGGATAAATGGAAAGACATTGGTTTATTTGTAAAATACGGAATGATTAGTGAGGAGAAATTTTACGATAAAGCAAAAGATTTTGCTTTGGTTGGAAACACTAAAAACGAGCTTTTCACTTTACCAGAGTATAAAGAGAAGGTTACTGCATTACAAACAGATAAAAACGGCTCAGTAGTTTATCTGTACACTAACGATGCTGCTAAACAAGATGCGTTTATCCAATCGGCCAATAAAAAAGATTACGATGTTTTGGTATTGGATTCGCCAATTGATAATCACTTTATTAATCAGTTGGAGCAAAAATTAGAAAAAACATCAATTAAACGTGTTGATTCTAGCGTTGCAGATAATCTGATTGAAAAAGATGAGCAAAACGAGCATGTTTTAACTGAAGATCAGGTAAAGGAAGTAACTGCAATTTTCGAAAAAGCCATTACCAAACCAGGTATGCAAGTAGAAATTGTGGCTTTACACCCTGAAGAATTGCCTGTTACCATTACCATGGATGAGTTTATGCGCCGCATGAAAGATATGGCTGCAATGGGTGGTGGTATGGGCTTTTATGGGCAAATGCCAGACAGCTACAAGGTTGCCATTAACGGAAACCACAAGTTGATTACCAAGATTTTAGCATCTGATGAGGCTGAGCAAAGTACACTGGCTAAACAAGCAGTAGATTTAGCACTATTGGCACAAGGAATGTTAACAGGAGCTGAGTTAACGGCATTTGTAAGCAGAAGTGTAGCACTTATTTAAGCAATATTATATTAATACAATAAAGGGAGAAACCAATGCGGTTTCTCCCTTTTTGTTTTTAAGGCCGGACATAAAAAAAGTCCCGATTGGATCGGAACTTTTAGGTAAGAATTTTCGGGAACTCTTAGATTAAAATTAATATATTTTTAGCTTGCTAATGGCGTTTGTTTTTGATCTACGTTAAAATAATCTTTATGTTCTTCGATCATTTTAGCAATTGTAGCAGCTTTGGTATCCGTTATTTTAAATTCAAACAAAGGCTCTTGATTTTTCTTTGATCTCACCATTTTCTCTGTGTAAAAGCGGTAAACAAGGCCATTTGTTAATAAACCGTATTTAGCTTTTGTTTTACGGAAATACTTAGATAAACGTGAATCATGGATATCTAAATTTTCGTTGTGGTGTTTGCATTCAACTAAAATTGTTGGCTCACCATCTTTCATAATGGTGTAATCTACTTTTTTACTTTTTTTAACTCCAAAATCTAATACAGCTTCAGATTGAACTTCAGATGCATCGAATCCTAAAATTTGGATAAAAGGCATTACGAGTGCATTCCTTGTCAGATCTTCAGATTGAACCTGTGGAAGCATTTTCTTGATTCTTACGGCAAATTGCCCGATTTCGTCTTTTAATTCCATGATATATCTTTATAGATGGTTAGTTTTTTAAGTTATATTGATTGAATACAGAATTTGCTGTAGTGATAATCCTGTCTAAACTTTGTTTATCAAAAAAGTTCCTATTCAACATATCCACCATGTAAGTCAATTTGTTGATATCTGTTGAATTCATGGTAAAATGAAAGCTTTTTAAACCGTCTTTAATGGCCTGCTGAACAAAATTGCGAACAACTAAAAAAGATTTTCTGAAGGCATAATCACCATCAAGTTTTCCTTTAACCAATGCAGGTAGATCAAGATTGCTATATTCATTTTGCATTCTCTGGTACATATCTGCGTTGATTCCGTTATTTTTAAGAATCCCTTTGTAGTAGATTTTATTTAGCAAGTATTCGTATTCGTTGTGTTTCATTTTGGCGGTAGATAGATGTAGGGAATATTTTTCTTCTTCTTTTTTAATTCTTTAAGTTTTATTAAAATCTAAAACCCAGTGTTGTATGGCCTGTTTTTATTTTCTTATCCACAGGCTACACAATATTGGGCAGGTAGATGTTTATTTGTTTTTGGCAAACAGTTTAAAGATTAGAAAAAGAAGTTTACTGGGTAAGTTTTTTACATCAACCCTATAGAATATTACACGAAACCCATCAGTTTATTAGACGAAAACAGAATGAAGATTTTTTTAGGCCCTATGGCTAAATCAATTCATTTTTATTTAACTTGCATTCAAATCAAATAAAACAAACATATTTAAATAATCATGAATCTAAAATGCGTTGTTATCGACGACGAGCAACATGCAATTGAGGTGTTAACTGACCACATTGCGGAAATGCCTGGGCTAACAATTTTTAAGACCTTTACCAGCCCCGTACAGGCACTTACTGAAATAAGCACTGATGATGAGATTGATTTATTGTTTATGGATATCGACATGCCCGGAATCAATGGATTGGAGCTTGCCAAAAATATCAGGGAAAAAGCAAAGTATTTAATTTTCACCACCGCACATCCTGATTATGCCTTACAGGCATTTGATGTTCAATCGGATCAGTACCTGCTTAAACCAATTTCTTTCGCAAAATTTGCGCTTGGTATAGACAGGATCCTGAAGAAAGAAGCGAATAGCGCCAAGCCTTCTTCAAAAGAACCGGATCAGGTGGCTGCACTTTATATTAAAGGCGACCACAAATATGCTTTTTCCAATATTGCGATTGATGAGATACTGTATATTAAGGCCTTACAAAACTATATACAGATCATTACCAAATCCGAAACGCATACTACTTATCTTACACTCAAGGAGATCGAAAAAGCCTTAGAAAACCATGCTTTTATAAGGGTTAACAAATCGAACATCGTTGCTAAATCGGCCATTAAAAAGGTAGATGGAAATATTATCCGCCTTGTAAATAATGAAATGATTCAGATTGGCGAAGGTTATAAAGAAACTTTCTTCGCTTATGTGCAGAATAGCTTATTAAAATCTAACAGAAATCAATAGCAATATTAAATTGCAAAAATCCAGGTAGCGTTAGTTACTACAGTTTGACTTTGATCACCAGTTGGGTGTGTTGAATAGTTGTTTTGAGATTTAATGTTTTTATAAACGAAAACAGTTTTTTTAGCAAGTTTAGTTGTGTTTTGAGCTTTCATGATATAATGTTTTTAAGTATGTATTTTATTGTTGTTATTAATTTCTGTAAAGGTGCAACTCAAAACACAACGCAACTAGTTTTTTACACAAAACCCTCGATTTAGAAGACAAAAACCCTAATTTAATAGATAAAAAGCAATAAAATGATCTTTTTTTACTTGAAAAAATTCCTTCAAAAATATAAACTCCATCTCTTTATTTGGAGTATTTATATCATTTATGAGGTATTTGTACTTGGTTTGGTATCGAGATCATTCAGGCCACCGGGTGTTTATCTCCTTATTTACTTAAGCAATATTACAGTATTTTATACTCATGCTTTTTTTCTAAATAAACTGTTAAGTAATAAAAATTTAAAGTTAATACCAGTAAAAATTTCGTTACTCATAATTCTTAATATTGGTGCGTATACTTTGTTTAATTACTATTCCGGATTGGTATTTATAGAATTAGATTTTATCAAGATAAGTGGACCTGTTTCTTTCAACCGAGATTTTTTCCTAACCAGTGTTTATCGTTCTTTATACTACATCGGCTTTGCCACGGGTTATGTATACATTAAGAAATCTTTCCAGGATCAAAAGAAAGTTGAAGCATTGGAAAGACAGAACCTGGTTACCCAGATTGAGAAGCAGGCTTTGGAAAACGATCTGGTTCAATCGCAAAATAATTACCTCCGAAGCCAGATTAACCCCCATTTCCTGTTTAATACCTTAAATTTTATTTATAACGATGCCCGCAAAAAGGCGCCAATGGCTGCTGATGCCATTATGAACCTGGCTGAAATGATGCGCTATGCATTAAAACGACCGGAGGCATCAGAAATGGTTCCCATCAGTGAAGAAATTGAGCAGATAGAACATTTAATTAACCTGCATAAGCTCAGAACAGCCAATACGATTAATCTGGAACTTGAGGTAACAGGAGATTTATTCGGATTAAGGTTTCCACCGCTTATTTTGTTAACGCTGGTAGAAAACATATTTAAACATGGCAACGTTTCGCACTCTACCCAGCCTGCACTTATCAAAATTACCTACCAAAACGATCACCTCAATATCACCACCATAAATATGATCAATGATAATAAAGGTAAGCAGAGCGAAAGTCACCATGTAGGTATAGAAAACATTGCGAAGCGCCTAAGCAATTTTTATGGCAAAGATTTTCTGTTCAAGTATGATAAAGATCCTTTAAACAGGTACATTACCGAAATTTCGGTTGATATTGTTAATCCACTGGCCAGGCTAAACCGTTAAGCACCAATTGCATTTCTGCGTTGAAAATCTTTTAGCAAAAAGTAATACATTACCATTTCATGTGTACGCGGATCTTTATTAAAAAGTCTGTTTACATGCATGTGCATTAAATCGCCAAATAATTTAACCATTTTTTCGGTTTTAACCTGATTGAGGCAATTGATAAATGAAGCAGCAAATACTTCGAATTTTTGTTGTTGTATGGCTGTAAACGCTAAAATCTCAGCTTTCCTGAATTCCTGATAATAGCTGTTTTAACTGTTTAAAATCTGCCGCTTCCAAACGATGTTCCTGGTTAAAAGAATCTGAAAACAACCTGATCATTTTGCCTGCCGCCTGCTGATCGAAAACTTTTGACTGAACAATGTTTGCTACCAGATCTGAACAGTATTTATACTTGTTAAAATCATCAGGTTGAGTTTCGAAAAGTGATAACACAAAGTCACTGTCAGCAGTAAAATGCTGTTCAACACTTTCTATCATGGTACTGCCATAACGTTCAAGCTCACGTTTATAGCTTTTTATTTGTACATCTGATATCAAACCGGCATTTAAAAACGGAGCCAGATCATCCATTAAACCGGAGGTTAATATTTGTGCATTGCGGTAATCATTCAGCAATAACCTAAACCGGATATGGTTTCCATTTTCATTGTAACGGATAAAAAACCATTTTTTAATCTGGGCAGCATGTTTTGCCAAATAAGGGTTGATGATAGTGGCCAGAATTTGATCGGATCTTTGTTGGTGACAATAAATTTCGAAGTAAAGCCATTCTTTTCCTGGAGGAAAATAACGCGTAACATTGCTATGATCTGAAGGATTGCTTAAGCCGCCATAAATCTGCTCCTGATGGGCGATGCATAAAACGAACTGGGCCAGATAAGGCTTTGCGCTTTCATCAACCACAACATTGTTTTGAGGCAGGTAAAATTCTTCAATGTAAATGCTGGTTTGTTTTTGCATATATTGAAGAAAAGCGTTAATATCATCATCATGCTGCAAGACAAAACATAGGGTTTGATCGGATAAACCGGCTTTAAAATAATTGCTCACCCCTAAATTTTGAAGGTATTTACGGCAAAGCTCGATGGATAAGTATTTTTGATCTTTTTCTAAAAGTGCTTCTTTTTTAATGCGCCATTTGCTCCTGCTTAGAACAATATTATGGTATTGCAGGCGTGGATAATAATCGAGATCAGGAAAAAGGCTTTCGAGCGGTAATGATAAACTGGTTATTACACCCTGGTGCTGCAAATCGCATAAAAGCCTGAATACTGATAAATCAGACCGGGAATAATTATATGCCGAGGCCATTCTAGGTACCAAACGTTTATTCAGGAATTTGGAACGAAGAATTACCTCAGTACCGATAACAGAAACCTGAATATCGTTTAAAGCGAGCGGTTGGGCTGAAGTATCAAAATTTAGGATGGATAACTGATGATTGTAGATCAATTTCCGTCGGTTAACATTATCTACATTGGCTTCTACCATGTAGGCCACATCGAAAAACAATACATCAGGGTTTGCATCCTGTTCGGCATTGGCAACGCTTTTCGCATAATCTTCAACAGCATCGTTAGCCATGGTAAACCTTCCTGTTAATGCATTGGCAGTGGCTCCACCAATCTGTTCTGCAAAAATCAGATCGTCATGCACAGCCATTATCATACTGGTCGAATTGGGTAAAGGCCGTGGTTTTTCGTTTAACTGAAGTTTAAGTTTATTTAGAAATACCGGTTTACCTTTTTCGAAATTTTGGTTTAATGTATTTTTTAATGCGGATTTAATCCGCTCGTTATCAGCATCAGGTTTGGCTGTTTTATTCGTTAATTTAGCAATAAAATTGTCGTGCTGCCCACCCTGCTCCAGTTCATCATAACCAATCCCCATTTCAGGATCAAGGGCCAGCAGTAATGGTACTTCCTGATCTTCGAATTTCTTTTTAAACCTGCTAGCAAACTGCTTAAGTGCTTCGCGATCGTTAGCCAGTAAAATCCCTTGCAGCGTTTTAACCAATCCGGGAACAGCATATAGTAAACTTTCATCAACATTTCCAGACAGAACTTTTCGCTGTGCAATCAAATATTTTGGTAACGCTGTTGTAACGGGCATTCCTAAGCGTTCGAAATAGTCTTTTCCAATAATATTTGGGTCGTAATTGGTAAAAAGGAGTTGCAGATCGTGCATATCCTGAAGCAGGCCAAAGAGGTTTTCTACTTCATCGGCTTTTATATCAAGAGCTTTAATAAGGTCGTTAGCACGAACAGGCTGTAAACAGGCCAACAATATTTGTTTTACAAAACTGTTATCATCCAGTTCTGCCAATTCGAAAACACCATCGGTGCAGGCAATGTAACGAATACTGCCTGGTATGAAATAGTAGCTGCTATTGCTAAATAACTGGCAGTTCTTTGCAAGCAAATCGGCTATGGGTATTTGGATGTTATTTTTATACGGCCAATCAACCAGTTCACATATTTTTTGATCTTCTTCAATTACAATATTGCTTGCTGATGGTTTTATCGCATTGTTTAATAAACTAAAACCAGCAAACGTGCCATAGGGTGTTGAACGGAATTTTGCGCGGTTAAAATATTTCCAGATGGTAAAGTAAACCTTTGGTGAAAGACTTTTTAATTCATCGGCCTTAACCTCTTTTATGGTTTCGTAAAAAGCTGTAGAAGATATAGATATGGCTGCTTTTAGTTCTTCCCAGCAATCTTTGAGTTCAGATTGATAGGAAAATTTGGGTGTTCTAAAAATTACAGTCGGTTGGATATTAATCTTCATTGCGTTTTAATGGTGGTGAAAATTACAAAGATTAATTCAAAAACTGCTTATCAGTTTGTTTTTGCCAACACCAACGGTCAATATTAGCAAGGCTGCTGCACGAACAAACAAAAAAGCCATCTTCCTTAACAGAGATGGCTTAATGAAAATGTTAATTGTATGCTATTTTTTGGTTACTTTAAATTCTGTTCTTCTGTTTTTCGCTCTGCCTTCAGGATTATCTTTTTTCTTGCGTTTAACCACAATTTCGTTTGGCGCAATCGGCATCGATTCTCCATAACCTTTCGAAGTCATTCTTGCTGCGGCTATCCCTTTACTTTCCAAATAATCAGTACAAGATTTTGCCCTTCTGTTTGATAGATCGAGGTTATATTCATCGGTGCCAATATTATCGGTATGAGAGCCTAACTCGATTTCCATTTCGGGATTATCTTCCATAATCGGAATCAGGAAGTCTAACACTTTTTTAGATGGCTCTGTTAATTCTGCACTGTTAAATTCGTAATATACGTTATCCAAAGCGATTGGAATACCCAATTTAAACGGACTTAAGCAGTAATCTTTATAAATTAATGTATCTGCCTTTGCAAGTTCTTCGTAAGGATAGTTTTTAGTAATTGCAAAGTAGTTATCTTTTGCAAAAAGCAATTTAACTGGTCTTTTAGAATCAACTTTAAACTTGTAAATACCATCGGTACCTGTAGTTAATTTTTGAGCACCTTCTGCATTTGTTAGCGTTACGTTTGCACCTGTTAAAGGTAATTTTGTTTTACAGTCGGTTAAAATACCTGCAATAGAGAAGAATTCTTTCTTCACTTCAAAAACTTCTAAACAGCATGATGATTCGCGATCAGAACTGATGTATCCTTTTGTTCCTTTTTCATCTGTTGCAGTGAAATAAAGATCATCTTTTGATGAATTGAACGGATAACCGAGGTTTTTTGGTGTAGTCCAATCTACCAGATCGCCTTCAGATTCGAAAAAATCCAAACCTCCAAAGCCTATTCGACCATCGGTGCTGAACAATAATTTTTTGGTTAATGGATTGTAATATGGCGCGCGCTCATCATCTTCGCTATTAATGGTTGGCCCCATGTTTACGGCCTGACCTAAAGATCCGTCTTCGCGAACAGCACAATACCAAAGATCGTATTTGCCATAGCCACCGCTTCTATCTGATGAGAAAAGCAGGAATTTACCATCACTGGTTACAAAAGGTTGCGATGAATTAAAATCTTTACTGTTTACCTGTAAACCTGCCGGAAGTGGATCTGCCCATTTATTGCCTGTTTTTTTCGAACTGTAAATGGTATACTTTTCTTTGTCTCTCCAACCTGTAAAGTAGATTGTATTTCCATCAGGGGTAAAAGTAGCTGCAGCCACTTCCAAATTTTTAGGCAGGTTGATATCGATCTTTCTTACTGCAATATCGGCAGCAGTTAATTCGCCTTTGGCTGCATAAATATTGTTGATGAAGGGATTTGTTTTGGTTGATACCTGAATTTCTCCGGCATCTGTTTTAACCATATCTTTTTTACTGCCCACTGCAACGGGACGGGATGAAGTAAAATACAATTCGTTATTGATTTTAACCGGTGCGTAGTTAGAGCCTAAACCATTTACATTGCCAGGCACTTTTTTAATCTGCACCATACGTGGAAAACGCATTTCTTCTATCGCGAACTTGCACGATTCTACTTCCTTTTTAGCTTCTTTAGCCAAAGCATCACCCGGATTTTTTTGAATATACTGCTGAAAAGCATCTATGGCGAGGTTAAACTTTTTGTTTGCCCTTAAGCTTTCGGCATAATAAAATAAGGCCTTTTTAAAACGGGTATTGGTAAAGGTGATTGCTATGGCATAATATTTTTCGGCCTCATTAAACTCCCTGTACAACCTGCTCGATTCTGCAAGGTTAAAAATCGATCCTTCATAATCTTCCACCACTTTATCATCTGTAGCTGATTTTCTTTCTTTACCATAAGGCAAAATGGCCTGGGTACTATCGCCAGTAATTTTTAAGGCTTTTTTATAAAAGGTAGATGCCGCATAATAGTCCTTATTTTCGAAATAAGTATCTGCAACTTTTTTATAATTTACCACGTACTGTGCGTTTGCAAAACCGCCGAATGCCACTAACAAAAAGAGTAATATTTTTTTCATCTTTCTAAACTTGTTTTCAATGGTGATGAAACTATTATGGTTTTAAATCATAATAGTTTCATTTGAATAATTATAATCGTGGACAAAAGAAGTTTGGACCAATGATACCGTTGCGGCCAATTAACGAGATGGAAAGCTCCAAACCACCGTTACTGTTTGAGGCACGGTTAAAAGTTGAGGTATTTACATCATAACTTAAGCCGAAAACCATGTTCTTTAGCTGTAAGCCAACAAATGCAATTGCGGCATCTTTATTCCGGTAGTTACCACCAAACAAAATATTTGCTGATGGATTAACATTAAGCTGTGCATAAGCACCCAACGAAACTTCGTTTGTATTACCCTGGTACATAAACAAGGCATTGGGAACAATATCCAACAACTCCGAAGCTTTGATTCTTGCGCCACCATGTGCAGTATAACGAACCGGAATACGTGAATTTGAGCCTGAGAAACGATCCATTGGGCGGGTTAAGTGTGCTGCACTTGCGCCTAAGAAAACGTTTACACTTTTGTTCGGGTTACCATCAAAAAACATTATACCAGCGTTTACATCCGGTACCAGCGATGATTGTGAAGAAAGTGTTTCGCCACTCATCATACCGCCATCATAACCCGAAATTGGATTAAACTGGTTGCCAAATCTGGCTTGAGAGAAATCGAAACTGCGGTTAATTACGCCTGCCTGCAAGCCGAAACTTACCATTTGCAAACCTTCTGCACCAAACCTTAAACGGTACGAACCCGATACCAGTGCAGAGAGGTAGTTAAAATCAAGCTCCCCTGCCCTTTGGTTTAAAATGGTAGCACCGAAAGCGAAGTTCTTTTTTGGTGCCATATCAAAAGAGGCACCCCCGGTTAAAAAAGAACTGTTTAAAGCACTCCATTGTTGCTTAAAGTTTACCGTTGCACGGTAATCGCCATCTATAACCCCTGTTAATGCTGGGTTAAGGTATAACGGATTTGCATAGTATTGTGAAAAATGCGGATCAGTTTGCGCAAAGGACTTAGCAGTACACAGCAGTAATCCTAGCACTGCAACATATATTTTTAAAGCCGATAGTATTTTCATGGTCTTTGATTTTATCTGTTTATTATTAATCCTCTTCTTATCTAATCAGCGTTACTGTACCTTTTCTTAATGATGTTGTACCATTGGTGAATGTAATATCAACCATATACACATACACCCCGATTGGTTGATTTACACCTTTGAAAGTTCCATCCCATCCATTTGCTACATTATCTGATTGGAATATCAACTGACCCCATTGTGTGTAAATACTCATTTTAGCTCCTGCTATGGTATTACCATAAATTAGGAAGGTATCATTTTTACCATCGTTGTTTGGCGTAAATGCATTTGGTATGTACACCTGATCTCCGAACGGATTAGCTGCTTTACCAGTTACACTACCATTTGCACTGGTTTGACATTCAATCTGTCCTCTGGCTCTTACCAGGATGCTTACACTCTGATCTGGTTTTAAGCCAGTAACCAGGTAAGTTGTTCCGGTTGATCCATTTGTTGGATTGATCCAGGTTAAACCATTATCCAACGATACTTCGTAAGCCGTAGCACCTGCAACCGCAGCCCATGCAAACGTGATGCTATTTGCTGTTGTACTTTGTACTACTACCGCTGGTTTATCCAATACCGGAAGTATGGTTACCGTAACCGCTGTTCTTGTTGGACTAGCACAACCGCCTACAGCAATTGCCTCTACATAGTAAATTGTGGTAGCGGTTAAGTTTGGTGTGGTAAAGGTTATACCTTCTGCAAGTACAGGGCCGTTAGAGCTTGCAGCATACCATCTGTAAATTAAGCCGGCAACCGGATTGTTTACAGTTAATATGGTTGAGCTACCCGAGCAAAGTGTTCCGTTTGCTGCTGTTACCGATGCTGGTGCAACTGGTACTGGCAAAGCAACTACATTTACCGCTGTTCTTGATGATGAGATACATGTTCCGTTTGCACCTTCTACATAATAAGTGGTGTTTGCAGTAACTGCCGGAGTGGTAAAGTTTACACCTGTACCGGCCAATGTTCCACCTGCCGCAGCTGTATACCAGTTATAAGTAACACCTGCCTGAGGATTTGTAACCGTTAATATAGCAGGGCTTCCTGAACATACACTCACCGATGTTGAAGCTACTGTTGGTACAGTTGGTTTAGCATTAACTGTTACCGTTACTTTAACACGGCCTCCGTTGTTGTTGCAACCACCTGTTCCGATTGCTAAAATGTAATAATCGGTTGTTGCAGCCAATGCAGTAACATTATAGGTTGTACCGGTGAATAATAAATTACCACCAACTGCTGCATTGTACCATTCGTAAGTAACACCAGGCTGTGCGTTGCTTACGGTTAATGTAGCTCCGTCGCCGGCACATATACCGCCGTTTGGTACGGAAACCACAGGGTTATTTGGTATCGCATTTACCGTTATGGCTACTGCCCTTGCTGTAGCTGCAGTGTTTTCACATTTGTTATCGCCCTTAACAGTTACATAATATGTTGTGCTTGCAGTTAATACTGGCGTAGTAAATATCGGACCGGTAAACACCACTGTATTTAATGCTGCATCGCTATACCAGGTAAATATCGGATTGGCTACCGTTGTGCTTGTTGCTGCCAATGTTGCTGCTGAGCTTGCACATACTGAAGTTGATCCGTTTACGGCTATATCTGTTGCCACAGCAATTGGATTAACAGTAATGGTTACTGTTTTAGCGTTAGCTGCGGTGTTTTCACATTTGTTGCTTCCTTTAACCGTTACATAATAAGTTGTTGTAGTGGTTAATACCGGTGTGGTAAATATTGGGCCGGTAAAGGCTACACTTGTTAATGAAGCATCGTTGTACCATGTAAATACAGGATTGGTTACTGTTGTAGAACTGGCATTGATTACTGCTGTTCCTGAACCACATACCCTTGCTGGCGTAGATAAAGTAATATCTGCCGCTGTTGCACCTGCATTAACATTTACGGTAACCACTTTTGCATTTGCAGCAGAACTTTCACATCTGTTATCACCTTTTACCGTGAGGTAATATTTAGTAGTTGCAGTTAGTGCTGGCGTATTAAAGGTTGCACCTGTAAACAATGGTGTTGTTAAAGCAGCATCACTGTACCAGGTAAATATTGGGTTGGTTACTGTTGTAGTGCTGGCTACTAAGCTGGCCGACGATCCTGCACAGATGGTTGCATCTGCCGCAGTAACATCAGTTGCTGAAGCTACCGGGTTAACCACAACGTTAACAGATTTAGCTGTTGCTGCACTGTTTTCGCATTTGTTATCTCCTTTAACTGTAACATAATAAGTAGTGTTAGCTGTTAATGTTGGTGTTGTAAATACTGCGCCTACAAAAGCCACATCAGTTAAAGTTGCATTGGTATACCAGGTAAATACTGGGTTGGTAACTGTTGTGCTACTTGCCGTTAATACCGCGGCAGAACCTCCGCATATGTTTGTTGATCCATTTACTACAACATCACTGGCAACTGCTATAGGATTAACTTTAATGGTAACTGCGGCTGCATTTGCTGCTGTGTTTTCACATCTGTTGGTTCCTTTTACGGTTACATAGTAAGTGGTTGTAGTGGTTAATACCGGCGTGGTAAATATTGGGCCGGTAAAGGCTACACTTGTTAATGAAGCATCATTATACCAGGTAAATACTGGGTTTGTTACTGTTGTAGAACTTGCATTAATTACAGCCGTACCCGATCCGCACACTAAAGTTGGTGCAGATAAAGTAATGTCTGCAAGGGTTGCTCCCTGGTTTACATTTACAGTTACCACTTTTGCAGTAGTACCAGAATTTTCACATTTGTTATCACCTTTTACTGTAACATAGTATTTTGTTGTTGCAGTTAATACCGGGGTAACAAATGATGTTCCTACATAAGCTACCGAAGTTAAAGCAGCATCATTATACCAGGTAAAGGTAGGGTTGGTTACAGTTGTAGTGCTGGCCACCAAAGTAGTTCCAGATCCTGCGCAGATGGTTGCATCAGTAGCTGTAATATCCGAAGCAGTTGCAACAGGATTTACCGTGATGGTAATTACCCTTGCAGTACCCGGTGCATTTTCACATTTATTATCACCTTTTACAGTTACGTAGTAAGTGGTTGTGCTATTTAATGCAGGTGTGGTATAAGTGGCACCGATAAAACTTACATTGGTTAAGGCTGCATCACTGTACCAGGTAAATACCGGGTTGGTTACAGTTGAAGATGTTGCACTTAATACTGCCGATGATCCTGCGCAAGCCGATGTGCTTCCGCTCAGGATAATATCAGTAGTAGTAGCCAGTGGATTAACAGTTACCGTTACCACTTTAGCATCTGCCGCACTGTTTTCACATTTGTTGGCACCTTTAACCGTTACATAATAAGTAGTTGTGGCTGTTAATCCGGTTACGGTAAACGTTGGTCCTGTAAATACCACGCTGGTTAACGATGCATCGCTGTACCATGTAAATACCGGTTGTGTTACCGTTGTGCTCGAAGCCATTAACATTGTGGTAGAGCCTGCACAGATTTTAGCATCGCTTACTGCAATATCCGCAGCAGTGGCAAAATCATTAACCGTTACAGTTACAACCTTAGCGTTTGCGGCTAAGTTTTCACATTTATTATCACCTCTAACTGTTACATAATAAGTGGTGGTTGCGTTAAGTGCAGGTGTTGTAAAACTAGCCCCAACATATGCTACGGTAGTTAAAGCAGCATTGCTATACCAGGTAAATACAGGGTTAATTACTGTTGTTGTTGAAGCAGACAGTGCAGCTGTAGAACCTTTACAGATTGAGGTAATTCCGGTAATGGCAATATCTGCATCAGTTGCTGCCGGATTAACCGTTATGGTTATCGGTTTGGCAGTTGCCGCAGTATTTTCACATTTGTTATCACCTTTAACCGTTACATAATAAGTGGTGGTGGCACTAAGTGCCGGGGTAATAAAGTTTGCGCCTGTAAATGCTACTGTTGTTAAGGCAGCATCACTATACCAGGTAAATATTGGGTTGGTTACCGTTGTGCTTGTGGCATTTAAAGTAACTGAAGAGCCACCGCAAGTGGTGCTTGTTCCGGCTACGTTGATATCAGTTGGGCCTGCAACAGGATTTACCGTAATGGTAACTTCTTTGGCATTACCTGGCGTATTTGCACATTTATTGGTTCCGCTAACGGTAACATAATACTTGGTGGTTACATTAATTGCTGGCGTATTAAATACTGCACCAACAAAGGCAACCTGTGTTAAGGCCGCATCAGTATACCAGGTAAATACCGGGCTTGTTACTGTTGTGCTTGTTGCAGTAAGAACTGCTATACCAGATGCACATAAAGATGTTGTTCCGGTTACAGTTAAATCGGTAGCTAATGCTGAAGGATTAACCGTGATTGAAACCACCGCACGAGTTGGGTTGGTACAACCTGCGCCACTCACTGCTTCTACATAATAGTTGTATGTGCCCGCCGCAAGGTTTGCCGGTGTGGTAAAATTGCTGTTATTGGTTACCAGCATATTGCCACCCACAGCTGCATCGTACCAGTTGTAAGTAATACCTGCAACTGCCTGCACACTTAAAGTAGCTGAAGTACCAATACAGGTTGTAGCCGGATTGGTTGTTGATGGAATAGGTGTTACCGCCGGAGGTAAAACAGTTACCACCACTTTAGTACCTAACGTTTCGCAACCATTGGCTGTAGCAGTTACCGAATAGGTATACGTTCCGGCAGTTAAAGCTGGATCGGTTGTAAAAGTTACACCGTCTTTTCCTGCCTGGTAAGTTGTGCCTAAGTACCATTTGTATGTTACTCCTGCCTGCGGATTCTGAACACTTAAGGTTGCAGATGATCCTTGACAAGCACTCGCCGTAGCGGCTGTAACGGTTGGCGTAGTGATTACCCTTTGGGCATAATCTAAATTAACAGAAGTTAAAGCACCAAGCAAGCCTGAACTTAATCTTAGTTCTACCCCGTCGAATCTACTGGTTGGTACGAAAGTTAATATGGCTGATGTTCCGCCTGATAATAATTTTAAATTGATTAATGGGTTCGATACAGAAACCGCATCGTTATTGCTAGTAGTACCCTGGAAAGTGGTTACCGTTAAGTTTGGCAATACAGCTACCGAAAGTAATGTACCCGGAGTGGTAATTTTTACCCTTAAAGTATCACCCACATTTGATAAACCAGTAAAACCAACTTGATGGTAAACCGAAGAACCCAATAAGCCTACCGGGATAACCAGGCTAGATCCTGTATTGATATCGTTATCAACCGCAAATGTTGGGTTAAATACACCTGCCAATACACCTAAACCAGTTACACCACTTGCAACAGTAGTTGTAGCCGCACCACAAGGTGTAACTACCGGGTTGCCGTTAGGTATTACTGTAACGGTTACAGTTGCCCTGCTTGTTGCAGTACAACCGCCAGGCACAGTGGCTTCTACATAATAGGTGGTGGTAGTGGTTAACTGTGGCGTTACATAAGTTTCACCTGTAAATACAGGCACCATTCCGTTTGCTGTGGTGTACCAGTTAATAGTAGCACCTGCAGTACTCGAAGTTGCTTTTAATACTGCAACAGCACCTTCACTAATGGTAATTGATGGTGGTGTAATTACCGGAACATCAATAGTACCCAATATAATTTTACCTTCTGTTCTTGTTGATGATGTACCACAGCCATTTACCGCTGCTACAAAATAACTTGTATTTGCAGTAATTAAAGGCGTTGTAAAGTTATCGCCGGTAAACAATACTGTTGTAGAGGTTGCACTATCGTACCAGTTGTAAGTAGTACCTGCAATTGGATTTTTAACCTGGAAGGTAACCGATGTATTAGGGCAGGTATTAACCGATGCTGAAAGCAGATCTGGGGTTACCGGAGTCTGGGTTTGTAGTTACGTTTACAACTGTTTTATAACTTACACAACCAGTAGCAGAAACTGCTGCAACGTAGAATTTAGTGCCGCCAGTTAAAACCGGAGTAGTAAATATAATACCGTCTTTACCGCTTAAGTATGTGCCTGTAGCATCATACCACCTGTAAGTTAAACTTGCCGATGGGTTACTCACTTCAAGCTGTGCAGTTTGGCCTACACAAGCAGTAACATTTGCAGAAGTTACCGTTGGTGCAACCAAAATACGTTGTGCGTAATTTAAATTGATTGATGTTAAAGCACCCAATACCCCTGAATTTAACCTTACTTCTACCCCATCAAAAACACTGGTTGGTACAAAAGTGATTAAAGCCTGAGTATTACCGCTTAACAGCTGAATATTTAATAAGTTATCGTTTAATAAACGCGAATCACCATTGCTGTTGGTGCCAATATAAGTGGCTATCGCAGCATTTCCCAATAGAGAAAGTGACAATAGTTTTCCTGGTGATGATATTAATACACGTACCGTATCGCCAACTTTAGATAGTGAGCCAAAACCCACTCTCTGGTAAACCGATGCGCCAAGTGCGCCAACAGGCATTACCAGTGAAGAAGCTGTTTGCGTATCGTTATCAATCGCTAAAGCCGGGTTAAACACACCCGATAATAAAGCTACTCCTGTAACCCCACCAACTTGTGTGGTTGCAGCCTCACATGGTACCGGGTTAGGAGATCCGTTACCATCAACCGTAATCGTTACCTGAACACGGCTTGCTGAAGTACAACCATTGGTAGAAACTGATTCTACATAATAAGTGGTAGTAGCCAATAATGGAGGAGTAACATAAGTTGCACCTACATAAATTGGTGTAGTTGAAGTATTAGAAGTATACCAATTGAAAGTATTTGTTGGATCTGCTGAACTCGCCGTTAAAATGGCAGTTTGACCTGGACTTACAGTCGATGAACTTGCAGTTACCACTGGTAAAACCGGACGAGGATTTACTGATACTGCGGCGGCAGCACGTGCAGCACTTGTACAGTTTCCTTGTGATGCCTCTACATAATAAGTAGTAGCCGCCGTTAATGCCGGTGTTGGGAAAACCGCACCGGTGAATATCAAGTTTCCACCTGTTGCAGCATCGTACCATTTATAAGTTACCGCAGCATCTGGATTAGCAACCGATAAAGTTGCAGATGATCCCTCGCAAACATTGGCAATTGTTGCCAATACCGGTGTTGGTAATGCCGGTGTAACGGTTACCGTAACCGGAACTCTTGTTACGTTCGCGCAACCACCTTTGCTAATCTGTATATAATAAGTTGTAGTAGCTGTTAAAGCTGGTGTAGTAAATGTTTCGCCTGTGGCCAATTGTGTACCGCCAGTTGCAGCATCGTACCAAGCCAAAGTTGTACCGCCGTTTGCTGTCGCAGTTAAAGTTGCAGTACTGCCAGCACAAATGGTTTGTGCGCCTGCTGTTACTGTTGGGTTTGGATAAATTACGGTAGCACCATAAACATCTAAACTGGTTAAAGCAGTTACCAATGCCCCAAAGCTAACTTGTACCCTATCATAAGCACCACCTGCCAATATTGTTGCAGCGAAACGGTTGCCCGATAAAAGTTGAAGATTTAATAAGCCACCGTTTAACTGTACGGTTTTAACCACTGTAGTGCCGTTTAATACGGTAACGGTTACATTGTTCAACAAACCTACATCGGCCAATCCGGTTGGCAATGCCAAATCTAAGCGTAAACTGTCTGTAGCTGTACCAGCAGCAGGGAAAATTAATTGTTGGTATCCTGAAGAACCAACACCTACAGAAAGTGATATTCTGGTAAAGTTGGCAGGATCTGCATCTGTAGAATTTCCTGCACCGGTAATGCCACATAATAAACAGATTCCGGTTATACCAGAGTTTTGCGCATTGGCTGCATTACATGCTGTACCACCACCGTTGTTTAAAACAGTAACAGTTACCGGAACACGGCTTGCGCTTTTACATCCGCTTGCATTTGTTGTTTCTACATAATAAGTTGTGGTGGCAGCTAATGTTGGCGTAGTAAATGAAGTACCTGTGCCAACCTGCGTTCCGCCGGTAGCAGCATCGTACCATTGAATGGTGTTGCCTGCATCAGCCGTAGCCAACAAGGTGGTAGATTGGCCAGCATTAATTACCTGGCTATTGGTAGTTACCGTTGCCAAAGTTGCCGGAGGGTTAACTGAAACGTTAACCGCTGTTCTAGAACTTATTGCAGTGCCAGATACTGCCTCTACATAAAACACAGTAGGAGCAGTTACTACTGGTGTTACAAAAACGCCAGTATTATTGGTAACCAATGGCGTACTGCCTGTAGCAGCATACCAGTTATAAGTTACCCCAGCCTGTAAATTGCTAACGCTTAACGTAGCAGAGCTACCTGCACAAACGGTTGCCGCAGCAACTACCGGAGCATTAACGGTTACCGTTATGCTATAAGCTGTTGTTGCTTTGTTTCCATTTGCATCAGTTGCAGTTAAAGAGATGGTAAAGGTTCCGCCTAAAGTTGGGGTTCCTGTAATTTCTCTTGTTGCAGTATTAAAACTTAATCCCGGAGGAAGGTTTGTTGCTAAATAAGTATATGGTGCTGTGCCACCTGTTACCGCTGGTAAAGTTTGCGTTGGATAAGGTGTACCAACAATACCATTTGGCAAAGTTGCACCAGGTAACGATAATACACCGATTACTTTTAACGCATAGGTGTTACTTGCGGTTCTGCCTTCACTATCTGTTGCAGTTACGCCTATAGCATAATTACCCGCCTGTGTAGGTGTTCCCGAAACTTCTCTTGTTGCCGGGTTAAAAGTTAAACCAGCCGGAAGGTTAGTGCCCACATAAGTATAAGGACCAACACCACCAGTTGCAGATGGTAAGGTTTGTGTAGCATAAACAGTACCTTCTGTACCATCAGGCAAGGTTGCCGCAGGTAACAATAAAGGATCAACCACTACAATTGTATAGTTATTGGTTGCAGTTTTTCCATCAGCATCGGTAACCGTTACCGGTACAGTAAAAGTACCAGCTTGTGTTGGCGTGCCTGAAATTGCTCTGGTAGCAGGATCAAAAGTTAATCCCGGAGGAAGACCAGTTGCGGCATAAGTATAAGGTGTAGATCCACCTGTTGCAGATGGAATAGTTTGTGTAGGATAAACTGTTCCTGTGGTTCCATTGGCTAAAGTTGCTGCTGGTAAAACCAAAGGATCGGTTACTTTTATTGTGTAGTTAGCCGTAATGGTATTGCCATTGGCATCTGTTACGGTAACCGGAATAGTATATGTTCCAATTTGAGTTGGGGTTCCTGTAATTTCTCTTGTTGCAGGGTTAAAAGTTAATCCCGGAGGAAGGGAGGTAGCTGTATAAGTATACGGACCAGTTCCGCCAGTTGCAGCTGGAATTCCGTTTGTAGTATAAGCTGTACCTGTTACACCGTTAGGCAATGCTCCCGGAGCCAGAGCCAATGCTGGTGTTACAGTTAAAGTAAATGTTGAAGTTGTACTGCATCCTTTTGTATCAGTTGCAACAACATCAAATGTTGGATTACTTGTTGCAGTTGGTGTTCCGCTCACCAAACCTGCTGTTGATAAAGTTAAACCTGCGGGTAAAGTACTGCCCGAAGCCAGTGTGTAAGTATAACCAGGTGTACCACCAGTTGCTACCGGAAGTTGTTTACTGTATGGAGAAGCAATTGTTGCATTGGTTAAAGTTGTACCCGCAAATACAATGGCAGGGTTAACGCTAATAACCACCGGAACTCTTGTTGTATTTGAACAGGTACCTTTGCTTACCTGCACATAATAAGTTGTGGTTGCTGTTAATGCCGGAGTAGTGAAGTTTGCACCTGTTCCTACCTGATTTCCACCTGTTGGCGCATCAAACCAGGCCAAAGTTGTACCTCCGTTTGCAGTTGCGCTTAATGTTGCAGTGCTGCCTGAACAAATGGATTGTGCACCTGCGATAAATGTTGGGTTTGGATAAACCACAGTGGCACCATAAATATCTAAACTGGTTAAGGCCGAAACCAATGCACCAAAACTCACTTGTACCCTATCGTAAGCACCACCTGCTAAAACAGTTGCTGCAAAGCGGTTTCCGGATAAAAGTTGAAGACTTAATAAGCCACCGTTTAATTGTACGGTTTTAACAACTGTAGTACCGTTTAATACGGTAACAGTTACATTGTTTAATAAACCAACATCAGCTAAACCGGTTGGTAAGGCCAAATCTAAGCGGATGCTATCAGTAGCAACCCCTGTAGATGGGAAAATTAATTGTTGGTAACCAGTTGCCGTAGCACCTACAGCAAGAGAAATTCTTGTAAAGTTGTTTGCATTCGCATCGGTTGAGTTACCCGCACCGTTTACTGCGCATAATAAACAAATACCATTAATACCGGTACTCTGTCCATTAGCTGCATTACAAGCCGTTGCACCACCACCGTTAATTACGGTTACAGTTACCGGAACGCGACTTGCGCTTATACATCCATTGGCACTTGTAGTTTCAATATAATATATTTTGGTTGCAGTTAAAGCTGGTGTGGTGAACGAAGTTCCAGATCCTACTTGTGTTCCGCCAGTTGGCGCATCAAACCAGGCAATGGTATTTCCTGCGTCAGCAGTTGCCGTTAATGTTGTAGTTTGGCCAGAGTTGATTACCTGGTTATTTGTAGTAACCGTTGCTAAAGTTGCAGGCGGATTAACAGAAACTGTAACAGATGTTCTTGTGCTGATTGCTGTTCCAGAAACAGCCTCAACATAAAATACCGTTGCCGAGCTTATTGCTGGTGTTACAAAAGTACCGTTATTGCCTGTTACCAGTGGAGTACTTCCTGTAGAGGCATACCAGTTATAGGTTACACCAGCTTGCAGGTTGCTTACCGTTAAAGTAGCAGTGCTGCCGGTACAAACTGTTGCAGAAGCCACAACCGGAGCATTAACCTTTACCGTTATTGCATAAGTTGTAGTTGCTTTATTGTTATTGGCATCTGTAGCAGTTACAGCAACATTATAAGTACCACCCTGAGTTGGCGTTCCTGTAATTTCTCTTGTAGTTGGGTTAAATGATAAGCCCGGAGGAAGGTTTGTAGCGGCATAAGTATATGGAGCCGTGCCTCCTGTTACCGCAGGTAAAGTTTGTGGCAAATAAGAAGTACCAACAATTCCGTTAGGTAAAGTTCTGGTTGGTAAGGTTAAGGTACCATTTACTTTAATTGGATAAGTGTTATTAGCAGTTTTACCCTGGCTATCGGTAACCGTAACACCAATGGTATAATTACCTGCCTGGGTTGGCGTACCGGTAACCTCTCTTGTAGTTGGGTTAAATGATAATCCCGCGGGCAAACCTGTAGCAGCATAAGTATAAGGACCAACGCCACCAGTTGCACTTGGTAAAGTTTGCGTAGCATAAACCGTTCCTTCAGTTCCATCAGGCAAAGTTGCTGCAGGCAACAACAATGGGTTGTTTACATTAATGGTATAATTGGTGGTAACCGTTTTTCCATCAGCATCTGTTACGGTAACCGGCACGGTAAAAGTACCCGCTGTAGTTGGCGTACCTGTAATGGCTTTGGTAGATGGATTAAAGGTTAAGCCCGGAGGCAAACCAGTTGCCGAATAAGTATAAGGCGTGGTGCCACCAGTTGCACTTGGAATAATCTGTGTAGTATAAACTGTTCCGGTAGTACCATCAGCCAAAGTTGCTGGAGGTAATAATAAAGGATCAGTAATTTTTACAGTATAATTTGAAGTAATGGTATTGCCATTTGCATCAACAACAGTAACCGGAATGGTATAGTTACCAGGTTGGGTTGGCGTTCCGGTAATTTCTCTTGTTGTTGGATTAAAAGTTAAACCCGGAGGAACGCCTGTTGCAGTATAAACATACGGTCCGGTTCCACCGGTTGCAGCAGGAATGGTTTGTGTTGGGTAAACCGTTCCTGTAATACCGTTTGGTAATGCACCTGGTGTAAGCACCAATCCAGCAGTAACCGTTAAACTATAGGTTGCGGTAGCTTTACAGCCTTTGGCATCAGTTGCTACAACCGAAAAAGTATAAGCATTAGCTACAGTTGGTGTGCCAGTAATTGCACCTGTAGCAGATAAAGTTAAGCCTGCCGGTAAAGTACTTCCCGCAGCTAAAGCATAAGTATAACCTGCAGTACCACCAGTTGCTACATCCAATTGTTTAGCATAAGCAAAGCCAGGTGTACCATTGGTTAAGGTAGCACCATTAAAAATAATTTGCGGGTTTACGGTAATCACCACAGGTACCCTTGTCGATTCTGTTGTACAGCCTGACTTTCGGGCTGCAACATAATAAGTTTTGTTGGCGGTTAATGCCGGCGTAGTAAAAGTTCCATTGTAGGCTACTGTTTGTAATGCCGTTCCACCTTCTATCACATCATACCAGATTAATTCATTGGCATTAGCTGTGGTAGCTGTTAAAGGCACTGTTGTATTGTAACATGCTGCTATTGCATTACTTGCAGGCGCAGTAAAAGTTGGTCTTGGTGCCGAACGTGTTACGCCATAAACATTAATGGTTTGTGTAGCATTTAAAGTTAAAACCGAACCTAATGTAACTTTAACCCGATCGTATACCACGGCTGCCCCCGGTGAGAAAGGAACAGTTACCGGCTGACCGCTGTTAAGTAAACCAAGTAAATCTAAATTTAATAAAGAAGCAGCTGTAGTTGAATACACCTGGGTATCGCCGCTATATGCCGTTACCGAAATGTTTTGCAAAACTCCTGCGGTTAGCAGTGCAGGCGTAGAACTGAATCTTAGGTTAATATCATCACCAGCATTTGAAGGAGTTGTAAAATAAAAATTTTGGCTGATGGATGAAGTCACGCCAAGTACACCTAAACTTAATGTAGAAAAATTGTTTGGATCGGCATCAATTGCCCGTTCACTATTGGTTACGCCCGAACTTCCAAGTTGCAAAGCATCCAGTGTTATTCCTGTTCCCTCAAAGCCTGTTGCAAATGCCTGTGCACAAGGATCGGTGCCAGATACATAAAATGCATTATACACTCTGGTACTATTACTAACACCAAGCAAAACAGCATTCGTAACGTCTTTAATATACACACGGTCATAAGCCTGTGCCGGCCTTATTGCTACATAAAAGAAACCGTTGGCATCTTTAACAATTTTAATGTTATCAGTAGAAAACGCTGCTGTACTGCTACCTGTTAATACTGTAGAAGCACCATTTCTGGCACCTACCTCAAACGAGTGGTTCCCCAATACTACTGTACCGCCTACGTTAGCAAGTAATCCGCCTAAACTACCTCCCAGTAATCTGTTCAGTATATCTCCGTCAAAATCTATTCTGATATAAGAAGTAACTCCTTCCAAAAGTGGAGTTGGATATTTCAATTCAAGCTCTCCACTATACCCACCAATACCAACAGCAATTCCGCCGTAAGAATTTACAGTAGCAAAAGTGTTATCGTTCAGTGTGGCATTGCTTGCATTATCGACCCTGCTTTGTGCAGACACGTTATTTGCAAAAACTTTATTTTGCGCATACGATTTCGAGTAAAAGAGCGTTAAAAGAATGATGATTGCAACGAAAGTATTGCGGATAATCCCTATTCGGGACGAGAAAGTATGAGTTTTCATCATGTCAGGCGTTATTTAGAAGACTTACTATGTGGGAATGCTACTGTTGGTAAATGTTTTTTTCAAGTGCATTATATAATTATGACAAATCTAAATCTAGAATAGCATCCTATCTTATCCATTGCTATTCATTTTTATGCATTTCATTCTATTCATTTTATTCATACAGGCCGATCTTCGTGAATAGATTTCCTCAATTGTGAAATTATGATGACATTAGCGGTAGTCATCCCATCTGTTAATTCATGAATGCTAACGATCTCCTTATCGAACTCAGGAAATTTGTCCTTATAAAATCTGGTTTGAGAAATATCGACCCGGCTCATTGTAAGATTATTTCTGAATACGTATTTCAAGAAACCAAAAACTATGTAAGTGAAACCACGATAAAGCGCTTTTTTGGCTTCGCGAACACTTTGCACAAGTTTTCGTTGTTTACCTTGAACAGTTTATCTCAATATATTGGTTATAACGACTGGGATTCGTTCTGCAAAGACAAGGAAAACCAAACCACCTCTGTTCAGAGTATTTGGCAGGATTTAAAGTTAAAAGCACATGCCATTACAGAGGTATCGCTCATCGCAAAGAAAAATAATTCGGGCGTTCCATTTAATGCAACCGCAAACAGAAGTTTCTTTTATCCCGATTTCGATTATTTTTTAAAAAACAATTATCAGTTTACTACCATAAGCGCACAACCAGGACAGGGCAAATCGATTTTGCTTGCGCACATGGTAGAATATTTCTTCTTCTCAGAAAACGCTCTTTATAAAAATGACATTGTTTTACTGGTTAACTCTACCAGTATTAATACGATAATACAAAATGGCGGTACGTTAAAAGATTGGTTTTTAAAAGAATTTAAGTTTGGTAGTCTTACCGAACTAATCAGTTTTTTCAAAAAGAACCCCGAAAAACGCGAAGGCCGCTTTATTATAATTGTTGATGGTGTAGACGAGCACCTGGCCAGAAGTAATCACTTTAAAACCTTTATAGATTTCTTATACAGTATTGAAGAAAACAACTTTGTTAAACTGGTTTTCGGTTTACGAACAAATAGCTGGATTAACCTTCAGCCCGCTATAAACGGTTCTGCATCTTTAACCAAAGCCTGGTATACAGGCTTGTTTTACGATGAAGATACGTTGAGCAATGTGCCGCCATTAAATATTGATGAGGTGCTGTACACGCTAAGCCATATCGAAAACAAAATCATCAATAGGGCCGATGTTAGTCCACCCCTACTGGCACAATTTAAAACCCCTTTCTGGCTTCAGGTTTATTTTAAACTTAAAGATGAAAATCACCATCTGGAGCTGAATAACCCTTTATTGTGTTACGAGTTGATCAACTATTTTTTAGAAAGAAGGGTTTTTCTGGCAAAAAAGAGTACCGAAAAAATATTTCTACTCAAAAAAATAAGCGATTGCATTTCTGAAGGCAATAAAAAATTAAGGGTATCAAAAGAAAAGATTTTAAGCTATATCAATTGCTATCCTGATGCTTATGAAGAACTTTTGCACGCAGGGATTATTATCGAAGAAAAAAGATTAAGCACAACCATCCCAACGGAAATTGTACGTTTTTTAAGCGACGATATTTATACTTATTTCCTTTTTATTCAAATCACCGATAAATTCGACTACAAGCCTGGTAAATTATTTTTCGAACATATTTTAGCGAGCTTCCCCGCACAAAATGCACGTAGAGACCATATTTTAAACTGGTCTATCCGCTTTTGCGTAAACAGGAATGAAATTGCAGCATTAAAAAACATATTTAAACTTTCGTTTACCAATATCGAAAAAAACAATGCTTTCGATTTTATCTGCCATGTGTCTAAATTCGAATTGGGTAAACCCAACTCCAACTTTAATAAGTTAACTATAGATATCGATTTCATCGATATCATGGCTTCTGGCAGAACCATGAGTACACTTTATAAAGAAACCATTAAAACAATTTCTGAAAATGTACTGAATGAAGATATCCAGATTATGCTCCATGTAATCGAATGCAACGTACACCTTATTGATGTAGATAAGGTATCGCTGGGCAATACCATGCAGTTGTTAAAAAGAAATTATAAAAGATTAAATGAGCTTTTTCCAATTAACCCATACGATTTAATTTTATACTTTTACAACAACCTGATTAACAAGCCTAACGAAAGCAAAAGCCTTGAAGATAAAATCATAAAACTTTGCCAGGAAATAGACCGGAGTACACCAAAAAGAAACGAGGAAATTTCTTCTGCCGAAATACTCTCTTACCGGATGGTATTGATTACGCTGTTTTCGCAAAAAAGTTATGCAGAATGCCATCGTTTTATTATGGCCATATTAAGTAAATATCCAAATATTTTTTATGTAAGGCATTCGGTTTTCTCCCCGTTTTTACTACTTCATTTAGGGCAAACCTACATTAAGCTCAATTACTTTAAAAAAGCACAGCGCATTATCCAGTTCGTAGATAAAATAATCAGTAGCGATTATACTTACTATACCAATTTTATCCTGGCCAGTTTCAGCATTTTTAAAGCAAACTTTTATAATGCTACGCACAATTATGAACAGGCACTTATAGAAACCAACCGCGGACTGGAAATTACAGGGAAGAATGATTTTAAAATGTTCGAAATTGCTTTTTTGTTAAGCAAAATTGATACACTGAAACATACGGAAGAATCAGAAGAGGTATCGAACGTAATTAAAGAACTGCTTAATTTTCTAACCATACACAAACTTTCCATGCCCGATTATTCAAATCTAAGTGGAACCGAGTTTGAGCATACTTTTAAGATTTTAAAATCTTACCGCCGGCATCAGAACTTATAAAAATTACTGTAATCGTCAGAAATCATTCATTTTGTCGCGGTAAATACCAATTGAAACGCAGGAATGGATTGGTTTAGGCAGAGGCCGTTGACTTTTAACCTGCTTTTTCAAGTACACAGAACTGTTCATTTCCTGATCAAAATAAATATATTGTTCATTTTTGGGAGCGCAAAGCCTGTGAAAAACACGAAATTTCTTCCCTTTTTACGCTTTTACGCTTCGCTGTCTCGTGCCTCGTTGCTGCAGGGTAAACGCTTCAACCGGGGCTAAGTGGCTACTTTGTGTTTCATTTGAAAGGTTGCAAAGTGCAGAAGCCGATGTTTTTAAACCCGATTGCAGCGAACATACCGATCCTTCATCGGTATAAAGCATAAAGCGGGGCTAAAGCTGCCATGTACACAGAACTGTTCATTTCCTGATCAAAATAAATATATTGTTCGTTGTTGGGAGCGCAAAGTTGCTTTATTCCTAACCATAACCATGGGTTTTGATTAAACAGGAACACTTTAACCACAAAATAAATTGATTATCTATTTAATCAGGTTATAAAGTTCATCTAATTTAGGTGAAAGTACAATTTCTATGCGTCTGTTTTTGCTTCGCCCATCGGCATTTGCATTGGTTCCCAGGGGTTGATATTCTCCTTTACCGGTAGCCGTCATTCTTACGCTCTCTACTTTTTCGTTTTCGGTTAGGTAACGTACCACAGATGTAGCCCTAAGTACACTTAAATCCCAGTTATCTTTAATCTGACCTAAATTGTTTATTTTCTGGTTATCGGTATGGCCCTCAACCGCAATATTAATTTCTGGTTGTTGTTTAAGTACATTGGCCAACTGTGTTAAAGCTTGTTTACCTTTCTCATCAATAATGATACTTCCGGAAGGGAACAACAGTTTATCAGTAAGCGAAACATAAACTTTGCCATTTTTAATTTCTACAGTGAGGCCGCTTTTAGTAAAGCCAAGCAGTGCCTGTTGAAGCTTTTCTTTTAGTGCATTGGTGGCTTCATCACGTTTGCGCAAAACTTCTTCTACTTCTTTTAAACGCTTTTCGCGGGCAGCCAAATCTCCGGATAGTTTAGTAATTTCTGAAGAAGAGTTATTTTTGAGTTTTTTATAATTTGCATCTATTTCATTGTAATTGCTTTGCAAATCGCGAAGTTCTTCGGCCATTAAAGTGGTATCCTTCTTCAGCTTGTTTACTTCTTTTTCCAAGTTCTCAATTTTAATTAAACCTTCGTTAAAAGCTGTGTAAAGTGAATCTTTGCTACCCAATAAAGCCTTATACTTTTTAGGCGATAATACAACACATGAGGTTAAGGATGAAATGAACAAAAGAAGAGCAAAAGCAAGAAAGGTATTTTTCATATTATATTTTCAGAGTTAATAGCAAATACAGTTTTTATAGACTAATGGCACAGTTTACCTATTTATACAGTTTAAACCGTTAAGCATCTATAGCATTGCGTAAAAATGCAACTAATGGTTGTACTGTTTTAAAACAACTTATCAACTTATTAACGAGGTTTGCCTGCAAAAATTCTTTATCATCAATTTTTGTAGTGGCTTCAAAACTTTTCAATTTTAAGAATTCGATATTTGGATCTGCCGGATCGTACCCTTTAGGGGCATTTTTAAGTGCGTTATCCAATCCAAGTTTAAAGTCTTTCTTAAATTCCTTGCTGTTGATAATTTCTTTAAAGTCGCCGATATTGTAATCAATTTCCTGTCTTATTAACTTTAAATGTGCGGCTTCGGGCATCCAGTAACCACCGGCGATAAAACTTTTTCCGGGTTGGATATGCAAATAATAACCTGGCTCGTTGCCACCCTTGCTTTTAGCAGAAAACCAAATGCCGAAATTATTTTTATACGGATCTTTATTTTTGCTGAAACGCACATCGCGGTAAATGCGCAATAAACTTTTTTTGGGGTCTGTTTCGGCCGAAATCAATGGATCTACCTTAGCCAGTTCAGGAATAAGTGCTGTAACGAGTGTCAATACATTGGCTTTTGCACTTTCATAAACATCTTTATTGGCGGCAAACCATTCGCGGTTATTATTTTCCGCTACATCTGTTATAAAATTGAGTGTTTCTTTTTTAAGCATATCTTGAGGTTTATTCGTTCACTGGCCATTAGTTCATTGGGTAATTGCAAACTGCCAATTGTAAACTGTAAATTGGCTCTTCGTCATTAGTTAATTAACCATTGGTTTATTAAACTCTTGGTTTAACAGTGAATATTGGTTAATGGTTTAGCTCATCGCCCATCGCTAACCGCTAACCAACCCTATTTGTCGTAATATGGCTTATACTTAATGTTTGGCGATAAAACATGAAGCAGTATAATTCTGGAATAGCGGTAATTAAATGGATACAGGATAAAACAACCTGCGAAAATAACAATCAGGTAATGCCAGAAAGTGGCATCGGTAAGCGGACCGAAAGCCAGATAGGTTAAAAAGCTTGCAAAAAGCATCTCGATTACATTCATGGCGTAACTCACATACATGGCTGCATAAAAATACCCAGGCTCAATTTCGATGCGTTGCGCACAATGACCACAAATTTCTTTGGTATGTTGAATATTCCATCCGTACATACTGCCTGTAAAAATAGCTCCCCTGCGGCAATGCGGACATTTACAATTTATAATTGCATTAAGCTTTGAGGTCGGCATTAATAATGTCCTTTAACTGAAATAATGTATACAATATCGATATAAACTTCATAAACCAGTCGATGCTCATTATTTATTCGTCTAGACCAAAAACCTGAAAGATTATGTTTTAATGCTTCCGGTTTTCCTGTATCCTCGAATGGATGTTCAGAAAGTTCATTCAGTAAATTCAATATTTTGCGCAAAACGGCCTTATTACCTATTTTTTTATGGTAGCTGATATCACTATTAGCCTGATCTGAAAAATCTAAGTGGTAGCTCACTATAACCCTAGGAAGTTTTTCAAATCCTCCTTTGCAACTCTCGTTACTTTACCCGCTTCAATTTCTTTTTTACTTGTCTGAATTTTAGCCACGAAATCCGAATTATACTCGCTTGTTTCAAAATTTATTTCTAAAGCCTTAGCCATTGCTTTTAATGCGGTTAGCTGTACTTTATTTTTAGGGTGCATAATTAGTGTTTCCATAATCAAGTATATTGCAACAAATCGCTAATTTAAATTAAAAGGTTCTTTTTTCATGTTAAGGTGAATATTCTTTTTGCGGTATTTTTTGTACCAAACCACACCAACAATAACAGCCATTAAATATGGAATAGATAATAGATATAATACCCCGGTATTTAAGCCTGCAGTTTGTGTATTTCCGTTTTTAACACCTTGTTCAGCATTTATGGTACACATTGAGCATTGGGCATTAACATTAGGGCTTACCGCAAATGTAAATACCAATACAAACAGGATAAAAATTGCTTTTTTCTTCATGACTTACAAATATAAGCATAAACGGTTGCAGGGGTTTAAAAATTATGTCATAAAAAAACCTCACTTTTTAGGGTGAGGTTAGAGAGAGAGAATAATTATACCTATTGAGCAATTAATGCAGCATTATTACTGGAATTTAAAGTTAAAGTAACTGAAAAACCCGAGCCGGCAGTGCCATAAATATTACCATCAAAATGTGTAACCTGATTATTAATTAATGATCGCGATAAATTTCCACTTACCGAATTAATGGTATACATTCTATAAGCACCCCCACTACCAGGAATGGCTTTACTTACACTGCCACTTAAAAATTGATCAGTTGCATTATCAAAATACAATTCACCATAATATCCATCGGTATTTACCACAATAATAATCGGATCGTCTTTAGTGCATTGAACCACTTTTTCAGAAGCCGGTTGAAATGAGGATAATCCAATTACAAAAAATACACTCAAAGCAAAAAATAGCAATAATTTTTTCATAGTTATATTTTTTAGAGGGTTTGCATATTTAGTTTTCAGCTATAAAAGTTAATCTTATTGGCAACAGTTAACGTAAGTTGCCAACAAGATTATTATAATGATTAATTACTACATAAGTTTATCGTAGAATAAATGTCATCTGTATTGCAGGATTCTGCACACTAGACATTCTTCCGTAAGTGAGTCCATTTATTGAATAATAATCAAATTTTACATCATTTGCCTTTAAGAACGCATCCATTGGCAACATTAACTTAGCAACATAACCATCAGCGGCAGCTGTGTATTGGGTAAATTTATAAGAACCGTCCGGATTAACCGTGTAATTATAAACTATCGTAGTTGTCCAGCCACTACTTCCTCCATTTTGACTACTGAAACCAGCAAAAATGAATCTGTTGTTCGGTCTGCTTCCAAGTTAAGTCCATTCTTCCATAGTTAAAACCGAAACCAAGCAATGCACTATTATTAAGGTTATTGTGATAGTAATTAATAATATCAGCTCCAGCAGTACTTGTACCAGGATTTACTTGTTTAAACTCAGATCGAAGCCCAACATATTTAGATCCCCATAACAGATTGATATCTAATATTGGCACACCATTATCATTAATGATATACTCTTTTCCAGTAGAATCATATAAGGCTAAGATATTTGCATCTTTCCATGCCATTCTTACGAATGTGATACCTTGAAAAACCAATCCTCCATTTAACAGAGATAGCCCATCCAAAGTGTGTGCTATTTTAGTTGCTGCCGTACCTATTGTTTTCCCATCAGCCAAAACGCTTGTCAAATCCATTCTTTTACCACTTGCCAAATTATTGCTGAAGTTTGGACTAACCGCAACTTTAAGTGTGGTTGAACCCGAAACAACCTGTATGTACGGGAATTTATTTGTGTTGAAAAAAGCTGTAATTTTATCAATAGAAGTATTATACCCCCCAGATGTATAGCTTGCTTGTTGTGCAGCGGTTGCTTTTACCAACTTAAATGGCTGTCTATATTTTTTTCCGACAAAAATAATACTGTCACCATTAACCCGATCAAAAGTAAACTCAATATCACTACTATAACCTACTTTGGATGCACCACCTAAAATAGCAGCATTAGGATCATCAAGTATCGAGATATAGTTATAAGTATCAAATACCAGTTCGGTTCCAATATCTTGTTTGATCCTATAGTTTGATTTACCCACTGTCCCAGCCGATGCGCTTGTCATATCGGCATACATGGTTACATTTTGTTGGTTATCGAAAGTGAAATAAAAGCCATAGCCGCCCCCCGCTTGAGTGGGCAATGTTGCAATCCAGCCATTCGGAGCACTGGTTAACGTGGTAGACACCAGATTAATCTGGTCTGCAGCTCGCTCTTGTGGCGTTTTATCGAAAACAGCTACATAAGATGTTTTTTTGCAGCTCATCATTACAGAGAGCAATACAATTAAGTATAAAAATCTTTTCATCGTTTTAAAATTAATAAGCCAATGGTCCATAAAAATAATTGGTTGGCGAGTTTAAAACAGTAAAACCGCCCAATTTCATATAATCGTCTGCCGTAACATTCACTGGTAACCAATCTGCTACAAAGGTGTTATTTGTGATATAGTCCAAAAAGGGCTGCATAGACGCCTTAGTAAAAGCTGCATTACCAACCCAAGGAGAAGTTGTTCCCCCTACTGTACCTGTAGTAAACTTTACTTGCCCGGAAGCAACCGTGGTTGCCATATTAAAAGCATAAAATGATTGATACGTTGTTGTACCGGCTGTAAAATTAGCTTCAATGTACATTGCGGTTGGAGAGGTAAAATTAATTCTTATAAAGTTCAACGCATAACCCTGTGCAGTTATCGCATTTTTAACTGAAGTATAAAGAGCAGAAAAGGTATCTGAGCCACCATATTTTATATAATAATCTGCACCGGTACTAATGGTTAAAGTTTTAAATGTAGGTAGTGCTGCTGGTGCAGGGTTTGGAGCTGGGGTAACCAACGGAGTACGTGCTTTACTTAACCAATATGCAAATTTGGTTTCATTCCGGCCAATACCAATCATATATTGTTGTACTTCCTTTTGCAGGGCTTTGAAACTAATGCCAAGGTTTGTAAAATAATTGATTACATTATTTTCCTTTTGAACGAATCTTGCTTTTCCAGCCGTATTGGCAAAGTTAGCCCAGTCATCATACCAAACCTGTCCGTTAATTAATAGCCAACTGATGGTTTCTGCATAATCTTCGGTATATACACCACTGGCATAACTGGTTACAAAACCATTTCTACGCGCAGTATCCTGTGGTGTATCGGTATATGGCTGTTTATAAAATCCTTTTGATATCGGTTCAAAATCAACCGGTATTGGAATAATCTGGTTTAAAATGTGCCCGAATTCATGGTGCATAATACGGTGTCTATCCCAGGCATAAAACTGACCACCTGGCAGCGGTTGATATTCATTTACACCGTATAACGTAATTCTACGACCAGCTGCTGCAGTTCCCGCCACACCTGGGTCGCTTGAATTTTCATAAGCATACGAACCAAATAATACCCACTCTTTTGGCATATAAGTTTTAGTAAATGTTGGACCTGCGATTTTAAGATATGGATTGATAAATCCATCTAATACAATTTGCATTGTTGGCTGTATATTTTCCAATTTACTCGGCACCACATTGGCAGTATTACCGTGGTAATACCTGTTGTACCTATAAATTACATCAATATTATAAGGATCCAAAAAGCTACTCTTCAACCATTGATCTAGCGGAGTATTTGTACGGGGATCATCCGCGTTAAAGGTGCTGTAATCTACATTAAGCGTTTCTGTTTTACGACAAGCAAATTGCAATGCAATAAGCAGAAGAAACGATATTACTTTTAGTATATTTTTCATCTTGATTATCTTGGATTTAGTTCTACACCTGATGTTTTAACCTCTAATGGTAATTGGAAGATGCGGTGGGGATCTCCTGGTTTTAGCTCAGAAAAAGTTTCTTTAGTGGTGATATCTATCGTATTGTGCACAACAGTGAGATCACGACGAATAATATCAAACCATCTTATACCTTCTTGCAAAAATTCAGCTTTTTTTGCATCTAAAATAGTTCTAATCAAACCTTGTTTAGGATCTGTAATGGTTGGATAATAAGTAGAAATTTTAGCTGTGGTAACAGCATCACTACTTGGGTTATAACCAACAATTCTTTGACTATAAAAATCATTAACATCTTTTAATGCCAGGTTATTTTGCCCTAGCTCTACATATGCTTCTGCTCTATTCATTAAAGCCTCATCTACTGTAAAACCAGCAAAAGCCAAATAAGGAAGTCCAAAACCAGGTCCAGTAGTGAAGAAGTTTTCTTTAAATTTATAAGTTGTATAATTTGGAACACTGTATTGTAATACAACATTCGCTAAGGCTTTGCCCGTTATATTTCCAATCGCTGAAAACATTGCACGCTGTTTGTTACCAAAACCATGGCGTGGACTTGAATAGCGAGCATAGAAAGAATCGACATTAAATAACAATAGATTGTATTTTTGCCCACTTCCCATATAATTTATTTGATATTCGGCATTGCCATAAGTCCTTAATGTAGTTGATACAGGCCTCATATTATTAATAAAGTCATTACCAGGCACAGTAAGTGTAGCATGATCGACTACTTTCTGCCACGCGCCCATAAATAAATAAAAACGGGCAGCGAAAGCATGTGCAGCTACTGGTGTAAAATGATATTTTGGAATTTTATAGGCTGATGCTTGCAATAAAGGAAGGCCTTCTTCTAAATCTTGTTGAATCCGGGCATAAGTACTGGCAACAGTACCTCTACTATATGGCTGAATCACCTTAGTTTCTGGCTTATCTACATAAGGTATACCAGGTGCATCATTTGCTCCTCCAATTTTATATGGTGTTGCAAACAAAGTAGCCAACATAAAGTGTGCATAGGCCCTGCATACCAATGCCTCTCCTTTATAGGGCGCTGCACCTGCACCAAGTTTATTAGTCTCGATAGACTCTAAAGCTTGATTTGCTGATGCAATGGCTTCATAACACGCATTCCAATATGAAGTTGCAGTGTTTCTTCCATCACCTATTACATCTTGCCAGGCATAAGGTAGATCGATCACATCATACAATGTTCCGATACCTTCTCCTTTATCCTCCGAATTATCAGATGAGGCTTCTGTAAAAGCTAAATAATCGGTACCTGGATAAGCTGTTGAAACCAATTGGGATAATTTGTCTACCGTGTTAATTTCTGCTCTGTTATCAGGTGTTTGTTCTAAATATTTCTTGCATGATGGCGTTATGAATAGCAATGCGACTGCAAGTATGCTGAATGATATTTTCTTTAATTTCATGATTTTTTCAATTAAAAGCCAACTTTTAAGGATAAGGTATACTGTCTTGATACTGGTAAGGCAACTCCACCTGTATTGTAAAATTCAGGATCCTGTCCATTCAGTTTTTTATCAGAATACAATAACAATAAATTATTTCCGACAAAAGATACTGAGGCATTAGACATACCTAGCATAGAATAAAAGCTTTTTGGCAAATTATAACTTAGCGAAACTTGTCTTAGTTTAATATAATCGCCAAACGCTACACGTTCGGTTGAGAAATTATATAAATTATAAGTATTCACGATATTAACAGCAGATCCGTTAGCATCAACGATTTTCGATGCAGATAGGGGATCCAATATGGCCGGAACATTGGTAAACTTCTCATCTCCAGGCAATACCCATCTATTTAATAAATCTCTACTCATTGACGAAATATCATTAAAATTTGGTTTCATATTTGGATTCAACCTAATTTTGTTTCCTGCAGAGAAACCCAGTAAAGCTGATAATGTGAAACTTTTGTAGCTGAACTGGTTATAAAAACCTCCAGCAAACGTAGGATCAATCGGCCCCTCATATTTCAATTGTGTTAGATCATTATCTTGTATGTAAATATAAGTAGTTGGCCTACCATCAGTACCGATATATGTTGGGTAACCGTAATCATGATTTAAACCAGCAAATTGTACTGAAAACAAACTACGCTGAGGGTAGTTAAGTACTGCAGTACCATTATTTGATGTTGATTTAAAAATATTAGGGTCAATCTCTAAATCTGTTACCTTATTTACATTGTAGCTAAAGTTAAAATTGGTTGTCCATTTAAAGTTTGGATGATCTATAGCTCTACCGGTAATGGCAACTTCGATCCCTTTACCAGACATGGCTCCATAATTGGCAATTTTAGTATACTGACCACCAATACCAGAAGTTTGTATTGCACCGATTAAGTCATAGATGCTTCTTTTGTATACATCAACGGTAAAATTAATTCTGTTTTTCAATAAAGCTAAATCTAAACCGAGGTTTAAATCTTTAGCTTTTTCCCAAGTAAGTTCTGAGTTTTCTAAATTGGAAATATAAATCTGAGCTTCTTGATCTGCTAAAGCAGGTCTTCTTGAAATCTGATTATAAAATACAGCAGCAGAGTTTGTTGCATTACCAATGCTCGCTACTAAACCATAAGATCCGCGTAATTTGGCACCAGTTAAGATATCACTTTTTGGCCAAAAACTTTCATCGCTTATGTTCCAGCTAGCAGCAATATTCCATGTTGGTAACCATCTAGCAGTTGCAGTTCTACCCAATTTATTTGAACCATCATACCTACCAGAAAATTTTACGGTATATTTCTCATCATAAGTATAAGAAGCATTGGCAAAAAAAGCACTATATCTTTCATATTCATTGCCCATACTAAAATAAGGCTTACCTTCTTCTGCAGCTTCTTTAAAGTATTTATAATAAGGTGTTACCAAGCCTCCATTATCAAACTGATAACCTACTCCGTCAAAAGCTTCCCTCTGGCGATCGATATAACGAACTTCCATTGCACCAAAAGCCATTATATTGTGTTTGGTATTAAAAGTTTTATTGAAATTTAAATTTTGTCTGAAATAATAACTTTTTAAGTTATCAGTAGATGTTTTGTAAAAACCACCGCTCGGCAATACGCTAATTGGTAAACTTCCTGGAAGATCTGGGTCTGTATATAAATTACCATTGCTTTGCGAAGATGTTGCATCATCAACAGTTCTATATGAAGTGGCCATGTTGGAACTCTCTAAAATAGATATTTGTGATTCGGATTTCACAAATCGATAAGCCCCGTCAACAGAATAGGTTAAACTTGGAATAATTTTATAAGTTAAGTTTCCCTGAACTTTAAAATCTAATACCCCCAATTTTAAATAGTTGCTATTTAACTCATTCAAAATACTAAAAGGAGCACTGTTCTGACGGAAATATTCATAATTACCATTTTCATCAAAGGCGGTAAGCATACGACTTGTATTTACTGCATAAGCATATGGATTGATATCGAAATTACGAAAGTAGTTACCATACACAGGATCTTCTTGCAGTGCAGTAGCTCCTGGTGCCTGTTGATTACGTACCGAACCTGTACTTAAAAGTTCTGCACTTAATTTATCAGACATATTAAAGTTTGCACGGTAATTACCTGTAAACCTGCTTACACTGTTTCCAATGGTTACGCCATTATCTTTGGTAAACGAGGTTGATGCATAACTTTTAAATTTTTCCGTACCCGAGTTGATACTTAACGAATGTTCTTGTTGCAAAGAGTTTTTAAACAATACATCAAACCAATCGGTATTGGCATTGGCATATCTATTCAAAAATGCGTTTTTATCAGCGCTCGTATTTTTTAAGGCATATGTATTTGTAGCTGCATCATAATTATAAAGCATATTATACATTTTATAAAAAGGGCCTCCGCTAACCCCTCTCGATTCAGAAGGAATTTGAACATAACCCTTATTTTGCATTTCAATTAAAACTGCCATTTGATCGGCAGAGTTTAAAATATCGAAATCCGAATAACTCGGTTTGGCATAGGTAGTAAAATTACCCCTGTAGCTAATTTTTGGTGCGCCTTCTGTTAACTTACCTTTTTTGGTGGTTACCACAATTACACCGTTCATTGCCCTTGCACCATACATACCTGTTGCGGCAGCATCTTTTAAGATGTTAAAGCTCTCAATATCATCCGGGTTTAAACCAGCTACAGATGAGCCAATTAAAGTATTGGCATCACCACTGGTTAATGCTTCATTTGATATATTGATCACATCTTCTAAAATAATACCATCAACTACCCAAAGCGGTTTATTATCTCCTGAAAACGAGGTGGCTCCACGTACCCGAATTTTAGGTGCAGCACCAAAAGTACCCGAAACGTTTTGCACGGTTACACCCGCTACCTGCCCTTCCAGCATCCTACTAATATCGGTTACACCTGCTCTCTCCGCATCTGATGCTTTTACCAATGTAGACGCTCCGGTAAAAGTCTTTTTCTCCAAAGTTTGGTATCCGGTCGAAACTACATTTACTTCATTAAGCTGTGCTGCATCTTCTTCTAATGTAACATTGATTACCGTTTTAGAACCTACAGGTAACTCGATGCTTTTATAGCCGATATAACTGAAAACAAGCGTAGCTCCTTCTTTAACTGAAATGCTATAATCTCCATTGGAACTGGTTGAAACTGCGTTAGCAGCACCTTTTTCGCGAATGCTTACACCAGGTAGTGCTGAACCATTTTTGTCTTTTACTTTACCAGTTATCTTAACTGCAACAAAATAGCCAAGTACTTTATCAAAAATCGATTTTTCTGCAGGCTTGATTAAAATGGTTTTGTCTTCAATAGAATAAGTCAAATCTTTACCGGCAATAATTTTAGCCATTACTTCTTCAATGGTCGAATTGCTAAAATTGGCATTGAAGGTTGTTGAAGTGCTAATCTTATTTGTAGACAACAATACATCGTAACCAGATTGCAATCTGATTTCTTTAAACATTTTTTCAAAGGTTACATTTCTTTGCTTTAATGTAACCAACTGGCCAAATGAAGCTGCACTTACCTGCATTAGGGAGGCAAGCAGTATGACCGTAACTAACTTCATAATCAATAGCAATTTAGGGATGTAGCGGCGATGCGTACATAAAATTCCAATATAAATTTTGTACATTTAATAGTCTGTTTTTTTTTTGCGAAGCGCAATGAAGTTTGGACGCCAAAAAGCGTTTCGCGGGTTATCCAAGAAATAATTGATTTTTAATCGATTCCGGCTTACGGAATAGCTAAACAGATAATAAAGGGGGTGTTGCAAGCACTCCTTTTTTTATTCATTTATCTTTGAATCGTCAGGAGTTTTGTCGAGGTCTATTCATAGTTTGTTAGGGTTAGGTTATGGTTGATTAAGTTGTTTTATTTTTAGAGATAAAGGTTAGTTACTCCTTCATCTTTGCTTTTTTATTCTTTATATACAATCACTTTGCTGCCTTTAATATCAAAGCGCACTTCACCAGTTTGCTCAAATTTGGTTAGTACTTTTGATATTTTTTCGAAACGGCTCACCGTTCCATAATACATTACTTCTTTGGCTGCAGGGTCTGCATATTCTATCTCTACATTGTACCAACGGGCCACTTTGCGCAAAATACTTTCCTGTTTTTCATTATTGAACATAAAATAGCCGTTTTTCCATGCAATGGCCTCATCTACATCAACATCTTTAACATCAAAACCCGCATTCGACAGGATGGATTGCTCTCCCGGTTTCAATATTTCACTCTGCTTTGTACTACCTTGCGAAACACGCACACTTCCTTCCAATAAGGTAGTTCTGGTTACGATTTCATCATGATAACTATTGATATTAAAGTGTGTACCCAATACTTCAACAGACTGTTTATCTGTTTCTACGATAAAAGGATGTGCCGCATTTTTGGCCACTTCAAAATAAGCCTCACCAGCTAATTTTACGATCCGTTGTTTCGCCGCTCCAATATTTAATGAGTATTGTATAGAAGAGGCCGCGTTAAGCCAAACGATGGAACCATCTGGTAAACGGATCTGCCATTCGCCACCATTAGGTGTAGAAATCGTATTTAATCTTGCATCTTCAATATCATTTGATTCGGCAATATTGTAAACCAACTGACCATCCTTGGTTTTAGTAATGGAAAAACCGGCTTCTTTAGCAATATTCCCATTCATGGCATCAGAAAGGGAAATTTTCTTGCCGTTAGCCAAAGTCAGAATCGCTTTATTATTACCTGGAGGAACATCAGTGGCAAAAACGTGCTCCTTTTTTTATGTAACGTTACATAAGTAGTTAATGAGAACACAATGAATACTACTGCGGCGGCGGCCCATTTTAAACTGTTCATTAAAATTTTTCGCGGTGCAGGTGCTGGTTTATCAACCTTCAGAATTTTATTTAGAATTGGATTCCATTTTTTATCAATTACCTGATCGGCATTTTCTTCTTCCGCAATGATCATTTTAACAATTTCATCACTAATAAGTGAAGCATTGCCATCAGCCAAAGCCAAAAGCTCTTGCTTTTCTGCCTGGTTGATTTTGCCTGATGCAAACTGCTGTAAAAGATAATTGATGCGTAATTCCATAAAGATTCTGATACTAAGAAGCACTAAAAGAAAATTAGGACTATCGGGATTTCACTTTTTTTTATTTTATTTTCAAAAAAGTGAGAACAATCGGAAAAAGAAATACAATTCCATGCTGATCCAAGTGTATGCGGATTGATTTCAACGCAATTACAAGTGCATTTTTAACTGTGTTTGGAGAAATATTTAAAATTTCGGCTATTTCGGGGATACTTTTACCATCGCCTCGGCTTAATTGGTAGATTTTTTTCCGTTGTTCTGGTAATTTCTCAACGGCATTGGAAACAATTTTATTTATTTCATTTAAATTCACCACATCTGCGGTATGGTTATGGCTATTGGGCTGCTTTGCAGTAAAGGCATCTACCACTTTGCCTTCTTTAAGCTTTTTGCGCAAATGGCTTAAACATTCATTAGAAACGTACTTATAAAGATAAGCTTTTACATTTTCTACTTCAGCCAATTTATCCCGGTTTAACCATACCCTTAAAAAAGCATCCTGGATAATTTCTTCAGCAGCATCTTCTGACTTGGTAAATTTTGCAGCAAAAACCTGTAATACTGGAAGATAGTTAAAGAACATGACAGAAAAAGCCTGTTCATCTCCTTCTACAATTTTATCAATCAGCGCACGTTCTTTATCCAGATTTTTTAACGGCATAAATTTAGTTAATCATAATTTACTATGTTTTTCATTATACTGAGGCGTAATAATAAATAGATTTATAATTAAAAAAAAAGAAATATTTAAACTAAAACAATTTAGTAAATAATGAGCTCTTGTTTACCAAATATACTGATTATGAATTTTTAGCTGCTAAAAAATAAATTAAAAATAAAGCCCTCACTTTTTAGGGTGAGGGCTTGAAAGCTGGTTATAATTCCTAAACCTTAACAGATAGCAATTATTGACCTAGTTTTATTGAAAATTCAAATGATTTAGTAGTGCCAGCTTACCCATGCTTTAGCATCGGCCACATTAACCATATCATAGGTAATGGTTTCTATTGAACCACTATTTGTTTGTATTAAATAATATCCCTGAGCTTGAAAAAGCTGCGTAAGGTATTTTGTGTAAACGGCATTAGCTGCCGCAGGCACGATACCAAATTGAATGCCACTATTTGGGAAAATTACCAACCCTGTACTGGTTATAGTTGGTATAACGGCGGGGCCATAACTTGTTGTAGCTACTATTCTGGCACTGTCATAAGTTGCATTTGCTTTTGGAAAATAATCAATCCTTCTATAACCTGCAATTGATCTCAAACCTAAAGCATCATCTACACCATTGATGTGGAAACCGAGCTCAGAAGATACATAGGTACTGGCAAATGCCCATTCCAACCATCTTTGCCCCCCGGTTGCGTCGTATTTTAATGGAGCAATTGCTTCTTTAATTTGCATTGTAGAGCCGCCAGTAATTTTCGCGTTGATAACTTTCGCTCCGGCATCAAATGCAATATCTTCTAATCCGGAAATTGTTACTGATCCAATGGTTAAAGGTTTAAAAAGTATAATCTTAGTACCCGAAACAAAATAGTTGCTACTCACTGTTTTAAGTTCACCTTTCTCGAGATAGTTAAATCCAAAAACCCTGTCATTTGGATCAACTCTTAGCTCGCATTCTACACCACCTACTGTACTTCTCTTGAAATAGGTTAATAATTTGGATAATGTGATTGCTATATCATCAGGCGCAGTAAATGCCGAGGCACTATCTTCAGCAGATTTTGACCTTACCAAAATCAGTTTGCTTTTATTAAAAGTTCCTTCCATATGTATGGTATCAGCACTTGAAGAAACAAAAGCAAATTCAAAATCAGAATAGTAACCAGCACCTACTTCGCCGCCTAATTTAGTCGGTGTAGGATCTGCCAACAAATGTAAAGTAGAATAAGTATCGAAGATTAAAGTTGGCCTTTGTAATGCTTTTAAACGATAAGAACTTTCGTTTAGCGTTGGTTCATAATCTGCAGACATTGATGTTCTATTCTTATCTGTAAAGGTAAAAAGGAAGGTTGCAGTAACCTGCGCATTTGTTAAAAGGTACCCTTTCCAGCCGAATTGTGCCCCAGTTAACTGGGTTTGATAAGCCTTTAGTGCTGCACTTAATTTTTGGTCGCTTGTATCAGTAGGCGCATCCTCGATTTTTTTACAGGCGGAGAATATAATCATCAACCCCGCAAAAAATAATATATGTTTTTTCATCTTATTCATGTTTATAGGGCATTAATAGCAGTCTCGGTTTTAGCCTGCAGTAAGTTTACATCTATACCAAAAGCATCTTTCATGTAGGCTGTTACAATTGCCTGCTTAGCCAATAATGCTGTTTTACCGGTTCCGGAACCATTTACTATCGCATCAAATCCTGTTTTTCCTTCAACTAACATGGTAGCAAGCATTTCAACAAAATCATCATCTTTATTCGAGCGGGCATAAGAGGTAATAAAACCCAATGCCCTAGCCTGTGCATCAGTATAATTAAACCATGTAGGATCATAACCATCTGGCGTAATGCGTTGATAATTAGAAGTTACCGCGATATTCTGATTTAAAATATGACCAAATTCATGATGAATGGTATGGAGCATTCTTTTAACCTCGGTTTTATTTGTTTTAACAAAATCGTTAATTACAAATAAAGTGATCTTTCTGCCGCCTTCAGCCTCACCTAGTGTGATGGTGTTGTTAGGATTGTATTGAGGGCTCCCAACTAATACAAACTGTTTTTGAGATAATTTCTTTATAAAATTTTCGCCAGCTAAACTTGCGTAGGGTTGTATCCAGGTTTTTCTTATGGCATCCATTACAGGTATAACCTTATCTTCTTTTACTGGCACAAGAGTTTTACTCATATCCAGCTCTGAACCGTCCCATTTATATTTTACCTCAATATTGTAAGGTTTGGTATAATTTTCTGAAATCCATGTATCAATTGCTGTTGGTGCCCAGGTATCTCCGCCCAAGCCAACAAGATTGGCATCCAGAATTTCCTTTTTTTTGCATCCGGATATTGCCGCAATAGCTATCGCAATAATGAATGCGCTAATTAATTTCTTTTTCATGATTAATAATTTTATAATTAACGTGGATTAGCTGCCAAGCCAAATGCGGTTACTTCTTTTGGTAGTTGTAACATTCTGCGTGGATCATCCGGTCCTAATGTGATATTAATTTTTCCGTCAGCTGATTGATGAACAACTGGAATTTTAAGTCTTAAAATATCAAACCAACGCAGGCCTTCGAACAGATATTCCTGACGTTTGTAGTTTAATACAGATTGGATGAGGGCATCCTTTAATGATAAAGTATTGTAATATGCCTGAGCTTTTGTTTCAGTAAATTTATGTGTAGTAGCACTATAGTTTACTACTCTTTTTGATAGAAAGGCATCTAAATCTGCCACAACATCACTGTTCTTACCTAAATTTGCATTGGCTTCTGCCCTATTAAATAAAACTTCTTCTACAGTAAAAAGTGGAACAGTATTATAAGGTTCACCATAGTTTGCACTTATTGTTTCTTTAATAAAGTTCTCTCCAAATTTTGGGATGTTATAATAAATTGGCTGTGCCCCAAACACTTTTGTAATATAAGCCAACCTGGTACCGATCGGATTAGTACCGGTATTTAAAACACTTGATAACAAAGTAGATTCGAAACCATAATTATAGCTAGAGAAATTTCTTCCCCATGTGGTATTCACTTCAGCCAAAAGCACATTAGCCTGTTCTGTAGAATTTGTATAAACAGCCTGAAGTTCATAATAACCCAATGGCGCATAACTCGAATTCCAGGGACGTAAATTACTTGCTACAGTAGCCGTTGGATAGGCAGCATTGGCATGAGTGACCACTTTAGCATAATCTCTTTTAAACAAATAAAAGCGAGTGGCAAATGCATTAGCGGCGAAAGTAGTAAAATGGTACCTGGGAATTCTGTAAGATCCATTTTTTATTAATGGAAGTCCTTCGAGCAAATCTTTTTCGATCTGATCATATACAGCAGCAACGGTACCTCTTTTATAATCGCCCTGCACAACCTCTTCGGGTTTTAAAACGTAAGGAATACCCGGATCAATTGCGGCGGTTGCCGGATCATAAGCTTTTGCAAACAATGTTACAAGCATAAAATGAGCATATGCCCGTGCAATTAAAGCTTCGCCTTTACTTGCCGAATATTCAGCTGTACTACCCGCTTTTTCAATTACATTTAATGCCTCATTTGCTGCTGCAATTGCTTGATAGCAAGAGTTCCAGTACATTGTCGGCGTATCATACGTAGTCTTATTCTGATCCTCGTATTTCCAGGGAAAAGCATTTTCATCATTCTGGCCTACCGTAGCTTTATCCTTAGCATTATCAGACATTGCCTCACAGAAAGTGATGTAGTTTGCATGTGGATATGCTGAAGTTAACAATTCGGCAACTTTAACCGGTGAATCAAGTTGAGTTCTATCATCTGGCTGATGCTCCAGAAATTTTTTACAACCACTGTTTAGTATCGCTATAAAAAAAAGTAGATATAGTATTTTTTTCATTTTTATAAAATTATATTCCAAGTTTTAATGAAACCGTATATTGTTTGGCTATTGGCAGCGCAACACCACCCGAACCGAAAAATTCCGGATCCTGTCCATTCAGTTTCTTATCTGCATAAATCAGCCAAAAGTTGTTGGCCACCGCACTAATTGAGGCATTGCCCGCACCAATTGCTTTTATCCATCTTTTAGGCAGAGAATAGGTAAGTGATATTGTTTTTAGTTTTACAAAATCGCCTTTTGCCACACGTACCGTTGAATAATTATAGGCATTATAAGGATAAGCGTTATCTGCGGTAAAGGCATTAAATGTTGTGCGATCAGGAATGCTTGGAACAACAGTATTTGCCTCATCTCCTGGCAAAACCCATCTGTTTCTGAATTCTAATGGTGTTGCATCCAAATCTGAATAAGAACTGTTAAAGATTGGGTTTAACCTCACTTTATTACCTGTAGCAAATGTAATTAAGCCTGATAAAGTGAAGTTTTTATATGTAAACATGTTATAAAAACCACCGGTCAATTTTGGATCAGTTGGGCCCTCATATTTTAAATGGGTTATTAAATTACTCTGAGGATCAACTTTGCTACTTACATCTCCATTTTCATTAACAAAAAGTGGAACACCTGTATTCGGATTTAATCCAGAAAACTCAATAGAATATAAACCTCTGTACGGATAGCCTTCTTGTGGGCCTCCATCTGCACCTACTAAATCAAAAATAGTTGGCGTGCCCAATAACCGGGTAACTTTATTTGTACTGTAGCCAAAATTAAAATTGGTGCGCCATTTTAAATCCTTGTTAATATTTAAATTTGCACCAATAGTAGCTTCAATACCTTTAGATTTCATATCGGCATAATTCGCATTTTTGATATATTGCCCTCCAATACCGGTTGTTTTCAACGGACTAATCAGATCAAAACCTTTCCTATCATATAAATCAACAGTTAATGTAAGTTTTTCTTTAAAAAAGCCTAAATCAAAGCCAAGGTTTGTTTCATATTGTTTTTCCCATGTTAGATCACCATTTTTTAAACTTTCAATCCTTAAAACCGATTCAACTTCGTAAGGATATGGGCGTAAAGTACTCCCATTTCTTACCACTAAGCTTGAATTTGTTGTACTATTGATACTTCCCACCAAACCGTAGGTTGCCCGAACCGTTGCACGATTTATAATTTTGGTTAAACTTTCGTTTAGCATAAAGTTTTCCTTATCAAGATACCATGCTCCGGAAACATTCCATGTTGGTAACCATCTTGCATTTGGAGCATCTCCCAATTGGTTCGATCCATCAAAACGGCCGGTGGCGTTAAGCGCATATTTTTCTTTATAAGCATAAGCAGCTCTTGCCATAAACACAGCAAAACGGTCATATTTATTGCCCATGCCATAATAAGATAAATTATTTCCAACAGCTTGCTTAATTGCATTGGGATCAATAAAAGGAACTCCACCTTTATCATATTGATAGCCGTATCCGATTAGATTTTTCGTTTGACGGTTGGCCAAACGCATTTCCTGTACTGCAAAAACATTTAGCACATGATCTTTATTAAAGGTATTGTTATAATCCAGTGAGTTTCTTACCATGTAAGTTCTTAAGAAATCATCTGTAGTATTATAGAAACCACCATATGGTAGCACACTTACTGGCTGCAACTCGGGATTTTCCGGATCGCGGTATAAAAACCTGTTATTTTCCTGAATAAATGAATCACCATCTGCGCGATATGCTCCAGCCATGTTCGAATTTTCACTGATTTTATGTTCTTGACCCGATTTAACATAACGCATCGAACCTAATGTGTTAAAAGTTAATTTAGGTGTTATTTTATATGCCAAACCACCCTGCAACTTAAAATCCAGGATATTTAAATCAATAGCATTATTCTGTAGTTCATTTAAAATATTGAATGGTGCGTAATTTCTGGTGAAATACTCTAAACTTCCATCTTCCTGGTATGCAGTCATAGTTCTGCTGGTATTGGTAGCATAGCTATATGGATTAATATCAAAATCCCTTGAATAACGGCCTTCTACCGGATTACTCACACGCCCTACAGTACCCGGTGCCTTTTGATTTCTGATCGAACCTGTTGTGATAAAATTTACAGAGAATTTTTCTGATAACTTAAATGTGGTATTCAAATTTGCAGTATACCTTTCAACGTTATTTCCCATTGCCCATCCATTATCGTTTAAGTAACTTGTCGAAAAATAGATCTGGTTATTTTCATTTCCGGAAGAAACACTAACCGCATGTTCTTGTTGAAGCGAATTTTTAAATAAAAGGTCAAACCAATTTGTATTTGCAACAGCATACCTGCTTAAAAAGGCTGTTCTTGCCTCCGGTGTATTGGCGAGTCCAAACTGTCCGTTAGATTCATCAAAAGTATTGATCAACTGATACATTTTTGTATATACGCCACCATCTGATGAACGCGAAATTGCAGAATGATTGTACCAACCCTTTCTAGCCAATTCAGAATATACCGACATCTGATCAGAAGAATTCATAATATTAAAATTATCATAGGTAGGCTTCATACTCGTAGAAAAATTTCCCGTATAAGAAACTACAGGTTTACCTATACGTCCTTTTTTCGTGGTGATAACAATTACACCATTCATCGCCCTTGCTCCATATTGCGCAGTAGCAGAAGCATCTTTGAGAATGTTGAATGTTTCAATGTCATCAGCGTTTAAACCTGCAACAGAAGAACCTATGAGGGTGGTTGCATCTCCTGATGATAACTGTTCGTTCGAAACATTTACCACATCTTCTAAAATTACACCATCAATTACCCAAAGCGGTTTATTTTCGCCGGTAATTGATGTTGCTCCACGTACCCGGATTTTTGGTGCTGCACCGAAAGTTCCTGATACATTTTGTACAGATACTCCTGCTACCCTACCCTCAAGCATACGACTTACATCAGTAATACCATCTTGTTTAACATCAACACCTTTCAATGCAGTTGCGGCTCCGGTAAATAGTTTTGGATTTAGATTTTGATAACCAGTTGAAACAACATTAACATCTCCCAGTTGATTTGCATCTTCTTCTAGAGTAACATTGATAACCGTTTTGCTCCCGACAACGATATCTTGAGTTTTGTATCCAACAGATGCAAAAGATAATGTTGCACCTTCTTTTACACTAAGTAAATAGGCCCCTTTTCCATCAGTAGAAACCGCATTCGACGCACCTTTTTCGCGTACACTTACACCTGGCATAACAGAACCGTCTTTCTTATCGTAAACAGTTCCGCTAACAGTAACATTCTTTTTTGATTGATTAGCAGATTGCGCTACTACTTTTAAAATTACTTGATTGCCAACAAGGCGGTATGAGATATTTTTTTGTTTAAGCTGATCAAGCGATTCAGTAATCGATGATAATTTTGAAGGTACATCCAGCACCATTGTTTTGTTGATTTCTGCAGCATCGTAAACAAAGCTAACTTTATAAGCCTGTTCAATCTTTTTCAGGTAATTGTCTAGCCTTTCGGGTTTTCCGAAGGCTTGCTGAGAATCAGCCCGTGACAAGTTTGCCCAAAAGAATGCGCACAGAAGTAAGGCCATTCGGCACAGATTCATTCCCGTACTTCTTTTGTAGAAATTTTTCTCCATAGTTGATTAGTTAATTTTAAATTGATTAGTTTATAGGTGATTTTAAGGTAATTGTGTTTTTGTGATTAATAATTTTAAAACCATAAGTTTCTTTTAATACAGCTAAAACATCAGTTAAACTGTTGCCTCTAAATGTTGCATTAAACTTCTTAACGAGTGGTTGGTTCGTTTCTAAAACTATATTTCTTTGGTAATAACTGCCTAACTGCCTACACACCTCTTCAAGCGGGGTATCTACAAAGATGAGTTCATTGGTTAGCCATGAATCGGCATTTTGAGAAACCCGTGTAGTAAACTGTTTATTCGAAATGTTATACGATAAAGCTTGGCCGGCAACAAGAATTTGATGAGGTACCATCACGATAAGGAGAAAATAGCACCCTACCTGTTTTTACATCCAAATCGATGGAGTTGAGAGAAAAACCTATGTTGAATGACGTTCCCAGTACTTTAACCTTCGATTCGCCCATTAGCACACTAAATGGATGTTTTGGGTCTTTGGCAATCTTAAAGAATGCTTTACCATGATCAAGATAAATTTCTCTGGATGATGCCGCAAACTTTACTGGATAACGCACTAAACTATTTTCTGCAAGGATAACTTTAGAGCCATCAACCAATAACACTGAATCTTTTTGATTGGAACCAGTTTTAATCGTTAAATAAGCTGGTGTTGAACCTAAGTTATAAAGCCAGTAACCAACACTTAATAGAACAAGTGAAGCCGCTACATTACGGAACCAGGTAAAACCGACAGATGACTTATCAGAACGCTTAAGTAATTCTTTTTTGAAATTAATTTCGGCTTCTTTAATAGTCAGTGAATCTAGTAAGGCTGATCTTGAACTTAAATTCCATACTCTCTCCACCTCATGAAAGTACTTTTCATGTTCAGCTGACTTTGCCCGATAGGAATCTATTGCAGAACGAATATTTTCATCATGCGGATGGTTTAAATACTGAACGATTAAATCCAGGTATTCAGGTTGATTAAGCATTAATTAGTTTGGTTTTGTAGTATAAAGACAAACCAACCCTAAAAAACCCCTAAAGAAATTTAAAAAAATATTAATAATTTTTGAAAAAGCACATCCGTGAAGTATTTTTTAGTCTTCTTTTGGAAGAAAAATTAATAAAGATATAGAGACATCATCATTAAATAGCTCTTTCCTTTTTTATTTAGTGATTCATCATTCAGAAATCTTGCTCTTAAAATCTTAAGTGCATTTCCAATATGGTTTTCAACCGTTTTTTCTGAAATATCAAGAACATTAGCAATTTCTTTATACTTTAAATTTTCGAAACGGCTTAGTTTGAATACTTTTTTGCATTGCGATGGGAGTTTATCAATTTCATGCCTCAAAATGACGATCATTTCATTTTCTTCATCAAGATCAGTCAGGTAGTCATCAGAAAATTCGCTTGCAAGCTTTAAATGATGTTGTTCGAGTGTTTTTTGTCTATTTGAAAAATTGATGGACGCATTAATAACCGATCGGTATAGATATGATTTAACAGACTTTACTTCTTGCATGTTCTCAGGAAATTCCCAGATCTTAAGAAAGATATCCTGGACAATTTCTTCAGCGGTATGAATATCACTTATATATTTATCACTAGCCAATATAAGTTTCTGAAAATAAGAGGTATAGAAACGAGTAAAAGTAGTAGTGTTTCCCTTTTCTATTAAGGAAATTAAATCCTTTCCCGTTTCTATTTGTGCAACATCCATTAGTATATAATTGTATCCAACGGCTAATACCGAACCAATTATACACAATAATGTGCAAATTTTATGACGAAAGCAATATTAAACTAAAATATTAGGTTAATATTGGTAATAAGGGGAAATCATTAGATATACTACAACACCAGTTATGGCCACATACAACCATAAAGGAAAGGTGATCCGAGCAATTTTTCTGTGCCGATCGAAACGCTGTGCCAACGCCCGTACATAAGTAACCAAAACCAATGGGATGATGGCTATTGAAAGTAAAATATGAGTTAACAGAATAAAGAAGTAAACATATTTTATGGTTCCATCTCCCCCAAATTTGGTTGATGGGGTAGTCATATGGTAAGCAATATACATCACCAAAAAAAGCAAAGAGCAAGCTATGGCAGTTTTCATTAAATTTTGATGTAACTGGATTTTTCCATTTTTTATGGCCCAAACTGCTACTACCAATAATACTGCGGTAATGCCATTAATAGTGGCATATATGGGTGGTAGAAATGGTAATGTTGGTGCATCAATACCTAAATCTTTAAGTTTTACTACAAATAAGAAGGCAACGGCTACTGGAATAAAGATGGAAAGGATAATGATCCACTTGCTATATTTTTTCTCAATCTGGCTATTTTCCATGAGTATTTTATCTCTTTATATTTTATTTGATCTATTCGACTGATGACTTAAAGTTTAGAAAATAAGAATTACCTGCCATCTTTAACATTTCTTAAATACTCTGCAATGAGCACTTTTATTTCATCCTCAAGTTTAGCGTTGGCACCAGCATCATCAGCTTCGTAAATACCGCGTATACGGTGTAAATTGTCGATTAGAACAATCTTATTGCTAAAGATGAAGTTGGTATTGCCTTTTGCATGATCGGCTATAGCATCGAGTAATAAACCTTTTCTAATCAAAGGATAGGTTTGCGTTGTATCACCAGCCAAAAATTCCCACTTGCCTTCTCTAGCTTTAAATTTAGCAGCGAAATCTTTTATTTTATGCTGATCTTCAGGATCTACAGATAAACTTAAAAACTTAACCAAAGGCTTTTGCTCATAACCATCGGATAATTGCTTAATGTATTTAATCGTTTGCTGACTGCCAGCCGCAGTATAGAACAAATTTAGCACAACAATTTTATTCTCCAATGATTTCCAGCTGATGGTATCATTTTGCTGATTCACAAGTTTAAAATCAGGCACCTTATGGTAAATGGTATCAGGTATTTTCTTACCCTTTACACTGTGGAATGTTGATGCAACAATCTTTTTGCCAAAAATGGGTAAACTTTTATACCTGTTTTTTGCGAAATGTGGCAATAAGTAAAAAAACAAAAATCCCGGTATAGCTAAAATGCTTACCAGGATTATTACCTTTTTTATGGGGCTTCTTTTCATTAATGATTCATCATGTGGATGTTTAGGAATCCACCTTCTGTTAACATTAAAACAATAAAGTAAATAATGAAAATAAATGAAACTGTTAATGCCAACTGTAAGCCTAATTTCTCATATTTTAAGTGCATAAAATAGGCTACAATATAAAATGCTTTTAACAATGTTAAACCAATATAAATGTAGTTACCGATGTGCTGTGTCATAACTCCTTTCGGAATTAATACCAACGCAATGATAAATTCAATAACGGTGATTAACAAAAGGATTCCGAAAACTTTCCAGATTTTACCTTTCGATAAACCTGCATGTTCTTCGTGACCGTGTTCTTCTGTTGAATGTGTGTGCTCTGACATGATAATATTTTTATATATGATAAATTAAACCAAATAGAAGAATGTAAATACAAACACCCATACTAAATCTACAAAGTGCCAGTATAAACCAACTTTTTCAACCATTAGGTAATGGCCTCTTTTTTCGAAAGTACCATTAATCGTCATGATTAGAATGATGATGTTAATGATTACTCCACTGAAAACGTGAAAACCGTGAAAACCTGTAATGGTAAAGAATAAGTTTGCAAACTGCTGTGCCGAAACTAATGATACTTCACCGTTAAATAAGTGCTCTAATGTTTTTAACGGAGGAATTTTACCCCAGCCAAAACCTTCGTGAAACAAGTGCGTCCACTCAATTGCCTGACAGCCTAAGAACATGAAACCACCAATAATGGTTGCGATCATCCAGCCGATAACTTCTTTTTTAGCGCGGCGATGTCCTGCTTCTACAGCCAATACCATAGTTACCGAACTCATGATCAAAATAAAAGTCATGATACCTACGAAAACTAATGGAGCGCCATGTTCTGCAATACCAGGAATGGATTGGAAAACCTTATCTGGAGCTGGCCATGTTAATTTAGAAAAACGCTGAGCGCCGTAGTAGATCAATAAAGATGAAAAGGTAAAAGCATCTGATAAAAGGAAAAACCACATCATGATTTTACCATATTCTACCGACCACGGAGAACGACCACCATTCCATGGTCCGGTTTTAACTTGATCTAATTGTGATACTGCATTCATTTGGAAATAGTATAATAGTTTGTTAACAAATTTAACGGTTCAAAAGTAAAAAAACATACAGATATATCCATAATATATCTATAAAATGCCAAAAAATAGAAGCAATTTCCATTCTATACTGGACTTTCGCAACAGGTAAGCTTTTGTAACTTCCTGCTAAAGCATTAATAATAAGGCCAACACCTCCTAAAATATGCAAAAGGTGCATGCCCGATACCACATATATAAATGATATTGCGGCGTTGTTTCCTACCAGGGTTGCACCTGTACGCACCATACTGCCCCAGGCATTAAACTGCATTACACCAAAAATAACGGCTAATATTACCGTAACCCAAAGCAAATTGCGTTGCAAGCTAAAGTTTAATTTCTTTAAAGCTCTCGAAGCAAGTACCAAAGTAATGCTACTGGCAATAATTACCAAACTTGAATAAATAAAGGCATCTGGTAAAACCAAACCATGCCCTTTTCCTTTTGAGGCGGCAAACACCAGATAATAACTGGTAAAACCACCAAACATAATTGTAGATGATACGACAAATAACCAAACGATAAATTTCCTTGGTTTTGGGTCAAACGTATCCTGCATCTTTTCCATTGTTAGCACCATAAATTATTTTGCTATAAAATTTAATAATAAACCCAACTGTACGGCCGGGATGTAAAAAAATGAACAGAACATCACTTTCCTGGCATCAACCATTTCTCTGTTCATTAAAAGTTTAAAAGCAAGCCAGCTAAATATAAATCCTGTAATTAAAGATAAACCAGCAATGTAATAACCACCAAATCCATAAATAGTTGGCAATAAACTTACCGGAATCAAAATCAACGTGCTTAAAAAAGTAAGCAATGCTGATGTTTTATCTCTTTTTTTAGTTGGCAACAACCTAAAACCTGCTTTTTTATAATCATCATCCAAAACCCATGCAATTGCCCAAAAGTGTGGAAACTGCCAAACAAATTGGATCAGGAATAAAATTCCAGCAATATAGTAATCAATTTCATGGAACATTTCTGCTTTTAAACTGCCAAATGCGGCCAAATAACCAATCAGCGGTGGCAAAGCTCCAGGAATTGCACCTACAAAAACTGCAATAGGCGATTTTCTTTTCAATGGCGTATACGCAAAGGCATACAATAGTATTGAAAATACAGATAACAAACCTGTTTCGAGATTTAATTTACCCAAGAGCCATGTACCCAAAAAGGCCATAAAAATTCCAAGAATCAATCCTTGACCGGTAGTCATTCTGCCAGCGGGCATAGGACGATCTTTGGTTCTCGCCATTAATTTATCCAGATCTTTTTCTATAATCTCGTTAAAACAGTTTGCCGCTGCCGTAACCAAAAAATCCTCCTGCAATAAGTATTAACCAGTTTCCCCAGTCAATATTAGGAATATAACCTCTTCCAACCTGCATTTTCTGACCGATTAAAAAAGAAATCGATGCCGAAAACACTACCGTGAACGATAGTCTGAATTTGATAAGTTTAGAAAAATCTGAAAGATATTGCTTCAATTTTCTTAAATATTATTGTTTATAAGTGCTTGTTCGGTAAACCAACAGGTACAGATAAAACTGTAAACTAAATAACAGCGTAGAGAACAAAATATGTAGTGCTTGAGCTGCTGGCGGAAAAGCAATGTAAGCCAATGCTAAACCACTTAATAATTGTATGAGAAGCGTAATTAAGATAAATCTGGCCGTTAACAACGGTGCTGCTTTACCACTAAAACGGTCGATTACCATTTTATAAACTACAGCGTTACTCACAATCACCAATATCGCCAGATCACGATGATAGGAGAATACTTCACCCACCTTTGAAATCCAGCTAGCTTTATTGCCATAACCGAGCGATTTTGCAATCACATCTACCGCTTCTCTCACATCAGTACCTAATATAATCTGAATAAGACTGATCACAAGAGTAAAGAATAAAAAACCTTTTAACCAGGCTATCCGATACATAATTACCGAAGGAGCCTTATTTAACTGCTTCGCATAATTATAAGTGTAAATGGAGATTGCCAAAATAACCAATGCCAAAAGCATGTGTACCGTAACTACCCATTGTGCCAAATTGGTTGATACCACTATTGAACCCAACCAAGCCTGGTATCCCACAACAAAGAGATTCAAGATACTTAATACAATGATCCGTTTTGCTGTTTTACGGTAGGTAAATGAGTACACAACCGTTAAAAACAGGAATATCCCTGCAGCCACTCCAGCCAATCGGTTTAAATATTCTGTCCAGGTTTTAGCCGGATTAAACTCTTCAGGTATGGTTATACTCTTATCGTGCCTAATACTATCAGCCAAGGCAACTTTGCCCATGCTTTCCAGATACTTGGCAAACTTTTCATTCTTTTTTACCCTACCTGCCACATATTTCTCTTTATAGTTGGCAGGAAGCTGAGATACATCGGTTGGCGGAATATATCGATCGAAACATTTCGGCCAATCCGGACAGCCCATGCCTGAACCTGTACTGCGTACAATACCACCGGCAAGTATAACCAACAGCGTAACGATGATGGTGATAAGGTTAATTCGAATGAAACGTTGTTCTGATCTGCTGACCATATATCTATTAAGATGAAAAGGGTATCCGGATAAGCAGAAACTTAATCAGATACCCCTTTTAAAATTGTTTTAAGCTTAAACTAGCCCTTGTTTTCTTCAACAGGGTTAGCTAGTTCCCAGTCTTGCTGTATTTTTTCTGCTTCAGCATTTCCTTCAAAATCGTGAGGTAAATTAGAGCTCATGGTTTGAGAGAAAGGAACAGTTTGAGGAATAAAGTCCGCATCGTGTCCTGGTTTGCTATAATCATATGGCCATCTGTAAACAGTTGGAATTTCTCCTGGCCAGTTACCATGTAGGTGTTCAACTGGTGCAGTCCATTCTAATGTATTAGATTCCCAAGGATTTTGAGGAGCTACTTTTCCTTTAAATATTGAGTAGAAGAAGTTAAACAAAAACGCCACCTGAGCAAGTGCGGCCATTATAGCTGCCCATGTTACAAAAACGTTAACTGTTAACCATTTCTTCATAAATTCGAACTCAGTAAATGCATAGTAACGACGAGGTACACCATCTAAACCTAAGAAGTGAAGCGGGAAAAATACCAGGTAAGCTGCAATGAAAGTTAACCAGAAGTGTAAGTATCCTAGTTTAGCATTCATCATTCTACCGAACATTTTAGGGAACCAGTGATAAACACCTGCAAGCATACCAAAGATTGCTGCAGATCCCATTACCAAGTGGAAGTGGGCAACAACAAAATATGTATCGTGTAAGTTAATATCCAAAGATGCGTTTCCTAAGAAGATACCGGTTAAACCACCAGAGATAAAGAAGGAAACCAAACCGATAGCGAATAACATTGCAGGCGTAAAACGGATGTTACCACGCCATAATGTTGCTAAATAGTTAAAGGTTTTTACTGCTGATGGCACAGCGATGATTAATGTTGTAATCATGAAAACACCACCTAATAATGGGTTCATACCGGTTACAAACATATGGTGACCCCATACAATAAACGATAATACGGTAATACCGATTAAAGAGTAAACCATTGCATGGTAACCAAAAATTGGTTTACGTGAGTTTACAGAAATAACCTCAGATGAAATACCCAACGCTGGCATAATTACAATATATACCTCAGGGTGACCTAAGAACCAGAATAAATGCTGCCATAAAATTGGAGAACCACCTTCATTCGGTAAAATATCAGTACCCATAACGATATCTGACAAATAGAAGCTTGTTCCAAAACTACGGTCGAATACCATTAAAACTACCCCAGCTACAAGAACAGGGAAAGATAAAATACCTAAAATAGCGGTTAAAAAGAAAGCCCAGATGGTTAAAGGCATTTTCCAAAGATCCATACCTTTAGTACGCATGTTTAAGATTGTACTTACGTAGTTGATACCACCCATTAAAGATGATGCTACGAAAAGTACCATACTTACCAACCAAAGTGTCATACCCAAACCTGATCCAGGCATTGCCTTCGCTACTACAGATAATGGCGGATAAACCGTCCAACCACCGGATGCGGGCCCTGTTTGAATAAAGAATGATGACATCATGATCACACAAGCCATAAAGAAAAACCAATATGAAAGCATGTTCAGGAATGGCGAAGCCATATCCCTGGCACCAATCTGAAGTGGAATCAGTAAGTTACTAAAAGTACCACTTAACCCGGCAGTAAGTACAAAGAATACCATGATGGTACCGTGAATGGTAACCAAAGCAAGGTAAAAATCTGGTTTAATACGGCCACCTTCTGCCCATTTACCTAGAAATGTTTCTAAGAAAGGAAAATTTTTATCTGGCCAGGCCAATTGAATACGGAATAAAATTGATAAGCCCATTGCTATTACCGCCATAATAATACCGGTAATCAAAAATTGCTTAGCAATCATTTTATGATCCATACTAAAGATGTACTTTGAAATCAAAGTCTCTTTATGATGCCCATGATCAGCGTGATCGTGATTGTGTTCGTCGTGTAATGCTATTGTTGACATAATTCGTTCGCTCCTGCTTAATATTATTTATTTAAAGCCATTTGGTTAGTTTTTACAGCTGCTGAATCTTTAGCTGCTGAATCTGCTACTGATTTTACAGGCGCAGGTGCCACTGGCAAATTAAATTGTTTTCTTAAATCATCATTTAAGTATGTTTTCTGCTCAGCAATCCAAGTTTTATACTCGGCTTCAGAAACTACACGTACAACTTTCTGCATGTTGTAGTGACCGGCTCCACAAATTTTAGCACATAAGAAAAGGTACTTAAAGTTAGGGTCGTTAGTTTCCTGCTGCATTTCAGCAGTAGTTTTAGTAGGTGTAAACTCAAAAATAGTTCTCATACCTGGTACAGTATTTAATTGAACCCTGAAATGAGGCATATAAAAACTATGAATTACATCTTTACTGGTTAAGATTAACTTAACTGGCTTTCCAACCGGAAGAACCATCTCATCAGCCATCTCATCATCACGAGAATTTAAATCTTTAAAATCGATACCCAATGGATTGGTTGGCGTTGTTAATTTGTAATTTTTGTTACCCACAACACCATCAGCTCCAGGATAACGGATAGACCATTTAAACTGCTCTGAGGTTACTTCAATTTGTAATGGCTTGTGGTTTGGATCTTCAACTTTGAAGAAAATCGATCTCCAGGTTAAGAAACCCATCAATACCAATACCGTTAATACCAAAGCCGGAACAATTGTCCAGATTTTTTCGATTGTATTGTTATGTGGATAGTAGTAAGCTTTTCTTTTAGCTGAGTATTTGTAGATATAAGAAAATCCGAATAATAAAATGTGTGTAACCACAAACACAATTGTGGTGATGATTAACGTTAAATTAAACATCTCATCTATTTTCTTTCCATGCTTCTGATGCTGCAGCTGGAAGTAACATTGCGCCATGCACCGTATATTCCCAGTATACACCATATAAACCGATTACCAGAAACAATGCAAATAAGCTTGCATGGATTCTGTTCCAGTTAATACCTACAGGCTTACCTTGTGCCTCACGGCTCAATTCATAAACTCTTATTGCTTTACCAATAATTGCAATGAATAAGCATACGGCAAGGAAAACCAGAATATAAAATATTACGGATTTATAAACCTCGCCCATATCAACTTTCGGTGCCGCGGCAGCACCTGCTGCTGCATCTTGCGCAAATACGCTAGTGTTTGCAAAAACAGTAATCAGTACTGCTAAAGCTGCGGTCGTTTTATTCGTTATAAACTTTCTTAAACTCATTTTCTTAAAAGTAGTACGCTGTACTGCTAATTATAATAATAATTAAATATTTGCTCTATCCTGTCACCACTATAGTTGATGATGCAAACTTTCTTGTAATAATGGGTGATTCTTTGCAATTAAAGGTTTTTTGCTCAGTGATGTTAATACTGTAAAGGTAAACAATCCTACGAAACCTATTGCAGTACCAATTTCAATAATACCAAAACCATTATGACCATCTTCTACCGCTCCTGGCATAATCATTTGGTAGTAATCTACCCAGTGACCTAACAATACCACGATAGAAACGAATAATAATTTCACATCTGTTCTTTTGTTATCCCTATCCATTAACAACAATACCGGCGCTAAGAAATTCATTGCAAGGTTTAAGAAAAACCAGAACTTGTAATATTCAAAACGTTTGTAGAAGTATATAGTTTCTTCGGGCATGTTTGCATAGTAGATCAATAAAAACTGAGCAAACCATACGTATGTCCAAAAGATAGAGAATCCGAAAATAAACTGACCTAAGTTATGCAAATGGCTATTGTTAACCCATTGCATGTAACCCGCTCTTCTTAATAAGATGATGATAATTGCGATAGTAGCTAAACTGCTTACCCACATTGCTGCGAAGTTATACCAACCAAACATAGTTGAGAACCAGTGTGCTTCTAGTGACATTACTGTATCGAAAGCAAAAATAGGAGTTGTAAAACCATAAATTACCAAGAAGATACAAGCATTTTTAAAGCTTTTTCTGTAAGAATTTAAACCTCCTGCTAAATCTTCATTATAAGAAAACTTAACAAACATGATTGAAAAGATGCTATATACACCTAAAAACACTACCTGGCGACCTAAAAAGAATGGTACATTCAAGAATACTGATTTACCTGCAATGATAGAATCATAATTAGCACTGTTCGGATCTGTTAATCCATCAGCATGCCAGTGGTGATATAAATTGTGTGTGTACAAACCTGCCGAAATTACTACAATAAGTATTACAGCTGCGATAGGCAATGTTTTTGCCATAGCTTGAGGTACACGTAAAATTGATGCAGACCAACCTGCTTGAGCAACATATTGAACAGCCAGGAAAAATGTACCAGACATACATACGCATGCAAAGTAATATGCCATAAGCAACAGGTTGGCAAAAGTACGCTCGTGCATCACTTTATCACCAGCAAAGAAGCCATAACCTATAGCTAAAGCACCTAAAATGATGCCAACTATACTTAATGTTTTTACTTTACCTGTAAACTCAAACTGTTCACTAAAATTAATATTGTGAGTTCCCATTTATATTCTGCTTTACTTATTGTTGTTTTTGTAATTCCTGAACATACATCACTACTTTCCAACGATCTGTCGGAGTAATTTGTGAAGCATGCGAACCCATGTTATTTACACCGTATGTAATGGTGTGGTAGATTTTACCGGCAGTAAGTGCTTTCATTTCTCCACCTCTTGACGAACTTCCTGAGAAGTAAGAAGGTACACCACTAAATTTCTCAATTTTAACCAAGTGTCCTTGTCCATCGCCTTTTTCTCCGTGGCAAGGGCTACAGAAAACTTTGAACAAGTGTTGTCCTTGAGCCAAATTAACAGTATCAACTGGTAAAGGGTTAACCATGCTTACACCTGCTGCTTCATATCCCTCTTTGGTATTAGGAAATTCATCATACTCATTAAAACCTACAGGTTTAGTATGTGCAGGTGGCAACTGTGCAGTTTTACCATCTTTAAAATTCTTATTTGGCTGATCCGGATTGTAAGCAATCGGATCATACATGTTTCTGGCATATTCTAAGCCAGTACTGCGTTTATCTTTACAAGCTGAAAAGGTAGCTGCAAAAGCGATAGCTAAAAACGCCGTGTAAACAAATTTATTCTTATTCATAGCTAATGTACTTCCTTTCATTATACTTTATTTCTAAAGCACCTGCATCTTTTAATAATCCATCAATTACAGTATGTTCCAAATTGTCTTTTGCATCAACTGCAATCACAAAACGGTCATCAGTAGCTCTTAAATCCATCACACGTGGTGCTCTCCCTGGAAATAAGTGAGTGGATGCATAATAAGTTAACACCATACCGAAAGCACAGAATAATACTGTAAGCTCGAACATTATCGGAATAAAATCCGGCAATGCAAATGATGGTTTACCACCTATGTTTACTCTCCAATCGATTACTGCGCAGAAATAAATCAAAGCGAATGCACAGCAAGTACCGGTAATACCAAAGCAAAATGCTGCGATATCGATTCTAGATCTTTTAATTCCTAATTTGGCTTCTATTCCGTGTATAGGCATTGGAGTATATACATCATGGATACTGATGTTATTTTCCTGAAGTTTTTCGATGCCATGCATCATTTCGTCAGGATCACCGAAACTGCCTAAAATATATTTGATATCACTCATTGTTATATTTTTGCGTAATCTTCTTGTTTAACACTATCAAATTTCTCTAAAGACTCTACGTATTCAGCAACGTATTCTTTATTTTCATGTCCTTCTTTAATCTGTTTCATTTTGGCTTGCTCACTTGCAGTTTTCAATAATAATTTAACCTCTGCAATAGCGATTGATGGCAATACCCTTAAGAACAATAAGAATAAAGTAAAGAATAAACCAATTGAACCAACGAATACACTTACATCAACCCATGTTGGATAAAACATTGCCCAACTTGATGGAATATAATCACGGTGTAATGAAGTAACGATAATTACGAAACGCTCAAACCACATCCCTACGTTTACCACGATTGATAAAATCCAGGTAGCACGGATGCTTAAACGGATTTTCTTAAACCATAACAGCTGTGGTGAAATTACGTTACAGGTCATCATCATCCAGTATGCCCACCAGTACGGACCGGTTGATCTGTTGATAAATGCATATTGCTCGTACTCAGAACCTGAATACCATGCGATGAAAAACTCTGTTAAATAAGCCACACCTACAATTGATCCTGTTAAGATGATGATTTTATTCATCGACTCAATGTGGAACATGGTGATGTAGTTTTCTAAACCCAATACTTTACGTGCAACCAATAATAAGGTTAACACCATCGCAAAGCCTGAGAAGATCGCCCCTGCCACAAAGTACGGAGGGAAGATTGTAGTGTGCCATCCTGGTATAACCGATGTTGCAAAGTCCATTGATACAATGGTGTGTACCGAAAGTACCAGTGGTGTAGAAATACCTGCTAAGATTAACGACACCGCTTCAAAACGTTGCCATGTTTTAACACTTCCACTCCAACCGAAAGAAAAGATAGAATAAATTTTTCTACGTGTACCTACTGCACGGTCGCGGATGGTAGCAATATCTGGTAATAAACCTGTGTACCAGAATAATAATGATACAGAGAAATAAGTTGAGATTGCAAACATATCCCAAACCAATGGTGAGTTAAAATTTACCCATAATGATCCGAACTGATTCGGTAACGGTAAAACCCAATAAGCTAACCAAGGGCGGCCCATGTGCGATACTACATAAGTAGCTGCACAAATAACCGCAAAGATTGTCATCGCCTCAGCAGAACGGTTAATTGAGTTACGCCAGTTCTGACGGAAAAGTAATAGTACTGCTGAAATTAGTGTTCCAGCGTGACCGATACCTACCCACCATACGAAACCGGTGATATCCCATGCCCAACCTACTGTTTTATTTAATCCCCATGCACCGATACCGTTCCAAAAGGTATAGCTTACGGCTACCACCCAAAGTAAAGCACCTAATGAAGCAAAGGTGAAACCAATCCACCAAGCCTTGTTTGGCTTGTTCTCTACCGGGCCTAAAATATCATCCGTAATTTTTGCATACGTGATGTTATCTCCGGTAATTAATGGTTCTCTAAGTATTGATTCGTTATGTCCTGACATAATTTGTATTTTCTTTATACTAAAGCTTACGCTTGTACTGTTGTATCTGTATTTCTAATTTTTGTCATGTATCCGATACCCGGTTTCACATTGATTTCTTCTAATACGTAGTAGATACGCTCAGAACGTAATGCTTTTGAAACCTCTGAATTTGGATCGTTTGCATCACCAAATACAATCGCATTTGCTGAACAAGCTTCCTGACAAGCCATTTTAATATCGCCATCTTTTAATGGACGTTTCTCCAATTTAGCTTGTAATTTACCACCTTGTATACGTTGAATACACATAGAGCATTTTTCCATTACCCCTCTAGAACGTGTAGTAACATCAGGGTTTAATACCAATTGGGTAAACTCGTTATTTAAATAGTTATCGAAACGAGAATCGTTCCAGTAGTTAAACCAGTTGAAACGACGAACTTTGTACGGACAGTTATTTGCACAGTAACGTGTACCTACGCAACGGTTGTAAGCCATGTGGTTTAAACCATCACTTGAGTGAACAGTTGCCAATACCGGACAAACTGTTTCGCAAGGTGCGTGATCACAGTGCTGACATAACATTGGCTGGTGAACAACAGAAACATGATCTAAGTCTTCTAACTTAGCAATTTCTTTTTCTCTTGTAACATCACCCTCTTTGGTTTCGTAGCTATAGTAACGATCGATACGGATCCAGTGCATTTCACGACGACGGCGAACCTCATCACGACCTACAACAGGAATGTTATTTTCTACGTTACAGGCAACAACACAAGAACCACAACCTGTACAAGCATTCAAATCGATTGCCATAACCCAGTTGTTACCTGGTTTTTCATATTGATCCCAAAGATCGTAATCTTTATGTCCTTCACCTTTACCTGTTCCAGCAGCTGGATCTTTAAGGTATTCTTTAAAGGTAGCTTCACGGATAACGTTACGGCCCTCGAAAGAGTGGTGAGTTTGTGTTTGTGCCAATTCGTAATGACCACCTGTTGGGGTAATGGTTACTGAAGTAGCATATTGGAATGTTCCGTTAACAAAAGAAACAAAAGGGTAAGCATTTTTACCTACATCGTTACCAGCTTTACCAACTTTGGTACGGCCATAACCTAATGCGATAGATGCAGTTCCCTGCGCTTGTCCTGGTTGGATCAATACCGGAAGATCTACTGAATATCCGTTGCTGCCTTTAACAGTTACAACATCAAATTCTTTAACTTTTAATTTCTCAGCAAATTTTGGTGCCAGGGCAACAAAGTTATCCCACGTTACTTTCGAAACCGGATCAGGTAACTCCTGTAAAAAGGCATTGTTTGCATTTTTACCATCACGCATTGGGATGTTTTCGTAAACCTGCAATTCAACTTCTTTTGCCAGTGCTTTGCTGCTATTTACTACCGAAGTGGCAACAGCACCTAAAGAAAGCGTAAAGCTGTATGCACCAGCAGTTTTTGCAGTTGCGTTAATTACACCTTTTTCTAATACTTCATCCCATTTTAAACCTACAGCTGGCAACATTTTAGTTTCCCAGTTGCTACGTACAAACTGATAGTAATCTTTAACAGGTGCATCAGCCCAGGTTAATAAACTTTCTTCTGCCTGGCGGCTATTGAAAACAGGATTAATGGTTGGCTGAACGATAGAATAATATCCTTCATATGCATTTGCATCACCCCATGATTCTAAGTAGTTATGGTTAATAGCGATTGCATCACAAACTGAAGCAGTTTCATCTGCACGATCAGAGAATGAAATTTTTGCAGGAACCTTAGCCAATGCATCAGTAAATGCTTTTGCATTTGCGGCATCATAAACTGGGTTACTGTTTAAGAATAAAACAGCACCAACTTCGCCACGGCTCATTTCAGCAACTAAACCGTTAAATTCGGCATCGTTACCTGCATATAAATAACAAGGATTATCTAAATCGATAGTGGTACCATAACTTCCGATAGCGGCGTTAATGGCATTTACTAAAATTTGTGTAGAAACATCATTAGAACCACAAACAACAAGGCCTTTACCTTTTGCCTGTACCAATTCTTTTGCTACAAGTTTAATTACTTTATCAGCAGTGGTATTGTTGCCTAATGTTCCACCAGGTAAAGCACCACCTGTAATTGCATTGTACAAAGCAATTAATGCTGGTCCTTCTTCAGATAATTTTACCGGAACACGGGTATCTGCATTGGTACCTGTTAAGCTCATACCACTTTCGAACTGAATGTGGCGGCTCATTTTTTTATTTGCTAACGATTTATAGTTACGGTTATCAGTATACTGAGCAGTAAACTCTTCTCCGTTGATCCAGGTACCTAAGAAATCGGCACTGAAACTTACAATTAAATCAGCTTTATCGAAATTGTATTTTGGTAAAACGGCCTTACCAAAACTGTTTTGGTTGGCCTGTATAATACCAGTATATGAAACAGCATCATACTGAACCAATTTAGCAGCAGGATATTTAGTAATAAACTGTGCAATAACGGCATTGGTTGATGGGCTGTTTACTGTTGAAGCTACAATACGGATTTTCTTTCCGCCTGCCTGTGCTTTTGCCAACTCGCCTTTAACAAAGCTGTCGATTTTTGCCCAGGTAGTTTCTTCAACTTGTCCGCCTTTTACTAAAGCAGGTGCTTTTAGTTTAGATACATCATATAAATCTAAAACTGAAGCTTGTGCTCTTGCATCGGTACCACGGTTAAACTGACCCGCATTTGGGTTTGGTTCAATTTTAATCGGGCGACCTTCCCTTGTTTTAACCAAAATACTCTGGCCATTAAAGCTAGAAGTATAATAGTTAGGAATACCTGGAGTAACTTCTTCAGGTTTTACCAAATAAGGGATAGATTTTTTTAACGGGGTACTTTGGCAGGCAGCTAATGTAACGGCACCTAAACCAAAACCTAACGCCTTTAAAAAGTCGCGGCGTGGGGTAACGGTACTTAACCCTGCTTCATTTAAAACATCTTCTATTGGAAGTGGCTCGGCGAATTCGTTTTTGTTATTTTTAACAAAATCGGGTGTATTGTTATACTCCTCTAAGCCTTTCCAGTATTTTTTATTGCTTTCCATTTAAGCTATATTACTGTTTATCGAACGTTCTTACTAAACTCTAATCTATTAATAGTGGCATTTACCACACTCTAAACCACCCAATAAAGCTGGTGTGATTTTCTCGCCTTTTTTAATTTTCTCGTGCGCTTCGATAACCTTAGCGTAGAAAGCATTGTTTTTCTGACCAGAAATATCTGTTTCTTTATGGCAGTTGATACACCATTTCATGGTTAATGGAGAATATTGATAAATTTCTTCCATTGTATTAACCGGACCATGACAAGCGAAACATACAGGCTCTGTTGGTTGTAATCCTTTTGCTTTGCGAATTGCATCTTCTGCAACAACTACGTGCTGAGAGTGGTTGAAGTAAGCAAAATCAGGTAGATTGTGTACACGTACCCACTCCATTGGTTTTGATTTACTTTCATCATACTTCTGCGTTTCAGGATCATAACCTAAAGCATTATAGATTTTTTTGATCTCAGGAGAAATCTCACCATCATATTTATCTCTCGCCTGAACAGCCTTATGACAGTTCATACAAACATTTAATGATGGAATAGTTGCGTTTTTAGATTTAAATGCTCCGTTGTGACAATACTGACAATCGATTTGATTGATACCAGCATGCAACTCGTGAGAGAATTTAATTGGTTGAACTGGCTGATAACCAGTGTGAACACCAGTATTCCACATGCCCATCCATCCCCAAGAGCCTAAAGCAATGATTAAACACAATATGAAGAACATTACAAATTTCTTGTTCTTGAACATTTTGCGCACACCAACTTTTAATGGCAATTCTTCTTCAACCTCGATACCTTGTTTCTGTAAGATCAAACGCTCTAACAATTTAGAAGCACGACCTAAGATAACCAAAATAACAACCGCTAATACAACGATAGCCACGATACCAACGATAGATAAACCTGAAGTAGAATCATCTTTAGGAGCAGCAGAAGCAGCACCACCAGCAGCATCTCCAGTTGGTTTTGGCTCACCTTCTCTTAATGTAGGCTAGGATATCCTTTACTTTTGTTTCGTCTAACTCAGGGAAAGTAGTCATTGGTACTTTTCCATTTTCGTTAAACAATTTAACAGCAGCAGGATCTCCGGCAGCAATCATTGCGGCGTTGTTCGGGATCCATTTTAACAGGAACGCTTCAGGGTGACGATCGCTTACTCCTTCTAATGCCGGACCAACAACTTTGTGATCTAACGCATGGCACGAAGAACATTTTGCTTTGAAAAGCGTTCTTCCCTCTTAGCATCCTGCGCATTTACGGTAGAAACCGCTATTACGGAAATTGCTGAAAACACGAATAACGACTTCCAAACGCTTTTTAAAATCATCGAGATATCTCTCATAATGAACACTTTATACTTATTTAATTTACTTTTTGTTGTGAAATTGATGCCTGAGCACAGATAGCCCCATCAAAACTTGAACAAAAGTATAACTTATTAATAAATCCCATGACATAATAGTGACTGGAAATACAATTTATAATCATTCTAAACAAATGTCATTTCTAGCCATTCAGGGCATAAAAATGCCCATTTTTGATCCGAGATCTTAAATGGGCATACCAGAAACCAATTTGGTTTATTAAAATGTTACGTTTATTGTTTTAATATCCAGGCAAACATCAGCGGCGCTACTATTGTTGCGTCACTTTCTACAATAAATTTAGGCGTATTGATATCGAGTTTACCCCAGGTGATTTTTTCATTCGGTACCGCACCAGAATATGATCCGTAAGAAGTTGTAGAATCAGAAATTTGGCAGAAGTAACTCCAGAAAGGAATATTTTCCATTTCCATATCCTGATAAAGCATTGGCACCACGCAGATCGGGAAATCTCCGGCAATACCTCCACCAATCTGGAAGAAACCAATCCCTTTGCCACCGCTATTTGCAATGTACCAATCAGCTAACCAACCCATATATTCAATTCCACCTTTCACAGTAGTAGCAGTAAGCTCTTTTTTCATCACGTATGAAGCGAAAATATTACCCATTGTAGAATCTTCCCATCCCGGAACCACAATTGGTAAATTCTTTTCAGCAGCAGCAAGCATCCACGAGTTTTTTGGATCAATTTCGTAGTATTGTTCTAAATCTCCACTTAAAAGCATTTTATACATGAATTCGTGTGGAAAATAACGCTCTCCTGCAGCTTCAGCATCCATCCATATTTTCTGGATGTGTTTTTGCAAACGACGGAAAGCCTCTTCTTCAGGAATACAGGTATCGGTAACACGGTTATAATGATTTTCTAATAAGTCCCACTCATCCTGCGGACTTAAATCGCGGTAATTTGGAACACGTTTATAATGTGAGTGTGCAACCAGGTTCATAATATCTTCTTAGGTTGGCTCCGGTACAAGAAATAATAGCCACTTTATCCTGGCGGATCATCTCTGCAAGTGAAATTCCCAATTCTGCAGTACTCATTGCACCAGCAAGTGTGATCATCATTTTGCCACCTTCATCTAAATGCGTTTCGTACCCTTTAGCCGCATCCATCATTGCCGCAGCATTAAAATGGAGGTAATTACGCTCCATAAACTGAGATATTGGTCCTCTAGTATTGCTCATTTCGTTTTGTATTATTTTGCCGCAAAAATAGGCATTTCGGCCGAAAGGTAAAAGCGTTTTACGCTTGAGGCTTTGCGTTTAGCGTTAAATTAGTCCCAAGTCTATAGTTTTCAGTCTAAAGTCGATTAAAATCATAAGGCGCATTTCCCTAGCAGTTGTCATCCTGAGCATATTCGAAGAATCTTTTTTGAAAAGCAGTTGCAGCAGCTATTATTAAAGGTAATCCGGTTTCCGGTACTCGCCTTTCTATTGGGGCCTTTCTCAATCCGGTTTAGGTGAGTGCTAGTACTGAACAAAGCCTAGCGATCATCTTCCTGAACTTGTTTCATAATCTATGTAAAGCAAACTTTTTAATCCGGATATTCAATTCCAAGTTTTAAAATAGTTAAACAACAGTACAGTTGGCAATTTCAGGCACCAATGAACCATTGACTAATGTACCATTGACCAAATAACAAATGACTATCGAACAAATAAACTATAACTAAATTTGCTTTTCTTTGTCGTGATGAAAAAATATTATCTAATTATTTTACTCGCGCTCATTTCAGGAAGTTCATTCGCACAAATGAAACTGATCAGGAAAATGCTCTCAAACGAAAAAGATACCACCCGTAAAGCAAGCTTTTTGCCATTACCGGCTTTTGGTTATAGTCAGGAAACAGGTTTTGAATTTGGTGTTGGAGCAATTTATTCTTTTTACATAGACCGTAAAGATACACTGAACCGCAGTTCGAATTTTGCCTTAAACACAACATACTCGACTAAAAAAACGGCTAATTTTATGCTTAAAGGCGATATGTGGACAAAAGGAAATAAATATCATTTTATTGGCGATATCCGTTTCAAAAACCAGCCTTTTAATTTTTATGGCATTGGCAACTACAGCAAAAAAGACTGATGAAGATAAATTGGATCAAAAGATATTTAAAACACTTTTTGATGCTGAAATGAATACTTTACCTCAAGCGTATACAGGTGTTTCGCTTGGTTTTGAAAACTATCATTTTACCGATAAGGAACCTGGTGGTATATATAGCACAAACCCACAAATTTTAGATAAAGATGGTGGTTCAGTTGCCTGGATTGGTGCATCGCAAAGTTACGATACCCGGAATAGCAATAATTATCCAACGAAAGGCTTTTTTGGAAGGGCAACGTATCAATATGCACCCGATTTTTTTGGTGGCGAAAGTTTTAACGGTTCTCAAATTAAGCTGGATCTACGTGGTTTCTTTAGTTTGGTACCGAAAGTGGTTTTAGGGGTTCAGGGCATATTTTATACCATACAAAGCAAAAACACTCCATTTTATTTATTACAACAATTGGGTAACGACCAAATGATGCGGGGTTATTACAGTGGCCGATACCGCGACGAAAACTTAATGGCCGCACAAGCAGAAATACGTTATCGTTTTATGAACCGTTTTGGAATTGTAGCTTTTGCAGGTACGGGTAAAGTATTTGCAAATGGTGAATTTAATGGCGATGGTTTGAAACCAAACTTTGGTGTTGGCGGGCGTTACTTCTTCGATCCGGCCAAAGGTTTGAGTGTTCGTTTGGATTATGGTATAGGAGAAAAACTGCCAAATGAAAAACGCCAGGCAGGGTTTTATATTAGTTTAGCGGAGGCGTTTTAGCCACCGATCTGCACAGATCAGTTTTCGCCACGGGAACACAGAAAGCACCCGCTTTACTGAAGCCTGCTAATGGTAGCGTAGTTGAAGGATTTTTAACTCTAAAACAGCATCAAAATCACCTAATTGTTCCTCCTTCGCTCCTCTTCATTTCCCAACTTCCGATCCTGTTGTTTAATCTTATCATTGCCAAAATTGTAACGGAAAGTGATTCTTAACTGGCGGCTATCGTAATAATTATTGTATTCTTGTTTAATATCATTAATCAAACTACTATACCTATACTGGTTTGTTTTTAATACATCAGTAGCTGAAATAGCAACCTGCATCTTTTTGTGGAATAATAATGTTTTAATCCCCAAATCGACATTATATTGACTCTTATTTCTGTTTAATCCATCAACCGAGGCGAATTGATACCAAAAGCTGGCTTCGCATAAAATGGTTTTTGATTGATTAAAGGCAAACTGGTTTGAGCTGGAAAAGTAAGCACCAAATCCTTTAAGATTATTTTGAGTTTCAGGAATATTTGAATTGGAAAAATTATAATAAACATCAAGCTGATTAATGCTCTCTAACCACTTTACAGGATTAAGATTTACCATATTACTCAATTGATAATGATAACCTGTAATAAAATTTACAGGCTTAGCAGACTGAATATTAGTGGCCACATTAATAAAATTAACATCGTTAAAACCATTTGCAGTGTAACTAAAAGATAGCGAGGTGGTTAATAAACTTTTATAACTATGTGAAATCTCTATATTATCATTGTAAGACGGCTGTAAAAAAGGATTTCCTTCAGCATATGCATACTGATTATTGTACCAGCGGAAAGGATTTAATTTGCGGTAAGCGGGCCTGTTTATCCGACGGCCATAATTGATTGAAAAAGTATTCTTATCATTCGCCCGGTAAACCACATAAACTGTAGGAAATAACCTAAAATACTTGTTCCGGTTTTGATCGTCAGCTGATTTACCATCAACCTGGGTATATTCCCCTCTTAATCCGGCTTGAAAATCCCATTGCTTTGAGGTTTTATTATAGTTGATATATAAAGCCTGGGTATTTTCCTGATAGTTAAAAACATTACTTTGTGCAGGATCAACTTCATAAACCGTGTTCCGAAACCGGTAAAAAGCAAGATCGCTCTGGTTTTTAATCATACTCAGTTTTGTACCGAATGAAACTTTAAAGGTTTTATAAGGCAGATCGATATCAGCTTTTAAAGTATATAAATCTACATTTTGTTTACTGGTAGAGAGATATTCGGCAAACGAACCCGGTATTATTAATCCACTTTGAAAATAACTGGTATTGTTAAAAAACCTGCTTTTATCGTCAACATAGGTAAACCAATCGCCATTAACTGTTAACTGTTTTCCGGTAGAATCTAAATTTTGTTTTAAGTAAATATTTGCTGAATTATAATGAGACTCGATGATGGCATTGGCATCAGCATTCAATACAGAATCTAAATTTCCTGTTTGGTTGTAAACGGTGGTTTTAATGTTTTCTTCTGAATGAAAATTTGTAAGTCCGCCATTATACGATAAACCCAATACTGTTTTTGGCGAGGCTTGATATTCAACTCCAACCTGCCCACTGGGTACAGTTCTAAAATTTCTATCCTTATTTACAATGTTCCGGGTTTGGATGGGATAAAATACATCACTTTGTTCAAATGGCACCAGCGATCCTTTTCTGAAATTCAGATTAGCGGAAACTGTAATTTTATTTTCGCGGTAACTTAAATTTGCATCCTGATGATGCGGTAAAATAACTCGCTTTGGTTAAAGCCGTGTTAATTGAGCCTTTAAAACCATTATTAGCCACTTTCTTCATCAAAATATTAATCAAACCATTATTTCCCTGTGCATCATATTTGGCAGGCGGATTGGTAATGATTTCAATTTTGGAAATATTGGCCGAAGGGATCGATTTTAAATAATTCGATAACTCATCACCTGATAATACCACCAGTTTATCGTTAATCATAACATTTACATCTCCTTTACCTACTAAAGAAACCTTATCGTTTAAAACCCTTACGCCGGGCACTTTAGTAAGCAGTTCTAAAGCATCTGTACCAATAGCAGATACACTATGCTCCGCAATAAAAACTGTACGGTCGATCTTTTTTTCAATTAAAACCTTTTTAGCATCGATCTGAACATCTTTAAGCGCGTTTAAACTTGCATTAAGTTGAATATTAATTATTGTATCAGCATTTAAAGTGAGTGCCCGGTTTTCTGTTTCATAATTGATTACTGAATAAGCAATTACATATTTTCCGGCCAGTAAATTATTAAAATGATACAATCCGGCACTATCAGTTTGTGTGTAATTAACCTGTTTTTTAGCGTTTATAATTTTAACGGTAACATACGGTAAAGTTTTATCCTCTTGATCTGTTATTATACCAGAGAGCTTGATTTGAGCACTTGAGGATAAAAAAGTGAATACTATAATTATGACAGCTAAGATTTTATAGAACATTAACTTTTCAATCTTTTTTCCCAAATATTTTAATCTTCGAATTTTCAACATTCAAAGTAATAGAATCAGCTGAAATTATGCTCTGCTTATCTTTAGATAATAATTTTACCTTCCTGGCATTAAGCGTATTCAAATTTTTAACGTATATGGCATCAGAAGCTAGAATAGTTAATCCATCGTTTTCTATTTTAACGTTTCCTGTATAATGATAAATCAATTTAGTTTTGCTAAGCTTAACAGAATCAGATGAAAAAGATAATTTCTTGTCCTTAAAAAAATGATTATTAATTGATTCATTTTGTTTTTTAATGGTTGGCGAAATCAGATTTTTGATTTTATCAATGCCTGATTCTTCTACTTTCGTTAAAGAGTCTCTAATGCTTTGCAAATCAGGGGCATCTCCATCCGAAACCTTTAAATTACGATTGCCGTTTTCTGCAACATAAGTTCCATTACTGAGATCGAATATTATTATTTTAGCTGTAACTGATCCGCCTTCATTAGCCTTCAAAACTGCATTTTTAGCGATCATTTTATTGTTTGCCCTGTCTAATTCAACATATTTAGCTTCTAGCCTGCAGTTGATAATATCGATAACCGCATTCTCCATATAAGAGATTTTATGCTTCACATCTCCGGTTATTTTAGAAAAAGAGATAATTTTAGGCTCTACAGGCCCTGATATTTTGGCCGGTTCATTTTTTACTGCAACTATTTTTTGTTTCCCATCACCAAAATAAAAGCGATTATAAAGTGCTTCATTTTTAATCGTATACTTTTTAGGTTCAGAATATAATACAATCAATTTATCTGTAGTATAAGTGTTCTTCGATACCAATTTTTCGCCAATAAACTTAGCCAGCACCCGATCGCCAATTTTAAAATCGCTATTTTTTATATTTTGAGTAGCAAGGTTTAAATTGATGGTAAAAAAGCCATCGTTTAAAACAATTTTTTCGATATTACCATTCACACCTTTTGTGATCGATTTAATTTTGGATGATGCAGAACGTGCTTTATTGGCTTCATATAAAAAGGCGTGGTTTTCTATCTTTCGTTCGTAAAGTACAACTCCTGTTAAAGTTGTTACCCTTGTTGCACTATAAATTGGTCCTTTTGCTTCGGCAATAACTTTACCGTTTTTATCCATTTTTTTCATATTAAAGCCAGTACCGTCGATGTAGACAATAAGCTCGTCGCCAACTTTAATTTTATCTTTAAAAATGGTGGCTTCAATCGGATAAATCTTTCCCTCTGCTAATAAATCGAACGTGTATAAACCGATGGCTTCTTTCTTAGTGTTAAGCACTTTGCCTTTTAGCGTTCCCTGGTAGAAATTTTTCGAAGGTTTGCTGTCATCATTTATATGTTGCGCATATATCACTTGCACAGCAAATAGCCAGATTAATCCCATAACAACAGGAATGGCCAATAAGTACCTGAATTTTTTCATGTTTTTAGATTTCGAGTGGAACAACATTTTAATGCGGTCTTTGATCGGGCTTTTCACAAAATTGTGAATGAACGGCATATTACTTTTACTAATCGCGAGTTTTAACAACAGGTTGGCATAAGCCTGATTACCAAAGTTGGCAGAAGTAAATTCATCAGCCTCATATTCATGCACCTGCTCTAAAGCTTTATCATAGAAATAAATAACCGGATTAAACCATAAAACCGATTTACAGATCATCAGCAGTATTTTATCAATAGAATGGTATTGCTTCGCATGCACTTCTTCATGTTTGAAGCAAAACCTTTAAATCTAATTCACCTAAGGTACTCCCATCAATAAAAACGTAATTAAAAAAGGAACAATTGGTAAAACCTTTAGCCTTATCAATCAACTTTAAACCGTTATTATTTTTGGTATAAGTGCCTGTATGCCTAAGCAAAATGAACAATCGCCATACACAAATGAGTAGTAAAATCAGCGCGATGCTTCCATAGGCATAAGGCATTAAAATTAACCAATCAATTTTAGGTGTTACCTCTGGTTGATAATCAACTACTATGGGCTGAATAAGTTGTATAGGAGCAGGATAAATTGGTTTTAATTCTGGCATGCCTTCAAGTTCAGTTTCTAGCCTAGGCATATTGCGTTCAACTTCAAACTGTAAAGCCGGAATAATAAAACTAAGCAACAGGGTAATCAATAAATAAAATCGATTGATCTTAAAGAATGTCAGTTTTCTTAAAACCAGCAGATAAAACCCGAAGAACAACACTGTACAGGCCGTAACTTTAAGCAGATAGGTTAACCACTCCATTGTTATAATTTATTTAGCAACCACGTTTAGAAAAAGCAACAAATCCATCCAGAATCAGGTTACTGATTCTTCTGATGTTGTTTTCCTGATTGATATAATCCAATATTTTACGGTCGGAAATGTTTCCAAGCTCAATTAAAATAGCCGGCACTTTCGATTGGCGCAGCAATAACAGATTGGCATTTTTTAACGAATCCCTTACTTCCAATCCATTCAATTGTTTTAGTTTGCTTAATACACCAGCACCCAAATCTTCCGCAATTTTAATATTACCGTTCAACTGAGAAACATACACTTCAATACCAGGAAAAGGTGCGGCTTCATTGGCGGGTGTTGCATTATGGTGGATGGAAATAAATGCTGTAGCCTTCTGTTTGGGCAACCGATCGCTAAGTTTCATATATTCATCCCTAGTTCTTGTCAAAATCACCTTTATCCCCCTTTTTGCGGCTTCTTCCTGCAAAATCTTTACAGCCCTAAGGTTCAGATCTTTTTCTTTTTGTCCATCTAAAGCAGCAACCGCACCGTCTTTTCCACCATGACCAGCATCAACAATCAATATCGGTTTTATTGCTTTAAAAGCAAAGTTTGCATTTGGATTAACCTTTATACCACTACTCAGGTATTTCAAGGCATAAACATTAGGTATTGTTGGTGCATCAGCCGAAGCCTGGTTTTCAGTGTTTTTAATTCCATCTATAGCTACTTTTTTTTCTACAAAAACTTCTTCGCGGTTTACAAAGGCCATGCAGCAGATGAATACAATAGGAATGATAGCTAAATAGGCCAGCTTTTTAAGTTTTACATTGGGTTCTTTGTATAACATCATGATTCTATTTTTTAGTGGAAGTTTACTAAAACTGTTGATGAATAATTTTTGCGCCGGCATGGCAAGCTTTAAAAGCAAAGAAGCATAGGCCTTTTTATCGGCAACTTTTGATGTTTCGCGATCGGCCAAAAATTCATGATTATGGTCGATGGCATTCCGCCAGAAATAAACAACAGGGTTAAACCAGAGAATTGCTGCAATAAGATTGATTAAAACTTTATCTACAGAATGAAACTGATTTACATGTACAGATTCATGTTTAATAACAAGGTGTTTTTCTATAGCACCGAGTGATTCATCAACAATGATCTGATTAAAAAAGGAACAGTTTTTTATCGTCGAATTTTTATTAACCAATACAACAACCCCTTGTTGGCCCACCATATGTTTTTTCAATTGCATCCGGATTCGAAGCATCATAAACAGCATCCGAAAAACAAGAAGGGCTAAAATTAAACTGTAGGTGTAAACCAAAATCCGATCCCAATTTACAGGTTTGCCAATTGTGCTTTCTTGTGCTTCACCATCCTGCTTCTATAAACCCATCATTGCTGTACGCTATTTTAGCAGGACTTTGCTGCTCTGTAGCGGCTACTTCGTGCAGGTTTTGAATGGTAACTGCCGGAATACTGAAGCTCAGCACCAGCATGATTATTAAATAAGCACGATTCAGGTTAAAAAAAGTGAGTTTGGCCAGCAGTAATTGATAAACAGTAAAAAATACCAGTGTACATGCCGAAACCTTTAACAAGTAGATTAAAATCATGGCTTTCCATCTTGATTAATGATTTTTTTAATTTCTTCTATATCCTTTTCACTGAGTTTTTCTTCTTTTACCATGAATGATAAAAGACTGGTGGGAGAATTGTCAAAGTAGCCTGAAAACAATTTTGAAAAAGTGGTTTTGGCATATTCATCTTTCGTGATGGCCGGAAAATACTCATATGTTTTGCCGTAAGCCTTATAATTTACATAACCTTTTTTCTCCAAAAGCCTTACAATAGACGAAATGGTATTATATGGTGGTTTTGGTTCTTCTTCAAGCTCATCGATAATATCTTTTACAAAGGCTTTTTGCAGTTTCCATAAAACCTGCATAATGCGCTCTTCTGCTTTGGTTAATTCTTCCATAACCAAATCTATAACTTATTTTTCAGTTTTACAACTAAAAAACAAGTTACATGACTGAAAAAACAGTTAAAATAAATAAAATACTGATTTATAGATAGATAAAATAATATTAATCAGTTTTTTTAAAACCCACAGACTGTGATTCTTCGCTTTTCACTACTTGGGATTGAGATTTAAACTCTCAAGTTTAGTAATAGTAATCCTTATAAAACTATCCAGGATCATCTGCTCCTAACATGAAGCCAAAGGCATTTATCCTTTGTACCTAAACCCGATTGGAGTGGTTCCGGTTTTCACCGGAAAGAATGGAGAGCGGGACAGAAAACCGCCAAAAGCTTTGGAATGCTCATTTCCAAAAATTCCATCGAAGTTAATCAAGAGAAAAAGTTCTGTAGTTAGTCGGAATTTAATACCCAACCCACATCAAAAATTATTTGCTTAAACCAGCTAACGCATTAATGGTTAAGGCTACAATAACGGTGTTGAAAATAAAGGCGATTAAACTATGAAGCAGGGAAAGCCTCCTGATTTTTCTACTTGAAATTTCGACATCGGAAACCTGAAAAGTCATTCCGAGCACAAAGGAAAAATAGGCAAAATCAATAAAATCGGGTTCATCATCACCCGGAAATTCAAGCCCTGTTTCTTTCTTATCAGCAGTTTTTTTATGCTTACCGCCGTAGTAAAGGTGTGCGTAACGCATGCTAAAAGTTGTATGAACCAAAAACCACGATAAAAACATGCCCGAAATGGCAATAACCAAATCCAATGGCTTAATTTCTTTGTTAATTAACACCAAAATTACGGCTAACAAACCGGCAAAAGTAGAAACGACTACGATTGCAAAAATTTCTCCCCTCGTTTCATCCTGCATTTTAGCTTTAAGGTGTGTTTCGGCGGCTGAAGTATGAAAAAACATGTACCAATGCAGGGTAATCAGAATCAAACAGAAAAAATCCCAACCAAACATGATATGCGTAAGCATGCTCATTTCGAATAAAAGCGAAATCAAATAAAAACCAATCCCCGAAAAAAGGCTGATCAAAAGGATAAATAAGGCTGATCTTTTCTGAATTCCTTCTAATTTCGGTTCAACTGTCATTATTTTCTTAGAATTTAAGCTTAAAATGTTCTTTCGCCTGCCCTTTTTTAAAATAAACCAGGCCAATCCAAAATAAATCTACCGTTACGGTAACATCAGGATGGTTTTTAATCTCGGTCCAGGCTTCTTTCATGCCTTCGCTCCAATAAATATCGTCAAAAATTAATAAGGAATCTTCATTAACTTTAGGCAGGCACCATTTAAAATAATTTAAGGTAGCATCTTTACGGTGATTTCCATCAATATAAACAAAGTCTAAACTTGGCTGCTTTGCAATAATATCGGGCAAAATAAGGTCGAAATTGCCAACATGGAGCTCGATATTATTTAAATCCAGCTCCTCGAAATTTTTCCTTGCCACTTCTGCCGTTTGCGGACAGCCCTCAATGGTAATAATTTCTGCTTCAGGATCCGTTTTTGCAAGGTATGCTGTGGTTATACCCAAACAGGTACCCAATTCTATTGCACTTTTAGGCTGCGTATGTTTTGCAAGGCGATAAATCAGCTTGGCCAACCTCGGACTTTTTAATGCATTTTTTGCAATCTGACTCACCTTCTTTGTACGGTTTTTATTGAGATGAGAACCCGCGCCAAGGTCTGTAACAGTGATTATCGAATCGTCATTAAAAAGTTTTTTTCGCTGCTCTTCTATGTTTTTGTATTCAGATTTGTCGGTAAAATCGTAAATTACCTCATCAGCTAGCTTATACACGAACGGCGAATGCGTTCCATGTCGGCTTTTTGCTGTTAAACGGTGTTTAAGGTAATCTGTAATAAATTGAAATAGCATAATATTGCAAAAGTAATTAAACGCCGCAAACGTATGTATGTTTTATGGAAAATAACGCAGAGATAAGTGCTTTAGTAAAATTGTTGGATGATCCGGATCAGGAAGTGTACCAACATGTAGAAAAAAAACTGCTCGAATATGGCGGTGAGGTGGTTCATTTTTTAGAAAATGCCTGGGAACAATCTTTTGATGGCTTACTTCAGGAGCGTATTGAGAGCATTGTACACCAAATTCAATTTAAAACTGTTAAAGAAGACTTAAATTTATGGTATTTAAGTGGTGCATTTGATTTATTGCAAGGCGCACTCATTATTAACCGCTATCAATATCCTGATTTAGACGAACAGAAGGTAATTAACCAAATTGAAGAAATTAAAAGAGATATTTGGCTGGGCCTTCAATATGAGATGAGTTCGGTAGAGAAAGTTAAGTTGATTAACCATGTTTTATACCAGCAATATGGTTTCGGCGGCAATACTAAAAACCATCACGACCCGCAAAACTCATATTTAAACCAGGTTTTAGACAGTAAAAAGGGAAATCAGATTTCGCTGGCCATTATTTACTCTACCCTTGCTCAAAAATTAGATCTGCCGGTTTATGGGATTAATTTACCGCAGCATTTTATTTTGGGTTATATTGATGACAGCAAACAGGAAGGTTCTGAGTATGGCGTTCTTTTCTACATCAATGCTTTTAACCGTGGCAATATCTTCGGCAAACATGATGTAGACCAGTTTCTTCGTCAGCTTAATTTAGAAGCCTTACCAGAATATTACAGGCCTTGCAGCAATACTGATATTATACGCCGCGTAATCAGAAACTTGATTTCGGCTTACGAAAATGCAGGAGCTACAGAAAAAGTTGCCGAATTAAACGAATTGCAGGAGATACTTGCAGAAAAATAAACTTTTAAATTGAACCTGTGTACAAACTAAACCAGAACCACCGCCTATCCTTTCATTTTGCTGCCGTTATTATCTTGTCGTTATTTTTCAGTATTAATTTAAAGGCACAACAAGGAGTTAAACCGAATGTTATCGCTTATTATTCAGGTCAAAATTCGGTTATAGACAGTTTTCCGATAGAAAAACTCAGTCACTTGATTTATAGCTTCGGACATTTGAAAGGGGATAGCTTAAATATCAGATCGGCCAAAGATTCTGCACTAATTACCAGTATGGTTGCGTTAAAAAAACGTAATCCTGATTTAAAGGTGATGATAGCTATGGGTGGTTGGAGTGGCTGTAAAGATTACTCAGAAGTATTTAGCAGGGCAGATGGACGGAAAACCTTTGCCAAAACCACAAAACAAATTCTAGATTTTTTCCATGCTGATGGTATTGACATGGATTGGGAATATCCTGCAGTTATGGGCTTTCCGGGGCATCGCTATACCGTAGATGATAAGCAAAATTTTACTTTACTGATTAAAGAATTGCGCAAAAAACTGGGTAAAAAAGCTGAAATCAGTTTTGCGGCAGGCGGAACCCAAAACTGTATTGATTCTTGCTTTGAATGGGATAAAGTAATGCCTTTAGTAAACAGGGTGAACGTAATGAGTTACGATCTGGTGAGCGGTTATGCCACAACCAGCGGGCACCACTCTCCATTATATGGCACGCCACAACAAAAACTTTCTGGCGATTTCGCAGTAAAAGCATTAATTGGCTTGGGTGTACCGGCCAATAAAATTGCATTAGGCGCGGCATTTTATGCAAGAATTTTCGAAAATACCACCGATGCGAATCAAGGCTTGTACCAGCAAACAAAATTTATAAGCGGAACTTCTTTTAAAAATTTTAAAAAGCAGTTTTCTACCGAAAATGGCTATAAATACTATTGGGATGAACAGGCGCAGGCACCTTATTATTATAATCCACAAACAAAATACATCGCTACTTTTGATGATCCAAAATCAATTTCATTAAAAACGAAATATGTAATTGATCGAAAATTAAACGGCATTATGTTTTGGGAACTTACCGATGATGCTTATACCGATGGCTTACTGGATGTGATTGATAAAACGATAAAAAGCAGCAAATAACCGGAAAGGGCCAATTCGATTTTTAATTTGCCTTACTGTGGTGCTCCAAAAGTTACCACCCAATAATTTTGTGCCATACCCATACCAGCCTCTAAGTTAATGCATCTATTAGCCTTTCTACAAATGTAATGGGTTAAAATTTCTCCTTTTTCATCCACGCAGCCAGCAAGTTGAACCAATCCACATCTGAAGTTTTATTGACTAAACCAAAGCCATGTCCACCATTTTCGTAAAGGTAAATATCGGTATCTACCTTATTTTGCTTTAATGCTTCATTCATTAATACACTATTTGCAAAAGGAACAGTTTTATCATCTTTAGCATGAACAAAAAAAGTTGGAGCCGTTTTTTTTGTTACATTTTTGTTTGCCGAGAAATAATGTTTTAAGCTATCAGGAGGATTCGGGCCCAATAAATTTTTCATTGTGCCGGTATGTACCGATTCTTCAAAACTGATAACAGGATAAATTAATGCGGCAAAGTTTGGTTTTAAATCTATCTTTTCGGGATCAGCAATTTTAAGATCGTTATAATGCGTAACCAGGGTTGAAGCGAAATGACCGCCTGCAGAAAAACCCATTATTCCTATTTTATTGGTTTTGATACCATATTTTTTGGCATCTTTCCTAATCAGGTAAATTGCTTGCTGGGCATCTTGCAAAGGGCCATAGGTTTTATCAACCATAATAAGATCGCTCGGTAAACGGTATTTTAAAACAAAAGCGGTTACACCAATGGCATTAAATCTTTTAGCTACATCAGTTCCTTCATGACTAAAAGCCAATCCTCCATAACCACCACCCGGACAAATAATAACAGCTGTACCATTAGCAATATTTTTCGGAGCTAAAAAAACCGTAAAAGTAGGTACCGATACTTTTGTAACACTCAACGTACCATTGGCACGAACCTCTGTATTTTCTACATAATCGGCAGGTGTAACTTTTGCCCCAGGAATACTGCCTGAATATAAAGGCACAACTTCTTGTGCATTGATACTGTTGATTGCCATAAGCAATAAGATTATAATGATGGATGACTTTGCCATTTTTTTAATATTAAAATTCCATTAAATAAGCTTTCAAAAAATCATTGATATCGCCATTTAAAACAGCGTCAGGATTTGAAGTTTGATAATTGGTACGGTGATCTTTTACCCTCCTATCATCCAGAACGTAGCTTCTGATTTGTGAGCCCCATTCTATTTTCTTCTTCGATCCTTCTACCAGTGCGGTTGCTTCATTACGCTTACGTTCTTCAATTTCGTACAATTGAGATTTCAATAAACGGATCGCATTTTCTTTATTCTGCAATTGCGATCGCGACTCCTGATTTTTAATAATAATGCCTGATGGCTTGTGGTACAACCGCACAGCCGTTTCTACCTTATTTACATTTTGCCCACCAGCACCGCCTGCTCTGAATGTTTCAAACTCTATATCGGCAGGGTTAATATCAATCTGAATCGTATCATCAACCAGTGGATAAACATAAACAGAGGCAAATGAAGTGTGCCTACGGGCATTCGAATCAAATGGAGATATACGAACCAAACGGTGCACCCCATTTTCGCCCTTAAGATAACCATAAGAAAAATCACCGTCAAATTGAAGCGTTACCGATTTTATACCTGCAATCTCTCCCTCCTGACTATCCTGTTCGGTAATTTTATAACCGTTCTTTTCACCCCACATCATATACATGCGCATCAGCATATAAGCCCAATCGCAACTTTCGGTTCCACCAGCTCCGGCAGTAATCTGTAATACTGCAGAAAGTTGATCCTCCTTACTACGAAGCATATTTTTAAGTTCGAGTTCTTCTACAGCAGTTTTGCTGATCTCGAACTGGTCTTGCAATTCTTTTTCAGAAGCATCTCCAGATTGAAAAAACTCAAACATCACTACCGCATCCTCAACCGCATTATTGGTTTGGTTAAAGCCATCAGTCCATTTTTTCTTTGAGCTGATTTCTGCTAGAATTTTTTCTGCTTTCTTTGGATCATCCCAGAAATCGGGTGCCATTGTTAATTTTTCTTCTTCGCGAATGGCATAAAGTAGCTCATCAACGTCAAAGATACCTCCTCAGCGACGCTACTCTGTCCCTTAAATCCTGAATATTTTCTTTGGTCATAGCAACAAATATAACAAATATGAGCTACTATTAAGGTGAGGCTGAGTAAAACCTTGATAGCATCAATATTAATGGTGACGAAAATAACCTAAATCCTTTAACGGTTAAAGACATTCAAATTTATCAAAGCCTTAACCAGCTTCACTTCTTAATGTTTTAGAAATAAAAAGGCCGTTTACCATTTAAGAATTAAGGACATTAGGAAAACTTAACTTCTTAATGGTTAAAATGATCCAGGCGGTTAAGATTAAGAATCAACGATAATTTGCCTGAACTAAATTACCTGTATTTTAATCCTTTTCAGCTATAAATTAACCTACTCTGTAACTTAGCTGTTAAAACTTGTTAAAATCATAAAATGAATAATCAACTAACTGTTTAATTGATTAATTTCCAACAATATTTATCAAATCGACCGGAAATTAACTTGCGCTTCATCAGGTGGCGTAGCTAAAACTGAACAGATATATTTAACTATTATTAACCTCTAACCAATACAAATGAAAACGCGCATGCTCTTTTTAGCGTATTTATTTTTCTGTACCGCAGCCTGGGCTCAGCAAGGAAAGATAGATAGCACTGAAATGCTCACCCTACGTATCGATCCACAAACTGCCCATGGCGCAGCTGTTTCGCAGATTTTTAGTGAAGTAGAATTTATTCCGCTTGAAACCACTAAAGAAAGTCTTTTTGGTAGTATCAGCCAGTTGAAAATTATGGAAGATAACTACGTGATATATGATTATGATACCAAGGCCATACTTATTTTTGGAAAAGACGGGAAATACAGAGCAAAAATCAATGCAAGCAATATAGAACAGGATAAAAATGAAAAAAACAAGTCAGAGTTTTATGGTTTCATTCCTGAGCAAGAAAACAACATCAGCTACATCGCCGTATATGCAGGCGTTCGCATTTTTTATTTTGATTTAAAGGGGAAACTGGTCAAAAAAATAATGGAAAAGGATTATGTAAACCGCCATTCCAGCCGCGATTTTAAGTTTGCAAGTAATGGAACCATTGTTCGTCCTGATTATTTAGAAAAACAAGGCAAAGACAGTACTTTTTATGAATTGGGTTTCATTAATAAGAACAAAGATTCTGTAGGCTATTTCCCTTACAGTTCAAAAAGATATGATAATGATGAATTTTGGAACTCTGGTTCGCGCTATTCTCAAACCGCACCAGATGAGATACTTTATTTAAATTATTATTCTTACGACATTTATAAAGCAAGGCCATCAAAACTTTCGCTTGCCTACCATATTATATTTCCCGCAGCTAATTCCTTACCGAGAGATTTTATTAGCAATCCGGTTTATGTAAAAAAGCGCGGAGAATTTTTCAAAAATAATCCAAAGGTTTTTTATGGTTTAAGTAACACTTTCCTGGTTGGCAACAACCTGTATTTCAAAATGCACAACTTCGGCTGGGATAGAACAATGAAAAAGGCATTGATTTATAACTTGAAAACCAACGAGCTAACATCTATACAAGATTTGGAACCCGATGCCCTTTCTTCCTTTTTGCCAGTAACAGATGCGAGCGGCGATTTCTACGATTTCATTAACCGCGGCTTCCAATTGTACGAAAACGGCTATTTCTACACCAATTATTCTTCTTTGGCCATGTTTGCATTTAAAGAACAAAGTGAAGGTAAAACAAACAAATATCCACCCGCTTTAGAAGCATATTTTAAAACCCAGAATAAAAAGAGTAATCCTGTGCTTATCAAACTTAAACCTAAATTAGACTAACCATCCCTAAATGTACCATCTTAAACGCCTCCTCATTGTATCTTTATCTTTATTCAGTTTTTACAGTACAAAAGCCCAACAGGCAAATCCAACCCAGATTGGAGCTGTAAAAGGAGTAATTAGAGATACCACACACAACTACAATTTAAAATCGGCAACAGTATCGTTGTTTAAGGGCGATAGCACCTTAATCAGCTATCAGTTAAGCAATAATTATGGTGAATTCAGCTTCAAAAATTTACCGCTAAATGCTAAAATGTATGTAGAAATCAGTCATGTAGGTTACCAATTATTACGGAAAAATTTCACCATTGTTGATGAGAAAAATGCCCTTGATTTAAAAACATTGATTATCTCCATAAAAGACAACAATTTACAGGATGTGGAAATTAGGGTAGCACCTATTACCATGAATGGCGATACACTCGAATTTAACGCTGCTGCTTTTAAATTGGATACAAATGCTGTTGTGGAAGATCTTTTGCGTAAAATACCCAATGTAACCTTGTGGGGCGATGGACAGATTACCGTGAATGGCCGCGAGGTAAAAAGTTTGCTCGTAAACGGAAAACAGTTTTTTGGTGGCGATTTTAAAATTGCTACACAGAACATAGCTAAAAATGCTTTAGACAAAGTTCAGGTATATCGTGAAAGAAATGAGAAAAACCCACTTGATAGCACGCTGACGGTAAATTTAAAACTTAAGAAAGGCAAGGATATTGGTTTTTTTGGCAAAATTGGTGCTGGTTATGGTACCACCAAAAAATACGAGGTTGATGCGAGCTTAAACATGTTTTCGCCCAAGATGCAGGTTGGTATTATCGGCGCGAGCAACAACATTAACAAAACAGCCAACAACGTTAGAACTTTAACCGCCAATAGTACATTTAAAGGTTTAAATACAAATGTAGAATATCAGCCTGATTTCAGGCAATCGGGTATTAACCAACCCAATATAGGTGGCGTAACTTTTACCTACAACTTTGTAGAAAAACCTGAGTATAATAAAAAAAGCACCATAAACGCCAATTATTTTATACAAAACAGAAACAACGAAAGTTTATCTGATGCGCAAACCACCACCTCAATCAATGCTACTGAAAAAATATTCGATACAAACACCTCTACAGGCAATTCTGCATCAACAAATCAAAACTTTGATTCGAATTTCGAATATGCGAACGAAAACCACAGGTTTAACATTAGGCCGTCAATGTCTGTAAATAATGGTACGTCAAACAATGATACACAAAGAAGTGCTTACAATGGTCAGAATGTGCTTACCAGTACCAATAATAGTAGGGCACAAAATGACTTTAACAACAAAGGATTCAATCTTGCCATAAGCTATGGTTTATCTCCAAATTATATTACCAGAAAAGAACATCGTTTTAATGGCCTAAATGCGAGTTATCAATTATCGGTAAATGATAATGATAACCAAAGGTCTAATTTAACCTCTTTTAGGTCGTTTGTAGACCCCGCATCCAATACGGATTTCGATAGAAGGTATGACACTCAGCGAAAATCCATCAATCAAAACCTATCATTGGAAATTCCCAATTTAAAATCGCTTTTATTCGGTTATAAAAATCTTGCTGACTTCGATTTATCACTATCCAACAATTTAGCACTTAAGCACAATACCGACCACAACCAGGTGGAAGATTTAAAAGGAGGGATTTATGCAACCAATAGTTATTTAAGTAATCATACCAAAACAAATTTGGTTGATGAAACGCCAGGTATCACTTTAAGCAAATCTTTCAGAAAAAGTTTATCTAACCGGTATGATAAAAATCTACAGATTCAGGTTTCGGCAAAACACCGCTTTATTATTCAGGATAATCAATCTGATAAGGCACAGCAAAACATCAACCGCGCGTACAACAGCTTTGTACCTGAAATCAATATCACTTCAAGCAATTACCAATATGGCGAATTCTACAGGTCGATTACCTTGACTTATCAAACCAATATTATTATACCCTCTTTACAGCAACTGGCTCCTTTAATTGATAGTACTAATGTGTATAACTTACAAATAGGCAATATTAAACTTAGGGAATCAAAAGACAGATCTATTAACTTAAATGTGAATCATTCTGATCAAAAAAGCAAAAACACCTTAAATTATAACTTTAATGTATCTGCAGGTATTATAAATGATGGAATAGTAGATAGTATTTTTATTGATAACCAAAACAAGCGAACCATTTATTTAACCAATGCCAATGGCAATAAATACTTTAACTCCAGTGGTTATTTAAGGAAAACATTTAAATTAAAAACCTCAGAACTGCAACTAAGCATAAACGGTGGATTGAATATTGCAAAAAGTGCCAGTTACCTCAATGATGTATTTAGTTTTTCGAATACCTTAAATACCAATGCAAAACTAAGTTTAAACTATACTTATAAAGATAAATTTGCCACAGAGTTAGGCCAGGGATTTGATACTTATAGATCGGAGCAGGAAGCTTTTAATACAAAATACAGTGGAATAAATTTAACCAGTTCATTAAGCTCAATTTATAACATTACCAAAAAATTTACCTTAAGCAGCAACATCAGCTTTAATTCCAGCAAATCGAACAGTGCTGCAAATATTAATTTCGCCATATGGAATGCAAGCGCAACATACCGCTTTTTAAAGGGAAACAACGCAGAGTTTAAATTCTCGGCCATGGATCTGCTCCATCAAAACACCAATATTATTAACTATGGTGGCGTTAACAGTTTTACAGTAGGCACACAAAATGTGTTACAGCAATACTTTATGACAACGTTTTCCTATTACCCAAGACAATTTGGCAAAAAAACTGTAAAGAAATAAGATGATTAAACATCATCTTATTTCTTCATTGTCATATAATCTAAAGTGAGGTTAGAAAGCAATTTAACACCCAACACAAAGCCACTTTCATCAAGGTAAAAATCAGGAGTATGGTGAGATGGCGCTTTCAATGGATCTTTACCTTTTGGCATTCCACCAAGAAACACAAACAAGCCAGGGACTTTTTCCTGAAAGAAAGAAAAATCTTCAGCGCCGGTAACTGGTGGTTTTAATTTTACATGATCTTTGCCTGCTGTTGCTTGCATACTAGGCAGCATTTTTTCGGTAAGGGCAATATGATTAAAAGTAACCGGATAATGGTTGCTGTAAGGAATTTTTACTTCGGCGGTAGCACCACCAGCTTCGGCAGTTTTGGTTACTATGGTTTTAATCCTCTCGATAAACATAGCCTCATCTTCTTTGCTAAAGTTACGTACCGTACCCAGCATTTCTACTTTTTCGGGAATGATGTTCGATCGTACACCGCCATTGATAGCCCCAATAGTTACTACACCGGGATTCTCGGTCACGTTTAAATTTCTGCTCACAATGGTTTGCAGGTTATTAATAATCTGAGCCGAAACCACAACCGGATCGATACTGCTCCATGGATAAGCACCATGAGCCTGTCGGCCGGTAACCGTAATCTTCATGTCGTTAACAGCGGCCATTGTGCCACCCGGGCGGTAAGTAACTTCGCCAACCTCGGTTTGAGAATTGATATGCAAACCAAATATCACATCCACTTTAGGGTTTTCTAACACCCCTTCCTTAATCATTAAAGCTGCTCCACCTTCATCTCCTGCTGGCACACCCTCTTCGGCAGGCTGGAAAATAAATTTCACCGTACCTTGTATATCTTTTTGCATGGAAGCCAGCACTTCTGCCACCCCCATTAAAATGGCCACGTGGCTATCATGTCCACAGGCGTGCATAACTCCAACTTCCTGGCCGTTATATTGCGTTTTTACTTTCGAAGCAAACGGAACATCCACCCTTTCGGTTACCGGCAAGCCATCCATATCGGCACGTAAAGCCACCACCGGGCCAGGTTTTCCACCCTTTAAAATACCCACCACACCAGTTTTTGCCACTCCAGTTGAAACTTTAATCCCTAAAGATTCGAGATGTTTTGCAATTATGCCCGCAGTTCTTACCTCTGTATTGCCCAATTCAGGGTGTTCATGAAAATCGCGACGCCAGGTAATTACTTTTTGTTCAATGGCATCAGCTTTTTTTGAGACCAATGGCCTCAAATCTGATTTTTGTGCAAAAGAATTTAACGTTAATAAGGAAATGCTGAGCAGGTATATTTTCTTCATAAATAGTTGTTTAGTTTAGGTGCTCTAATCTAAACAATTTTAAGGGGAGATGGAATTGTACGATACTATGCAATAGTGATTTTTTTGATTTGTCAAGTTTAACAGCCATTATGCCATTAAAGTTCAAAATCTCCTTAAAGGCAGCATTAGAACATCCCTTTCAATTTATCCATAATGCCACCTTCACCAGTTTCACCTGGCTGCTGTGCTTGTTTGCCACCATTAAACATACCAATTACATCACTCACATCAAATTTGCCATCATTACCCCCTAAACTACCCAATACATCTTTAATATTGAAAGAACTATCGTTCGGATCATTCGTTTTTTGTGTAAACTTGGCAATCAACCCTGGTATAATACTTGCAGCCAAAGATTTTGCCGTATCGGCATTAATACCCAATCCACTAAGTTTATCCATAAAACTACCCGAAGCCTGTGCGGCAACCTGATTACCCTCTGCTTTATTTCCATTAAAAATATCGGTTAAAGCACCAATATTACCTGAGGACACCTGGTTTTTAAGCGTATCGAAAATAGAACCCGAAGCTGCTTGAATTACTGCTTCATTATGCTCATTCGGAATAGCAGCATTGTTTACAACACTTTCCTGTACGTTTTCGCGCACCATTTCATTTAAATTTTCTATCATGGTAATTAAGTTAATGGTTAAAACAACAATGGTTATTAACAGCACCTTTCTATTAAAGTTAAGGCGTTTATTCGACATTAAAAATTCTTAATGATTTTGAACATTAAAAAGACCGTTTTAAATTTTTGCTTTATTACTTTTACAAAAAAACAAAGATTATGTTACCTAAAGTAAATTTTACAGAAACTGAGGCTTACAAGTATTTAGCCGATCATTTTATAGATATTAATCAAAAAAGCATTAAAGATCTATTTGCTGAAGATGCAGATCGCTTTAATAAGTTTTCAGTTTTTTTTGAGGATATTTTATTGGATTACAGTAAAAACCGCATTAGCGACGAAACATTGGCTTTGCTGATTCAGTTAGCACGTGAGTGTAAATTGGATAAAGCCATAAAATCGATGTACAATGGCGATAAAATTAACGAAACAGAAGATCGTTCGGTACTCCACATCGCTTTACGTAACCTAAGCAATACGCCAATTTTGGTTGATGGCAAGGATGTAATGCCTGAAGTTAATTCGGTATTGGCTAAAATGGAAAAATTTAGCAACAGCATTATCAGTGGTGATTGGAAGGGCTTCACAGGCAAAGCCATTACAGATGTGGTAAATATTGGTATCGGTGGCTCAGATTTAGGTCCGGTTATGGTTACCGAAGCCCTTAAACATTATAAAAATCACTTAAATATTCATTTCGTTTCCAATATAGATGGTACACACATCGCCGAAACATTGGCCGGTTTAAATGCTGAAACTACCCTCTTTTTGGTGGCTTCTAAGACATTTACCACACAAGAAACCATGACAAACGCACACTCTGCACGTTCATGGTTTTTAGATAAAGGTGGAAAAGAAGGCGATATTGCCAAACACTTTGCTGCGCTATCTACAAATGCCAAAGATGTTTCTGCTTTTGGGATCGATACCGAAAATATGTTTGAGTTTTGGGATTGGGTTGGTGGCCGTTATTCGTTATGGAGTGCTATTGGCTTATCGATCTCTTTAAGTATCGGTTTTGACAATTTTAAACAATTATTGGCTGGTGCACACGCAACCGATAACCACTTTAAAACAGCTGAATTTGAAAGCAACCTCCCTGTAATTTTAGGTTTATTGGGTGTTTGGTACATTAATTTCTATAATGCAGAAACGCAGGTAATTTTACCTTACGATCAATACATGCACAGGTTTGCAGCATATTTTCAGCAAGGCGATATGGAAAGTAATGGTAAACACGTGGATAGAAACGGCAATGAAGTTGATTACGAAACCGGCCCCATCATCTGGGGCGAACCTGGTACAAATGGCCAGCATGCTTTTTACCAGTTAATTCACCAGGGAACAAGAATTATTCCTGCAGATTTTATTGCACCGGCGCAAAGTTTAAATCCTCTTGGCGATCATCATCCAATTTTACTTTCCAATTTTTTTGCACAAACAGAAGCTTTAATGAATGGAAAAACTGAAGAAGAAGTAACCGGAGAGTTGAAAAAAGAAGGCAAATCGGATGCTGAAATTGCAAAAATTGCTCCTTTTAAAGTATTTGAAGGAAACCGCCCGACAAATTCAATTTTACTTAAAAAAGTAACTCCATATACTTTGGGTAGCTTAGTTGCCATGTATGAGCATAAAATCTTTGTACAAGGCGTAATCTGGAATATTTTCAGCTTCGACCAGTGGGGAGTTGAGCTAGGCAAGCAATTGGCCAAAAAGATTCTTCCTGAATTAGCAGGTAGCGAACAAATTTCGAGTCACGATAGCTCCACAAATGGTTTAATTAACCAATATAAGGCCTGGAGATCATAAATCTTAAAAAAAAGCGAGTTAATACTCGCTTTTTTTGTTTTATTCCATAATTTAGGCCTTCCTTATTGTTATTTCACTTCATGTGAAAAAATCAAATTAACTATTTCAAGAAATAATCACTCGCCTCAGCCTTTGATCATTTCGTATCATTAAAACAAAACCTATTAAAACCTTATGAAAAAAAGAATTCTTTTTGCTTTGGCTTTTTCCGGTCTGTATTTAAGTGCTTCTGCCCAAAAAGTACAGTTCACGGAATTTGACCTGGACAATGGCCTCCACGTCATTCTACACCAAGACAAAACCGCTCCCGTTGTTGCCGTTTCGGTAATGTACCATGTTGGCTCAAAAGATGAAGAAACCCAACGCACAGGATTTGCCCACTTTTTTGAACATTTATTATTTGAAGGCTCTAAAAACATCAAAAAAGGAGATTTCATGAAACTGGTGAGTAGTAATGGCGGACAAAACAACGCCAATACCTCTCAAGACCGCACTTTTTATTATGAGCTTTTCCCATCAAACCAATTGGCACTCGGCTTATGGTTAGAAAGTGAAAGGATGTTACATCCGGTAATTAATGAGGGTGGAGTAAAAACCCAAAACGAAGTTGTTAAAGAAGAAAAACGTTTACGTATTGATAATGCACCTTACGGAAAATTTACTGAGAAAATTTTTGGCCATTTGTTTGATGGGCATCCATACCGCTGGCAGCCAATTGGTTCAATGGAGCATTTAGATGCGGCTAAACTTGATGAATTTATAGCATTCTTTAAAAAATATTATGTACCGAACAATGCTGTTTTAACCATTGCAGGCGATTTAGATATAGAGAAGACCAAAGGTTTGGTAAAATCTTACTTTGATGAAGTACCTAAGGGTGCCCCTATTGTGCGTAAAGACTTCAAATTGCCAGAAATTACCAAAGAAATTATTGATACTGCTTACGACGCCAATATTCAAATTCCTGCAATTTTTGCAGCTTACCGCGTACCTGGAATGAAAACCAGAGAAAGTAAAGTGTTAGGAATGATAAGCTCAATTTTATCAGAAGGAGGAAGTTCGAGATTAAGCACTAAAATGGTCGATCAAAAGAAAACGGCTCTACAGGTTGCTGCTTTTAATTATTCGCTGGAAGATTATGGAGCTTACATTACCCTTGCCTTACCAAATAAAAACACCCCCCTTAACGATTTGTTAAAAGATATTGATGAGGAAGTTTTGCGTCTTCAAACCGATTTAATCAGCGAAAGCGATTACAAAAAGTTGCAAAATAAGTTCGAAAACAATTATGTAAGTGCAAATAGCAAAATGCTCGGTATCGCAGAAAACCTGGCTGATGGTTACACATTTCACGATAAGGATACTAACGACATTAATAAGGAATTAGAGGTAATCAGATCCATCACCCGTGAGGAGATTAGAGATGTTGCTAAAAAATACCTCAACAAAAACCAGAGAGTTGTATTGTATTACTTACCTAAAAAATAAGCGGAGCGCTTTTCATTTTAACTATTAAAAACATGAAAAAATTATTCATTATAGCTGCAGTTTCCTTATTGGCTCAAGGTATTTCAGCACAAACTATAGATCGAAGCCAAAAACCAAAACCAGGTCCGGCACCAGTTATTACCGTAGCCGATCCTGTTATATATAAATTATCAAACGGCATTACGGTTTTGGTTGTCGAAAATCATAAACTGCCAAAAATTTCTGCAAGTTACAGTATTGATGCAGGTCCGATTACCGAAGGAGCAAAAGCAGGTGTGATTGGGCTGATGGGCAGTATGCTAAACGAAGGTACCACTACAAAAACAAAAGCCCAATTCGATGAGGCAGTAGATCAGTTGGGTGCTAATGTTGGTGCGGGGGCTTATGGCGGTTCAGCTTCGGCTTTAACGCGTTATTTTCCTCAGGCTTTTGCACTTATGGCAGAGAGCATCCGTAAACCAGCATTTCCCCCAGAATCTTTCGAGAAATTAAAATCTCAGGCAATAACCGGCCTAAAAGCGAGCGAAAAAAGTGCCAAAGCGATATCCGAAAGGGTGGTTAATGCATTGGCATATGGAAAAAACCATCCCAATGGAGAATTCGAAACCGAATCTTCGCTAAATGGCATTACTTTGGATGATGTAAAAACTGCCTACAAGAAATACATTACGCCATCAAGAGGTTACTTAACTTTTGTAGGTGATATTAAACCTGAAGCTGCAAAAGCCCTTGCCGAAAAATCATTTGGCGATTGGAAAGGAACCGCTTTAACCTTACCGGTACTTGCAAAGGTGGCTAACCCAGCGAAAACTGAAGTTGATATCATTAATGTAAGTAATGCAGTACAATCAGAAATCACAGTAGTAAACTTAATCGACCTTCCGATGAGCAACCCTGATTATTTCCCGGTGTTATTGGCAAACCAGATTTTAGGTGGAGGCTCTGAATCGAGATTATTCAACAACCTTCGCGAGAAACATGGCTTTACCTATGGCGCATACTCAAGCACTGGTTCCGGACGTTTTCAATCAAAATTTTTGGCAAACGCTGCGGTTAGAAACGAGAAAGTTGATAGTGCCGTGGTAGAATTTTTAAGAGAAATTAATACCATCCGCACCACAAAAGTTTCTGCCGATGAATTGCAGAATGCAAAAAATCTTTTCAACGGTTCGTTTGCATTAGGGTTAGAAAATCCGGCACGTACAGCAGGGTTCGCAAGTAATATCCTGATTAACGGTTTACCGAAAGATTTTTACCGTACTTATTTGCAAAAAGTAAATGCGGTAACTACTGATGATATTTTAAGGGTTACCAAAAAGTATTACAATCATGACAATACCCGGATTGTTATTGTGGGTAAAAGTGATGCATTTACCGCAGGCTTAACTAAAGCAGGCTTTAAAACCCAAATTTACGATAATTATGCAAGTCCTGTTAAAGCTACCGAAGCAACTACCGGACCAATAGCAGCCCCTGCTGACGTGATTAAGAATTACATTAAAGCAATTGGCGGAGAAGAGGCCATTAAAAAACTTACTTCTTTACAGCAAACCGGTGAAATGGAAATGCAGGGCCAGAAGTTAGCGGTTACCATTAAAAACATGGCACCAAACTTAAGCAGCATGGAAATTTCGATGGCTGGCCAAACAGCAATGAAACAGGTTTATAACGGAAAAACTGGTTATTCTATGCAGATGGGTCAAAAAGCCGAATTAACCGGTGATGACCTTAACGAAAAGAAAGATGATAAAGGCTATGGCGCACAATTGTACTATGCAACAGATGGAACTAAAATAGAATCAGCAGGGAGCGCAAAAGTTGGAACCGCCGATGCATTTAAATTAACAGTAACTTCTCCATCAGGAAAAAAGAAAACCGAATATTACGATACCAAATCAGGTTTACTTTTAAAGGATGAAAGCGTTACAACCAAAGGTGGTGTAGAAATCAGTCAAACTACCGAATACAGCAATTATAAAAAAGTTGGCGATGTATTGTTTCCGTTTACTTTAACGCAATCAATATCAACTCCACAAGGTGCTAGGAATTTGCAATTGTAATAAAAGAGATTAAGGTTAATCCACCTTTAAAAGCAGAAGATTTTAACTAAAGGTTAAAACAATTTAGTGAGTAAGCCGTGCCGATATAAAATCGACACGGCTTTTTTTTGTCTTTTTTTTTATTTCAGGCAACCAATAGGTAAAAAGCTACGTAACGATTAAGATTTCAAAAGAAAATCGATTTATAACACTTACTCAAATTAAAAAAGTAAGAATTTTTAACTAAACAAAACACAAATTTTAAGCTATTGGCATATGACAGCAAAAAAACAGGTTATTGCGATTTTATTCGCATCATTTCTGATCATATTATACATATCGGTAAAATCTGCAAGCCATTCTGACGATTCGCTTAAAATTTCAATTGCACCACGCTAATTTTTAACAAATACCTTATGAAAAAACAAAGTTCCCTAGTTTTATTGGTCGCGTTTACCGCCTTACTTTTTGCCTGCTCAAAAAAACAAGCAGAGGAGATAAAACCCGAAACTACAGTTCCAAATGGCCCAACAGTGGTTACAACTGCAAACGTTACCTATACCAATTTCGTTGGCGCCTTGCTGGAAACCAAATGCGGCAGATGCCATGGTCCTAATGGGTCTCTTAAAAGCATTTGGTTATTTAACGGCTTAGCCTCAGTAAAAAGCGATGCCCGTGTAGCCAACAGTATATTGGTTACTAAAACCATGCCCAAAGGCAGCACATTAACTACCAATGAAAGAGACTTACTCCAAGCCTGGTTTGATAAAAACATGCCCGAATAGTAGATCATCAACAGCAAACAAAATATTCGTTAACAGTAAATATTCTACAAATGCAAAAATTAATTTTCACGTTATTAGCCTTGTTTTTATGCACGGGCTTAAAGGCACAAATATGGATAAGTAAAAACGTTACTTCTTCATTCTTCTCTACTACACCTGTAGAAGATATTGATGCGCAAAGCAAAACAGGAGCTTCTGCAATTAACATCAAAACCAACGAAATCATTTTCAAGATTAATAATACCTCTTACCAGTTTAAGAAAAAGCTGATGCAGGAACATTTCAACGAAAATTATATCGAAAGCGATAAATATCCCACTTCAGATTTTAAGGGAAAAATTGTTGAACAGATCGACTTTTCGAAACCAGGCACCTACCCTATTACCGTAAAAGGAAACTTACAAATACATGGCGTAACTAAAGAATATACGGCAAAAGGATCATTGGTTATTGGTAATAATGAGGCGAAGGCAAGTTCTGCTTTTAATGTAAAACTGGCAGATCATGATATCAAAATTCCAACGATTGTATTTAAACAGATTGCAGAAACCATCCAGGTAAAAATGACTGCTACTTATCAACCTAAAAAATAAAATTTCATGAAACATCATCTAAAATCTCTTTTATATCTATTTATTTTCGGCTTTCCATCATTTGCTTTTGCACAGGATTCCCTTGAAAACGCCTTGGAGATTCCAAAAGAAAAGAGCAATGTAAAAGCCACTTTTAAAGCAACGAAACTCATTAATATACAAACCAATGAAACCATTTATAAAAATGAAATGGATTTTAGGGTAGACCACAGGTTTGGAGACATTGCCGGGAATGGTGGCGGAATAAAAAACTTTTTTGGATTGGATCAATCAACCGATATACGAATCGGTTTTGAATACGGCATCAGTGATAAACTTTCTGTTGGTTTGGCAAGGGCTAAAGGAGCGGGAATAGTTACTCAACTATATGAAGGAAATTTAAAATACCGCCTCTTAGAACAAACTACCGACGATAAAATACCTGTGGCGGTAACTTTATTCGGCAGCAGCACAATTGCTGCGGTAAAAGCATCAACCGATCCTGCGGCAGCAAACGCTTATCGTAACTTTCAAGATCGCCTGGTATATGTTTTACAAGGTGTAATTGCACGCAAGTTCAATTCAAACTTTTCGATGCTGATCATGCCATCCTACGTACACCGGAATTTTACTGTTTTTGGTGATGAAAATGACTTATTTGCCCTTTCAGTTGGTGGCCGTATTAAAATCACAAAACGCATGGCTTTTGTGGCAGATTACACGTTTCCGTTCAGAAATAAAGGTAAAAAGGCTTACCTAGAAAACACATCAGGCAATCAATATTACAACACACTTGGTGCCGGATTGGAATTTGAAACCGGCGGGCATATTTTCCACCTAAACTTTACCAACGCTACCGCTATTCAAGAATCACAATTTATTACCGATACCAATACATCATGGTTAAAAGGGCAATACCGTTGGGGTTTCAGCATTGCCAGAAGGTTCTCTTTCGATAAAAAGAAAGCAAAGTAGATTAAACCAAACAAACTATAACTAATAAGAAAATTATGGAACGCAATGAATTTATCAAATCTTTAGGCCTGGGCGTAGCAATGGTATGCACTGGGGCCTGCTTTTCGGCTTGTGGCAAAAAAAGTGATTCACCCGAACCTAATAAACCAAATGGTGGTGGCATTCCTTCAGGTACTTCAGCAAAGGTAGATCTGAGCACGCAATTATTAACCGTTGGTGCATCAATGGTTGTAAACAGCATTCTTTTTATCAGAACCGCTGCCGGCAACACTGCCTCATCTTTTGTGGCTACACAGGCTGCCTGCCCACATCAGGGCGGTGCATTGAGTTTTATACAGGCCAGTAACTACATTCAATGTGGTTTACATAGTTCGAGGTATACTACATCAGGTAGTATTTTGGCGCAACCGAGCGATGGTGGTACCACAAGTGCCCTTAAAATTTACCCAATTACAATTGCAGGTAATATATTAACAGCAACAGCTTAAGATTTTTGTTTTTTAAGGTTTGAGCAGTATCGTAATTGGTACTGCTTTTTTTATGCATGCCTAAACCGTTACATTTTGTCCTTTTACATCAAAGGCATCACGCAGGCCAATAGCAAGCACATTAAAAGCGTAAACGGTAAGCATAATGGCTAAGCCGGGTAAAATAGCGAGGTAAGCAGCATCCATAATTATGTAGCCATAATGTTCTTTAATCATGCTCCCCCAACTGGGCATTGGTGGCTGAGCACCGAAACCTAAAAAGCTAAGTCCTGTTTCCAACAATATGGCAGAGGCGAAATTAGAAGAGGCTACCACCAAAATAGGGCCTGCAATGTTTGGCAGTATATGTTTAATAATGGTACGGCTTGTGCTAAAGCCTAATGCTCTTGCTGCTTCTACAAATTCGACTTCTTTTAATGCCATAACCTGTCCGCGTACCAACCTGGCCACATCAACCCATGTAGATAAACCAACTGCAATAAATATCTGCCAAAAACCCTTACCTAAAGCAAATGAAATGGCTATTACCAGCAGTAATGAGGGTAACGACCAAACCACATTCATGAACCAGCTGATTGCTGCATCTATTCGCCCGCCAAAATAACCGGCTATTGCACCTAAACTCACCCCGATAAAAAGCGAAATGAGTACAGCCATCAAACCTACTGATAATGATACGCGGATACCCCATATTAACCGGCTCAGTAAATCCCGACCATAAATATCTGTACCTAAAATGTAAGTGTGTTTGTATATGTTATTTGCTTCGAAAAGCGTTTTTTGAGTGGCAATTTTTGAAGGTATGGCACAAGAAGGGCATAAATCTTTTAATTCGTACCTGGTTTCTTTTGCTTTTTCATCTTCTCCAATGTATTCTTGCACATAAACAGCTTGATTTTCTATTTTATATGCCGTAATCGGAATACTTTTAAAAGTTGGTGATTGTCCGTTAAGCATCCTTTCAAAAAAACCAACCTTTTCTATTTTAGGGTTTCTGCCAATAATCAAGAAGGTAAACGAACTGCCTGGTTTCTTTTTATTGAGCTGAAGTGTTTGAACATTCGCATTTGGAGAATCATCAGGCATAATCAGGTAGCCTAAAATACCCATCACCATTAAAAGTAATATGAAAATCAATCCACCTAAGGCAAATTTATTTCGCTTAAACTTTAACCATACTTTTTTTGATGGGCTATTATCCATTACCTAACCATTCTGCCTTTCCAATTGTATTTTCCACTGTTTCCTGCAATGCCGATGTACACCATATACAATACGTGCAGCACATTTAAAACGGGAATTAATATGAGTAAACTGCGCCTTTTAGCAAAGCCTGTTACATCCCATAAAAATAATGTTTCTAAAATCATTTTAACCAATAATTGATAAAATGTGATGGATAAAAAACCCGGAATGAATAACCCGGTAATAAAATTTGCCAGGATAGATAGGTTAAAGATCCAGATTAATACCCCCAACACTATAATTGCTTTATTCTTATAACGGGTACTTTTCGAAGCCCACCGTTTACGTTGCTGTATAAACGAGCCTAATGTTTCTTTTGCGTGAGTATATACAATGGCCTCCCGGTTTTTCAGGAAACCGATCTGATCGGGATATTTAGCAGCGATTTTATGCAACAGCAATTCATCATCTCCCGAAGCGAGATCATCAATCCCCTGGAAACCGCCAACTTCGTAAAAGGTAGTTTTTTCGTAAGCTAAATTTGCACCGTTACAGGTAGAGGGTTGTTTGTTACCAATGGTAGAAGCACCTAAACCTATTAAGTAAAGAAACTCCAAAGATTGTAAACGTTCAAAAAAACTTTTTTCCTGGAAATAAGCCACCGGAGAAGAAATCATTTTATATTTTTTCTCTTCGTACAAGTTTACAATCGTTTCAAGCCATTCTGCCCCCATTCTGCAATCTGCATCCGTGGTAATAATTAAGTCGCCAGTACAGGTTCCTATGGCAGTTTGTATCGCCTTCTTTTTATAGGAATTTAACGCTCTATCTTCATTTAGTTTAATCAGTTTTACGTGCTGATCAGCATAACTTAATACAATTTCAGCCGTACGATCAGTTGAATGGTCATCAATAATAATAATCTCTGTTAAGGCTTTAGGGTATTGCTGCGCGATAAGATCATCAATGGTTTTGTTAATATTGGCTTCTTCGTCTCTTGCTGCAACAATGATTGATACCCTGGTTTGTGGACCTGATTTTTTTGGCGTAAAATATATCAGCTTATGCCATCCTCTAATAAAATTGAGGACTAAAAAACCATAAATTAAGGTCAAAGCAGCGGATAAAAGACTAATTAGATTTAAGATTTCCAAAAAAATTGAGTTTAAAAACGAAATAAGTGCCTAAGATAGCAGGAATTATAATATTTATGAGCCAAATACTTGCAGTGCATGCAATAACGGCTACATGTTGATCGGTTACATGTTTAAATAATTCTACAGCGGTAACACTGCGTATTCCAACGTCAAACAGATCTAAAGATGGCAATGCCGACTGTACCAAAAAGAGTAAACACGTCATCATAATAATATCTGCATAATGCAGGCCGGGCACCAACCACACAAATAAAATGAAATATTGCGAGCTGAACACCAAATAACGTACAAAACAGTATGTAATGATTTTAAACAGTTCCCTTTTTCGGTAACGCGCTAAAATGCTGTAAAATTTTTTATATTTTCTGGTGAACTTAAAAGAAAGTAAAATTCCATTTAACCAGCGGATATTAAAATAGAAGATCAGAAAAAACAGGCAGAAAAAAACGGCTAAAAATACAACAGCAATAAAAAGAACACGATCTATCGGAATGAACCTATAAACAAAAAAACAGGCTGCAATGGCTCCAAAAACATTGGTTAATACCAATTGCCCAATACTGCCAACACTCATGGCCACTATACCAACTATTCTTCTTTTTGGCGATAGAAAGAATACTCTTCCTCCGTATTCACCTAGCCTGTTCGGCGTAAAAATAGCCAGGGTTAATCCACAAAAAACTGATTCTATCGCCCTGTAGAAACTAATAGGTTCGATATGGCTCATGAGATATTTCCATTTCCCAGCTTCTAAAAACCAGTTTACGAACATTAATATAACTACAATACCTATTACAGTAATGATCTCAACATGAGGTATATCTTTTAACAGGCTGCTAAAATTGTGCAGGTTCTTGTTTGCAACAAGCTTATGGTAAATGAACCAAAAAGCAAATATTACAATTGCAGCTTTAATGAAAAGTGATAATATTTTTTTGTGCTTGCCTGTCAAGATTATCTTTTTAGTTTGCAAATATGCTTAATATTGCTGTAATGTTGAACGAAAAAAAGGAACGGGTAATTATGGGCATCGATCCGGGCACTGCGGTGATGGGTTATGGCGTAATTTTGGAGAAGGGCAATAAAACGGAACTGATCAGTTTAGGGGTTGTAAAAATGACCCATTTAGATGATCCTTTTCTTAAACTTCAGCGGATATTTGAAAAAACGGTGGTGTTAATTGATCAGTATAAACCTGATGTTTTAGCCATTGAGGCACCGTTTTATGGGAAAAACATCCAGGTACTGTTAAAATTAGGTCGCGCGCAAGGTATAGCTATTGCAGCTGCACTTTCAAGGAATATTTCGGTAACAGAATATTCTCCACGTAAAATTAAACAATCGATTACCGGTAGTGGAAATGCCACCAAAGAGCAAGTGGCAGCGATGTTGCAAAGACTGCTGAATTTTAAAGAAACCCCTGAGTTTTTAGATGCTACAGATGGTTTGGCCGTAGCCGTTTGCCATTCCTTTCAAAAAATTAGCACCGGAGGTAAATCTAAAACTTATTCGGGTTGGGAATCTTTCGTAAGCGATAATAAAACCAAGGTTAAAGGGTTAGCGGTTAAAGCGAAGAAGTAATAAAGTAGAAAATAAGTCTTCGACTATGCTCTGATTGACAATGTTAGTATGGTCCGTGCGGACACGGACCATGGAATGTGTATTATCAATTATAAACCATTCGTCTCCCTGAATTTATTTCAGGGTCTATTGGATAAATATTAGTTTAAAGTGGTCCGTGCAGATACGGACCATGGAATGTGTATTATCAATCATAAATCATTCGTCTCCCTGAATTTATTTCAGGGTCTATTGGATAAATATTAGTTTAAAGTGGTCCGTGCAGATACGGACCATGGAATGTGTATTATCAATCATAAATCATTCGTCTCCCTGAATTTATTTCAGGGTCTATTGGATAAATATTAGTTTAAAGTGGTCCGTGCAGACACAGACCATGGAACCGTAATAATAACTTTTATATCCTTGCTTGATCGATCATACTTTTCGTAGCTTCATCTATGGCCAGTTTATTCCTTTTAATAAAATATTTTATTGTAAAGAAAGCGGCAATACCAACCAATACCAACATCCAGAGATTCGAAATAGCAATAATGATTTCTTTAAAAATCGTCCAGCCGTTTACAATGCCAAGCCAAAGCCGGTTAAAAAATGCAGGACGATAATCATATAAGTTATCATTGGCAACCACCATTGTTTTAACCGTATTATCCTGATAAAAATTTAGTGTTATCGTACTCAACTTAACCCGGCTATCGATCTGCAGATTTTCAATTTTCTTATCTACATAATCATCTTTAATATAAAGCGATGACTCTACATTGGCACTTTTCTTTAAGGCTACTTTATTGATCTTCTCTATTGCATCTACCCTATTCTGGGCCTTCAATTTATTTGCTAAATAAGCGATGCCTCTGGTCGTCCATCTTCATCGACTGGTGATCTACAAAAACCGCCATTTTAGCAATGGTGTTGGTAAATTCGTCAAGTTTCTCTGATGGAACTTTTGCCACCAGATAACCTTGGATACGATAGGAAGTAATTTCTTTTAACGAATCTGTTGATTGTTTAACCTTATCGGTTTCTTGAATTGAACTTTCGATAGAGAATTCAGCAACCGTTCCTCCTTGTGCTTTTATGGTTTTACTCAGCTGTTCTTTAGTGTTCTGAACGTCTTTTACCCTAAAACGCATATCTGCAGTTTTAATAATTTTTTCTGCGGCGGTACTATCAAGGGGAGCATTTTCTAATTCTTCAGTGCTAACAGCATCGGCACTGGCGTATTTTTTATTTTCATTTTGGCAGCCAAAAATTGTTAAAACTATGGCTATAGCAATAATATTCCTTTTCATGATTCAGTGGTTCTAAATAAGTAATCATTTTAAATATTTGCTTCAAATGGCCATTAGAAGTTCAGCATTTTGGTTAGCTTTTAATGCTGTGTTTTCCCTTAATACCATAATTGTATTTAGGTAACCCAATCCTAGGTTTGGAGCCCTGAAATTGGAGTTTTGAGAGAATTTTGCTTATTATCCAACCTTATATAACCTACAAGGTTTACTTCGTGTCTTAAACTCTTTGGAGCGCAAGTTACTATGTGTATCGCTTTAAATGCCTTGCCATCTTATTTACTTCACTACTTTCGATGTTCACTGCTATCAGGCTTAGATTACTTGAACAGATCTTTCTATCCTAAACCCAACAACTGCGATAGGCACTGATTCTTCATCAGGCTAAAGCAAATGGCGAAGCTGCTGTAATTCAACTGCTTGTGAATTTGCTTTTTCAAATAACCAGTAACATTTTATCTAACTGGTGATTTATAAAACAAAAAAGCCGATCATGAGTAAACATGACCGGCCTTTATATTTTGAAAGCAGATTGCTTATGCGTCTAATATTTTGAATACACCTTTAATGGCAATAATTGCACCGATGAACAAAATAATCCAAGATGCCAATGATAATTGCCACGAATCGTAAGCGAAACGTGCATAAGTACCCACCATGCAAACCAGTACACCAAAAATCATCATTTTATAAATTCCTGGCTGGTTAGCCGTTTTCATACTTTCTGTATTGTGCTTTAATTCGTTGTTCTCCATAATGTTTATTTTTATGATGCAGCAAAAGTAATACTTATTGCTGAATAATTATAAAACTTAGTAACTTTTTAATCGTTCTAATCTTTGTTTTGCTTTATCCTGATCACTAAGCTTTTCTCCCTGATACAAAGGCTTTTCCCAATCTCCGTACATTGGGTTTGGCAATACAATATATTTTGCCCCAAACAGTTGCTGATTGGCATTTACCTGCTCGAAGGTATTTTTCTGTTCGCGGTAAAAAATATTACTAAAATCGCTTAAATTATCGCCACATAACAGAAGAATATCATGTGTTTCTGCTATTTTTTGTCGGCGTGGTTCTTTGTTTGATGTTCCTTTCGCTACAATCAAATGTGCATCATCTGCATAAGGAAATCCAAAATGTTGAAGGTTTTTTAATGTTGCTGTGTAATCTTTTTCATCACGGTTACTCACATAAAAAGTCTCGATATTTTTGGATGCCGCAAACTTCAAAAAAGACAATGCCTCCGGGAACGGTATCTGCTTTGGCCAAACTGGTCCATTCTGTCCAGTCTGCAGGCACATAACTGAGTCCTTTTTTAATTTCGTGGCCCTGAAAAGCAGAATTATCCAACACAGTTTCATCAATATCAACAATTATACAGTTGTTTTTTTTGCTGGTATCAGCCCATAATGCCTCTTTTAATGATAGCCTGGCAAAATTATACGCCTGAAAGCACAAGGCTCGATACTCGCCCGAGGTTTGTTGCCATAACACGGCATTTGTATAATCTCTTGCCGGATTTTGGGCTTTCGTAAAAAAGGGGAAAGCAGATAAGATGATAAAGATGTATTTTTTCATGCATAAATATTATATGCAAAGATATTAAAAGACAATAAGAACCGACTTGATAAAAAACTTTATAAACGATCATGTTTGCATTTTGAATTCTGCTATAAGAATAAATACATTCGAGTAAAAAACAAAATACATCTCAATAATAATAACCGGAAAAAATTTCTCAATTAAGTTTTTAGTTATTGTTTTTTCTTTACTTTTGACCACACACAAATAAAACCTTTGATTATGAAATTTAAACACTTAATGGGGATAGCTATTGCCCTATTTTTCTTTGCAGCATGCAAAAAAAACAATCCCGTTATTGAACCGCCGGTTATCCAAAAAGAAGATCCACTTGAATATGCGAAAGACAGTATATCTTATAGTATCGATGGAAAAACCTACAGCACAGCCAAATATTCAAGTATTTCAGGAGCAGGGAATTATCAGCCAAACTCGAAGGTTGATTCTATTGTTAAAAATGCCTATTATATTTCTGGGAATAAAGACTCTGTTTTATACTCAAAAAGGTTCGCAATTTATAACGATGACAGGATCGTTAATGTCACATTCATAAAAACATACAACAAAAATGTAATGAGGCAGGTACTTATATTGGTTCCGAACGATGTATACGATCTGTTTAAAGTTGGTAGCCGTAATTATGCTTTGGATTTTGGGCGAGACAACAAACAGAATGGAATAGCCATAAGCATTTCTGATAAAGACACTTACAAAACCTTTGGATCAGATTCTTTTAGAAATCCCCCTACTTTAAGCCCAGATGCTCAGAAGGAGTCAAAATTTGAAGTAATCAGTTTCAGAAAGTTAAAATCCGGAACTTACGTTTTAGAAGCAAAGTTTAACGCCACAGTTTATAATAGCGAAAACCATAGCAAAAAACTGGAAAATGGCTATCTTAGGATTGTATTATCCCCATACGATTTCTTTTTATAAAAGAGAAGCCCATTTCTTAAGCGAAATGGGCTTCTCTTTTATAATAAACTTCAACCATTCAAAAAGCTTCCTCTACCGGCTTTAGATACGATCAGCGTTTCTGCTTCTGGATAGGCCTGCGTAAAAGTTGCAGGAATTTTATTTTTACCTCTTTCATTCCATTTAAACTCAACGGCTAACAATCTCTCTTTCGTTTTTTCGATATAATCGATTTCCTGTTGCTGAGTTGTACGCCAGAAAAAGCATTCAGCTTCCATTTGATGCTGATGCAAAAACTTCATCCGCTCGGCAATCATATAATTTTCAAACAATGCACCTACATCATTTCTGTTGGCTATTGGATTAAAATTCCGTGTAATGGCGTTTACAATTCCAGTATCATAGAAATAAATCTTTTTATTCTTTTTTATTTCATTGCGCACATTACCCGAAAATGCTGGTAGCGTAAAAACCACAAAAGATTTTTCGAGCAGATTGATATACTTATCAACTGTTTTATGGTCTGCTTTCACCAATTGTGCTAGTTCAGAAAAATTAACCTCGCTTCCGATCTGTAAAGCCAATGCTTTTACAATTTTCTCAAACAACAGCGGCTTTTTCACATCTTCTAATGCGAACAGATCTTTATATAAATAACTATCTGCAAGTAGTTTCAAATTCTCCTCTGCATTATGCGGGTCGTTAATAATTTCGGGATAAGAACCATAAATTAAACGTTGCTCCAGCGATCTTTCTTCGGTAATGAAATCGGTATCGTTTACCAGTTCGGCATACGAAAAAGGCAAAAGCATCATTTCATATTTCCGGCCAGTTAAAGGTTCGTTAATTTTACCCGATAACTCAAAAGCCGACGAACCTGTAGCAATTACCTGAACATTTTTAAAGCGATCTACAATAATTTTAATCAGTAAGCCCACCTCAGTTATGCGCTGTGCTTCGTCAATAAAAAGCACTTCATAGTTACTAAGCATCTGCGCAATCTGTATTGCGTTGGGCTTTGCTAAAATTTCCCTTACATCAGCATCATCTCCATTCAGGTACAATGTCCTTTTATCCACTTTGACTAACAGCTGTTCTACAAAAGTAGTTTTACCTGTTTGCCTTGGGCCAAATATGATGAAGGCTTTCCCTTTAAAGAGCCTTGCCAAGGCATAGTTTAACTGTTTCCTAATAATCATAACAAAAAATTACTAAACAAAAGTATAATAATTTTGGATCTTAATCCATAAAAAACATAATAATTATGGATTTTAATCCATGAAAAACATAATAATTTTGATTTAAAAATTATTGGAGAATGAAAAAGCCCATTTCAATTAAGAAATGGGCTTTATATTTTTTTGGACTCAGGACTAAAAACGCCCAACTCCACACTAAATGTTATCCGTTCAATGCTGCTGCACCACTTACAATCTCAGTTAACTCAGTTGTAATTGCTGCCTGGCGTGCCTGGTTGTATGAAAGTTTTAAAGCTTTCAACAATTCTCCTGCATTTTCAGTTGCTTTATCCATTGATGTCATACGTGCGCCGTGTTCAGAAGCATGAGAATCTAAAACAGCTTTATACAATTGGATTTTGATTGATTTAGGAATCAATTGCTCAACAATTTCTTCTTGAGATGGCTCCAAAATATAATCAACGTTAGCTGCTTTTTTATCTGCTTTTAAATCAGCTGGTGCTTCTTCCGCTTTTGGCAAAGGCAATAACTGTTCAGTGGTAATAAATTGTACAGCGGCGTTTCTAAAACGGTTATAAACTACTTCTACTTTATCAAAGTCGCCTTTAATAAAACCAGCCATAATCGCGTCTGTAATTTTGGTTACATTTTCGAAGGTTAAAGCTGAGTACACTTCATTATTGTTTCCAATAACGTTGTATTTGCGTTTTTCGTAAAAATCTTGAGTTTTCTTACCGATTGAAATAATGCTTACATTACCGTTTTTCAACTGTTCGCTATATTTCTCAGCAATTAAATTGTTGGCCGCTTTAATTACGTTCATGTTAAAGGCACCAGCCAAACCACGGTTTGATGATACAGTAACAATTAAAACCTTATTGGGCTCACGCTCTTGAATAAAAGGTGATGAAGACCCTTCTAAACTTGCAGATAGATTACCTAAAATCTCTTTCAGTTTAGTTGCATAAGGACGTAAAGCGATAATTGCATTGGTAGCACGTTTCAACTTAGCTGCCGAAACCATTTTCATAGCTTTCGTAATCTGCTGCGTTGATTGTACAGATGCAATCCGGTTTCTTACTTCTTTTAAATTAGCCATTCTTTATTTAGATGTGAGATGTGAGATGTAAGATGTAAGACGTTTCCGGCCTAATCTCAAATCTCAAATCTCATGTCTCAAATCTTATTAATATTTACTTGAAATCTCTTTTGCTACGGTATCTAAAACACCAGTAATGGTATCGTCAAATTTACCAGCTTTTAAGGCTGCCAAAGTTTCTGGGTGACGTAATTCCAATTGAGTTAAGAATTCAGTTTCAAATTCTTTCACTTTGTTAACCGGAACACTACGCATTAAGTTTTTGGTACCAGCATAAACAATAGCAACTTGTTTCTCAACAGTAAATGGAGAAAATTGTGCTTGTTTCAACATTTCTACGTTACGTGCACCTTTATCTAATACCGATTTAGTTGCAGCATCTAAGTCTGAACCGAATTTAGAGAAAGCCTCTAATTCGCGGTATTGAGCCTGATCCAACTTTAAAGTACCTGCTACTTTTTTCATCGATTTGATCTGAGCATTACCACCTACACGTGATACCGAGATACCTACGTTGATTGCCGGACGGATACCAGAGTTGAACAAGTTCGACTCTAAGAAAATCTGACCATCAGTAATCGAAATTACGTTGGTTGGGATATATGCTGAAACGTCACCTGCCTGAGTTTCGATAATCGGTAAAGCTGTTAATGAACCACCACCTTTAACGATATGTTTAATCGATTCTGGTAAATCGTTCATTGCTTTTGCGATATCATCGTTAGCATTGATTTTTGCAGCTCTTTCTAACAAACGACTGTGCAAGTAGAATACGTCACCTGGATAAGCCTCACGGCCCGGTGGACGACGAAGTAATAAAGATACCTCACGGTAAGCTACAGCTTGTTTAGATAAATCATCATAAACAATTAATGCTGGTCTACCTGTATCGCGGAAAAACTCACCAATTGCAGCACCTGCAAACGGAGCATAAAACTGCATTGGAGCAGGATCTGCAGCCGAAGCGGCAACAACAACTGTATATGGTAAAGCACCATTTTCTTCCAATGTACGTACAATGTTGGCTACAGTAGAGTTTTTCTGACCGATAGCTACATAAATACAGAACACAGGCTGGCCTGCTTCATAAAATTCTTTTTGATTGATAATGGTATCGATACAAACAGCAGTTTTACCAATCTGACGATCACCAATAACCAACTCACGTTGACCACGACCGATTGGAATCATTGCATCAATTGCTTTAATACCTGTTTGTAATGGCTCATTTACCGGCTGACGATATATTACACCTGGTGCTTTACGCTCTAAAGGCATTTCGTAAGTTTCACCTAAAATTGGACCTTTACCATCTAAAGGCTCACCTAAAGTGTTCACTACGCGGCCAAGCATACCTTCACCAACTTTAATAGAGGCAATTTTTTTGGTACGTTTAATCGTATCACCTTCTTTGATCTCGTCTGAAGCACCCAAAAGTACCACACCAACGTTATCTTCTTCAAGGTTTAATACAATACCTTGTAGGCCGTTTGCAAATTCAACTAATTCTCCCGATTGAACTTTAGTTAAACCGTAAACACGGGCAATACCGTCGCCCACTTGCAGCACGGTACCAACTTCTTCCAGTTCGGTTTCTGATTTGAAGCCCGCCAATTGCTGTCTGATAATTGCCGATACTTCGTCTGGTCTTACCTCTACCATAATTTTACTTTATATCTTTTTGTAAATGTTTAGTGCTTAGCGCATGGCGCTTGGCTTTTATTTGCCATCCGCTTATCGCAATGTTTTTATTCGCCGTTTAGCGCATGGCGTTTTCCGCTATACGCTTCCCGCCTGGCGCTTATTGCGCAAATTCCTTTTTTAATTTACTTAAACCGCTGGCAATACTGGCATCAAATTGCTTATCACCAACTTTTAATATAAATCCACCAATCAGTTTTTCATTAATTTTTTCATTAATAATTACCTTATTGGCATTTAATTCTCTTTTTACAATTTCTACAATCTGCTCTTTAGCTACAGTGCTTAACGCACTTGCTGTAGTTACATCAGCAGTAACAATACCTTTAATTAAATTATATTGTTGTACGAACTGTTTAGCAGTAGCAAATAAAATTGCTGAACGGCCTTTGCTTACTACAATCTTAAAAAACGAGATGGTTAGTTTACTTACTTTATCAGCAAAAATACCGTCTAAAATACCAGTTTTCTTATCTAAAGGTACAATCGGGTTTTTTAATATCGCTTCTAGTTCAGGGGTTTCATCAACCACTTTCTCAAACAAAACCATATCATTGTAAGAAGCTTCTAAAGCGTTGTTTTCAACGGCTAAGTCTATTAATGATTTGGCGTATCTGCTTGCAACTTTAATTTCTGACATATTCTTAGGTGTGAGACCGGAGATGTGAGATGTGAGACTTTGGCGTTACCACCCCTCTCATATCTAATATCTCAAATCTAGTATCTCAAATTCTAGTTTAATTCAACGTCTTTTAACAAGTTTGCTACTAAAGCTTCCTGCTTGGTTTTATCATCCAATTGAGTACGTAAAACTCGTTCTGCAATTTCTAATGATAAAGTAGAAACTTGGTCTTTAACTTCTGCTAAAGCTGCTTTCTTTTGGTTTTCGATTTCGATTTTGGCTTTCTCAATCAATTTAGTACCTTCTACCTGAGCTTGTTTTTTAGCTTCGTTTAAGATACCATCTTTTAAGGTTTTAGCTTCCTTTAAAATCTCATCACGTTCAGCACGTGCCTGTTGCATTAAATCTTGATTTTGGCTGGTTAAACGGGCCATTTCTTGTTTAGCCAATTCAGCTTTGTTAAGGGCTTCATCAATGCTTTGCTCACGTTCGTGAATAGCACCTAAAATAGGTTTCCAGGCAAATTTTCTAAGTAATATCAATAAACACAGAAACGATATTCCAGTCCAAAAAACTAATCCTATGCTTGGGGTTACTAAATCCATCTTATCTAATTTTTTAAATCTTAATCTTATTAATAAGGCGGGGTAAATAACCAATCGTTAAATACCCTGCCTAAATTTTTCAGTTTGAATTATTTAAGGCTGTTACCTAATAATGCAACTACTACACCGAATAAAGCAACACCCTCAATAAGGGCAGCTGCGATAATCATTGCAGTCTGAATTTTTGATGCAGCTTCTGGTTGACGAGCAATACCTTCCATTGCTTTACCACCTACTTGACCGATACCGATACCTGCACCGATTACTGCTAAACCGGCACCAATTGCCGCGATTGAACCTACCATAACTAATTTAATTTATATTAATTGTAAAAAATAGTTTTCTATTAATGATGTTCTTCAACTGCCATTCCAATAAATAAGGCAGTTAATAATGTAAAAATAAAGGCCTGTAAAAATGCTACAAGCAGTTCTAATATATCCATAAAAATTACGAATGCTACTGAAACCGGAGCAATAGCTAATGTTTCGAAAATAAAGATTAAGGATATTAAACTTAATACAATAATGTGACCCGCAGTAATGTTTGCAAACAAACGAACCATTAGGGCGAAAGGCTTAGAGATAATACCAACAACCTCTACTACAACCATTAATGGCCATAACCAAAATGGAACATCTGGTAAAAAAATGTGCTTCCAGTAATATTTATTTCCATTTAAGTTTACAATAAGCAAAGTACCTAAAGCCATTACAAATGTGAGTGCAATATTACCGGTAACGTTAGCACCTCCAGGAAAAATTGGCACTAAGCCCAACAAGTTGTTAAATAAAATAAAGAAAAATATCGTTAACAAGTAAGGCATAAACTTAGCGTATTTATGACCAATATTTGGCTTAGCAATATCATCCCTTACGAAAACAATAACTGGCTCAATGAAAGATTGCAAACCTTTAGGTGCTTTACCAATACGTTTTTTATAAGCTCCAGCTACAGATATAAATACAATCAGAATCAGGAAAATAGCTACAAACATTGCAGCAACGTTTTTTGTAATGGAGAAATCTAAAACAGATTTACTTGCTTCCTCATCAATTTTACCATCAGCTCCAACTACTTTGATATGATCCTCTTCTAAACGATAGTTGTTATATTTACCGTTATAATCATGTTCTCCATGATGAAAGTTAGCTGAAGAGAAAACCTCCAAACCATTCGGAGTATATAAAATTACCGGAAGAGGCATAGAAGTATCGCCCCAAAAGTGCCAAATATGAGAATCGGCAATGTGTTCCATGATTACCTCTGTAGGCTCAAATTTCTTTTCTTCATGACCAGCAGCACCATGTTCGCCTGCAGCTGCTTGCGCAGATTCAGCTACAACACTATCAACGGGAACAACAGCGCTATCAACCTGAGCGAAAGTATCAATTTTGATAGATAAAAACGCGATTAAAAGCGTAAAAACAATAGTTAGCCTTTTAACTTTAGACACAAAAACTCGGTTACAATCCATTTATTGGCAGTTTTTTACTTTAAATTTTGGTGGCGCAAGTTACGTAACAAACAGTAAATTTCAAAGGCCGTAAACAATAAATATAAAGAAAAAAAATTAAGCAGAAATACAAGCCCAATTCCCTTTGCTTTTATACTGTAAATCAATACAAAAGCCATACAAAAAATCATCTTCACTGCAATTGATCCCATAATAGCCATTACACCTACTTCAGGGTCGCGTTTTACACCAATATCAACCAACAAGTATGCGATGTAAGTAATCCCGGCTAAAAAGCCAAACATCACCCAAAAATTGTTAATTAAAAGTGGTTGATCAGGAAATAATAAAGGTAAAACAGCAACAATGCCTATTAATAGGCCTACAAAAATGAAATAGATACTTGTAAATTTGGCTAGAGTCAATGTATAAATTCTTAGCAGATAAAAACTTTTGCAAAGATAAGGTTTTTAGGATCAAGTAACTAGTATGAAAGAAAATATTGTTTTGAGTGGTTAATTGTATGAATGAGTTAAGTGGTTAACCATGTGAATTCATTAACCGAAACACAAGTTCCAACTTCAAAATTTAGGCCGGTTGCTGATCGCAAACTGAAGATTGCCAACTACAAACTGAAGATTGAGAACTAAAAACTAATCTTTAGTAACCTGCCTAATGGCCTGATACAAGGCAATCCCCACGCCTGCTAAAGCAAATGCTGCTGTAATTAAATTGGTTTTGCTGTTTCTGTGTTCATCTATTTTATAACCAATAAAAGTAAGCAGGCCAATTGTGGCGAACATTTGGAAGCCAATAGCAGAATATTTTGCCGCTGCATTCACCTTTTTCTTTGTATCTTCTTCTTTAGGATTTTCCATTTTTTAATGCAATAATTAAATTAACTTTGAATAATTAAAATTTGGTGCCAAATAAAATATTTTTCTATATAAATTGTTTATTGTATATCCACCTAAGAGATTGATCATACTTGAAAAATTACGCTAGCAAAAACTTAAATTTCTTCTTCATCTTTTTAAGTGTCCTCCTGATCTATGGTTGCGTCGCAAATAAAGATACTGCTGTAGACCGCAGGTTTCAAAACTTAACGGCAAGGTATAATTATATCTATAATTCCAATGTATTGCTTACTGAGTATAACGAGAGTTTATTACAAAGTTATGCAGATAATTATGAAAAAACATTACCTATTTATCTTGATCCTGAGCCGCAGATTAACCTTGTACTAACACCAGGAGTAGCCAATAAACAACTGGATGAAGTAATTACCAAAGGGCAAACCATAATAAACGATAAAAGTTTTAGCAACTATATTGATGATGCCTACATGCTTTTGGGTAAAGCAAACTACCTAAAAGGGAATTATTTTATCGCATCAGAATATTTCGATTATACAGCAAAAACATACAGCAGCGATTTAAAAACTTTCATCATGGCCATGAACTGGAAAGCGCGCAGCCAAATGCAGTTGAACAACATGGTGCTGGCTGATAAAATTCTTGATACCATGCTGCGTGCCTCAGATGAATTGAAAAAAGACCTGGCTGAGCCATTGGCAACTGCTGCTCAGATGCGCATTTATCAAAAAAGAAATAAAGAAGCCATTCTTTTTCTTGAATCTGCAATTGCACTTCCGGCAGATAAGCAATTAAGGATTCGCTGGCGTTTTATTCTTGCACAATTGCAGGAAAAAGAGAAAAACCTTCAGGATGCTTATGCAAATTTTACCAAGGTTGAGAAGAGCAATGCCCCTTTCGAAATGTATTTCCATGCCAATCTGAACAGGATTAAACTCAAGGCATTGTTAAGCGGCGTAAAATTAAATAAGGAACAGCAATTGCTTGCTTTGTTAAAAGATGATAAAAACATCGACTATACGGATCAGATTTATTACCAGGTGGGAGAATTATTTTCTGCTGAAGGCAATTTTGTAAAGGCCGAAGAAAATTACCATAAATCAGTTTTAAAAAGTACAAGAAATCAAAACCAAAAAGCATTATCTTATTTAAGAATCGCTGATTTAAACTTTAAGGAAGTTAACAATTATATCAAAGCGAAACTTTATTACGACAGTACAGTAATGATTTTGCCTAAAAACTTCCCTGATTATGAAAACATTGTTAAAAAAGCCGATAATCTTAAATATTTAACCGACAGGTACACTATCATCGCAAAAGAAGATACAGCCCAGGCCATTGCTAAACTACCGGCAAACGAGAGAGAGGCTAAGGTTAAGGCATATTTAACCCCAAAAGTCGAAGTAAGCAATACTGGTGGAGTAATCAGCAACCAATATCTAAATGATCCCAATTTCCCCAATCAAACGCTAAATGCGTCAAACAATACTACCGGAAACACTTTTTACTTTAATAATAATGCTGCAATAAGTAATGGTTTTGGAGATTTTAAAAAGCGTTGGGGCAATAGGCAACTGGAAGACAACTGGAGGCAGAGCAACAGATCTTCGGCACAGGAAACCAACCAGGTTTTAGCTGGTGGTAATGTAGCCACTGGAATATCGCCGGCAAATGGTGAGCTAAATCAGGCTGCTGCAGATCAAACCTCCATAGAAAAACAGTTTTTGGATGGTCTTCCAACAACCCCTGCCCTACTGGCCACATCTGATCAAAAAATTATAGATGCATATTTCGAAATCGCCAGTTTTTACCAACAGGAACTAAATGATAAACCGGAAGCAAATAAAATCTACCTGGAACTGATAAAAAGGTATCCTGAAAATAATCATCTTGTTGCCATTTACTATAGTTTGCATTTAAATTATAAAGGTATTGATGAAGTAAAATCAGATCAATATAAACAATTGGTGCTTACAAAATTCCCCGAATCTAATTTTGCTAAAAACATCCTTGATCCATCCTATTCGGCTAAACAAACCGAAATTGAGAATATTGCCATTAATAATTACAACGTAGCTTTTGATGCCTATGCCAAAAAAGATTATCCAAACGTGGTAAAACAGGCCGATGATAATATTGCTGCATTCCCTAATAATGATTTAGCTCCTCAATACGCTTATTTAAAGGCCATTGCTGTTGGGCGTACATCCAAAGTAGATGCCTTACTTACAGAATTTAACCTGATTACCACGCTTTATCCCAACGATAAAATTATTACACCTTTAGTTCGCGATCATTTGAAATACATTGAGGCAAACCTCGATGAATTTAAACAAAGGCCACTTGCTCTTGTTGATTTTGATGCAAACGCACCACGTTTTGTTAGTCAGGCCACACCTATTGCCGTTCCGGTAAAACCATTGGTAACCGATAATGCCATAGTGAAAACTGCAGAGCCAGTTACCCCCGCTAAACCGGTTGAGGTTAAACCAACTGATACAAATAAGCCTGCAAGCATTTTCAGCGAGGCAAAATCAGAAGAATATTATTATGTAATTGATGTAGCCGATGCCACTTTAACCTTAAGTTCATCGCGTTTTGGGATAGGACAATTTAACCGCGGCAATTACCCTGATAATGATTTGGAACATAAATTGGTAGAGTTGGATAACGATCAGCTGATTTACATCACCAGTTTTATTGATTTGGAGGATGCTAAACTTTACGAATCGAGCATTACAGGACAATTAAAGAACATTATGAAGGTTCCGGCCAATTTATATAAAGGATTTATCATCAGTAAAGAAAACTTTTTAAAGCTGACAGACCGCCCCCGGATTAACGAGTATCTGGAGTTTTTAAAGGACGCTTACAAGTAATTATAGAATACTGAACAATTGCCTAAAAAGCTATTCTATAAAAAATTAATAAATTTGCATCCAAAATCTCCTATTCTGGAGATTAATGGAAAATAACACAACAAAATGAATAAGTCTCTTTCTGCACAAGAAACAAAAAGATATAGTTTAATCATCTGGAAAATACTAATTGGCGGAATTGCGCTATTTGCTATTTTTATTTCTATGATCGGTTTGGGCCTTTTTGGCGCATTACCTTCTTTCAGGGATATCGAACACCCAAAAAGCAATCAGGCTTCCGAAATTATTGCCGAAGATGGCCGTCCATTAGGTACATATTTTGTCCAAAACAGGTCCAATGTTACCTATAAGGATATTTCTGAAAATGTTATTAACGGATTAATTGCGACAGAGGATACCCGTTTTAAAGAACATTCGGGCATTGATTTTAAACGGACTTTTTCGATTATCGGATACAATTTAATCGGCAAAAAACAAGGTGCAAGTACCATTACCCAGCAATTGGCCAAAAATCTTTTCCCTCGCGAATCAAACCTTAATTTCTTCTCATTGGTATTAACTAAATTCAAAGAGTGGATTGTTGCCGTTAAATTAGAGCGCAATTATACCAAAGAAGAGATCATCACCATGTATTTAAACACGGTTGATTTTGGAAACCAGGCTTATGGCATTAAATCTGCAGCGCGTGTTTACTTTAATACCACTCCCGATAAATTAAATTTAACACAGGCTGCAACTCTTGTGGGCATGCAAAAGGGAATCACCATGTATTCGCCAACCCGCCACCCTGAACGTTCAAGAGACCGTAGAAATACGGTAATGGCCTTAATGGTTAAATCGGAACTGCTCACCCAACAAGAATTTGACGAACAAAAGGAAAAACCTTTAAATCTACATTTTAATGCCGCAACCGTTAATGATGGCATTGCCCCTTACTTCCGCTCCGTACTGAAGAATGATATCAAAACTATTTTTCAGGAGCAATCGATTACCAAACCTGATGGCACTCCTTACGATTTAGACCGCGACGGTTTGAAAATTTATACCACATTAAATTATGACATGCAGGTATATGCAGAAGAAGCCCAAAAAGAATACATGAAGCTATTACAGGCACAATTTATAGCCAGTTGGAAAGGAAGAAATCCATTTAAAGATAAAGCCTTGCAGATAGAACAGGGCATTAAACGCTCAGATCGTTATAAATCGTTAAAATTGGAAGGTAAATCTGAGGATGAAATTAAAGATGATTTCAATACCAAAACTGAAATGACCATTTTTACCTGGAAAGGGAATATTGATACCGTAATGAAACCTATCGACTCAGTTAGGTACTATAAAATGCTATTGCGTAATGCCATGATGACGATGGACCCTACAAATGGCCATGTAAAGGCATGGGTGGGCGGCATCAATTACGAACATTTTAAATACGATCAGGTGAAAATGGGAACCAGGCAGGTAGGTTCGACAGCAAAACCTTTTACTTATGCCGTAGCCATCGAAAATGGTTATTCACCTTGTTATACTGTTCCAAATGTTCCGGTAACGATAGAGGGCTATGGAGATCCGTGGACACCAAGAAACTCTGGAAAACCTTTGCCAGGGAATATTACATTACAAAAAGCACTCGCGTATTCACAAAACTTTGTTACAGCATATTTAATGAAACAGGTTGGTCCTGTTGCTGTATCCACATTGGCCACCAAAATGGGGATACCAAATGTACCCGCATTTCCTTCCATCTGTTTGGGTACTTTCGATTCTTCTATTTTTAATATGGTGGGTGCCTATGGTGCATTTGCCAATAAAGGAACATATACCAAACCGATTTATCTGTTAAGAATAGAGGATAAAAACGGCGTAGTTCTGTTTTCTCAGAAGGAAATACCAAAACCTATTATGAGCGAAGAAGTAGCTTATGTAATGACGAGAATGCTTAAAGGTGTGGTAACCAATGGAACCGGATCGAGATTAAATTATAAATACAAGGTTAATGCACCAATCGGGGCTAAAACAGGTACTACACAAAATAACTCTGATGGATGGTTTATGGCCATTACTCCTCAATTGGTTACCGGTATTTGGACAGGTTGCGAAGACAGGGCCTTTCACTTTATCAGTACCAGCCAAGGGGAGGGAGCGAATACAGCACTACCAATTTTTGCAGGTTTTATAAAAAAGGTTTATGCAAATCCTGCCTTAAAAATCAGTCATGCAGATTTTGAAGCACCCAAATCTGGTGTTTCCATTACCTTTGATTGTAATCAATACCAACAGCAAGAAGAAGGTACAAGCGAGCTGGATGAGAAGTTAGGTTTCTAGTGGTTTTCCTGCGTGAGGGATAGCAGTGGAAATCCTTTTGTTATACCTTGAGCGTAGTCGAAAGGTAACAAAAGATTGTAACGGATAGCCCGACCCTTTGCGAAGCTTAGGTGGCACGCCCAAATTATAAAATGGTAAATCTGTGCTCAAATTAATTAAATTCTCCCTTTCGAATCTTATTTTTGTAAATAATGAGCAGTTTCGACCATAAAACAGCATTAACCGCAATTCCGCATAAACCCGGCGTATACCAGTATTGGGATGCGGATGGAAAGCTGATGTACATTGGCAAGGCGAAAGATTTGCGCAACCGCGTTGGGTCTTATTTCAATACCGACCGGAATCAGTTTAATGGCAAAACAAGGGTACTGGTATCCAGAATCAGAAAAATTACCTTTACTATAGTTGATACCGAAATAGATGCTTGGCTGCTGGAAAACAGCTTGATTAAAAAGCATCAGCCCAAGTTCAACATCAACTTAAAAGACGATAAAACCTATCCATGGATTATTGTTAAAAATGAGAATTTTCCACGTATTTACTGGACAAGGAAGGTAATTAAAGATGGTTCTACCTATTTTGGCCCCTACGGCTCGATAGGCATGATGCATACCATATTAGATCTTATTAAAGAAACTTATCCACTGCGTACCTGCAGTTTGCCCCTAACGGAGAAAAATATAGACGAAGGAAAATTTAAAGTTTGTTTAGAATACCAGATAGGCAACTGTAAAGGACCTTGCCAAAATTATCAGACGGAAACCGACTACGACAAAAATATTGCTGAGATTAAAGAAATCTTAAATGGCAAAATCGGTAATGTAATCCGCGATGTAAAAGGCATTATTAAATCCGCTTCGGAAGACTTGAACTTTGAAATGGCGCATCAATATGCCCGCCGATTACAGGTTCTGGAAAAATATCAAAGTAAATCGACTGTTGTAAACAGTGCCATTACCAATGTTGATGTGGTGAGCATCGCTTCTGATGAACGCTATGCTTTTGTAAACTACCTAAAGGTGATGAATGGTACAATCATCCAAACGCAAACCATAGAAGTTAAAAAACAACTCGATGAAAGCGACGATGAGATTTTAACCCTGGCGATGCTCGAATTCAGAACGAAGTTCAGTAGTACCTCAAAAGAAATTATTGTGCCTTTTGAACCTTCTTTAGAAGATGAAAGTTTAAAATTTACGGTTCCTAAACTCGGGGAAAAGAAAAAGCTTTTAGAACTTTCGCAAAAGAATGTTTTGTTCTTTAAAAAAGAGAAGTTAAATCAGTATGAAAAACTGAATCCAGACCTACGCACGGATCGGATTTTAGCAACCATGCAAAAAGATTTGCGTTTAACACAGCTTCCAAAACACATTGAATGTTTTGATAACTCCAACTTTCAGGGAAAATACCCGGTTTCTGCAATAGTTGTTTTTAAGGATGCCAAACCATCAAAAAAAGATTATCGCCATTTTAACGTGAAAACGGTTGAAGGTCCGAATGATTTTGCGACCATGGAAGAAGCCGTTTTCCGCCGTTACAGGAGAATGTTAGATGAAAACCAGACATTACCTCAACTCATCATTATTGATGGCGGTAAAGGGCAGCTTTCGTCAGCAATGAAGAGTTTAAAATTATTGGGCATAGAAAACAAAGTAACAGTAATAGGCATTGCAAAACGTTTGGAAGAATTATTTTATCCAGGCGATTCTTATCCGCTTTACCTGGATAAAAAATCAGAAACCTTAAAGATAATTCAGCAGCTGCGTGATGAAGCCCACCGCTTCGGAATTACATTTCACCGCAAGAAACGCGACCAGGGAACACTTAAAACCGAACTCGAACAGATTGAAGGCATCGGTAAAACCACAGCTGATAAGCTGTTAACGCAGTTCAAATCTGTTAAAAAGATTAAAGAAGCTACAGAGAAAGAATTGGCTGAGGTATTGAATAAAAAGCAGATGCTCACCCTTAAAGCTTATTTCAATCAGGAATAATTTCTTTTATAAACTTCATCCGCTCATCATATTTTAGAAAGATTTTCCAATACGGCTAAAACGGGGTATAAAAAAAGGCTCCGATTTAATCGAAGCCTTTTTAATTAGATTAGTATTCCCACAGACCTTGTTCGTAATCAAGAACAGATTTTTTGATCCTTTCTGATTCGTACAATCTTTCTCTCGGGTTAGTGATAATATCTCTGATTTTATTGTCGCCAGGATTTGATTCTTTAACAATATAGCTGCTAAATAAACGGCGGATAAAGAAATCATCAAAACTTAATGATGAAGCGTCATTATTAGTATTAATTAAACGCTTTTTAGTTAAAATTTCTCTTGCTTCCGGATAATATACCCAAAATACAGGCTGCCATTGTTTAGAAACCTCATTGTATTTTAATGGTGCGATACCTACAATACGAGGCTCGAAAATAGAACGTTTGGTATCAAAAATCCAATCTTCTTTAATTCTGAATTTTAAGAACAGTTCAGGATTAAAATCGTTAACTACAGTAGTAACTGTACCTGTTTTATTGTTCGAAACCTCTGCTGTTCCTAAAGCCGACTTTGCTGCAGAATCTGCAGACATTGGATTAAGAAAAGCATCATCCTCGTTTAAAGCACTATCAATTGGTGAATATGCGGTGAGTTCGTCCTTTTTAATGGCTGAAATTAACACATCAATTAGCCTGGATTTTGGCGATTTAAGTGCCGAATTAACGGTATCACGTAAATCAATTTCTCTCCAAATCCGTTTTGCATAAAAAACATCCTCTTCCCTAACATCTGCCAAAGGAACCATTTCAGTACTGTCAATATCTTTACGGGCATAAAAGCCATCTTTCGGTGGTACCTTAAGCTTCTTTTTAGCCGTTTTAACAGGAGCTTTCACAGTATCTACTGCGGGTGCAGCAGCTAACGGCGCAGCTTTTTTTGGTGCTAACCTGGTAGGCTTTCTCTGTGCAAAAGCAAATGTGGTTAACAAAACTAAAATAGCAATACTTACAATCCTTTTCATCTTCTTTTTATTTTACGCTAAACGCTAATGAAGGCAAAATTCTTTGACGGCCATCTGGTCCAACAGAAACAATATCTTCAAAAAACACTCTGGTACCCGGTGTAATTGAGTTAATGGCTCCCTTAATCGCTCCAGCGAAACTGCCACCGCTACCTGCAATGGTAACCGCATCAGAACGAGGTTTAATGATTGTTAATTTATAACGTTGGATTTTGAACTTCACATCAAAAGGAAAATCATCCAAATCTGCCTCAATTTCCGATTCGCTTTTTAACTGTACAGATGCAACATCACCTCCCGCACGACCGCCAACCTTGGCTACCGGAGCTGGAATAGCTTTTACTCTGAATTTTTGTGAACCTAAACTAACCGTTTTACCAGCATTATTAGCCGATACATTAATGGAAACTTCCTGACCAACCATGCTGCCTGGAACATTAACATTAAAGTTTCCGTTACTACCACTCATCGATCCTCCAGAAATAGAAGCGCGAACACTTTCCAATGGAAAACCTGCAGCAGAAACTGTAAATGGATTGGCAATACCTGCATAAATTACATTCAACTTTGTTGATGAAACAGATGCTGATGGTTTTGCCACCTGATAAGTTTGTGGCTGGGTTTTGTATTCTTTTACCTGCCCATCAGTTTGACGAACGCGTACTGTACCCACCCAGGTAAACTGACCAACGCTACCTGTACCGCCAGTGTATGTTCCTTTACCGTCTTTAATAGACAATTTATTCCCATTAACTGTAATATCAGGAGTTGATCTGGAATCGCTGGCTGTTAAAAATACTTCAGCGGTATAAGGCTGCCCTTGAATTACATAAGACGTAGGTGCTACTGCAACGGCTGCAAACTGGTCAAGATTAACCTGTGCCTTATCCATATTTCCGAACAATTTTTTAACAACTTCTGCTTCAGCATTCTTAGTATCTGTTTGCAGTTTAGTTAAAATTGTCATTGCAGCAGTTAATGGCGTACCCTCACCGAAGTAAGTTTCTTGCCAGTTGCCTTTTCTTTTTCTTGCAGGATCTTTGGCTTCAAGAGAGAATGCAACACTTGCTCTATCTTCCTTATCCAATAAAGAGATTAGTTTTTCGCGGGTAGCATTAATTCTTTTCTTTAACTCATCTGCCTTCTTTTGATTGATCATGATATTTTGAGCAATATCCTGATTTGATCTGTTTACTAAGTCTTCGGTTTCCGGATCGATTCCGTCACCAGCCTGAGTAAACTCTTTTTTAATGCTTTCAATATAGTTATTTAAATCATCAGCTGCCTTTTGCGCTTGTTTAGCCCTATCGTAAATAGGCTGGGCGCGTGCTGGCTCTTCTTTTAACTTTGAGTTTTCGAAGGCAGAAAATAATTGATTAATACTTGTATTTACATTGTTTTTAGAGGTATCCAAACTATCGTTGATATTTTTGAATGCATCTAAAATGGTATCTGATACGTTTAAGGCCAACATCGCCAACAATACCAAATACATGATATTGATCATCCGCTGCCTCGTTGTTTCTTTTCCGCCTGCCATGTTTGATGTAGCTTTTCCTTTAAATTAAAAACTAAACAAATTATACACGTGGGCTGTTCATAGCCGATAGCATATTGCCATAAATTGCATTAAGCGATGATAGGTTTTTAGCCAATTTGTTCACCTCTTCTTTAAACTGTTTCGAATCTTCCATCGATTCGTTAAAGTTCTGCATGGTTAAAGATAGGTTTGAATAAAATTTATTCATCGATTTTAAATGCGCACTCGAATCCTGTAATTCTAATTCATATACAGCATTTAAAGCAGATAAATTTTTAGCCAAATTGTTAACCTGGTCATGGTATGCCTGAGAATCTACGTTACTCTCGCCCATTGCTTTCAAATTAGCTGTTGCCTTTTCAAAAGATGCACTTAAATTGTCGAAACCAGCTGATGCCGTTTTAACTTTTCCAGTAAATTCGTTAGTAGCCGTAGAAGCATCAGCAACGTTAGAAATTGTTGCCACTTTATCACCAAAAGTACGCAAACCTGTACCCAGGCTTTCAATCAGTTCTGGTCCGATTTTAGCGTCAGATAACATTTTGTCTAAAGCTGCTGTGTTCGAAGATCCTACTGCTGCAACCGGTCTTGCTGATGCTGTTGGTAACTCACCTTTAAAATCTGCATTTAATTCTGGGTAAACCCTTTCCCATGCTGGTTCTGGTTCTGGTGGAAAAAATCCGGTTAAAAAGAATAAAAATGCTTCCACTCCTAGACCAAGCCCAATCATGTAGTTACCCACAATTCCACCAATGTGTAGAATTTTAAATAACGCTCCGATAATTACAATACTTGCTCCCCATGAAATCGCTACGTGTAACCAGCCTGGTTGTTTCTTTGCTGCCATAAAATTTTGATGTTTTTCTTTAGTTTTAGTTTATTTTGGTTTAATTTCTTAAGTCGGTACCAGGGTAAGATGAAACACATCTGAAACCAATATATGATCTTTGTGTATCTTGATATTCGTAAGTAGCTACTGCATTTTGTAAGAAATAGCCAGTATCTTTCCAAGAGCCTCCTTTAACTACCTTACGCTTTTTATATTTGCTATCATTAGCACCCGCGTCATAAGTAAAGTTAGGATTCAGATCATGTAACAATGGGCTGGCACCTTTATTATATGCAGTTAATGTCCATTCAGAAACATTACCAGCCATATTGTACAAACCATAATCGTTAGGGAAATAAGATCTTACACCTACAGTATAAATACCACCATCGCTCGAATAATCACCACGGCCTGGTTTAAAATTGGCCTGCAAACAGCCTTTGGTATTTCTAATGTAAGGGCCACCCCATGGGTATTTAGTTTTGGTATTGCCACCTCTTGCAGCATATTCAAATTCTGTTTCAGCAGGCAGTCTATAATCTGATCTTGATCCAACCGGAAGTTTCCTGGCTGTGGCAACACCATCATACAATCTTGTTCTCCAGTGAGAGAATGCTTTTGCCTGCTCCCAGCTTACGCCAACTACAGGGTAATCATCATAAGAAGGGTGATTGTAATAACCACGAACCATTGGATCGTTTTGTGAATAAGAATAATCCGTTTTCCAAACCATTGTATCCGGATAAATAGCAACGTTATAACGGTCGATATAATCCTGACGCTTAGCATTTGGATTCTTATGGCCAATTGCTGCCTTTTCCATATTGAGTTCGGCATAAGAATATTCAAACTTGCGAACATCCAGTTCTTTTTTGCCTGGAAGAGCATCTAAACCTGAGTAATACATCCCATCAAGCTGACTAGCCTGAGCAGCAGCAGTACCTCTACCCCTGTTGCGCCAAATATTTGAACCATTTGGTCCAACTTTTTTCCAATCGATGTATTTTTCTCCACCAACTGCAGCGGCAGCATTACCTCTTGGGGTAATCATAAACTGCTGAGGATTGCCCATCATTACAATGGCAATCGAATCGCGTACCCAATTGGTAAACTGGCGGTATTCAGCGTTCGAGATCTCAGTCTGATCCATGAAAAATGCACTGATAGTAGTCATTCTACTCGGCCCGTTCTGAGAAAAGGTAATATCCTCATCAGAACCTCCCAGTGGAGTATGCCCAGGCGGTATATAAACCATTCCTAGTGGGATTCTATCGTTTTTAAATTTTCGGTTATAAGCACCCACCAGCTCACCCTGACCGCCATGGCCACAGCTTGCTAGCATCACAGTTATACCTACAATAGCTAGAAAGTAGATTTTCTTCATATTTTTTACGGTGTGCAAAGCACGATTAGGAGCAATTTTATCAAAAATCACTACAATTATCAACAAAAGCAAATATTTTACATGAAATCATCACTAAAAGGCAATTAAAATTTTGTTAACTAAATTTTAACCACCTCTAATTTTGTTAATAATATGCGTAACTCTCTTATTTACAGCGAAGTTACGCATTTATTATAATGACTAAAAATAATTTATAGAATGTATTATTTATTAGATATTTTGATGTAATTCTCAATAGCCATCGTCATTGATGGCACACCTGGGGTTGGTGCGGCGATATCTACAATAAGATCCATATCCGTACAAGCCTTACTTGTATTCGTTCCAAAAGCTGCAATACGCGTGTTGTTTTGTTTAAAATCAGGGAAATTTTTAAACAAAGACTGGATACTTGACGGGCTGAAAAAAGCAATAACATCATAAAAAACTTCAGCAAGATCAGATAAATCGCTCACAACTGTTTTAAATAAAACAGCAGGAGTAAAATTATATCCGCTCTTTTCAAGAAATTTCATGGTATCTTCCGTAGCCATATCCGAACAAGGATATAAAAATTTCTCGTTCGCATGTTTTTTTAAAACTTCAGCTAAATCTGCTGCAGTTTGTTTTCCGAAAAAGATTTTACGCTTTCTGTATTGAATGTATTTTTGCAGGTATAATGCGATGGTTTCGGAAAGACAGAAATATTTTAGCTCTGCAGGTACATCATAACGCATTTCTTCGCAGATTCTAAAGAAATGATCTGCTGCATTGCGACTGGTGAAAATAACCGCGGTAAAATCGGCTAAATTGATTTTATCTTTCCTAAAGTCTCTTGCTGGCACACCTTCAACGTGAATAAAAGACCTGAAATCAACTTTTAAGTTGTGTTTTTTGGCCAAATCGTAGTAAGGAGATTTTTCTGTTTCAGGTTTTGGTAAAGTAACCAAAATACTTTTTACTTTGCGGATTCTAGAGTCGTTCTTTTCTTGCATTTTCCTTTTTCCTGCTACAGCCCTATCGTTTTTATTAGTATTAGGATAGGACATATTTCGAGGGCGCAAAAATACAAAAATAAATGCATTTTAGAAAACTTATTATTAGAAAGTATAGTTATACCCGCTCTCAGTAGTTGGAAAGCAAAAATTATGCCTAACAACAAGAACGCCAACACGATATACACGGCCCCATATTTAAGCGGCGACAAGGCAAAAGCGACTACCAAAGGGATAAATAATAGCGAAGCATTGAAGTAACTGAGGTACAATATGGAAATATATTCACCCACCGGTTTCTGAACATTGAAGAGGTAACCTAAAAAACGCAAAAGGATAAGTTTCAGCGCATAAAAAACAATAATTGTAATGGAGATGCTGAAAAAAAACTTAAATCCATCCTTTGCCTGGTACATATCATTCCACTGTGCCACAAGGAAAAAAAACATCCCGAAAACAAATCCAAACTGCACAAAAAGCAACAAAAATGGCCACGAGCTAAAAAGATTGTCTTCTTTGTTAATATTGTTTAAAATCCTGTTGCTAAAAAATGATTGTACAATTGCCGAAAGTTGCTTCGAAAATGCATTTTTTAAAATGGCAAAAATGATTAACATGCCAAAAATAAATCCCAATAAACCAACATTTCCTTTCGGAATTTTTGTACCCAGTTGATAGGGGTTTGCTTTTTTCTTTAAATGGTGGTATTTCTTATGCCATGCCCACAAATCGAGTTTTTTAAAAAGATATTCCTTTTCAATGGTATCTATCAGGGCGTTTTTATTAATTAAACTATCGGGCAATACCCAAGTGTGATGAATGAGAGAATCCGTAGAAAATTTTTGCCTGGCAAGTGTTGCAGAATCCGGCCTGTACCGCCTGTACCTATACTGATTTACTATTGCACTATCCGTTTGTACAGGAATTTGCTGGGCTGCTACAAATTCTGCAGACCATAAAAACGCGAACAAAATGAAAAGAAATTTCGGCATGTAGTCCATCAAGCTTAAAGTTGCAAAAGTAGTTGAATAATCATTGTTTACCTAAAGAAAATAAACGGATAATTTTACAACTCTGGCAGAGGTAGGTTATTATGACATTAAAGAAAAACTAACTTCATTATCTTTGCGCCAATGGCTGGTATCTATATCCATATTCCTTTCTGCAAAAAAGCTTGTCACTACTGCGATTTTCACTTTAGCACTTCCTTAAAATATGCTGATGAAATGGTGGATGCGATCTGTAAAGAAATTAAAATGAAAAAAGACCGGATTTCTGGTCAGGTTGGAAGCATTTATTTTGGTGGGGGAACGCCTTCTATTTTATCTCAAAATGCTTTACAAAAGATTTTTGATGCCATTAACCATACTTTTTCAGTTGATTCTGCTGCCGAAATTACCATCGAAACCAATCCCGATGATTTAACTGCTCAGAAATTAAAAGCGCTTAAACAGCTTCCCGTTAACCGCTTTAGTGTTGGTATTCAATCTTTTTATGATAAAGATTTAATCTGGATGAACAGGGCACACCACGCCCGGGAGGCTGAAGATTGCATTAGAAGAAGTCAGGATGCCGGCTTTGAAAACTTAACACTCGATTTAATTTACGGGTATCCCTTACTCACCGATCAGAAATGGCTGAACAACATTGCAAAAGCAATCGAGCTGGAAGTTCCACATATTTCAGCTTATGCTTTAACCGTTGAGCCGCGAACCGCCTTAGCTCATGCCATTAAAAATAAGAAACAAATACCTGTAAGCGATAACCAAAGTGCGGCACAGTTTGTAATTTTAATGGAAAAACTGGTTGAGGCAGGTTTTGACCATTATGAAATTTCCAATTTCGCCAAGCCGAACCATTATGCAGTACACAATACCAATTATTGGAAAGGTATAAACTATATTGGCATCGGGCCTTCGGCACATGGTTTTGATGGACAGAACAGATACATGAATCCTGCCAATAATGCTTCATTTATAGAAAGTTTGGCCCATAATAAACTCCCGGAAATTATTGAAACACTTAGTATTCACGACAGATTTAACGAGTATGTAATGACCTCCCTCAGAACGATGTGGGGAACCGATCTTAAAAAGATAAATGCAGATTTCGGGAAAGATTTTTTGGAAGAAACTACATATAACCTTAAAAATTTCGAGGATAAGGATTGGCTGATCATTGATGGGGATAATATCCGTTTAAGCAAGAACGGAAAATTATTTGCCGATCATATTGCTTCAGAATTGTTTATTATTGAGAATGATTAAGGAAACGGATTAGTTATATTTCAGAAAACCCATAGTTCATCATTCTTAATTCAATATAAAATATTATGTCAAAAATTGTATGGATTACAGGTGCATCATCAGGAATTGGCGAAGCATTGGTATATGAATATTTTAAGGCTGGTGATAAACTTATTATTTCAGGCAGAAACCGCGACGAACTTTTTAGGGTGAAAGGCAATTGCCAAAATTCTTTTAATGTACATGTGGTACCCTTCGATTTGAGCGAAACGACTACCCTCGAAAGTAAAGCTGCTGACGCGATACGCATTTTTGGCAAGGTAGATTTATTGATCAATAGCGGAGGCGTTAGTCAGAGAAGTTTATCACTCGAAACCAATCTTCAAACGGAACAACAGATTATGGACACCAATTTTTGGGGAACGGTTGTACTCAGTAAAGCAGTTCTTCCATCAATGATTGCCAATGGCAGTGGCCAAATTGTGGTAATTAGTAGCTTGGTAGGAAAATTCGGCACGAAATTCCGCTCTACCTACGCTGCGTCGAAACATGCTTTACATGGTTATTTTGATTCGCTCCGTTCGGAAGTTTACGATAAAAACATTGATATTACCATCATATGCCCAGGTTTTATTAAAACCAACGTAACTTATAATGCACTTACCGGAGATGGCAACCCGCTAAACAAAATGGGTGATGCTCACGAAAATGCCATGACGCCCGCTCAATGTGCAAAAAAAATTGTAGATGCTGTTAAAAGCAAAAAAGAAGAGGCTTATATCGGCGGAAAAGAAACCAAAGCGGTTTTATTGAAGCGTTTTTTTCCAAAAATTTTTTCAAAAAAAGTAAGAACTGCTAAAGTGAATTAGTTTGATGGAGGTTGGCACTAAGACTTTTGAGCGATTCTTTAACGCTTGCAAATCGGACAAATTTTCATGATAAGTTAAAAACAGATGGCTGTTAAATAAACTTGGTTTCGCTGAGAACGACAGCGGCACATTTTAAAAATCATAAAACAAAAAAAATAAAACACTAATAATCAAATAATTAAAGAATAATTTTCATTTCTAAAAACCAAGCATCTGTAAGCCGTCGTAAATGGAATCAAATAACAGAAACTTAAAATTAGAAATAATGAAAAATTTAATCTTATCAGTATTTGCCGTAATTACAATGGCATTCACAACCCAAGTTTACGCTCAAAAAAACCCAATGGTGGGTGGAGCAGCAATGTATCCTGCTAAAGATATTGTAGACAATGCAGTAAACTCAAAAGACCACACTACATTAGTTGCAGCAGTTAAAGCAGCAGGCTTAGTAGAAACTTTAAAAAGTAAAGGTCCTTTCACCGTTTTCGCACCAACAAACGCTGCATTCGATAAACTTCCTGCAGGAACTGTTGACAATTTGGTTAAACCAGAAAACAAAGCTACCCTTACAAAAATTTTAACTTACCATGTTGTTGCAGGTAAAATGGATAGCAAAGCCATTGCAAAAGCAATTAAAGCTGGTGGTGGTAAAGCAGAATTAACAACAGTAGAAGGTGGCAAACTTTGGGCTTGGATGGAAGGCAAAAAATTAATGTTAAAAGATGAAAAAGGTGGAATGAGCACTGTAACTATTGCAGATGTTTATCAGAAAAATGGTGTAATTCACGTAGTTGATACCGTATTAATGCCTAAATAATATTTAATATATCCTTTTGATCAACAAAAAACGTTCTGGCAATAGCTGGAACGTTTTTGTTTTAAAAAAACAAACTACATTAAATCCATAGTTATTTATTTATCGTAAATATGGGCATAACAGCAAAATATATCCTTATTAATTGATATTACTCGACCCGTGTGATTTTTTTAAATTAACGTTTTTGCTTAACCGTAAAAACGTTTTTTTATGTGTAAATGATAGTCAGGGTTATTTTTAATTTATTGTCAGCCATTTTTCAAGTTTTAGCTTTCGTAAAGCCTGTTGTTTTTTAACTATTTAATTTTGCTTCATTAATAGTTATTTAACATGAAATTCAATTTAACATGGAGATACCTTATTTATGCCAACCGGATACTGGCACTGGATGAAATATCTGGACGGATCATTCTCAATTAGTTTAAGAGCCTGGGACAAAAGCTGGGCTGTGAAAGCAAAAAGCTTGTATAACTTAACTTTACAGCGTAAATTTGACGACTTTATGAAAGCCAACTAGCGCGAAAAGTACATGCACTGGAAAGAAAAACTTGCGGTTAAAAAAGCAAATAAAGCATTAGAAAAAAATTTACCAAAATAATAATTATTGAATGATGAAATGAAGGACCGATTGGATGAGCATATTTTATGATGCTAGTTTAATCCATCTCGCATTCGCAATTTAAATTCAATAACTCAATCATTCAATATATGCATCCTAACATTATAAAAATTCAAGAGAGAATAGAGCCGCTAAGGCAAGAAATCATTAACCATAAAGTTTATTCGGCCATTAGTGAACTGGAAGACCTCAGGATTTTTATGGAACATCACATATTTGCTGTTTGGGATTTTATGTCGCTGCTTAAAGCCTTGCAGATCAACCTCACTTGTACCACCCTTCCGTGGTTTCCGGTAGGTGATCCGGTAACGAGGCAATTAATTAATGAAATTGTAGCAGGCGAAGAATCGGATGTTGACGCAAATGGTGCGATTAAAAGTCATTTTGAACTTTATTTAGATGCAATGGATCAATGTGGTGCCAATACGAAACTGATCAATACCTTTTTGGAAGGTTTAAAAAATGGAAAAAGTTTCGAGGAAGCTTTCGAAACAGCAGAGGTGCCTGCAAGTGTCAGGATTTTGTAAATGCCACTTTTGAAACCATTAATAGCGGAAAAACACATTTACAAGCAGCTAGCTTTACATTTGGCCGTGAAGACCTGATTCCAAACATGTTTTTTAGCATGGTAAACGATTTAAACAGTACACAGGCTGATAAAGTATCAATTTTTAAATATTATTTAGAACGTCATATCGAAGTAGATGGCGACCACCATAGCCACCTCGCATTATCGATGACGGAGAAACTGTGCGAAAAAGATGAATCTTTTTGGGTTGAAGCAGAAGAAACCACCAAAAAGGCCCTTCAAAAAAGGATCGATCTTTGGGATGCTGCCTATGCCGAAATTGTTAAAAATAAAGTTGAAGCGTAATTATTAAATTGTTAAGTATTTGCTAATTTAGATTACGTGATTTTAGTCACATTTACCTCTGAACATCGATTTTGTAAAATAAAATTTACACATTTGTTGTTCGGCACAAATAACCGATTTTAAGCGCATGAGTTTCATTTTAAAACCTGTTGATATCGTTGAGAGCATCACTCCCGAAGATTTTAAGAAAAATTATCTGAAAACTAAACGTCCGTTAGTAATCAGGGGCCTAACTAAAGATTGGCCTGCCAGAGAAAAATGGACAACCGAATATTTAAAACAAATTGGCGGTGATCTGGAAGTTCCATGTTATGACAACTCTAAAGCAGATCCATCAAAACCAATTAATGCGGCTACCGCACACATGAAATTTGGCGATTACCTCGATCTGATTAAACGTGAACCAACGGAATTGAGAATCTTCTTTTTTAACCTGTTTAAAAAAGTACCAAGTTTAATAAATGACGTAAAAATCCCTAAGGATTTAATGGGTGGTTTTATCGAAAGTATGCCAGCAATGTTTTTTGGTGGTTCTAGACTCGGTAACTTTTTTACATTACGATATCGATTTGCCACATATTTTTCATACCCACTTTGGTGGCAGAAAAACACATTGTACTTTTTGATAACAAATGGAAAGATAGGTTATATTGCTTGCCAAATGCAACTTATGCCTTGGAAGATTATGATGTGGCCAATCCTGATTTCGAAAAATTTCCTGCGTTAAATGGTGTTGAGGGCTATGAAGTTTTCTTAGAACATGGCGATACCTTATTTATGCCAACAGGCATGTGGCATTGGATGAAATATCTTGATGGTTCATTCTCGCTGAGTTTAAGGGCTTGGGATCAATCGATCACACGTGAAAGTAGCCAGCGTTTGGAGTTTATTTACCCATGGCGCGATTGACAGTTTAATTAAAATGACTTTTAAAGAGAAGTATGCGAACTGGAGAGAGAAAAAAGCAGTAAAAATTGCAGAAAAGGCTTTGGCTAAAGGCAGACCTTAATGTTATTATAAGCAAAATATAGCGGGGCATCGGGTTACGATAGCCCCGTTTTTTTTTACATATTGTATACTAACACAAAATAAAATCAGAAATCTATAAATGGATCCCAAAGATCCACCGAGAAAGAAAAAATGTTAGCCGGTAAAGCTTACCAGGCTGGTGGAGCAGAATTATCAAAAGAGCGGTTAAAAGCACGCGAAATTGTTTATGAATTTAACAATCTTGCTCCAAAGTTTATTAAACAACGCAAAGAGTTATTAAAAAAGACTTTTCGGAAAAACAGAACGCATGTTTTATGTTGAGCCACCCTTTAGATGCGACTATGGTTATAACATTGAAATCGGTGATAATTTTTACGCCAATTTTAACCTTGTTATTTTAGATTGCGCCAAGGTTAGTATTGGGAATAGTGTTTTTATTGCGCCAAATGTTGCTATATATACGGCCGGGCACCCCATCCACGCACATTTAAGAGATCAGGAATATGAGTGGGCGCAGGAAGTAACCATTGGCAACAGCGTTTGGATTGGTGGGAATGTTGTGATTAATCCTGGGGTTACAATCGGATCAAATGTGGTTATCGGATCTGGCAGTATTGTTACCAGGGATATTCCGGATAATGTTTTCGCTGCTGGCAACCCATGCAGAGTGATCCGCCAGTTGACAGATGCAGACAAAGATTACTATTATAAAGATTTTAAGTTGGAAGAATAATCTTTATGCAACTTTAACCTTCTTTATATCGTCTTGAAAGAAAACTTATATGATGAAAACAGCTATAACATTTTTCTGTACAATTTTTGTTTCATTGCCTGTATTCGCGCAAAGTATTTCCAAAGCAGATGCTATTGAAGATATCAATTTTCTTGATAAAACAATCACAGTGAGTTCTAATCCATTCTTATTTTCTTCAGCCTCTAAATACCTGAAGAAGGTAAATCAATTAAAAAGTTCAATTCCAGATTCTATTGATACCAAACTTTTTACTTTGAAACTTACAGAAATGACAGCTGTTATTGGTGATGCCCACACTGCACCAACGATTATACGAATCTATTTTTAAATCAGATTTCCGTAAGCCTATTTTTTTGCCAATAACATTTATTGCCGACAAAAAAAACAAAGTTTATGCAGATGGAAAATCAAAGTCTGATATTATTCCGGTTGGAGCGGAAATTCTTTCAATTAATGGAACATCAGTACAAAAATTTTATCAGGAATGTGCATTAAGAAGTGGCGGCTTCAATCCTACAGCAACGAAATCGCGATCAAAATGATGGGCTATAACTTATATCTTTCTGATATTAAAGCACCATTTAAAATAGTATATATCTACAAAAACAAAAAACAGATTAAAACCCTTTCAGAAGGAACAATTTTAAGAAATATAATTGCTGATGTATTTCCAAATTTGGTGAATAATCCATATTCATTCAGAATATTAAAGAATAAGATTGGTTATATAGAATTAAATACTCTTGAAGGAGATTACCATCCATACTTAAAGTTTTTTGATTCATGTTTTACCATTATAAAGGAAAAGCACCTCAAAACCATTGCAATCGACATCAGAAAAAACACCGGCATTTTATTAATGCAGATTTACTTTTAGGCTATTTCAACTCAAAAAAATATACGCTAACAAGCGGAAAATACTGTGAAAATAAGTCGGTTGTATAAAAACGAATTAATTAAACATGGAGATAGCAGTAATATTTACCTAAAACAGGATGACGATAGCATTTGGCAAACCGAAACATGTGCGCCATATGATCCAAAATATATTAGTGAAGAAGCATTTTTCAAAGGTAAAGTTTACGTTATTACTGGGCCGATGACATTTTCGAGCGCAAATATGCTGGCAGACGGTATTAGAGATTTAATCTCGCAACACTAATTGGCGAACCTACTGGAGAAAATACAAACGACTTTGGTGAAGGCTATCGCTTTCTGCTTCCCAAGAGCAAAATTAGCATGAGTGTATCCACAAGTTTTGATTTGGGAGCAGATTGCAACGACAAAACAAAACATCCTGTCAATCCAGACAAGTCTATCTACACGAGCTATATAGATAAAATTAAAGGTACCGATCCTGTACTTTTATATATATTAAAGGAAGCGGAATAACTAACTACTATGATCAACAATTACTTTCCATTCTCCTTTAATTTTTTTGATCAAGAGTGTGAAAATATTCCTTTTAACTCGTCTTTTTCTCTTTTAACATCCCAACTCCCCAACACAAAGGCCAGGTCGGGTTTTAAAAAATCTACTTTTTTTATCCCGAACACTGAAAAAGCCCATGGCAGATTTATCCGGATAACCTTTTTTATAATTATCCAAAGTTTTTTGCCAACCATATGTTCGTCCGCTTTTACCCACAAAAAGTAAACTATCCGATTTTTCGTATCCTTGCATAAAAGCTTCCACATCGCCTTTATTCCAATCTGTACGTTGTTTTTCGAGCAGGTTGAGAATCGCTTGTTTTTCTTTTGCATTTTGGGCAAACACGCTGAATGACATTAAAAGCAGGGCAATTACGAGTAGTTTTTTCATGATTGTTTAAAATATGGTAAAAAATAAAGATATGAAACAAATTATTTTGTTCCATGCGTAAAAATTCCTTATTTACGTATCTATAAATCTTCTATGCAAAATAAAGTAATTACAATTGGCGAAATACTTTGGGATGTTTTCCCGGAGGGAAAAAAAGCTGGCGGCTCAAGCATGAACGTAGCACTCAACTTACACAAACAAAGTATAGAAAGTAGTTTTATCAGTGCTATTGGAAACGAAGAAAATGGTAGAGAACTGTTTAATTTTTTAGCCAACAACCACTTTGCAACCGATTTAATCCAGGTAAATGCGGAACTGCCAACCAGTACGGTTGTGGTGCAGCTGGATGAAAACCATCAGGCTACCTATACCATTAAACAGCCGGTGGCCTGGGATGATATTAAATTAACAGATGAAAATATTGCAGCAGTTAAAGCGGCGGATGCTTTGGTATATTGCAGCTTAACCTGTAGGGAAGAAAAATCAAGAAAGACCATTCTTGCACTTTTAGATGATGCAAAAATTAAAATATTCGATATTAACCTTCGGGCGCCCTTTTATACTAAAGATTTAATAGCAAAACTTTTAGCAAAAGCTGATATATTAAAAATAAACGAGGATGAAATTTTATGGGTTAAAGAATCGTTCGGTTTAACTGGCAATACCGACGAACAGCTTTTAAAACAACTTTCTACTCAATTTAATATCGAAACCATTTGCCTTACACTTGGTGATAAAGGTGCTTGTGTGTTAAAAGATGGCAAATTGTTTAAACACAAGGGCTATAAAGTACAAGTGGCCGATACGGTTGGTGCCGGTGATGCTTTTTTAGCCACGTTTATAGCCTGTTATTTGCAAGGTTACCCAATGGAAACCACTTTAGATAATGCCTGCAAAGTTGGCGCTTTTGTAGCCTCACAAGCTGGTGCCAACCCTGATTATAACAAAAAGATCTACCATATGGCGCTTGGGTAAGCTTTTGCCTTTTTGCCACGGATGGACGGATTAACACGGAAAGTTTAACCTAATAGGCAGCAGTTAAAACGGTGGGGTTTGCGTTAGGGATTGGAAGGGTTAGATTACCGATCCTTCATCGGTACCGGAGCGAAGCGCAGCCCTGAAAAGCCCGACCCTTGCGCAGCTTGGGAAACGCCCGGATCAGTTTGACAGCTTTTAGTTGACAGTTTATAGTTTCAATTTAACCATGCTTTGGTCTTTCGGCTTTTACCTTTCTGCTTGGCACCAAATATGACACCGCGCTTAAATTAATGCAAATCGAAACTTTTATCTTCGATAAATCGTTAATACAAGCACATGAGAGGTTTTCGTTTTTCTGATTATAAGCCTGGCGATACGCCAAAAGGTGGGTTTGATGAGTTGCTTAAATTATTTAGCGAATTGCTAAATTATACAGCTGGAGATGCAGCAGAGGCTTTAAGCTGGCTGAACGAACTCGACAAACAATATAAATTAACCAATAATGATTACGGAATCGGTAATTTTATTGATGACCTGAAAGATAAGGGCTACCTTACGGAAGACAACCAATCGGGAGAATTTAAAATTACCGCTAAAACGGAACAAACGATCCGTAAATCGGCATTGGATGAAATTTTCGGGAAACTGAAAAAATCTGGTCGCGGGAACCACAACAGTAACCAATCGGGCATTGGTGAAGAAAAAATGCCGACAGGCGGGAGTATAGTTTTGGTGATAGTTTAGACCAGATCGATATGACTGCTTCGATTCAAAATGCACAAATTAACCATGGTATTGGTGATTTTAGTTAACCGACCGAGATTTGGAAGTGGAGGAAAAAGATTTTAAAACCTTAACCTCTACTGTGCTGATGATTGATATTTCGCACTCGATGATTTTGTACGGTGAAGACCGGATTACACCTGCAAAAAAAGTGGCAATGGCTTTAGCTGAGCTGATTAAAACGAAATATCCTAAAGATACACTGGATATTGTGGTATTTGGAAATGATGCCTGGCCGATAAGCATTGAGCCTAC
>NZ_CEEDAI010000014.1:0-111626 GCF_979252805.1 Pedobacter sp. AC402 | reverse complement strand
ACTAAATCTTTCTCACTGTTTACCACAACACGCTGGTCGATCAAATCCCTTTTAATAACGAGAAGCGTATCACCAATTTTTGCTTTAAGTTGAAAACATACCAATATCATTACTACCCACACCGATTCCGGTACGCAGATTTGTAATTTCTGATAGGGCAATTCTGATATTTGAGCCTTTTTCGATTACAACGCCTTTCACAATAAAAAACTGGGTGGTGTAACGAAGCAGATTGAGGTAAGAACGAATAGTATGATGGCAAATTTGAAGTTTTTCATTATGTAATTAATTATTGTGTTTCAAAGTATCGGTATATTTCTTAGCCGATTCTTTGATGTATTTAACAGCATCATAGTTATTCCAGTTAAGGGTTGTGCTGCGTGTTGGATAATAATCGAGCAAAAATTTATCAAGCTCTTTTCCTGTCAAAGTTGTATTTTTTGCGACTAAGGTTTTATTAAAAAACTTATCCACCTCAATCAAACTCAATTCCTTTTTATAATAACGGTTAAAGTTACGTGCCCTTGCCGGTGTTTTACCAAAAAGCTCATAAAAAAATGTTAATGGGCTACCACCAAAAGGACTAGCAAAAGTAATGGTGGTTTTCCTTCAAAAAACGAACCATTCCTTTTAAAATCTCTTTTTATACCTTCCATCTCTTGCTTTTTAGTTTGCCCTTTAACTGTTACCTCCTCTAGCATAGTACTCCCCCTGATTAAATATATCAGTAAGTCATCATCGGTATTAACCACAACATTTTGGTCTTTTAAATTTCGCTTTTGAACCAGCAAAGTATCCCCTATCCGGGCATTTAACTGAAATATTCCAATATCGTTAGTGGTTGTACCCATTTTACTGCGGATATTGGTAATAGCTGCAAAAGCAATCCGCACATTAGAACCTTTTCTATCACCACACCTTTAAGTACAAAATCCTGTGCTTTTGCATTTAAGCTTATAACTAAAGTGATGAATAAAAGAATATTTTTAATATGCTTCATTGTGCGTTATAATGGCTTGGTTAAGGTATCTAAATACTGCTTTGCTGATTTTTTAATATAGCCTACAGCGTCGTAGTTAGTCCAGTTTTTAATCTGTTTATATTTCGGCCTGTAATCCAACATAAACTTATCCATCTGCTTACCCGTAAATGTTGTATTATTTTTAACAATCCGGACGTTAAAAAACCGGTCTATTTCCAATTCCTTCGTTTCATTTTCATAATAACGATCAAAACGTTTTGCATTTTTCCGCTCTGCGCTAAAAAGTTCCATTACGGCAGCCAAAGGATAGCGCATATAGTATAGCGGATTTCGTTTTTTACCATAAAAATAAGTTTTCTTCTGGTGTGCTAACCTAACAGCTGACAAATTTTGTTGTTTGTTTTCTGCTCTAATTGTTACATCCTCTAATAACATATCAGCACGAACGAGGTTAATAACCAGATCTTGATCATTGGATACCACTAAAATGATGTTGTTAAAATGCCTTTTTGTGATTACTAAAAGGTATCGCCAATTTTAGCTTTAATTGCAAAGAGGCCCATATCGTTACTACCTACTGCCTGCTTGTTGCTAATATTGGTGATAACGGCCAACGCAATGCGGAGCTGGGTTCCTTTTTCTTCGATAATGACGCCTTTGGCCGAGGTATTTTGAGCGAGCGTTTTTTTAAGGAAAAAAGAAGCAATAGTAATGAAAGTGATATTGTAATTAAAAATGCTTTCAGAACCTGCTAGATATTTTTGTAAAATTAGCATTTGTTAACCTTGTAAACTGTTAAAGAAACGTTAATAACAATAAGAAAACAACCGTTGGATTTTATTTAGCACGTGCTCTGATGATGCCTCTCCTTTGGGCAATTGAAATCCAATCCTTAGTTCGCTCTGGCTATATTAAAAACAGCATAGACCTTATAAAGGGTGATCATTTATTTAATACAAGTTAAATTAAAACTAAATTTAATGATCCCATTGAGTTCTATTATGAATTGTGTAGAAAACCTAAAATAATGGTATATATAGCATTTATAAAGAGGTTAAGTAAAAGGAATTGGCAAAAATGAAGTATTATTACTACATTTGAGTATACCTAATACTTAAAATATAATATGAAAGAACAAATCATTCACTACTAGCCACGCACTGGCTACAGGATTTACTTTATCCAAAAAAAAGGCGTTAATGGCCATAACTGTACTTCTCTCCATTTTTGCTTCCTGTAAAAAAGACAATTTGGAAACTTTAATGCTGGAAGGAACTTTAAAAATTCCGCAAAAACAGGCTGTTGTAAATACGAATACCAATCCAAGTTTAAATAAACCGATCACAATTGGCTATTATCCTAGTTGGAGCGAAGGGTGGCTCAATGAGGATGGGATAAGTCCGTTTACTTCATTGCCATCAAGTGTAACCCATGTTTTTTTTGCATTTGCAAAACCAAACCTTACTTATATTAAAGGGTCATATAATATTACTACTGTTAACACTGGATTGGAATGTTATTCTACTCCAGATCCTAAAGATGGCGGTTTAATGCTAAAACGTGCAATTGGCATTTTAAAACAAAAGGGCATCAGCGTAATCCTTTCAATAGGTGGCGAAAGTTATTGGAATACTTCAGAAAACTTCAACAACATCAATTATCAGCACATTAAAGACCTTATTGACGATATTGGTTTTGCGGGAATTGATTGGGATTTTGAACCAAATGCCAGCTTCAGCGAATCGGGGAATGCATTAAATGTTGGCAGATTAACTAAATACATTTCGGAATCAAGAAAACTGATGCCAAAATCGGAAGGTTATCTTATTACTACTGCTCCTGCAGGTGCCGGTGCTTTGGGTGGATTAAATAATGATGATCCTCAATCACCCTTCGCCTATGGCAAACGAAATGCAGTAACAAACGAGACAGATAATTTTCTGTACAGCTTTACTGATCCAACCAAAAGCATTAGTTTATTTGGATTCTCATCTACGGGCGCAATGATACCTGTAATGAAAGCTGTTGGAGATCAACTGGATATTATTGCTTATCAGGCTTACAATACAGGGGCAGCACCTAACCGAAACCTGATGTACGATTCTTATGCCTATTATGCCAACCAATATGGCTTTAAACTTGCACATGGCACGCACGTTCCAGGTGAGCCTTGGGGACCATATTTTGAACATACTCCAGAATTTGTTGCTAATTTGGCTAAATATATTCACGATGGAGGCTCACAGAATAGGGCTGGTAAAAATGATGGGATAATGATCTGGAACCTGTCTTTACTATCGAACAAAAACACGAACTATACCGGGGTTACTTATTTAAACATGGCTGGCAAAATTTTAAACGGGCAAACCAAAGAAGCTGCTCTTGCCAATGCTTTTGATTATAAAAACCAACCAACAACACCTATAAATCCGCCGGTTACACCACCTGTAATTCCACCAACTACAACGCCTACCAATCCACCAGGGGGCACGGGAGGCTGTGGCATAGCTGCGTATGATGCAGCTAAATCTTACCCAACCGCTGGTACAAAAGTTTATTATAAAGGAAAAATTTACAAAAACAAGTGGTATGTAAACCCTAATCAAGTACCTGAAACAGAAGAATGGGGCCCTTGGGAATTTGTTGCAAATTGTAGCTAGGGCAATAGCTATTCTTTAACTACGCCAGTTGAACAGACTAGCCTCAACAGTAGATTGAAGATATTTAATCTCGATGGCAAAAAGATTTTAAAATAAAAAACAAGTGGTTACGAATGCCAGTTAGGTTTCAGAGACTGAAAACAAGTTAATTGGAATTTTGTGAAAGTGAAAATAAATTCAATATTATTCAATAACCTGGGATGAAAAAATCATTCCAGGTTATTTTTTTGATCAGAATTTACTTTTGTGTATCAATATCCTTAGAAAACAGTAAACCATCATCCAAAAACTCTTCACTAATTTTTCTTACCTTTGCGCATGATAAAATCCATGACAGGATACGGCTTAGCAACAGCCGATTATGCAAATGCAAAGTATAGTGTCGAAATCAAATCGCTCAACAGCAAATTTCTTGAGCTGAATTTAAAATATCCTAAAGCTTTTTCTGATAAAGAACTGATCCTGCGCAACATCTGTAGTAAAGATATTGAACGCGGAAAGGTAAGTTTAAGCATCAATGTAGAACGTACCAATGGTGAAGTTACAGGTGCTAACATCAATACCGCACTATTAAGCCATTATTATAAGCAACTTATTGCAGTTAATAATGAATTGGGTGCTGAGAGTAGCAATTTACTGCAAACTGCCTTAACTTTTCCCGATGTGATCAGCTACAAGGAAGAAAGTGTAAGTGAGGATGAATGGAACCACCTTTACCAGATTTTTACGGAGGCTTTGGCTAATTTTAATAAATTTAGGGAGGATGAAGGTGCTGTTTTAAAGGCCGATTTAACATTAAGGATCAAAAACATTCTTTCTTATTTCAAATCTGTAGAAGAATTGGAACCTAAGAGGATTTCTGCAATCCGCGATAAATTTACCCAATTTTTAGATGATGCCGTAGGTAAGGTGAATATAGACCAAAACCGTTTTGAGCAGGAACTGATCTATTATATTGATAAAATTGACATTACTGAAGAAAAAACACGGTTAAAAAGCCATTGTGATTATTTCTTGCAAACTTTGGCAAGCAAGGAAGCAAACGGAAAAAAAATGGGCTTTATTTCTCAGGAAATTGGAAGAGAAATTAATACCATGGGTGCCAAGGCTAACGATGCCCAGATGCAACAGTTTGTTGTGGGTATGAAAGAAGAATTAGAAAAAATAAAGGAACAATTATTGAACGTATTATAAGCGGAAAGACTAAAGACTAAAGCAAAAAGCTGCTTTGGTCTTTTAGCTTTTTGCTTTCAGCTTACAAAATGAAACAAGGCAAATTAATCATATTTTCGGCACCATCAGGAGCAGGTAAAACAACTATAGTACATCATTTATTAACGAAATTTCCTGAGCTGAGCTTTTCTATTTCTGCAACAACACGCGAACTAAGAGGTGCCGAAACACATGAAAACGATTACTATTTTATCAGTAAGGAAGAATTTTTACACAAAGTTGCCCGTCAGGAATTTGTGGAGTTTGAGGAAGTTTATAACGGAACTTTTTATGGCACCTTACGCTCAGAAATCGAGCGCATCTGGAACGATGGCAAACACGTAATTTTCGATATTGATGTGGAAGGTGGTATCCGTTTAAAAAGAAAATATGAAGATGATGCTCTGGCAATTTTTGTTCAGCCACCATCGTTGGATGTATTAAAAGAACGTTTAAGCGGAAGAGGAACAGATAGTGCAGAGAAATTGCAGGAACGTTTTATTAAAGCTGAAAAAGAATTACTCTACGCAGATAAGTTTGATGTAATTTTAAAAAATTATGATCTGGCTACTGCCTGTGCAGAAGCGGAGCAATTGGTGGGAGATTTCTTAAAAAGTTAGCAGTTGAAAGCTTTCAATTTTCAGTTTATGTAGTATAAAATACTTTTCCAATAAAATACGAGATTAGTTTATGGGCGATTTTTCTGATTTATTGGTTTATAAAAAGTCATTTGAGTTGGCAATGAATATTTTCGAACTCAGTAAATCCTTTCCAAAGGGTGAGATGTACGCGCTAACTGATCAAATCAGAAGATCTTCACGGTCTACAAATATTTGTTTTATTGAAGCTTATAGAAAACGAAGATATAGAGCTCATTTCATCAGTAAGCTTTCGGATAGCGACATGGAGAATAGCGAGACCAAAGGTTGGTTAAAGTTTGCATTAGCGTGTAAATATATTGATCAAGAGAGATATGAAGATTTAACATCACAAAGCGACGAGGTTGGAAAATTGTTAAATCATATGATAAATAATCCAGAAAAATACGGTGTTACTTAACTGTTTCATTTTTTAAATATATCGAACTGAAAAATGTCAACTAAAAACTATAAACCAAAGACTGGTCTTTTCTTCGGTTCATATAATCCCATCCATACCGGGCATTTAGTGATTGCAAATTACATGGCTAACCATACCGGGCTTGATGAAGTGTGGCTGGTGGTTTCGCCCCATAACCCATTAAAGGATAAGAGCGGCTTAACCAATATGTACGATCGTTTGGAAATGGCCAAACTGGCCACTGAAAATGCCGAACATATCAGGGTGAGTGATATCGAATTTGCATTGCCTCAGCCATCGTATACCATCGATACTTTAACGTACCTCCACGAAAAATACCCTGAAAAGGAATTTGTGCTGATTATGGGAGCCGATAACCTGGTATCATTCAAAAAATGGAAAAATTACGAGGTATTGCTAAAAAACTATCAAATTTTTGTTTATCCGCGGCCTGGCGCAAATACCAGCGAATGGGAGCAGCATCCATCCATTACTTTTACGCAAACCCCGCTGATGGAAATTTCATCAACCTTTATCCGCAAAGCCATTAAAGAAAAGAAAAATGTACAGTTTTTTCTGCCAGATAAGGTTATCGATTTCATTGACGGGAAGGGAATGTACAAATAGCACTGCATTAAAAATTTATGTTTAAGCCATCGGGGTTTACAACATATTGTATTAAATTAATTACTTGGATTGGTTTTTGTTTAATTCGGCTTTAGATGATTAATTTAGCAGCTGATACAACAAAACTCGTGAGAAAAAATTTTTTTATACTGATTGCCCTTTGCGGTACTGCATTTTCTGCAAGCGCACAACAAAAAACCTACTTAGAGCTATTGGCCAACCAACCAAAATGGGTGGATTCTGTTTTTAATAAACTTAACCGTAGAGAACGTATTGCGCAAATGTTTTTTGTGCGGGCCCATACTAACCTGGGTAAAAAATACACCGATTCTGTTGGTCAGGTGATCAAAAAAGAACAATTAGGTGGCGTTATATTTTTTCAGGGAGGCCCGGGGCGGCAGGTTTTGGCAACCAATGCCTATCAAAAATTAAGTCGTGTTCCTTTAATTGTAGCGAATGATGGTGAATGGGGCCTTGGCATGCGTTTAGACAGCACTATTTCTTATCCTTATCAAATGACGTTGGGCGCAATTCAAAATAAAGAGTTGCTGTATAAAATGGGGCTTGAAGTAGCCAAAGATTATAAACGCATGGGCATGCAGATGAATTTAGCGCCTGATGCAGATATTAATAATAACCCAAAAAATCCGGTAATCAACTACCGGTCTTTTGGAGAGAACAAATACAATGTGGCTACAAAAGTGGCAGCCTATATGAAAGGTATGCAGGATGGCGGTTTATTAACCACCCTGAAGCACTTTCCAGGTCATGGTGATACCGATGTGGATTCTCATTACGATTTGCCACAGCTTACTTTTTCTGCTACCCGATTGGATACATTAGAAATGTATCCATTTAAAGAACTGATTAAACAAGGTGCATCAGGTGTGATGATTGCACATATGAATATCCCTTCGCTGGATAAAACCCCAAATTTGCCATCTACCCTTTCCAAACCTATTGTTACTGGTATTTTAAAGCAAAAATTAGGCTTTAAAGGCTTAATTATTTCAGATGCAATGGACATGAAGGGTGTGGTGAAATATTTTAAAGATGGTGAGGCTGATTTAATGGGTATAATTGCTGGTAATGATATTATAGAATTATCAGAAAACAGCGACAGAGCGATTAAGCTGGTGCGTAAAGCGGTTAGACAAGACCGTGTTAGTATGGCTGAAATAGACCAAAGTGTGCGCAAAATACTGACTGCAAAATACTGGGCAGGTTTGGCCAAACGGGATACTATCGTTACCCAGGGTGTTGTGGCCGGAGTAAACCGCAATGCCAGCAATGCTTTGGTGCAGGAACTTGCCAATGCATCAGTTACCTTGCTGAAGGGTAAAGATTATATTAAACGGCTTATTCCGATTAGAAGAACAGCCATTATCAGTATCGGTGTACCTTCTGTAACCACTTTCCAGAAAGAAATTTCGAAAGGTTATTATAACTCGGTATATTATGTATTGGATAAAGATGCAAGTCCTACGCAGATATCGAACATTGCCCGAGAAATCGGTGCTTTTGATCAGGTAATTGTTGGGATCCACGACAGCAGATCAAGACCAGCGAATAACATGCCGCTAAATGCAGGGGTAAAAAACTTTATTAAAGAATTATCAGCTAAAAATGCAGTTTTTGCGCTATTTGCCAACCCTTACAATCTTGCTGGCTTAGCCGGTTTAGAAAATAGCAAAGGTTTGGTTGTGGCCTATCAAAAAGAAGATTATATGCAGATTTCAGCTGCTGCTGTAATCAATAACAGATTCGTACCAACAGGAAAATTACCTGTGGGTGTGGCTCCGTTTTATAAATTTGGAGACGGTATGTAGATTAATCCCCAAGATACCAGGTACACAAAGAATTAATGCCGGATGTTTGAATGATCCGGCATTTTTATTATATATTTTATTCACTTAAATAGAGACTAAACGGTATTAATCAATCTATCGCTTTAGTATTTCAACTTTTACCTTTCTCTAAAACAATTTCATCCTCAAAACGATTATCTATACTAAAAACTTAATGTTATGATAGATCCAGAAGACGACAATTATTCGAACGATCCGAATGATGCACTACGCAGAGAGGATGAGGTAGACAATATTAACGAAATTAGTGGCGATGATATCAATATAGAACATGATAAAGATTTGCTGGAACAAGCCGATGAGGCATCAAGAGCTTCTTTATGAATTAAATCTTGATGATAAATTGGAAGATGATGAGCTAAACGATTAAAAAGAAAGCCGTTCTGATTTGCATCCGAACGGCTTTTATCATTTTGATATCTACAATAAAGCTTATTTAGCTTTTGCTTTGTAAGTTTCTGGGTTAACTGCAGTTGTTGTCCATCCTTTTAAAAATGAAGTAATTTTCTTTACGTCATGCCCTACTTTCTTTTTACCATTTGCAGCTACTTCTTCAGTTTCTAAGTATGAAGAATTTTCGATATGCAATACTTTGCCTTTACCATCTAAAATTAAAAATACAGGGAAACCAAAACGTTGAGGATAACCTAAACTGGCTAAAACAGCCTCGTTTTTATTCTAGGGCTATAATTTACCAAAACGGTTTCGAAATTATCATTAATGTAATTTTTCAGGGTTGCTGTGCTGTCAACCAGATTGTGAAATGCAATGCACCAACTGCACCAGTTGCCACCAACCTGCAACAAAACATGCTTATTTTCTTTGGCTGCTTTTGAAACTGCCGCCGCAATTTCTGCTTTAGCATCTGCCTGCGGGTTATAAATATGAACGCCTTCTTTTTTCGCCTGACTAAACGCTGCAGTCGAAATCAACACGGCTGTCAATAAAATGATTAATCTTTTCATGTTTTTTTGAAATAATAAACAAAAGTAATAAAGTCTAGTGCTTTAATAGATTATTCGCAAATTCTTTACAGAAGGTTAACAGTTTTCAGTTACCATATTTACGTTGGTTCTGCATCTGCCATTTTTCATATCTTTGTTTTGCAATGGACTTTTTAGATATACATACCCATAAAGCCGCTACTGCAAGCCGGGGGTAACCAGCATTCAAAGTTTATCGTTAACCAGCGATATCTTTTTAGCCATGCCTAAAACAAAGCCAATTTCAGTAGGTTTACATCCATGGTTTGCCAAGGTTGATCACTTGTCACTTCAAATGAAATATTTAACTGTTGTAGCCAATCAATTAAATGTTAAACAGATTGGAGAGTGCGGTTTAGATCGGTTGAGGGGCGAAAAGTTGGAGAATCAGATCATAATATTGGAAAAACAGATCGAATTGGCAGAAAAACTTAATAAGCCCTTAATTTTGCATTGCGTTAAATGTTTTTCAGAGTTGATTGCACTTAAAGATCGGTTAAGTGTAAAAGTACCCATGATTATTCACGGCTTTAATAAAAACGAAGCACTCGGGAGACAGTTATTTGCTAAAGGATTTTTTCTTTCTTTTGGTATAGCTGCATTGAAAGAGAATTCTGGTGCTTCTAAACTCATTCAAAGTACCGATAGTTTTTTTTTGGAAACAGATGATGCCGATGTTTCAATTAAAGACATTTACAGTGCCGCTGCGATTTTAAAAAAATGCACAGTTGATGAACTTAAAGCTCGTATTTTTACCGACTGGGAAAGGTTAAATGTATAAAATTTAATAAGCCCCCTTACTAAACTAACTCTTTTAGTAATTTAGCATTAAATCTTATGGCCTTAAAATAATAAATATATTTCCTTATAACACAATTACAGAGATCAATACTACTCCTCGAACTAAATATTAATGCAATTAAAAAAAGAGCTAATACAACAAATACAATCCATCATTACATCTTCAACAGAACGGGCAATACGTTCTGTTGATACGGAGAGAATGCTGATGTATTGGCAAATTGGTAAGGTTATTTTTGAGGAAGAACAGAATGGCAGAAATAGGGCTAATTATGGCGAATATCTTATAAAATCGATCTCTGATGAATTTCAACCACAATTTGGAACAGGATTTTCGATTCGCCAATTAGAACGGAACAGGCAATTTTACCGCACTTTTCCAATTGCGTCTGCACTGCGGACGCAATTCAGCTGGACGCATTATAAAATCTTGATCAGCATTGATAATCAAGACAAAAAAGATTTTTACATCGCAGAAACTGAAAAAAATAATTGGTCGGCAAGACAATTGGAAAGACAGGTAAATAGTCAACTGTTTGAAAGGTTGCTCTTAAGTAACGATATTGAATCTGTTTTGGCTATAGCTAGAGCAGAAAAACAGCCTTCTGAACCAACTCAGATTATCAAAGACCCAATGGTATTAGAATTTTTGGGTCTAAAAAGAGAAACAGCATATTATGAAAAGGATTTAGAATCCGCCATTATTACCCACCTGCAAGATTTTTTGTTAGAAATAGGAAATGGTTTCTCTTTTGTGGCAAGACAAAAACGAATACACATTGAAGGAGATGAATTTTTTATTGACCTTGTTTTTTATAACCGGCTCTTACAGTGCTTTGTAATAATAGAGATTAAAACAACTAAACTTAATCATCAAGATATGGGTCAGTTACAGATGTACGTAAACTATTACGACCGTTACGAAAAACAAAATTTCGAAAATCCTACGATTGGTATTTTATTGTGTACCGATAAAAATGATGCAGTTGTAAAAATATCTCTGCCTGAAAATAATAAAACAATTATTGCAAGTAAATATCAACTTTATCTACCTACTGAACAGCAATTAATGGATGAGATGAAGAAAGAAATTGAAAAATTAGGGAATTTATAAAATTTAATATGTCTGATACTACCTGGCTTTCACGCTCTGCCCTACTTGTGGGAAACGACGGAATTGATAAACTTCAATCTAAACACGTTCTTGTGATCGGTTTAGGTGGCGTAGGTTCTTTTGCGGCCGAATTTATCTGCCGCTCAGGAATTGGAGAAATGACGATAGTTGATGGCGATGTTGTTGATCCAACCAACCGCAACAGGCAACTGCCAGCTTTGGCAACCAATCATGGCGTGAGCAAAGCAGCAATTATGGAAGAACGTTTATTGGCTATAAATCCTGAATTAAAACTCCATGTAGTAAATACTTTTCTAACACCCGAGAAATGCAGGGAAATTTTAGAATCTAAGTTCGATTACATTATGGATTGCATTGATAGTGTAATGCCAAAAATCACCTTACTCAGCACCGCTTTAGAAAAAAATATACCAATTGTGAGCTCAATGGGCGCAGGTGGTAAAATGGATCCGACTAGATTAAGAATTACACTGTTACCTGATACTTATCAATGCGTGTTTGCCAGTTATGTTCGCAAACGATTAAATAAACTTGCCAATGCCAGCAAAATCAAAACTGTGTTCTCAACAGAAGAAATGGACAAAAATTCAATGATTATGACCGATGGAAGCAATTTTAAACGTTCGGCCTATGGTACAGTTTCTTATTTACCAGCAGCATTCGGCGGCGCTTGTGCATCTGTGGTAATACGCGATTTGCTTGGCCTTCCGATTGAAATGGCCGAACGCCCGGCAAGAATCAGTCATAAAACACTAAATAAACGGAAAAGTAAAAAAGCCTGATCCAAATAAATTGTTGATATTATGACTTCGGGAAAATTTTAAATTGTTGTAGGTTAGGGTAAAATAATAATTCAGGAACTACAGCAAAAAACGCTAGCGAATTGTATTGACCACCCCGCTCTGCGAGCACCCCTCCAAAGGAGGAAATTAGGAAATAAATATGCCCCAACCCCTTAAAATTCTTCAGGCCTCTGCAGGTTCCGGTAAAACATTCAGTCTTACCGCACATTACCTTACACTGCTTTTTAGTGGAGAGAATAAATACCGTGAAATTTTAGCGGTAACTTTTACCAATAAAGCTACTGAAGAAATGAAAACCAGAATCCTGGAGGTTCTGCTTGGACTGGCAAAAGGTAATCCTTCACAAAAGATAGAGGACTACAGAAAATTGATTTTAACAGCTTATCCGGTACTAAGTGCACAGGAACTACAATTTAAAGCAGATAAAATTTACCGTAAAATCCTGCACGATTACAGCCGCTTCTCGGTGAGTACCATTGATGGTTTTGTGCAAAAGGTAATCCGTGGTTTTGCTTTCGAGCTTGGCCTCAATGCCGATTATAATTTGGAAATGAATTATGATAAAGTTAAGGATGACCTTGTAAATAAACTGGATGAAGCTTTAGACCATAATAAACAGCTTTTACAATGGATTATCGATCTGGCCATCGAACGCATCAGTGATAACAAGAGCTGGAATTATAAATTCGAACTTTATAATCTGATCGGAGAGATATTTTCTGAGCGGTTTCAGATTTTCGAAGATGCGGTGAGTACACTTGGGTTGGAAAACGTTGATGAACTTTTTAAAAAATACATCAGTGTTACCAAAGCGGAAATTAAAAATTTTGAAGATGAATTGATTGCTTTGGCAACCGAAGCCAATGAAGCATTAAATGTAATCGGTGTAGAAACAGAACACCTGAAAGGAAAATCGCGAAGTGCACTTGCCAAAATTATTTTGGTTGCAAGGGGCGATTTTTCTAAGATAGAACCTCTTTTCAATTTGATCGATCAACCTGAGGAATGGTTTCAAAAAAACGCAAGTTTTCCAGAGGCTTACGATACAGTTAATCCAATACTTCAAAAATTAAAAACGCATTATTTAACACATTTACCAAATTACAGTTTGGCGGTTGCTTTTAACAAAAACCTTTATTATTTAAGGTTAATGCAGGAAATCGCAGTCTTACTGAAAGAATACCGGGCTGAAAATGATAACCTACTCATCAGCGATGCCCAAAAACTGATTTCCGGAATTACCGAAGATGCAGGCGATAATCCTTCATTTATCTGGGAAAAAGTAGGCAACCGTTACCGCAATTTCTTGTTTGATGAATTTCAGGATACCTCTACCAGTCAGTGGGGAAGTTTTAAATCACTTTTAACAAATGCGATGGCTACGCCCAGTCAGGATTTGATTGATCACCTTATAGTTGGCGATACCAAACAATCGATTTACCGATGGCGCAATGGCGATTGGAATATCCTCCACAGACATGCTAAACTTGATGTTGGTGCAGAAAATGTATTAGAAGAAAGTTTGGAAGAAAACTACAGAAGTGCCGAGAACGTCATTACTTTTAACAATTTTCTTTACAAAGCGATCCCCCTTACTTTGCAGAATGAGTTGAATGAAAACCTTTCCACCAAACCGGAAAGTATTTCCAAATGGTGGCAAGAACAACATTACCAACAAATTATTACAGACATTTACAGTGGCTCGACTCAAAATTTCGCCACCAACACTTTGAAGGGCGGAACCATCAAAATTAAAAAATTTGGAAAAGACCACGCGCCCCATGAAGCCCGTTTTACTGAAACCGTTTTCAGGGATATTGCTTTGGATGATCTTGTTGAAGAAATAAAATACCTCAAAGATGAGCAGCATTATGCGCTAAAAGATATCGCTATATTGGTACGCTCCAATAGTGAGGCCTTATTAACAGTTAAAAAATTAATGGTCCATAACTTACCTGTTTTATCAGGCGATGCGCTATTGATCTCCAACAATTCAGCAATACAGCTTATCATTAATACTTTAAAAGTACTGATCGGTTTAGAAACCCAAACTGCACTTTATAAAGCCAATTGCATTGCGCTGTATCATTCATTACATGGTAAAGAGATTGATGCAAATTATTACTTGAATCTTAATAGCAAGCCTTTACATGCACTCACTTCAGTTTTACCAGTAGCATTATGCGAAAACTGGCAAAGTTGGCTACAACTCCCTTTGCCGGAGCTGGTAGAAATTTTAATCGAAAATTATGGTTTAAAAAGCTTAACCGCTAATCTCCCATATCTGCTGGCTTTCAGAGATCTGACCGCATCGGCAGGAAAACTTGGCGAAAAAGGTATCATATCTTTTTTAACCTGGTGGGAAGAAGACGGTATCAAAAAATCGCTACCCTCTCCTGAAGGTGCAGATGCCATACAAATCATTACTATACATAAATCTAAAGGACTTGCTTTCAGGGCAGTATTCGTCCCTTTTTGCAACTGGGAAATTAAAGGTAAACCGAATGGCACTTTTTGGGTATCTTCTGAAGAAACCGTTTATAAAGAACTAAAAGGCATTCCCCTTAAATACAATGAGGCCTTAGCCGATTCGGCCATTGCAAAAGCCTATTACGAAGAGCTTTTGTACAATAATATGGATGCCTTAAACATGCTATATGTGGCAACTACCCGCGCTAAAGATTATTTGTACATCGCCACGATGGCAAAAAAAGAATTAAAGCTCTCCAATATGGGCGATGTGATCAATTTTACTTTTGATGAGCAGTTTGATGAAAACGGAGTTTACGAAATTGTTGATTACGTAAACACTGAAAATAAAGTTGAAGAATCAAATTTCATTAATTTAAAATCTTATCCAACTACAACCCGTTTATCAGAACTTTATATTCCTTCAGAAGATAAACACCTGAAACATTTGGTCAACATTGAAAAATCGGGAAGAAAAGGTTCTTTATTACATGATATCCTGGCCAGTGCAAGCACTGAAAAAGAAGTTGATGTGTATACAACCAACCTGGTTTTACAGGGGATCATTAAAGAAGATGAAAAGCAAAAACTAATTGGTTCAGCACTTGAGGTATTGAATAATCCCGAACTTCAAGCGATTTTAGGCAAAGCAAGCGAAAGCATTGTTGAGAAAAATATCATCGATGCCAATGGTAAACTACACCGCCCCGATCGCGTTTTGATCAATGCAGATGAAGTAATCATTCTTGATTATAAATTTACTTTAGAGGAAAGCGACAAACACATCGAACAGGTAAATAGCTACAAAACATTGCTTTCAGAGATGGGCTATCAGAATATCAAAACCTATCTTTTCTACGCGGTTAAAGGCAAGTTGAAATTAGTATAATATGCAGATGAAACCATTTTTACAAGAAGTTGCCGAAGATTTAGTAACCAGATTTGGAAACCAGCTGGAAAGCTGTGCCATTGTTTTTAACAATAAACGTCCGGCCGCGTATCTGCAAAAACACTTTGCAGATATTATTGGCAAACCTTTTTTCAGTCCATCTTTTTTTACCATACAAGAATTTTTTGCCAGCTCTACCAGTTATAAAATAGCCGATTTTTACCTTCAGTTTTTCACCTTGCACCGTATTTATAACCAACTGCTCGCAGAAGAGAAACTGGAAAACATTTCGAGTCATAAGTTTTTCCCCCTGGCCAAAATCATCTTAAGCGATTTTAACCAGATTGATGCCGATCTGGTTGATGCAGAAAAATTATACCGCGATTTAGAAGATATTTCAGTCATCAACAAAGACTTCGATTATTTAAGCCCTGAACAATATGAGTTCCTTTCCCAGTTCTGGACGTCCTATTCAGAAGGAAAACATAAAAAACAACAGGAGCTTTTCATCAAAATGTGGCGAAGAATGCCCAAGCTTTACCATAAATTTCACGCAACACTTAAAAATCAGGGCTATTTAACCAACGGTTCCGTTTACCGGTACCTGGCTAATGATATTACAAACCACCAGGAATTCATTTCAAATTTTGATAAAGGCAAAATCATTTTTGTTGGTTTTAATGCTTTGAGTAGCGCGGAAGCAAAAATATTTACCCAATTACAGGAAGCAGGAAAAGCATTATTTTATTTTGATGCCGATACTTATTATTTGGATGATGTATCGCAAGAGGCAGGATTATTTTTGCGCAAAAACATCAACTTACTCGGTCTGAAAAATGAATTTGCCGAGCAGGAAAGTTTAATGAAAACCGCAGCACACCAGGTGAATGTTTTTAAAGTTCAGGGGCAATCGGCACAGGCTAAAATTTTGAACAATATTTTAGAGGATGATTATACCAAGGCTGAAACTGTAGGTAAAACAGTGGTGGTTTTAGCGGATGAAAGTTTGTTGATTCCAACTTTACAGACCATCCCAACTACATTCAACGGAAAAGAAATCGATCTTAACGTTACCATGGGTTTCGCCCTCTCTACTTCCAGTATTTTCGGCCTGGTAGATTTATGGCTTACCAGTCAGCTTGAAATATTGCAACGCGATAAAGTAACCTATAGAAATGTAGAGGCTTTTTTAACGCATCCTTTAACCGGACTCACACAGAAAATGCGCGATAAAATCCTGACTGCATTACTGGAAGAAAATGAGGTGGAAATTGACCACAAAAGATTATTGCGCCAAAGTGGATTATTTGAAACTTTTTACAGAAAGATTGATGATCCGCAGCATGTGGTAAGCAATTTACTCGACGTGCTTGATTATGTTTTAACCCGTTTATCAAATGCAAAAACACTCAAAAAAATAGATGCCGAACTATTTGTAAAAACCATTCAGGAGTTAAACAGATTGCATGATACTTTTAGCAACCATATCGGTAAAGAGGAAATTCCTTTTGTAATTTATCTGGTTCAAAAATCGTTGCAGGCCATTGCCGTTCCGCTTTCGGGCGATCCTTTAAACGGCATTCAGGTAATGGGATTACTCGAAACCAGAAATTTAAATTTCGATAAAGTGGTAATTTTAGGTTTTAATGAGGGTATTATCCCGAAATCATCTATCGGCAACAGCTTTATTCCAGATTCAATCCGTCGCGTTTACGGCCTTCCTGTACTCGAAAATTTAGATGCCATTTCATCCTATATGGTGTACCGTCTATTACAGCGGGCCAAGAATATCAATTTTATCTATAACAGTTTAACAGATGAATCCACATCAGGAGAGGCGAGCAGAATATTAAAGCAATTAGAGTACGAAAGTGGTTTCGAGTTTACCTACAATGAGCTTAATTTGGAGGTTAAAACTGAAGCATTTAAAGACGTAAAGATCGAAAAAACCAATAATGCTTTTATACAGGAAACCTTACAAAAATACCTCGACAAAAAGAAAGTGCTCTCACCATCGGCACTTACGCAATATATTTCCAATCCGATAGATTTTTTCTTTAACTATATCGCAGGCATAAAAGAGCCAAAAGAAGTTAGTGCAGTTGTTGAAGCAAATGAAATAGGCTCTATTTTACACAAGGTGATGGAGTACTTTTATGAAGATATAAGGGCAGCAGAAATTACAGCAGACCGGATTAAGGATAAACGAAAAAAAGTTCCGGCTTTAATACAAAGGGCATTTAATGCTGTGATGTTCAAAAATCCTGATAAGGTAATGGAATATAAGGGGATGCAAAAGGTAATTTTATCAATTGTAGATGCTTATGTAAACATTATTTTAAATCAGGATGAAGCACAAACACCTTTTACCATTATAAGTCTCGAACAAAAAGTAGAAGCCGAAATCAGTTTCCCCCTAAGAGGAAAAGAAGCCAGCGTTAAAATTTTTGGTTTTATTGATCGTGTTGATGTGAAAGATGGTGTTACCAAAATAATTGATTACAAAACAGGAAGCGATAAACTCACTTTTAAGGATATCCCTGAACTATTCAATTCGGATGGGAAGCATATTAATAAAGCCTTAATTCAAACTTTGCTATATACATATGCTTACGAACAATTTTCGGGCAGAACGTTTGTAGAACCAAATTTGTACGTAGTAAAAACGATGAGTGTAGATGGCGTATGGTTTAAATCAGGCAGGCAAAATCTTTCAGGAGCATATCTGGAGGAAATTAAACCGGAATTTTTAGCTGAACTGAGGAAAAAGCTAACAGAACTTTTCGAAGCTCCATATTTTGTGGCCAGCGCAGTTGAAGATAATTATAAGTATTCTCTATATAAAACTCTGTTTGGAAAATAGTTTCAACCGCAAAGAAATAAAATAAATCGCAAAGAGCGCTAAGTGCTTAGTAAATAACCACAGAGGGTACAGAGTTTTTCACAGAGGTAATGGAGAAGAAAAATTGCTAAACAATTAACTCGGTGTGCTCCGTCCATTTTCCTCTGTTTTCTTTGTGGTTAAAACCGTAGCGGCTGTGCTGCTTCATACACTTAATGTTTATTTTCCAAAAAACCCAAAAAGAATGGTTGGAGGGGGATGATTTACCACAGTACTAAGAGCTGGATTGAAAAATATCAACTTCGTGTCCTCCTTGAAAATCGACGAATGCGCTGTGATAAAATAAAACTTTGTGTTCTTTGCGAAAAACTTTGCGTGCTTTGCGGTTAATCTCTTAAATTTAAAAATGCTAACCTTAAATTTTGCAAATTTCCCCATTCTTGAAACCGAGCGTTTAATCCTGCGCGAACATGATCTTACCGATGCCGAAGCTCTTTTTGCTATGCGCACCAATGAAACGGTAATGAAATACATAGACAGGGAGAGACCAAAAGATATTTTTGAGATCAAAGATTTTATCTCCCGCTTCAGAAACGGCTACGAAAATGGAGATAACCTTGCCTGGGTAATTGCTTTGAAAGAAAAACCACAGGAAATGATTGGCTCTGTTGGGTACTGGCGAACAGACTTTGCCAACCATAGGGCAGAAATGGGCTATATGCTTCATCCGGATTATTGGCGGAAGGGCATAATCTCCGAGGCATTAAAAAGATCAATTGCTTTTGGTTTCGATGATATGAATCTACATACCATCAGTGCAAATATCAACGTCGAAAATGATGCTTCAAGGCAGATGTTAATCAAACATGGCTTTGTAAAAGAAGCACACTTTAAACAGGATTATTATTTTAGGGGCCAGTTTCTTGATAGTGAAATCTATGGTTTGTTAAATCCCAATCACTAAATTTATATCAATAGTTATAATAAAATGCTTAAAACTGCCACACCAATACTCGCCTCATTAAATGCAGAAGAAACGATAAAATTCTATACAGAAAGATTTGGCTTTACTTTCCACAACAACTGGGATGGTTACCTTATTTTCAGTAAAGATGATATCAGCATACATCTTTGGCCAACCGATGATGAAAGTATCCCTAAAAACACTGGTTGTTATATCTATGTTACAGCAGTTGACGAACTTTATGCCGAGTATACCAACCAAGGCATAATTCATCCGAACGGAAAATTAAAAAATATGCCTTGGGGCATGCGGCAATTTTCAACTTTAGATAATAATGGAAATATTATCCATTTTGGAGAAGATATTTCGAAAAATCCTTAAGCTTTAATACAATCGGTTAATCAAAAACACAATAACCCAATATTATTTCTTCATTTACGGAATAAACAGAAAACGACCTATTAAAACAGTTGAATAATTAATCAAATTGCCTATAATTATTACAAAACATAGGCATTTTAGCCTTTGGTTTCAAAGCGATTAATAATTATATTTGCCACCGTTATTAAAATTTACAATGAGAGAAATCCAATTTAGAGAAGCACTACGCGAAGCCATGAGCGAAGAAATGCGTAAAGATGACCGCGTTTTTTTATTAGGTGAAGAAGTAGCAGAATATAACGGTGCGTACAAAGTAAGTCAGGGTATGCTTGATGAATTTGGTGCGAAACGCATTATCGATACCCCGATTGCCGAATTAGGTTTCGCAGGTATTGCAACTGGTGCCGCAACAGCAGGCCTTATTCCAATTGTGGAATTTATGACCTTTAACTTCTCATTAGTAGCTATCGATCAGATTATTAATGGTGCTGCTAAAATTTTATCAATGAGCGGTGGTCAGTTCTCATGCCCTATGGTTTTCCGCGGCCCAACAGGTAACGCAGGTCAGTTAGGTGCACAACACTCTCAAAACTTCGAAAACTGGTTTGCAAACACTCCAGGATTAAAAGTGGTGGTTCCGGCTACACCTTACGATGCAAAAGGATTATTAAAACAATCAATTATAGATCAGGATCCGGTTATTTTTATGGAATCTGAAGTAATGTATGGCGATAAAGGCGATGTTCCTGCAGAAGAATACTATATCGAATTAGGAAAAGCAAATGTAACAAAAGAAGGTACTGATGTAACCATCGTAACTTTTGGTAAAATGTTAACCCGCGTTGTAAACCCTGCTGTAGAAGAATTAACTAAAGAAGGAATTAATGTTGAAGTTATCGATTTACGTACTGTACGTCCTATCGATTATGATACCATCATCGCTTCTGTTAAGAAAACAAACCGTTTGGTTGTTGTAGAAGAGGCATGGCCTTTGGCATCTCTTTCAGGAGAGATTGCTTTCATGGTTCAAAAACATGCATTCGATTATTTAGATGCACCAGTTTTACGTATTACCTGTGCCGATGTTCCACTTCCATACTCGCCAACTCTAATCGCTGCAAGCTTACCAAATGCTGAACGCGTGGTTAAAGCAGTAAAAGAAGTAATGTACGTTAAAAAATAAAATTGACTGTCTGCGCATAGTCGAAGACCATAAAATATATAAATCCTCCAAAGCAATTTGGGGGATTTTTTTTATTCCCCTCTCTCAGAGGGGTGTCCGCAGGACGGGGTGTATTAGTAACACTCTGCTCTGCCTTTTAGAGATAGTTACATTAATAAAAATTTGAAAATCAACATCAGTAATCCTTCGGTTTAATCAGCCCTGCCATTCATTGCAATCTTTTTGGCCGGTTAGCTATTCCATTTATTGTTATTGCGAGCGGGAATGACTAAGCAACCTTTTCCTTTAGAAATCGCCAAAAAGCATTTCCATTTCCGTCTGGTTTAGTTAACCCTTGCCTGTATAAGAAATCCAACTCAGTTTCCTGCTCTCAGCGCCAAAAAACCGCACTTAATTTTTATATTCGATGTAAAATATATTCCCTATATGCCCGAAAATTACATAGCCGACCAAACATTCGAAAAAGCCGATTTTACCATACGGGCACTCCCAAAAGCAGAATACGAAAACTGTAAATTCATCAACTGCAATTTCTCGGGGTCTGATTTAAGTGGTGTGAAGTTTTTAGACTGCCAATATATTTCCTGCAATTTAAGTTTAGCAAGCCTAACCAAAACTGCTTTAATTGATGTCTGCTTTCAGGATTGCAAAATGCTGGGCTTAAGGTTCGAAAACTGCAACGATTTTGGTTTGGCATTCAGCTTTAACAACTGCAAACTGGACCATTCCTCTTTTTATAAATTAAAATTAAAGAAAACGGCTTTTAAAAATTCACAATTGCATGAAGTCGATTTTTCTGAAAGTGATTTAGCAAACGCAACTTTTGAGAATTGCGATTTATTAAATGCTACTTTTGATAGGACCATCCTCGAAAAAGCAGATTTCAAAACAGCTTACAATTATTCCATAGATCCGGATAACAACAGGATCAAAAAAGCAAAATTTTCAAAATCAGGACTTGCAGGGTTATTGCACAAATACGATATACAGATTAGCGAATAATATTTGTAAATTCACCTTGCAAAACCATTAGATATGGATCAGCCTAAACCAGAAAATATTGATCAATATATCGCGGGTTTCCCTGCTGAAACGCAAAAGTTATTGCAAAAGGTTCGTGAAACCATCCGCCAGGCAGCACCAGAAGCCAAAGAAGTAATCAGTTATGGGATGCCTGCATTCAAACAGAAAAAAGTATTGGTTTACTTTGCAGGCTATGCCAAGCACATTGGCTTTTACCCCACCGGATCAGGAATTGAAGCCTTTCAACATGAGTTTAACAGTTATAAATGGAGTAAAGGAGCTATTCAATTTCCTTTAAACAAACCCTTGCCTATGGATCTCATTGCCAGGATCACCAAGTTTAAAGCAGAAAGAGATTTAGAGAAATTTAAACAGAAATGACGTAATGCGGTTAGCTTTTCCCTTAAAAACTTACTCACAAAATTCGGTGGAAAACTTCATTTTAAAAATCCAGAAATCCCGTAAATCCTCATTAGCTTTGCTTCCTTTAATTTTACCATCAGCATATGTTAACCCACCATAAAATTATTGCAGCCGAATTAAAAGTTGCAGAAAAACAAGTAACCGCCACCATAAATCTGTTAGATGAAGGTGCTACAGTACCCTTTATTTCACGTTATCGTAAAGAGGCAACAGGAAGTTTGGATGAGGTTGAGGTAGCAGCAATCCGCGATCGGGTTTTGCAGTTGCGCGATTTGGATAAACGCCGTGAAGCGATTCTGAAATCCATGACTGACCTTGGAAAGTTAACCCCCGAACTGGAAAAAAAGATCAATGAAGCAGAAACCATCTCTCTTTTAGAAGATATTTACCTGCCATATAAACCAAAACGTAAAACACGTGCATCAGTGGCAAAAGAAAAAGGACTCGAGCCTTTGGCCTTACAAATATTCGAACAAAGCAATTTCGATTTAAATGCAGCGGCAGATAAATTTACAGATGCTGAAAAAGGCATAAACTCTTTAGATGAGGCATTGGCCGGCGCAAGGGATATTATTGCTGAAATGATATCTGAAAATGTTGAAGCCCGTACCAAAATGCGTACATACTTCCAGGAGAAAGCTGTTTTTAAATCAGAAGTAATTAAAGGAAAAGAAGAAGAAGGTATTAAATACAAAGATTACTTCGAATGGAACGAGCCTGTTAAAACAGCTGCATCTCACCGCGTATTAGCCATGCGCCGTGGCGAAAAAGAACTCATTTTACGGTTAGATGCCCTCCCACCCGCGGAAGATGCCCTGACGATTTTGGAAAACCAATTTGTTTTAAGCAACAATGCAGCTTCGAAGCAGGTGCAACAAGCTTTAGAAGATGGTTATAAACGTTTGTTGGAACCAGCAATGGAAACTGAACTTCGTGTTTTAACCAAACAGAAGGCAGATGAAGAAGCGATCCGTGTTTTTGCAGAAAATGCACGTCAGTTGTTATTAGCGGCACCAATGGGGCAAAAAAATGTGCTTGCTATCGATCCTGGTTTCCGTACGGGTTGTAAAGTGGTTTGTTTGGATAAACAAGGTCAACTTTTAGAAAACACAGCAATTTACCCGCACACCGGGCAGGGAAATGTGAAAAATGCCGAATTCACCATTCAACAACTTTGCGAAAAACACAATGTAGAAGCGATTGCAATTGGTAACGGAACAGCAGGAAGAGAAACCGAAGCCTTTGTACGTGCATTGAATTTGCCACATATTACCATTGTTATGGTTAATGAAAGTGGTGCGTCAATTTATTCCGCTTCAGAAGTGGCCAGAGAGGAATTTCCTACACAGGATATTACCGTGCGTGGTGCCGTTTCAATCGGTCGCCGTTTAATGGATCCCTTGGCAGAACTTGTAAAAATTGATCCAAAATCCATAGGTGTTGGTCAATATCAACATGATGTTGATCAGAATAAATTACAGGCGAGTTTAGATGATACCGTAATCAGTGCTGTAAATGCAGTTGGTGTAGAATTAAATACAGCCTCCAAACAGATTTTGGCTTACGTTTCGGGCTTAGGACCAACCTTAGCACAGAATATTGTTGATTATAGAAATACACACGGTGCTTTTAAAACCCGCGAAAGCCTTAAAAAAGTACCTCGTTTAGGCGACAAAGCCTACGAACAGGCAGCAGGGTTTTTACGCATCCGCAATGCAGAAAATGTTTTGGATACAAGCGGTGTTCACCCCGAGCGTTACGCAGTGGTTGATAAAATGGCAAGGGATCTGGGCACTACCGTTTCCGCTTTAATGAAAGATACGCAACTGCAAAAGCAGATTAAACCACAGCAGTACGTAACCGATGAAATTGGCTTACCTACATTAGCGGATATATTAAAAGAACTGGCAAAACCGGGCCGCGATCCACGTGAGCAGTTTGAAGCCTTTAGTTTTACCGATGGCGTTAATGAAATTTCAGATTTAAGAGTAGGCATGAAACTACCGGGAATTGTAACCAACATTACCAATTTCGGTGCCTTTGTTGATATTGGTGTACACCAGGATGGCTTGGTACATACCAGCCAATTGGCGAACCGTTTTGTGGCCAATCCTAACGATGTAGTAAAAGTGCATCAAAAGGTAGAAGTTACCGTTATGGAAGTTGATCCGGCCCGTAAAAGGATTTCCTTATCAATGAAAACGGAGACCGCCCCAAAGTCGGAAGTCCGGAGGCGTGACGCTAAAGAAAATAAGCCAAAACAAGAACATAAACCCAATCAAAGCAAGCCTAATTTCAAGCCACGCAATGAGCCTAAAGATGCTGATGGCGATCTGCAAGAGAAATTAGCAAAGCTGAAAGGAATGTTTAAATAACCATTTTCAAAAAGATCGTCATTTCGGCTGAAACGCAGTGCTAACTTTAGGTAAAGAAATCTATCAAAAATCCCTTTGTAGATTTCTCCACTAAGGTCGAAATGACGATTTATCTTCATCCTTAAACTCCAATCTTTTCTTGGGTAAGCTTTCCGGATAATTATTTTGAATAAAAGCAATCATTGCCTCTCTCACATGGCAACGCAAATCAAAAGCTCTTGAAGAATTAGCAGCACTCATTAAAAAACGCACTTCAATAGCACCGTCTTTTGTACTATCTGTTACCTGCACTACATTTACGCGTTTGTCCCAAAGCGGATCCGCATTTAAAAGCCGGGTTAATTCTTGCCGCAATGGTTCGATAGGAATAGTATAATCAAGGTATAAAAACACTGTTCCAAGTAAATCAGCAGATACACGAGTCCAGTTTTGAAAAGGTTTCTCAATAAAATAAGTAATGGGCAAAATTAAGCGCCTCTGATCCCAGATATTAACCACCACATAAGTCAACGTTATTTCTTCAACTTTCCCCCACTCCCCTTCTACAATAACAACATCATCAATTCTAATCGGTTGCGTAAAAGCAATCTGAAACCCCGCCAATAAGTTTCCTAAAGATTTTTGAGCGGCAAAACCGATGATAATTCCACCAATGCCCACACCGGTAAGCAATCCAGCCCCTATTTTTCGCATACTCTCAAAACTAAGCAGAATAATAGCCGCTGTAATTAAAATGATCAGTGATACGATAAATTTTCTAACAAATTGTAACTGTGTACGGATTTTGCGTTCCTTAAGGTTGTTTTCTTTATTTAAATCATATTTCAGGTAAAAATAATCTTCCAAAACATTAATTGACCTTACCAAAATCAGTGCAAAAGTAATGGTAAGCGCAATTTCCAGCATTTTAGTCAAAGGAAGACGGTATGCGGGTGTCATTTCCATTAATGTTAATGAAAAATTAAGCAATAATAAAGGTATGAATACGGCAATCGGCCTTCTTAAATGTTTAATTACAGACTTAATTACAATAAAATCCCACCAGCGTGAAAGTAAAAGAAAGGTTTTATGGATGATAAATTTGATTAAAATTCCTAATAATACCGCTACTAAACCTATAATCAGGTTCTTTAAAAACAAAGGGATGGGATAACCGAAAATCTGGTCGATAGATTGCATAAACGAAATTTGTGGTTAAATACACGGCGGTTAGCCATTGGATATACTTATAACAGCCATTTTTTTGGATTGTTTGCCGGTAGAAAAACCTACACGTAAATAAATTATTTACTTTAGCTTTTTCTAGAAGCTTAAACCGCCAGGATGGAATTTTTCGATGCGCATAGTATTTTTTTTAGGGTTCTTGGCTATAACATGAGCTACCTGGAATTTTTCGCGGTAATAACAGGAATTATTTCAGTTGTGCTTTCAGCAAAAGCAAGTTTTTGGAGCTGGCCTGCAGGTATTGTTAACGTATTCTTATCTGCTTTTTTATATTACCAAAGTCAGCTTTATCCCGATATGTTTTTGATGGTTTTCTTTTTTGTAACCAACATTTTAGGTTGGTGGCGGTGGACTAATCCCAAACCAGGGGAAGAAGATAAGAATAAGGAACTCAGCATTAGTTTTATGCCCCTAAGGCAGTTTTTAATGTTGTTGGTTATCGGTATCGCCGGCACAATAATGATGGGTATGCTTGCAAGCCGGCTACACAATTGGCTTCCATTACTATTCAATTTACCAAGTGCTTACCCATTTATTGATTCCTTTATTTTTGTGATGAGCGTTATTACCACTTTTTTAATGATCCAGAAGAGGATAGAGTTTTGGATCATCTGGCTGATTATTGATGTTGTGGCCACCTATTTATATTTCTTAAAAGGCATAAAATTTATGGGGGTTGAGTATTTGGTTTTTACCATTATTGCTGCTTTTGCTCTATGGCATTGGATAAGGGAATACCGGAGTTATACTAAAACGGCATAAACTTCTAACAAATAGAAAAATTAAGCATCAAGCCCGATAATAACCAAAAAATCTCTGGCTTTACTTTTCACAACCTTAAAAAGATACAGCCTCTTAGCTACTGAAATAAATTCAGCGTGACGATCGGAAGGTAAAAACGTAAAACTTTTTTCAACCAACTATTTGATAATAAAAGTATTCTATCTATCTTTGCAGTCCCAAATTTAATGGGAATAATAAATTGTTTAATAAATTAAATACAAGCAAGTGAATACGTTAAGTTACAAAACTGTCTCGGCCAATGCGAAAACTGTTAACAAACAGTGGATTGTTGTTGATGCGCAAGGCGAGATTTTGGGGCGCTTGTCATCGAAGATCGCTATGATCATCCGTGGTAAAAACAAGCCTGAGTACACCCCACACGTAGATTGCGGCGATAACGTAATTGTTATCAATGCAGACAAGGTTAAATTGACAGGAAACAAATTCAGCGAAAAGCAATATGTTTCTTATACTGGTTATCCAGGTGGTCAGCGTTTTATTTCTCCTAAGGAGTTAATGGCGAAACACCCTCAACGTGTAATCGAGAAAGCGGTACGTGGTATGTTACCGAAAACTAAATTGGGTAAAAAACTTTACACCAATCTTTTTGTGTATGCTGGTGAAACTCACCCTCATGCAGCTCAATCTCCAAAAACCATTAAACTTTAAGAAATGTCAGTTACTAACACTTCAGGAAGAAGAAAAACAGCTGTTGCACGTATCTACTTAAAAGATGGTGCTGGCGCAATTACCGTTAACGGTAAAGATCACAAAGTATATTTCCCTACTTTACCTTTACAATATATCGTAAACCAAAGTTTAGAGGTTTCTGAACTTACAGGTCGTTATGATATCACTGTAAATGTTCAAGGCGGTGGAGTAAAAGGACAAGCAGAAGCTGTTCGTTTGGCTATTGCTAAAGCGATTGTTGAACTAGATGCGGAGAAAAAACCTGCATTACGTGCTAAAGGCCTAATGACGCGTGATATGCGTATGGTTGAGCGTAAGAAACCAGGACGTGCAAAAGCGCGTAAGAAATTCCAATTCAGTAAACGTTAATCACAGGAGGCAAAGACAATGGCAAGAACAACTTATCAAGACTTATTGGATGCAGGTGTACACTTTGGTCACCTTACCCGTAAATGGAATCCAAAAATGGCTCCTTACATTTTCATGGAGCGTAATGGAATTCACATTATAGATTTAAATAAAACTTTAACTAAAACTGAAGAAGCTGCGGCTGCGATTAAACAAATCGTAAAATCAGGACGTAAAGTATTATTCGTTTCTACTAAGAAACAAGCTAAAGGAATCGTAGCTGAACAAGCTAAAAAAGTAAACATGCCTTTCGTAACCGAGCGTTGGTTAGGTGGTATGTTAACCAACTTTGCTACTGTTCGTAAGTCAATCAAAAAGATGTCTAACATCGATAAAATGACTAAAGACGGTACTTATGCGATTTTATCTAAAAAAGAGCGTTTAATGATTCAACGTGAGCGTATTAAATTAGAATCACTTTTAGGTGGTATTGCTGATTTAAACCGTTTACCTGCGGCTTTATTCTTAATTGATGTTAAGAAAGAGCACATCGCAGTAACTGAAGCGTTAAAATTAAACATCCCAACTTTTGCGATGGTTGATACAAACTCTGATCCTTCTAACATCGATTTCCCTATCCCGGCGAATGATGATGCTACAAAATCAATCTCTTTAATTACTGATGTAATTATCAAAGCTATTGAAGAAGGTTTAGATGAGCGTAAACGCGAAAAAGATGATGAAGCTGAAAAAGAAGCAGTAGCAGCGAAAGTTGCAGCTGATGCTCCGGAAGCAAAAGAGCCAAGAGCAGCCGGTGAAAAAAGACCAACTACTAAAAAAGCTACTGCTGAGGCAGAAGTTGAAGCTCCTTCATCAGAAGAAACTAAAACAGAAGAATAGTAATATTTTTTAATTGCAGGTTACTGGTTTCAGGTTTTAAGTTGGCTTAACATGAGTTTAACTTAGCGCTTGTAACTTGTAACCTGTAATTGTTATAACAAGATTGTAAACTTTAAAAAAGGAAATAAAATGTCTACAGTACAAATTACTGCCGCAGATGTAAATAAACTACGCCAACAAACTGGCGCTGGTATGATGGATTGCAAAAAAGCTTTAGTTGAAGCTAATGGCGATTTCGAAGCAGCAGTTGATTTATTGCGCAAAAAAGGTCAAAAAGTATCTGCCGCTCGTTCTGGTAATGCTACATCTGAAGGTTTGGTATCAATCAATGTTTCAGCAGATGGCACAAATGGTAAATTAGTTGCTTTAGCTTGCGAAACTGAACCAGTTTCTAAAGTTGAAGATTTCCGTAATTTAGCTCAGGCTGTTTTAGCTGCAGCAGTTGCAAACAATCCTGCTACTGCAGAAGAATTATCAGCGATTACTTTGGAAGACGGACGTACAGTTGCTGAAACTATTACAGAACTAACCGGTAAAATCGGAGAGAAAATCGTTATCCAGGATTATGCAAATATTTCTGGTGAGAAAATCGTTTCATATATCCACTCTAATGGTAAAATGGGCGTTTTGGTAGTATTTGAAGGCACTAATGGTGTAGATATTACTGAAGCTGGTAAAGATGTTGCAATGCAAATTGCTGCAATGAACCCGGTTGCTGTTGATAAAGATGGTGTTGATCCTGCTACTATTCAACGTGAAATTGAAATTGCTAAAGATGTAATCCGTCAGGAAGGTAAACCAGAAGAAATGGTTGAGAAAATTGCTGCTGGTAAATTGAATAAATTCTACAAAGACAGTACTTTATTAAACCAGGAGTTTGTTAAAGACAGTTCATTAGATGTTCGTAAATTCTTAGATAATACATCTAAAGGATTAACTGTAACTGCATTCAAACGCGTACAATTAGGTGCATAAGCACTAAAAAACATATAAAAAAAGCTCCAAGAAATTGGAGCTTTTTTTTTTGCACTATATTCCAATAATTCAGGTCATCACGACTGAAACGCAGCGAAATAAAGAGATCTACAGCAAAAGATTCCGTGAGTTCCCCTTTCAAGGCAACGTAAGCCCTATTCCTTTCTTAAATCTTAAAAACCGTAGTCATTGCTAAAGAACGAAGCAATCTTAAAAATTCGCTCGTATCATTCATATGGTCAATTGATTCGGGAAAATAGCTTTCCCACGATGAATTGAGAAGCTTTGCCTTATCAACCAAATATTTAGCTACATTATTTAACTTTGGCCATGTAAGCTTAAATTTACTCAAACGTTTAATATGTCTAAAGTAATAACCAATATATCCTACTTTAAGGATAACGATCTGAAAAAGAATCAGACCATCACTATTGAAGGATCTTTGATTTCAGATATAAAAGATTCCGATCATACAGCAACAAGTGATTTTTTAGTAATTCCCGGGTGTATCGACTTACAGATTTACGGCTCGGGCGGCAGGCTGTTTTCTGCTGATCCAACTGTAGAATCATTGACAATAATGGAGGATGATCTGCTGAGAAAAGGAACAACGGGATTTCTGGCCTGCATGGCAACCAATTCTGCAGAAGTTTTTAATAAATGTATCAGCGCAGCAAAAGAACATCGTTCCACTGCCAAAAATTGCCTTGGATTACACTTAGAAGGTCCGTTTTTAAATCCAAAACGTTTGGGGGCACATGTGCCCGAGTTTGTACGTAAAGCTTCCTTGAATGAAATTAAAAAACTGATAGATTTTGGAGATGGCGTGATCAAAATGATGACAATCGCCCCCGAGCTTCAGGATGATGCAGTTATTGAATATTTATTGGATAACGGAGTTGTTGTTTCATTGGGCCATAGCAATGCAACATTTGATGAGGCAACCGCGGCTTACAATAAAGGTATCCAAACCACTACCCATCTTTTTAATGCCATGAGTCCCATCCACCACCGCGAACCAGGCATCCCTACCGCCGTTTTTAGCCATGATAAAGCAATGGCAAGCATTATTGCCGATGGAAAACATGTAGATTTTGAAGTAGTAAAATTTGCTCAGAAACTATTAAAAGAGCGTTTATTCCTCATCACTGATGCAGTAACCGCCTGCGCTACAGGGCCATACCAGCATATCGAAAAAGACAATAAATATGTTATGCCCAACGGAACACTTTCGGGATCATCACTAACCATGTTAACAGCCATTAAAAACTGCGTAACATATTGTGGAATCGGTTTAAATGATGCGGTACAAATGGCAACAACTTATCCTGCAAAACTGATCGGAATCGAAAACCTTACAGCAACCATCGAAATTGGTCACCAGGCCACCTTTTTAATACTTGATGATACGCTAAACCTCAAAGAAGTAATCTTTAAAGGAGAAACGATATAATCAATAGCCATATGTTTAGAAAAATCTTTTCCCTGTTCCTTTTTTTATCAGTTTGCTGCATTACTTCCTGGGCACAAAAGAAAAACAATTCTTTTACCGTTATACCCCTTGGAGTTAAGGGCGGTGATGATGAAAGCAATTTATCGGCTTACATGGTCGCTTCAACAGGTGATCACAATTACATCTGTTTAGATGCCGGCACTATCAATGCCGGTATTCAAAAAGCAATAGCGCTCAAAACATTAAAGGGAGTGAGTGAAGAAATTCAGCGCAAACAGCTTAAGGGATATTTAATTTCACATGCACATTTAGATCATGTTTCAGGCCTGATCATCAATTCACCAGCAGATACCGCTAAAAAGATTTATGGCTTACCTTCAGTATTGAATATATTAAGGGATAAATACTTTACCTGGGATGCCTGGGCTAATTTTGCAAATGAAGGTGAAAAACCACAATTAAAAAAGTACACTTACACCCCGTTACTTGAGGGCGAAACCCATCCGCTTGATGGAACAGCAATGAAAGTAAGGGCATTTGAGTTAAGCCATGGCAATCCTTATAAAAGTACAGCTTTTCTGGTCAGTAATGACGATAGTTATGTTTTTGTACCTGGGAGATACCGGAGCAGATGAGATTGAAAAATCAGATAAACTTTCGAATCTGTGGCAAGCAATAGCCCCACTAATTAACGCAGGTACTTTAAAAGCAATTTTTTTGGAGGTTTCTTTTCCAAATGAGCAACCTGAAAAGCAACTGTTCGGGCACCTAACGCCAAAGCTTTTTTATAATGAACTGTCAAAAACTCGAAAGTTTTACCAATAAGGAAGCTTTTAAAAAAGTATCTTTTATTGTTACCCATACTAAACCACCACAGCACACAGCCGAAAAGGTAAGGCAGCAATTAATTTCAGGAAATGCAACAAGAATAAAACTAATCTTTCCGCAGCAGGGGAAAGCCTTAATTATCAACTAAAATAGATATTAAGCCTTCTATAGCATATTATCAGCCATAAAAGTGGCGCAATACCACTATCAATATTTTTACTTATTGCTCTTTTTTATTAAAATCAGTATTTCTATTTAAATATTTACATCAATTGTTAAAAAGCATAGCTAGGTATTAAAAAATTGTTAATATTTTTGAGGTCATGAAATACAAACGCATCCTACTTAAACTTAGCGGGGAATCGCTAATGGGCGACAAACAATATGGAATTGATAATGAACGCGTTAAACAATATGCGGAAGATATCAAAGCTGTACACGACAAAGGTTTAGAAATCGCAATCGTGATTGGTGGAGGAAATATTTTTAGAGGCCTAAGCGCTGAAAAAAGTGGGATGGATAGAGCACAGGCTGATTACATGGGCATGTTGGCCACCGTAATCAACTCTATGGCTTTACAGGATGCCCTTGAAAAAGTTGGTATTAAAACCCGTTTGCTTACTGCAATAAAAATGGAACAGATCTGTGAACCGTTTATACGCAGAAGAGCAGTCCGTCACCTTGAAAAGGGCCGTGTGGTTATTTTTGGTGCCGGAACAGGAAATCCATATTTTACTACCGATTCTGCAGCAGCTTTGCGTGCGATTGAAATTAAAGCAGATGTGGTATTAAAAGGAACCCGTGTAGATGGTATTTACACTGCAGATCCTGAAAAAGATCCTTTGGCTACAAAGTATGGAGAAATTTCTTTCAGAGAAGTTTACGACAAAGGACTTAATGTAATGGATATGACGGCTTTTACCCTTTGTGAGGAAAACCAAGTACCAATTATTGTGTTTGATATGAATAAACATGGTAATTTCATGAAAATCGCTAATGGCGAACCTATCGGAACGCTTGTTAAATAAGGAATAAAAAATATTATTTTTGTAGAAATACACACAATTATGAACGACCTCATACAATTACAATTAATGGATGCTCAATCTGCAATGGATAGGGCTATCGATCATTGTGAATCTGAATTAACTAAAATCAGGGCTGGCAAAGCATCAGCTGGGATGTTGGATGGTATTTATGTTGATTATTATGGTGCATCAACCGCATTATCACAAGTATCCAGTATCAACACACCTGATGCCAGAACAATTGTAATCCAACCTTGGGAAAAATCACTTTTAACTCCGATCGAAAAGGCAATACAGGTAGCCAATATCGGTATCAATCCACAGAATGATGGTATTGTAATCCGTTTGGTGGTTCCACCACTAACTGAGGAGCGTAGAAGGGATTTGGTAAAAAAAGTTAAAGAAGAGGCAGAAAGAGGCCGCGTTACGGTTCGTAACATCCGTAAAGATGCCAATACTAAAATTCAAAAGTTAAAAGGCGAAAGTGTTTCTGATGATGAAATTAAAACAGGCGAGGCCGAAGTACAAAAATTAACCGATGCTTATATAGTTAAAGTTGATAAACACGCTGAAGCTAAAGAAAAAGATATCATGACAGTTTAATCTGTTCAAAATATGATGTAGAAAGGGAATGGATATAAAATCTATTCCCTTTTTTTATTTCTTTAAGCTTGAGCCCCTGATATTTAATATCGTTGGCAATGATACCTGAGCATTCTCAACAGGTTTTGCAGTTTTTTTAAGTTTGTTCAACAGAATTTTCATAACATTTTCTGCAATGGCTTCCAAGGGTTGTGCAATGGCGGTAACAGGCGGTTCGCAAAACTCAAGGATCTCGAAGTCATCAAAAGAAACAACCGCCAGGTCTTTATGAATTTTAATACCCATCTTCCTAAAAGTTCTTAAACCATCCAGGCAAATGTAATTGGCAGCAAAAATCACTGCATCAAGCTGATTTTCTGCTTTAAAGAATTTCACCATTTCCTCAATCGATGCTGAAGAATTGACATAGCTGATTTTCTTAACAATTGGAGACAGGCTGTAAGCTTCAATTGCGGCCTCATAACCTGTTAAACGATCTACCATTTGCTGCTGAACGGTATCAATCGTTACAAAACCGATTTTTTTGTAGCCATTTTCAATCAGGTGTTCGGTTGCCTGGTAGGTACTGTTTTTGTTGTCGATTATAACGTAATCGGTTTTTACATCCTGTACATAGCGATCAAATAAAACAACTGGCGCATCTGTTTGAATGAGTTTTTTAACTTCCTCCTCCAGTCCTTCGGGCAAAGCCATAATATAACCATCCACGTGCCTGTCTTTAAAAATCTGCAGCAATTCGATTGCTTTTTCAGTGTCGTTACGTGTACTGCTAAAAAGAATTTTATAGCCTAAGCTAGAGGCAATCTCGTCGATTCGGCGTGCTATGCCTGCAAAAAAAGGTTCCGAAATATCATCAACCAAAAAACCGATAATTTTTGTTTTACCCGTTCTTAAACTTGTGGCAAGGGCATTAGGCTGGTAATTTAATTCGGCAACAAGATCCAAAACTTTTTTGGTAAGCGATTCACTAATGTTTTTTTCTCTTGCCTTTCCATTAATTACAAATGAGACTGTAGTAATGGAAATATTTAATTGTTTGGCTATATCTTTAATTGAAACGCGTTTCTTCATCACAGGCATTACACGGGTATAATATTAATTATTCTGGTAATATAACAATATATCCATAAAGATGTAATGATTTTATAAATAGCCTTAAAAAGAAAAAGAGCAACCTATCCAGGATTGCTCGATTAACTAACTTATTATTCATAAAAAATGCTGTTGGGGAAGGAGTCGAACCTTCAAGGGGTAGTTAGCTACAGTTCAAAAAATTAATTTGTGGTCAACCCAATAAACTGCGTTTGTCCCATTATTCCCCACCACCGAGACAAGGAGGCGTGTCTGCCAATTTCACCACCCAACATTTTAATAGTTAACAGTTTCCAATTTTAGTTTTTAGTATTATACTAATTACTGTAAATTGCCAACTGCACTGGCTGTAGGGGAAGGAATCGAACCTTCAAGGAGTGGTTAGTACCGAAACCGGTATATTCCCATTATTCTCCGCCACCGAGACAAGGAGGTGTGTCTGCCTGTTTCACCACCCTACATTATGTTCTGCAATTGTGAAAGAACGTTTCCTTTTTGTTAATTGCTTGATACAAATGTAAAGGATCAACCGATACCTTGCAAATATTTTAAACAATTAATTTTATTTTTATAATATTGATAAATATTCGTAAATTCGCTTATCATAATTCAAAAATATGCTTAAAAAAGACAATACCAATTTAGAAATTGACAACCTTGATATCGATATATTGAAGCAATTGATGCAGGATGCCACTAAACCCTATACAGAAATAGCAAAAGATCTGATTGTTTCTGGCGGTACCATACATGTACGTATGAAGAAATTGCAGGAAATGGGTATCATTAAAGGCTCACACTTAATTATCGATCCACAGAAGGCTGGCTACGATATATGTGCTTTTTTGGGTATCTACCTCGAAAAAGGAATCCAATATAAGGATGCCGTAGCACAACTAAGCAAAATTAAGGAGGTGGTAGAATTGCATTATACTACCGGAGCTTATAGTATGTTCGCCAAAATTATTTGCAGGGATACAAACCATTTAAGGCATGTTCTAAATGAAGAAATTCAGGCTGTAAACGGCATTCAGCGTACAGAAACTTTGATTTCATTAGAAGAAAGCATTAAAAGACAGATAGAACTGGGTTAAAGCACAAAGACTAAAGTTAAAAGACTAAAGTTAAAAGATTTCATTTAAGAACACGAAGCTTAAATGATCTCATATGCCTTATATGGTAAAACGCTATTGGTTATTCTTAATAATCAGGAAATGAACGCTGAGTGGTATAATTCTCATACATTTTTAATGTTTATTGCGATTTTATTTTGTTACGGACTTTACCTATTTACCCGGCTAATTCCGGATATTATTAAGAATAGCTGTAACATAAAGAATTGCTACGTTGTTTTATTATTGGCACACAAACAACGTAGCAATTGAATCATCAGTTTAAATAAGCTTTCATTGCATACTAATCGAAAAATGGAATAAAATGAGCTTTATGAGTCCATGTCCCATTCTTTTTTTCGAAGAAAAAGAAAACAGTTGATCGAGAAATTTTTTTAGTTGTTTTGTTATATATTACAAACGCTTTTGTACCGTCAGGCGAGAACTGTACTGTACTAAATAGGACGTAATCATCTTTCCCATCATTTTCAGATTTAGTTTTCTCGCCTACAGTTTTTGAAAGTGAAACTTGCTTCCAAGCCGTCGAATAGGGTTCTGATTTTGTCTCTTTTAAATAATTCCACTTCCCTTGTATTAGTATAGTTAATGAATCGGTATTTTTTTCACCTTCATGAGTAATAAAGTATCTATCGAGATCCGACAACAGTTGCTCACTGATGAACACCTTTTTGGGACGAATATTTTTGTCGGATGCTATATCGATCACTTTTGTGATAATAATCTTCTCATTGTTTGTTTCAACTGTATTCTGCGTTGCTGTACAACAAGTGGTTGCCATTATTGCTACGCTAAAAATTATATTTTTCATCATCATTGACAAGAATGACTGCAATAGTTTTTACATTCGGTATCCTTCTTCGGAGAGGAACAATTTTTTTTTTTGTTTTCATAGTGAGGAGAATTTGTTAACATTTCATATATAGACGTAAATATATACATAAGTGTCTATTTTGTAATATGTTAATCAAAAAACAATATATAGATTAAATCATTAGCCTTTTACGATGAGTTTATGAATTCCCGTTACGAATTATTAGTTAATGCTTTTACTTCATCCCCTTTATTCCTAACATATTTGTAAGCAATACAAGAACTGATCATGAGCAAGCGAATTTAATTATTTGACTTATGAGAGTTAAATTTCATGGTTTCAAAAATTGTCCCAACCTTGAAAGGGCGAGGGATACTGGAACAAGGAAATACGCAATGCGGGAGGAAACTTTAATAGTTGCACAGATATTGTTCGCCTTAATATTTATAAAAAGACCCTTCTACTACCTTTAGACTGACAAAATAAGAGTGATGAATTTTAACTCCGGTTTATTTTAATAACTGATAAGCAACAAGCGCAGCAACGTAAGCCATGGCTGTCATGTAAGCCAGCTGGATAACCGGCCACTTCCAGCCCTTGGTTTCACGGTAAACAATCGCAACCGTACTCATGCACTGCATTGCAAAAGCATAAAAAAGCATTAATGAAATACCTGTGGCAAAAGTATATACAGGTAAACCGGTAAGGCTATTTTTTGAGGCCGACATGCGCGTTCTGATTGTACCCGTATCTTCGTCACCCCCATCTACACTGTAAATGGTAGCCATGGTACCTACAAATGCTTCACGTGCAGCAAAAGAGGTAATTAAGCCTATCCCAATCTTCCAATCGTAACCCAAAGGGCGGATTACAGGCTCAATCGCATGACCAAGAATACCTACATAAGAGTTTTCTAACTTCTCGGTAGCAACCAAAGTTTTAATGTGATCGGTATTTTTTGTAGTGTCAGCTAAAGCCGTTTCATATTTTTTATCAATGGACTCAAAACGGTTTCCCGGTCCGAAAGAAGCCATCACCCAAAGAATAATTGAAATGGCAATAATAACTTTACCGGCTTCGAAAACAAAGGTTTTCGATTTCTCATACATCGTATAGAAAACATTTTTCCATCTGGGCATGCGATAAATAGGCAACTCCATGATAAAATAAGACCTTTCTTTGGTTTTGATGATGAATTTCATCACCCATGCAACCAATACCGCAGCGATAATACCAACGAGGTACATTACCATCAGTGCCAAACCTTGCATATTAAAAATGCCTAACACGGTTTTGGATGGAATAATTAAGGAAATTATTAAAATATATACCGGGAGCCTTGCCGAACAGCTTACCAATGGGGTAACCATGATGGTAATCATCCTATCTTTCCAGTTTTCAATGTTCCTTGCCGCCATAATAGATGGCACAGCACAGGCCAAACCACCGATCATCGGCACTACCGATTTTCCGTTAAGGCCTACCTTACTCATAATTTTATCCATCATAAAGGTAACCCGGGCCATGTAGCCGGTATCTTCTAAAATGGAAATAAAAGCAAATAAAATTGCAATTTGAGGGATAAAAACAAAAATACCTCCTAAGCCGGCAATTACGCCATCAAGAAGTAAATCGGTAAGCATACCGGCAGGCAAATACTCATGACCAATACTTGTGATAAAACCAAAACCGGTTTCAATCCAATCCATCGGATAAGATGACCAGGCAAATATGGCATTGAAAATTACAAAGAGAATGAACAGGAAAATAGCAAAACCCCATACCTTGTGTGTAAGGATAGCATCCAAACGATCACTGAAGGAAAATTTCTTTTCTACATTATTATCGACAACCACTCCAGACAAGATGGTACTGAGGTGTTTATACCTGGCAATGGTTTCTGCAGCCTGAATTTTGGAAGATTCAAAGTGATGTGATTGCTCAATTTCCTCAATTTCTTCCTGTTCTTTTTCAGTAAAAAAAGTTAAGTATTCATGCTGGTGCAAAACCTGCAAAGCGTAATAATCGTTATCTGAGTTGAGTTTGGATTTAATCGCATTAATGGCTGCAGGAGCCAAAAAATTAACATCAACATCCTGAAACTGGGTGGCAATTTTATTGGTATTGGCAATGGCCTGCTTTAGCTTATCAATGCCGATATTATTTCTTGCAGAAATTGAAACAACCTGAATACCAAGTTTTTCGGCAAGCTTATCTAAATTAATTTCAATCCCCTGCTTGGTAGAAAGATCGATCATATTTAAGGCTAAAATTATTGGGATGCCCAAATCTGCAACCTGCGAATACAAAAGCATGTTACGTTTCAGGTTGGAGGCATCAGCAATCAGCACAATTACGTCGGGGTGGCTGCTGTTATTTTTATCAGCAAGCACCTGAAAAACGATACTTTCGTCGCTACTTTTTGGATATAAACTATAAGTTCCGGGTAAATCTATAATTTCGGCTTCCTTACCTTCGGCAAGTTTTGTAAAACCTGTTTTCTTATCAACCGTAATCCCCGGAAAATTTCCTATTTTTTGATTTAACCCTGTTAAACGGTTAAATAATGTAGATTTACCTGTATTGGGATTACCAACTAACGCAACTTTAATATCCAAACCCAGCTTATTTATTGTATGATAATAACATCAGCTTCGCTTTTACGCAAACAAAGCTGATAGCCAGCAACACGAATGGCCATCGGATCGCCCAAAGGAGCAAAACGCTCCACCTCTACCACCTCGCCGGGCAAGCATCCCATCTCCATCAATTTTACAGACATGTCTAAATCTGTAAATGCTACGATTGTTCCTTTTTCCCCAACTTTTAGGTGCGACAGTTTCATGTGCTAAATTTGGCGCAAGTTAACCTTTCTTTAGATTTATTCCAAATAACGCAGCCTTAAGGAGGGGATAAATTATGCAGGTTTACCCTGAGATGATTTAGTTCCGCTGCCTGCCACCACCAAAGCCACCGCCGCCATTACCGCCACGGCCTCTACCGCCTTCTTCTCCACCTCTGATGCGGTTTTTTCCGCCCATCCTGTTTAACGAATAGGTAAATGAAAACATAAAATAACGTTTCAATACATTATAACTCACATCCTGTATGGTGTTGTTATTTGCCGTTCGGCTTATGCCTTGATTTTCGTTCAATAAATCGTTTACCGCAGCCTTGAAAGTTCCCCTGTTTTTAAAAAACTGTTTGCTGATATAAGAGTTAACCAATGTAAAATGCGTATCGAAGCCTTCCCCTCTTCCAGTATTCTGGTTATAATCAGCATCTATAGCCCAGCGGATATCACCTGGAAATAAATAACTTACGCTTACATTCGGACTAAAAGTATAATAACGTGTATTGGAACTTGGCTGAACGGAATAGGTTGCACGGTTTACAGAGCCGCTTACTCCTGCGGTTAAATCAAGCTTATCTAAATTAGAAACCAAACGGTAACCATTGGTAATTGCCCAGCTGTTGGTTATATTTTTTAAGGAGTTGGTAAAGTTTACGTCTCTATCGTAGTTTCCGCTTACATTGACATGAAAATTAAGCTTGTTATCGGTCATAAGCGGCAAACTCAACGAAGAGGATATTGATCCTGAATAAACGCCGTTTACGTTAACCGGGGTAACTGCAAGCTTACCCTGATCTTCTCCACTCTGAATTAAGCTGCTGCTGTTTGCAATCCGGTTGGTGGTTTGGGTAAGGTTTAAATTTACAAACAACGATCTGTTTTTGCCAACTGTGAAAGTATTAAAGGCTACCCTTAGGGTATTGTTAAATTCGGGCTTTAAATCGGGGTTACCCACAGGCACACTCTGCGTATTGGTATTGTTCCTGATCGGTTGCAATTGTTGAATGGTTGGCTGGTTGGTACTGCCCCGATAATTAAATACCAAACGTTTGCTGTTGCTGAAATTGTACCTGAACATTGCCGAAGGAGTATAATTAAATACGTTTTGCTTCAGCACAAATCCTTTACTGATGTTATTGTTGGTTCTATCGGTATTTTGAACGGCCATCCCTACATTCCAGTTGTATTTTTTGGCCATTTTATTAAAACTGAAACCGGCAGAATTGGTTAAAATTGTATTTTCGTACGCATTACTGAAGGTTTGATCCAATAAATCGTATTGCAGGGTAGCGGGATTAAAATTATAGGTAAAACGGTCGGATGTATTGTGGTTATAACCATTTTGATAATTAAACTCCAGGCTCAGGGTCTTATCCAATGGCTCGGTATATACCAATCTTGTATTCTGATTAATGGATTCGCTCTCCTGATCGTTAAACTGATCGGTAGTTTTTAGCGTGCTATTGCCGTTTTCTTTACGGGTTTCAGGGTTGGTATTGTAATTATCAGCATCATTATTGTTTATATTGGTATTAAAGTTAAGCGATAACGTTCTACCCCTGCGCATAAATTTTTTACGCAACAGGATATTATTGCTAATTGATGGTGCGGTATTGTGATTCCTCAACGATTGCGTTCCGGTGATCATGTAGCTGTTAAAATCGCGGGTATAGGTGCTATTGTTTAAGCTCTCATTATCGGTATAACTCAAATTTGGTTGTATACGGAGTGAGGTTAATGAATCAATCTTGGTATCTACCATAAAATTCAGGCGGTGATTTAACCGATCGGAGTTATTCACCTGATCGTTTTTAAAAACGGTGGTCTCATTTCCTAACAGATTTTGCCTTACACTGTTCGATACAATCAGGTTATCAGATTTATTGACAAAATAACTCAGGCTGATTTCCGTTTCATCGGCATATTCATCCGAAAAATTGAAACCTCCGGCTTTGGTATCGGTTATTCCACCCCTGCCACCGTTACTACCACCATTGCCGCCACCCAAACCGCCTCCAAAATTTTGTTTGTTCACATTATTAAACTGTGCAATAACACTCAATCGTTTATCCTGTTTAAAATGATTTATGTTTGCATTTACATCATAGCGGTCGTTAGAGCCATAACCAGCTGTGCTATTGCCAAAGTATCCGTTTTTCTTATCTTTTCTGGTGGTGATATTGATAATCTTGGTTCTCGAGCCATCATCAATGCCTGTAAACTGAGCCTGATCTGAAAGTTCATCAATGATCTGGATTTTATCAATCATATCTGCCGGCAGGTTTTTAGTGGCCAGCAGCGGATCATTGCCAAAAAATTCTTTCCCATCTACCCTAACCTTGGTAATGGTTTCGCCCTGCGCTTTAACTGTTCCTGCTTTATCCACTTCTACCCCGGGCAGCTTTTTCAGCAAATCTTCTACCACCGCATTTTCAATTACCTTAAATGAACTTGCATTAAACTCTATGGTATCTTTTTTTACTACAATTGGCGGCACTTCAGCTTTTATATCAACTGTTTGAAGATCGATTGCACCACCCTCTAAAACAATATCACCAAGTATTATATCCAGTTTATCTGCTGAGATGGTAAAATCTTTAGTGGTGTTTTTTAGGCCCAAAAATGCAGCATACAATTTATAGCTACCGGGTTTTAAGCCTTTGAAAACAAATTTCCCATCTTCTGATGTACTTACTGCGCCAACCATGCTCGAATCGCTTAAGTTTTTAACTGCGATAGAGGCGTAATCAATCGCCTTTTTATCTTTTGATTGGATTATCCGGCCGCTTACTGAACCCGTTTTTTGAGCATAAACGTAAATAGATGATAAAATAAGGAGAAGCGTAAAAATCTGTTTCATTCGGTTAGTTTGGATTACAGCATAAAGACTCTAGGCTTTTATAAAGGTTTATTTTGTTTAGGTAACATTTGAAATACATAAATGTCAATTATACATTTATTATGAAACCGGAAAACAAAAAAGTCCCGGTTAAAACCGGGACTTTCAAAAACTAGTTCATTGAACTTAGTTATATGGATTTTACATTCTGGTACGACCACCGCCTCCGCCGTTTCCACCGCGCTGACCTGGCATCTGCATATCTCCACTCATTGTTCGGCCACCAATACGGGTTAACGAATAAGTGAATGACAACATATAATAGCGTTTTAACACATTAAAGTTAACATCCTGAATTGATGTGCCTGTAGCTGTTCTGCTTACTCCTGTGTTCTGGTTAAGTGCATCATTGACAGAGAATTTAAATGTACCTCTGTTTTTAAAGAACTGACGGCTGATGTATGGATTAAGGATGGTATATTCCTGGTTATACAGATCACCACCACCAAAATTTCTGAAATAATCAATATCTATCGCTAACCTGATATTGGCTGGCAATACATAACTTACATCAAAGCTTGGATTAATGGTGTAAAACTGTGTATTGGAAGATTGCTGGGCTGAAAACGTTGAATTGGTATAACTACCGGTAATACCACCCGTTAAATCAAATTTATCAACATTTGTAACCAGTTTATAACCGTTGGAAATGGTGTACGAATTGGTAATGTTTTTAACAGATGTGGTACCGCCTCTTGGAATAATGTAATTTACGTTCCTGTTATAAGCCCCATTACCTGAAATATTTAAGGTTAATTTACGCTCTGCCATTAAAGGTAAAGACCATGTTGCATTGGCATTACCTGCATAAACGCCATCAACATTAACATAACTCACCTGTTGGATACCACTAGGAAGCTGTGAAACACTGTTACCGATACTGTTGAAAGTTTGGGTCAAATTTAAGCCAGCAAAAAAGAATCTGCCGTTTTCAATATTGAAGTTATTGAAATTAATCCTCAACTGGTTATTGAAAGAAGGTTTTAAAGTTGGGTTACCCACGTAAATGGTTTGCGAATTTGTATTATCAGGAATTGGCTGAATCTGGTCGATACTCGGTTGAGTGGTAGAGCCACGATAATTAATAAACAAACGTTTACGGTTGCTAAAGTTATACCTGAACTGTGCAGATGGCGTAATATTAATAAAATTCTGCGTACGCTTTAAGCCAGTGGTTAAATTGGTATTTACCCTGTTGGTTTGCTGCGCAGCCACACCAATATTCCAGTTGTACTTTTTCTCTGTTGTTGTTAAACTTACTCCTGCCGCATTGGTAAGGGTACGGTTATTATAAATGTTTGAGAAAGTATTGTCTACAAGGTCATATTGCAAAGTTATAGGATTGTAATTAAGCACATCTCTTTGCGAATCGCTATTTGAATACCCGTTCTGGTAATTAAATTCTACACTTAAGGTTTTGTTTAACGGCTCTGTATAAACTGCCCTTGTGGTATTACTTATAGAATGGCTATTGGTATTATTCAATTGATTGGTAACGGTATCTCTTGCTACTGTTCCGACTGTAATTTTATCACTCCTGTAATTAAGGTTTGTTCCATCATTATCATTTATGTTTGTGCTTACATTTAAAGATAATGTACGTCCTCTACGTTTAAAACTTTTGCGGATTAACAGGTTATTGCTGAAAGTAGGAGTAGCGGCAGTTGTGTTGTTGCGCTGTGTACCAACAGTTGAACCATCAGAAAGTATCCGGGTGTACGAATTTAAATTGTTTCCATCGGTTTCAGTATAAGCCAGGTTTGGCTGTATTTTAATTGATAATGAGGGATCTATTTTGGTATCCACCATAAAATTAAAACGGTGGTTTATACGATCGGTATTATTACTTATATCCTCCGTGATGTCATTGGTACTACCTGTTAAATTTTGTGTAAATGAATTTTGCAACCGTTCGGATGTTGCTTTGTTAAAGAAATAGCTGGCCTGAAACTGTGTTCCATCTTTATAGGTATCGGCAAAGTTTAAACCTGCTGCATTTGTATTGGTAATGCCGCCATTTCCGTTAGCATTTCCGCCGCCACCGCCGCCGCCACCGAAACCACCGCGGCCGCCGCCACCACCAAAGCCATTACCTACACCACCACCCTGGCCAAAGTTTTGTTTGTTTACATTATTAAACTGCCCGATGAAACTGATCTGCCTGTCGTCGTCAAATTTATTTACGTTCAGGCTGGCATCATAACGGTCATTAGAGCCATAACCCGCTGTACTGTTGCCGAAATAACCATGTTTCATTCCATTTTTAGTGGTAATGTTCAAGATTTTATTTCTTGTACCATCATCAATACCGGTAAATTGAGCCTGCTCAGAAAGCTCATCAATTACCTGAATTTTATCTACCATATCGGCAGGAAGGTTTTTAGTTGCCAGTAGAGGGTCGTTGCCAAAAAACTCTTTACCATCTACTTTAACCTTGGTTATGGTTTCGCCCTGGGCTTTTATGCTTCCATCTTTGGCTACTTCTACACCGGGTACTTTTTTCAAAAGATCTTCTACCACGGCATTCTCACGCACTTTGATTGATTTCGCATCAAATTCCAAAGTATCCTTTTTCACCACAATAGGGATAGTGGCCGTAACGTTAACGGTATTTAAATCAACACCATCATCACTCATGGCAATATCGCCAGCATTAACTGCTGCTTTGGCCACTTCAATATCTTTTGTAGCTGTTTTTAATCCTAAAAAGGCGGAGTAAATTCTATATTTCCCTGGCGCAATGGCTTTAAAGCTAAAACTTCCATCGGGATTGGTTTGACCTGAGGCCACAACACTAGAGTCTTTTAAGCTCTTAATTGCTATGGTAGCAAAATCAACGGGCTTTTTATCTTTCGCGTTAATTACTTTCCCGCTTATCGAGCCAGTATTTTGAGCCTGGGCGATGTAACCACAAAATAGGAGAACAACAAATATTGCCCTCTGAACGTTCCTTTTCATCAAAAAAAATTAGATATTATATTATAAAACTAAGCTATCAGACTGTAGAAAAGCCTAAAGGTTTGTTAAGGTGTGTTAAAAGCTTGGTAACATTTTAAATACAGCCCCTGGCAGAGCTGTCAAATACATAGAAAAGCTCAGAAAGATGTTATTTTCTTTGAGCAGGATAACTTTTGTAATAAACCTTTGGGCAATGACAGTCTTTTTTAAAGATGCTGCATCCACTTAAGCTTATGGCTACAATTACAATGATAATGCTAATTTTCGTTTTCATTGAAATTCAATTTATGAAGCAGTACATAACTAAAAACAGCCATGGATGCGCCGAGCATATCGCAACCAAAATCCCACCATTCAGCCGAGCGATAGGTAAAAACTTTCCATTGTAACAATTCAATTCCCCCGCCAATAATCGCATTGATGAGCAAAATTTTGAAAATAGTTAAGGTTCTGAAAGCAAAAGTATGCTGATACCTTATTTTTCCGTAGAAGAGCAAAACTGATAAGACAAAGAAAAAGCCCATGTGGGTCATCTTATCAAAACCTTTGAAGAAAAACCCACTCTCGCCAACAGAGTCGGAAATTTGCATATTACAAAGCACTAAAACGACAATTGTCCAAAGAATGGCCCATTTTTGCTGTTTTAGTGCTTCGTACAAAATATAAAGATTAGGCGCCTACCAATTCCTGGTATGCTTCTGCTGTTAATAAACCTTCTACTTCAGCTAAATCGGCTAAAGATACTTTCACCATCCAGCCTTTTCCGTAAGGATCAGAGTTAACAAGTTCCGGATTGTCGTTTAATTCAGCATTTACTTCCAATACCGTTCCATTAACTGGCATATACAAATCAGAAACAGTTTTAACAGCTTCTACAGTACCGAAAACTTCTTCTTTAGCTACTTCACTGCCTACAGTGTTGATATCAACATAAACGATATCACCTAATTCGCGCTGTGCGAAATCGGTAACACCAATATAAGCTTCGTTACCTTCAACTTTAACCCACTCGTGGTCTTTAGTGTATTTTAATTCTGATGGAAAATTCATTAGTTGTAAATTATTGAATATAAGTTATGTATTTTCTTCTTTAAGCCAGCCTGCCCAATATCTTATGGATTTTACAAACCGGTAGTTTATGCACCAAAAATACAATTAAGTTTAACATATCGCAATGCCTGGAGAATTAACTTATCATAAAAGGTTAATTTGATTTGCTAGGGCGTTCGCAAGCATAAGATATTATGATTAAACAGATTGAGTAAAAATAGTTATATTCACTTAACCAATTAACGCTCAACATGAAATCTTCATTACACTACACCTTAAAAGTATGCTTAACTACCCTGCTGGCTTCAGCACCACTAACTATGGTTATTGGATTTGCCTACATCGCATTGATCAGGCTCATCAACCCAGCAAATTGGATGTTTAGTTTTAACCTTCCCTTCAATCATATATTTTTATTTGTAGCGATTCTTGCTGCCTTCATTATTGTCAATAGCTATACGGTCAAAAAAGTAGGTTATTTAAGGTTCATCAATGATAGGCCTGTTGCTCACGCTATCGTAACCTTTATCCTTTATCTGGTTGCCAGTGGGAACATCTTTTTCATGGCTTTAGATTATCTATTATTCAGTTATGTGCCAATGTTCTTAACTGCATTTATATCCAGCATATTTTTCACTGTCCGTGAAGGCAAGCCATTCAGGAAGTTACCGAATAAAAGCCCGGGTAATGAGCTAACACCTTTAAGTGATCAATAAAAATCGAAACTGAAAAGCTGCATGCTAATGGAATATTTGCTTTCCTGGACTCTAAGAAGGATTTATTTAAGTAAAATTTTAGCTTTTATAACGCAACTTCTTCCCAATATCAGCTGTATCCGGTTAATTTAACGTAAACCTTAAGCTAAAGCCAAAATTACTGAACGAGGTATTAAAAGTTTGTGAAGTATATGGTTTTGTAATGTTCGAATCGTAAAACAATTTGATATTAAATTTCTGATTCAACACATAATCGACACTTGGCCTCAAGGTAATGTTCTTCGCTCCTGATGATACTTCCGCTTCGGTAACATCGGCCCGGTAAATTACGGTTTTATTATCACGAATGGCTACATCCAATTTAAAATCCATATTATTATCCATTTTAAGGCTTTTAAACCATCCAAACGGAAAACGGAATTTATTGGTACGATAACCCAAACCCAATACCATATTGTTTTCTGATAATTGTGCCAGCTGACTGTTTGATAAACTCAGGCCGAGCAACCTCGAACGGTTTAATTCAAAAGATGCTGTAAGGTTATTTTTAAACCTGGTATCAACACCGATCAGTGGTGAAAAATATTCGGAAATGGTTACCTGTGCAAACTGGTATTCGGGCAAAAAGTTGTTGTTCACATCCCTGCTGCTTACCCCACCATTGGTTTCCTGATAACGCAGCAATGAATTAAATCCATTGATATTATAAGCAGAACGGTAACCATGCCTGATATCTACTGATGAAAATTTATCGGCAATAAAAGGAATCCGCGTTAAACCGCTATAGGTTAAGCTCCAGTTCGGAAGCGGTATTTTCGGGAAAGCATTCATTTTTGTTTTACCAGCATCCTTACCAGAATATGCCGCCATAAATGCAGAAATAATTACATCCTGACTCTCTTTGCCATAACCATCGGCAAAACCGCTGTTAACGCCCGAAGAATTTGGATTTTGTGCACCCAACCTTCTTGAAATAATAATCCTGTTGGCCATAAACTGGTTAAACAAAGAAGAAACCGTGCTCGAATTGCTTTCTTTAAAGGCAGTACCCAGGGCAATGTACGAAACGCTATAATCGCCTGTTGTAATGGCACTTAAATTCTCGAATGATGATGCACTTGCCACATACCTGAAGTTGGTAGAAAAATTTCTGGTTTGCGCTTTATTCGCTTTTAAAGTGATCCGTAAATCTTTAAAAGGCTCAACCTGGCCGGTAAGCTGTAAATCTTCGCGGAGTGTGTTCACATAAAGCTGAGTCTGCAAAGTATCTGTAGTTAACCAGCCATTGTTCAATGCCATTTCACGGATATCGCGCTGACTGCCGAAAGCGAAACCTAAACCTGGGGCTCCGGTAGCATTGTCAATACCGAAATACTTGGTTGTTGGCAGATAGCCAGGCAAGAAAATACCTTTTGTTTGTACAAAACTAGCATTTACATTTTTCAAACTCGTTAACAAATTAATGAAAAAGTTCTTGGCGCCGCCGCCATCCTGGTCATTACCCGCGTTGCGGATAAAACCAAATTTATTGTACAGCGTTGTTAAGTTTAGAGTAGGATTTACCTGAACCGTTCTGCTGTTTTGAACCGTATTTCCAAGGTTAATGTTTGGATCGCGCAGGGTAGAAAGCGGCTCGGTTTGCCAGTTAAAGTTGGTGCCATAACGGGTTTTTACCGTAACCCAGTTTAGCCCTGGTATTTTATCGATCGGCAGATTATAGGTTACATTTAGGTTGTGGTTATAATCGGTAGTCCGGCCCAACCGTTTTAAATTTTCCCAAACCGTATCCCGTTTCAATCCTTCAATCCTACCGTCGGGTTCGTCTATAATGGAATAGTTTGTCGCGTTAAAATCCAGTTGTAACGAACGGGTTAGGTTCCAGGCGATACCATAAATCCTGCTCATGGTAAAGTTCTTATTAAAGGTAGTACCATAACCACTCTGGTAAACCCCTATGGTGTTGTTAGGATCGTTATTTCTTAAGGTATTTTCTGAGTACAAACGGTCTACATCAATTCTGAAATTGATTGCACTCGGAAAAATACTAAAGTTAAAATCCTTTAATAAGGCAAGCATGTTAGACTTAATAATTTTTTCGAAAGGGGCAATGGTTTTGGCTTCTTTTGAATAGCTGTATTGTAATGATGCCCTGTAAGTATTCTGTATGCTGCTTTGATTGATAAAATCGCGGTGGTTGTACTGTGTGTAAGCATAACTTGCCGAAAAGTTTTCAATATCCCAAAGGTGTATGGGTTTACTGTTGTTTACACGGTCTTTCCTTACGTTGGTAAAGTTGATCCCTCTCCTAACGGTGTAATCCTGTGCAAAATTCAGGATTGAATCTTTTTGGGCCTTGGTTGATTGATCCAAAGCATTTTTCAGCTCAATATCCGGAGTTCTTGGGTTGTACTGTGGTGTTGAAACCTGTTTGGAATAACTTACAAACATCGGAATTTTAACCCCTGATTTTTGTGGAAGGAATTTACCAAGTTCCATGGCCGAAGAAACATCCAACAGCACATTATCCGCACGGTTTCTTTCACTCACTTTCGAATCTATAGAACCAAAACCGATAGTGGATTTACTACCGGAGATATTTACATCTGCAAAATCTGCAAGCTTCAAATTCAGTCTGCCTGTTGCTGCCCATCCACCTTTTTCATCAAACTCGGTCAACCTTAACTCATTGAACCAAACCAGCGCATTTTTATCCTGGCCATCATCCCTAGCCCCATCAGTAACGGTACGCAAAGGGTTTTTAATCCCCACCATATACACCCTAACCTTGCTCATGTCGGGCTGCCCTTTTACAACTATGGTTCTCAATCCGTCGGTATAGGTAAATGGTACATTGGTAGGCCAAGGCTGTCCGTTTGCCTGTTTTGCTACGTTACGGGCCAACTTTGCGTTTTGGAAAAGCGTCAGATCAATATCCATTCTATTGGCTTCCGGCCAGATGGCATCAGGATCGCTGGTACCCGGGTTGGTAACCTTTAAAGGCATTACATATTCGTAATAATTATCCTGGTTATCGGTTCCGATCCTTAAAAATGCCGAAACATCATTATCATTTAACAATTGATTATTAATGGCCTCTGCATGAACGAACATCTCTAAATGTTTGTAAGATCTAAAATCGCTGTACGCAGTTTTAAATGCCGCCCGGCTATAACCATCCCTTAAATTTTTCACACTCACTGAGAGCGATTGTTCATTCAGCCTGGTATCGCCACGGTAATTGCTATAATCACGTTCGCGCAAAATACCCGGAGGAGTTACATAAGGGATAGGCGAACGTTTACCATTTTCTTCAATATTAACAGTTGAAACTTCGATGGTAGAATTATCAGGGGTTAAGGCTGGCAATGATGGATCAACAATTACCTGCGCGGCAACATTTGATGCATTATACTCTCTCCATTCACCACGGATAAGCTGCAGCTTTGCAAAACGCATAATCGCGGTATCAGCAAAATTGGTCATAAACATCCTGAAAAAACGGATTGATTTAAAATCCTGAATTCCACCAACCTTATCTTGATATTGCCCGATTGGAATCCTGAACTGGTACCATGAAACAGCCTGTGTATTTCCGTTGGCCAGTTTTACCTGAGAGGTTACTTTATCGGTAATAAAATTCTGTCCAACGTTTAAATCTCCCGGACGGATGGAAACTTTATATTGAAAGTATTCATCACTTTGGGTCATGTTGTTGTCGCGGTTAATATCCTCACCATCCGGCAATGAAGTAGAAGCCGAATTTTCGAGCCCTAATTCTTCCTGCGATTGTTGTGAGGTTTTCGAGTTGCCCTCAGTTCCATTGTATTTCTCATACCGTTTAAGAATTCCTGCATTGATCTGATCTAAAGCCGGCCCTCTGAAATAAGCATAATTATCTGATGATGGATCCGCATCAAGCGCAGTAGAAGCAGTAGCATTCAACTGGCCTTTAATCTGTGTAATGGCCGCAGCAAACTTAATTTTTTCATCCGCATCCGATAGTCCATCCAAACCTACATCCTGCGCCCTGCGTGCGTTGGCATTGTTATCAAACGCCTGCACAACCGGCTGTAATTTTGGTACACGGCCCCATGCAGTTTCATCATATTTGGTGGGATCGTTTATGGCCGGCAAGCCGTTCTCCAACGATTTTCTTCCATCTTTAAGAATATCTTCTGAGATATTTCCTAAATTGAAATACATATCACCACCTGCAGAATTCGGTTTATAGATGAATGGATCCATTACCCAAAACTCAATAAAGCCAACATTCAGTGCTTCAAAATCGTTGGTTTCAATCTTACGCTGAAAACCGCCCCAGTTATTTCTTGGTTGCAGCAAGCTTCCATCCGGCCTGAAATCGGTGGTACGGAAATTATATGGCCCCCTAACCGTAGGGTAATATGCCACATCAAAAGTGGTAATGTTTAATGCCTGTCCGGTTGCAGTTTCTTTAAAAGGAAAAACCTCCTGCTCAATTACCTCTCTTACATAGTGATTGGAAAGTTCTGAGCGGTTGCCCCTGATATTGGCCGGTGTAGTTGAGGCCGCCGAGTTGTAAAACGTAGGGTCTATATTATAAAAGGCAATTCTTGCGCGGTTGTAACCATACGATAAATCATTGGACTTATCGTACTCGGAAAAAAGTTGTGGCGTACCTGATAACTGCCAGGCAATGGCACTTTTTAAATCGATTACCGACCGCGATGCTTCAAAATCATCAAGATAACTTACCCCATTTTTACTTCCTGCAAAATTAAGTGCTCGTGGGTGGCCCGGAATCAGTTGTGCAAATTCACCGTAAAAGGTTACACTGGATGGGGCTTTGGTAGAAATAAACGGCAACTTATCTACCATTTTAGTTAAAAACCGCGATGGTGAGCTGTAATTGATATCTGCTCCCCAAATGGTATTCGAAATTGGCTCTTCACCAATATTTACTTTTTGGGTTAATGGTTTTTCGGTGAGGTTCATGATCGTTCCACCCAGGTTCAGCTTGTTGTTTACGCGGTAATCCAAACGGGTTCCAAAAAGCGACCTTTGCTGCAAGCCAAAAAGCTCATTGTTTTCTGTGGTAATCCTGATGGGCTGACCGGAAACCAAAAGTGCCTGATTAATAATGCTCACCCGGCCTCCCTGGTAATCAACTGTAAAATCCACACCTTCCGTTAGTGGCATAGTTCCTGCAAAAACCTTTACAGATCCTTCAGGAACATTGATTGCATTTAAACTGAATTCAGAGGAAATATCGGATTGATAATTTACCTTAATAATGTACCTGTTCTGATTTTGAAACAACTGCTTGGCAATGGTTTGTGTAGAATCGTAAAGTGCAGTAAAGGTATATTTATTGATCAAGGCCTGTTCACTTGGTAAAAACCTTGCTGCCAAATCTTTACCAAAAGGTTCAATCACCGGAAAAATAATCCTTCCATTTGCCGGATCAATGGTAATATATCCCGAATTGGTGTTGGTAACCAATGATGTTTGCCCATTACTGCCCACCCCGAACATACTGGCCTGGTTGGCATTACTTGCGGTAGAGTAAGAACCAAAAGCATTATTTGCGGCCACAAAATCGAAAATACCATCCGGTTTGCGTTCATTTTGCTGGTTTAACCTGTCAAACTCCGTTAAGGCAATCCATTGCTTATTGGCCGTATTCTGTCCTTCGGTCATTACCGGGTTATCCACACCGGTTTCATTATCAATGCGGTAAATATCCAGTTTAAAATTCTGACTGCTGATCTGATATCCTCCGATAGAGTAAATATTTTTCATCATCAGATCCCAGGTAGGAAGTTGAATTTTTGTGGTTTCGTTCTTTAAAAGTTTTGCAAAAAGCACCTTTGGATTTGCAGCATCGAAAGTAACATCGGTAGAAAACTCACCCACCTGATACTCTACACCATTATAAGTATAACGGTAGGCAACAGCCAACACCTCATCGGCATTTAAAGGATTGTTTAATGATAGATAACCCAGTTGAGGCTGGAAAGTAAACTCGCGCTCGGTTAACTTCCTGGCATAAATAAGTTTGGCAAAGTTATCGGTATTGCTGCTATTGGCCGGGGTGGTTTGAAAGAAAGAAAGTACAGCATTGGAATTTGTTTGTCTGATTGCCCCGCCCTGGTAAGCATTTAATTGTGCAATAAGGTTGTTAGATTGTTGTGAAAAACCTGTAGCGGTAGTTCCGGCAGGCAAACCCGAAGTTCCACCGGTAAGCAAAGATGTGTTGAAAGGAACATTTTCTCCCAAATCCATTAAACCCAATACATCTCGTGAATCGTTGGTATTTCCAGCTTTATTGGTAATCCAAACCTCTATTTTGGTAATCTGGATCGGCGAGGTAATAATTGGGGCATTAGCCAGGTTTTTATTGTAATTATTTCTAAAATACTGCGATAGGAAATAGTGCTTATTGGCCTCGTAACTATCGATATTTACGGTTGTGGTATTTTGCTGCGCACCATTGGTAATCTTAATCTCCCTTGATTCTGATTTCTGCTGAGTGTATACACTGGTCACATTCAACCGCCCGAATTTCAGCTGTGTCTTAATCCCGAAAAGTGCCTGCGTTCCGGTAATCAGTGAAGTATTTAAAGGCAAACTTACGTTACCTGCCTCAATCTTCTGGATAATATCATCCGGCCCCCCTGTATAATCCAGTTTAATCTGGTTTTCAAAATCGAACTGAGCCTCAGTATTGTAATTACTTTTAATTTTTAGTTTTGTTCCGATATTTCCAACCAGGTCCATCTGGATCCTTTGGTTAAAATCGAAATTTGTCTGCACCCGTTGCCTTTCGTTAAAAAGCGGATTTTCATTTTTATTCACCCTGCCTAAAAAGGTAAGTTCGGCTTCACCACGGGGTTGGATATCGATGGTAGTTCCACCAAATAATTTTTCGAATGCTTTACTGTTTACCTGAATCTGCGGAATAATACCAGTGCTTCTGTAATCGCTTACCTCGGCATTCGATATACTGCGCCAATTGCCGCGTTTGATCTCACTGCTAACCAGACGCTGGTATTCATCAATCGTTAAATATTGAGTATTTAAAACAAAATTATCTCCTATGAGTTCTTTAACTACATAGCGTTTATTTTTAGCATCGTATTCTACAACGCGCTTTAAATTACTTGGAGATGGATAAAAAGGATTAACAGCTGGACTGAGGCCCAAACGTTCTTTTTCTTTTAAACCAAAATTATTTTTTGGCTTAATTGTATCCACCTTGCTTGGAACAACTTGAGTGTAAGCGTTTTGAGAAGCAATTAAAAAAAGAGGAATGAGAAACAGAAATGTAGATATTCTCTTCAAAGGCAGTAGATCTATAAAGTTTTTAAAGCATGTTTAATTAATTGCTCTACCGAAAGCGTTCCCTCTGTCACTTTTAATATCTGGTCTATAGTTTTTTCGGCGGTTTGTTTGGCGAATCCGAGCATTACCAATGCTGATAACGCTTCATCTTTCACAGTATTGTGTTGAGGCATAGAAATTAATGAATCTACACCTTCCTTTTTTAATTTATCCTGAAGCTCTAAAACCAGGCGTTGTGCGGTTTTTGCGCCCAGACCCTTAATCCGCTGAATTAAAGGCAAATCTGCCTTAACAATTGCGGTTTGTATCTCTACGGGGGTAATGGAAGATAAAATCATCCTGCCTGTATTCGGCCCAATGCCCGTTACCGATATCAAGTGTAAAAATAAACGGCGTTCGCCTTCATCAGCGAAGCCGTATAATGTGTGTGCATCTTCTTTTACATGTAGCCAGGTGTAGAGTTTACACCTTTCAGCATCGCCTAAAGCGCTATATGTGTTTAAAGATATGTTAATATGATAGCCTATACCTCCGGCTTCAACCACAACATAAGCCGGGTTTTTAAATGTCAATTTACCATCAATATAGGCGTACATGTAATGCTACTTTTTAGTTGTTTTTCCAAATATACCTTTTCGTTTTGATGTTGCAATTTCTTCTTTTGCCTGCACATCTACAACAGCAATGGTTACCATATTAACGATTTCGCGTACAGAACTACCTAATTGAACAATATGAACAGGTTTATTCAACCCTAAAAGGATCGGACCAACCGCCTCGGCCCCTCCAAGTTCTTGTAACAATTTGTATGCAATGTTTCCAGATTCGAGATTTGGGAACACCAAAGTATTCGCCGGAGCATCTGCCAGGGTGCTGAAAGGGAAATTATCCTGCAGCAATTCATTGTTAATGGCAAAGTTTCCCTGCATCTCCCCGTCTACCACAATCTCAGGATGGTTTTTATGAAGAAGGTTTACCGTTTCCCTTACTTTATTTGGTGTTACCCCATCATTCGAACCAAAATTTGAATAAGATAATAAGGCAATACGCGGTTTGATGTTAAACTGCTTAACAGATTTATCGATCAGTAAGGTAATATCCACCAGTTCTTCTGCCGTTGGATCTACGTTTACTGTGGTATCGCCAAAGAAAACGGGCCCCTTTTTGGTCATCATCATATACATACCAGCCACACGTTTTACGCCTGGCTCTACCCCGATTACCTGCAAAGCAGGCTTAATGGTAGCACCATAATTCTTGGTCAAACCCGAAATCATGGCATCGGCCTCGCCAAACTCCACCATCGATGCACCATAGTAGTTACGGTCTCTCAATAATTTAGTGGCATCGCGCATAGAAGAAACACCCTTACGCTGACGTTTTTTAAATAATGCTTCTGCATATTGTTTGGTCTTGTCAGGGTTCTGCATCTGATCGATAATCTCTACCCCATCTAGCTCCAGTGCATGTTCATCGATAATTGCCTGGATTTTTTCTTTATTTCCCAAAAGAATTGGAATAGCGATGTTATCATCTTTTACAATCTGGGCAGCCTTTAAAATTTTGTAGTTATCTGCCTCAGCAAATACCACACGTTTAGGATCCATCTTCGCTTTGGTGGTTACCGCCCTCATAATGGCATCATCCAGGCCTAAACGTTTTCTTAATTCTTCATTATAGGCATCCCAATCGGTAATGATTTTTCTGGCCACGCCGCTCTCAATCGCTGCTTTTGCTACCGCTGTTGATACTTCCGTAATCAGCCTGAAATCAACTGGTTTTGGAATAATATAATCGCGCCCAAATTTTAAGTTACGGGCATTGTAAGCTAAGTTTACAGCTTCTGGAACCGATTTTTTAGCCAGTTCTGCAATTGCCTTAACCGCAGCAATTTTCATGGCTTCATTGATGCTGGTTGCCCTAACATCTAACGCTCCCCTGAAAATATAAGGAAAACCCAGCACGTTGTTCACCTGGTTGGGATAATCAGAACGGCCCGTAGCCATAATAATGTCCTTACGTGTTTTAATGGCCAGTTCATAAGCAATCTCAGGATTTGGATTGGCCATGGCAAAAACAATCGGGTTTTTAGCCATCCCCACCAACATATCCGGAGAAATAACGTTGGCAGCCGAAAGTCCGATAAAAACATCGGCACCCTTCATCGCCTCTCCAATATTAGAAATGCCTTTTCTGGTGGTGGCAAAGCTCATGCGGATATCATCCAGATCGGTACGGTGAATATCAATCAATCCATTGATATCAAACATAACCAGGTTTTCTTTTTTAACCCCTAAACTGAGGTACATTTTAGAGCAGGAAACAGCTGCCGCGCCGGCGCCACTTACCACAACCTGAATTTTATCTATTTTCTTTTTCTGAATTTCGCAGGCATTTAGCAAGGCTGCACCAGAAATAATGGCTGTTCCATGCTGATCATCATGCATTACAGGAATGTTCATTTCCTGCTTTAAACGCCTTTCAATTTCAAAACATTCTGGTGCTTTAATATCTTCAAGGTTAATCCCTCCGAAAGTGGGCTCCAAAGCCTTAACAATTTTCACAAAATCATCTACATTTTCGGTATCCAGCTCCAAATCGAATACATCAATATCAGAAAATATTTTAAATAAAAGGCCTTTACCTTCCATTACCGGCTTGCCGGCTTCCGGACCGATATTGCCCAGGCCTAAAACCGCTGTTCCATTACTGATTACAGCAACTAAATTACCCTTTGCGGTATATTTATAAACATCATCTTTATTATTTGCTATTTTTAAACAAGGCTCAGCAACTCCTGGAGAGTATGCCAGGGTTAAATCCCTTTGCGATGTTGTAGGTTTAGTGGGTACTACTTGTATCTTTCCCGGACGGCCTTGCGAGTGGTAATCCAACGCATCTTGCTTTCTATTCGTATTACTCATTAAGTAACTTATTAGTGACGCTGCAAAGGTACAATTCTTTTTATGAGGCTTAAAATAAAAGCCGTTCAAAAAAAGTTAAATAAGAATAATTGAGCAATATAGGAAAGGAGATTCCCCTACTGGTTCCTTTTTCTGGGCTGGAAGTTCATCTCGAAGTTTTGGGTTAGGTTTTTTTTCTGTTCGATCTCCCTATTCATCCTTTCGATGGCTAAATTGGCAAAATAGACCGTTAATATGCTATTGTCCCTATGTTTATCAGATAGTTTAAGTGCTTCGATATAGGCAGCTTTATCAACTGCTTTTATAATCAGATGTGGTTGCTTAAACCTGGCTAGAATGTAATTGGAAATCAATCTTCCTACACGGCCGTTACCATCGGGAAAAGGATGGAGATAGATGAAAAACTTATGAAATCGTGCACTGATCTCCAATGGATGTAGTTTGCCACTGGCTATTGCATGTTCAGTTGAATCTAACAGTTCTGGCATTCTTTTAATACTAACTTCAAAATCGCCAAAAACCGTATCCCCAGCAGCCATTTGAGTTTGGGTATATTCTCCAGGATCGTAACCTTTGGTAAATTTGATCGTATTCTGAACAACTATTGCCTGGGTTTGCTTAACAAAAGATTCAGTTAAAGGTTTATCCAGGTTGTCGAATACAAACTCGTAAGCTTTAAAATGATCCAATATCTCATAAGCTTCAAAAAGAGAATGATTTTGAAGTTTGAGGCTCATTCCCTTTTCTTTTAGTTCCCTTGTCTCATCTACAGTAAATGAATTACCCTCAACAGCGCAACTGTGTGCAGAAAAAAGAATCTCGTTGTATTCGCGGAAATCAGCAATGCTAAAACTATCCGCAATAATTTTTTGATACGCTTTTACCGTCTTGTCGTAATTTAAAAGTAAATCATCCATATTGTAAAACTACAAAAGGAATTTTAATAAAAATCTAATTTTATCAGCGGCTAAAGTACAAGCTGAAATGCAGTGATAGAGTTCAGCGAAGATTTTATAGCAGGTTTATTACCCTTTACTAATTTTCAAAATCATACCCACTTGCAAACCCGCTTTAGACAGGCGGTTATCGCGACGGATTGTCTGCACGGTCGCACCATCAAATTTTTCAGCAATCTCCGATAAGGTATCGCCGGTTTTAACCGTATAACTTAAAAATGATGCTGGTGCCTTTAATGGTGTACGGTTTTTAGCATAAATTTTCAGCCTTTGTCCCGGTACTATTGTTTTACTTTTCAAACCGTTCCACACCCTTAAATCCTGTACCTCAACACCATATTTACTGGCTACAGCCGTTAAATTCTGACCGGCAGTAACTTTATGGTATACTACAGCAGAAACGGCCAGACTTTTACCTTTTTTCTTCCTTAAATCCCTTACATCATCAGTGCTGGCCTCTACAACCCTCATGTTTGCTTCAACTTCCTGATTATTTAACACATCATAAATACCCGCATAATCGATATCCTTCAGTTTGGGCATCACAATCCGTTTCGGTTCATCATCCGTACCGTTTACAATCTTTTTCTTATATGATGGATTTAACGCCATCATCGCTGCCTCTTCAATATTGAGCACCTTTGCCAGTGTAGATAAAGAAACAAAACGGGTGGTTTGAACGGTATCGGTTTTTAAAAACATGGTCGATGCCTGTGGGGTAATCTGATGCTTGCCAGAATAGTTCATTACATATACTGCAGCTATAAAAGCGGGCACATAATTTCTGGTTTCTTTAGGTAAAAACTGTCTGATTACCCAAAAATCCCTTGATCCTGCTTTTTCAATGGCCCTATTTACATTGCCTTTACCACAGTTATAGGCAGCAATGGCCAAAAGCCAATCTCCCAGTTCTTCAAATGCATCCCTAAAATAAGCTGCGGCAGCATAACTGGCCTGAATAGGATCTTTCCGTTCATCAACAAAATTATCCATTTTTAAGCCATAGGCTTTACCCGTACCAAACATAAACTGCCAGATCCCTGTTGCGCCAACTCTGGAAATGGCATGTGGGTTCATCTGTGATTCTACAATCGTTAAATATTTAATTTCCTGCGGAATGTTATAATCTTTTAAAGCCTTATCAAAAATCGGGAAATAATAACTCGATAAACCAATCATTTTGCCAAACATATCCTTACGCTTCGCATAAATATCAATGTACTGCTGTACGTATTCGTTGTAAGGAAGTGGAACTGTTTTCGCGATGGAATCAAGCCTGAGCTTATAGATAAAGTTCTGTCCCATGGTTAACGGGTTTTCAGAAACTGAAGGAACCGCTACAGTATCGGTATTGATAAAAATGTTGTTGTGTACCTTCGGGAGACTATCTAATCTAAGTGTTTGTTGCGCAGAAGCGGAAGAAATATATCCTAAGCAGGCACAAATTGAAGCAAAAAGTAATTTTTTAATCATGGGCTATTGGTTTATTCAGTACCGCCATTCCGAACCTGATTCAGAATCTATTGTATAGATGCCAGTCCTGAAAACATCAGGACGGCATGGCAGTTACTGCACACAGCTCAAAGAGCTAATGCCTATTTTAAAAAAGCCTGAGAAAAAGCCAAAAGCTTATCTTCCTCAAAATGTTTGGCTGTAAATTGAATACTTAACGGCAAATCATCATTATTATTGCCTAAAGGCAAAGCAATTGCCGGGTTACCGCTTAAAGATGGCAATACCGTAAATATATCGGCCATGTACATCACCAGCGCATCCTGTAGGTTATCCCCGATTTTAAAAGCAGTTGTAGGTGCCACAGGAGAAAGAATTAAATCATAATCCTGAAATAACCCATCCATTTTTTCTCTTATTAAACGCCTTACCTGCTGCGCTTTCTGATAATAAGCATCATAATATCCGGCACTTAACACAAAAGTTCCTAAAAGGATCCTGCGCTTCACTTCCTCTCCAAATCCCTCTGCCCTTGATAGCTTATAAAGTTCGTTTAAAGACTTTGCTTCCAGGTTACGATGGCCATAATGCACCCCATCATACCTGGAAAGATTTGAGGAGGCCTCGGCTGTGGTTAAAATATAATAAGCAGGAACCAAATAATCCAAAAGATCGAAAGAAACATATTCAATCGTATGCCCATCTGCTTTCAGTTTATCAATTGATTTTAAAATTGCTGTTTTAATCTCAGGATCAAGCGCATCGCTTTCTATCGTTTCTTTTAAAACCGCTATTTTTTGTTTTTTATGTTCATTTAACTGAGCAGGATAGTCCGGAACGGCTAAGGGCGAAACTGTCGAATCGTAATCATCAGCACCAGCCAAAACCTGAAGAAGCAGGGCTGCATCCTCTACAGATGAAGTAATTGGGCCAACCTGATCAAAAGATGAAGCGTACGCAATAACACCATACCTGGAAATTCGGCCATAAGTTGGCTTTAATCCAATCTGACCGCAAAAAGCAGCCGGTTGGCGGACTGAACCTCCGGTATCGGTACCCAGAGCAGATAAACACATATCGGCCTGAACAGCTACAGCAGAACCTCCAGAAGATCCTCCCGGCACAAGTTCAGGATTTGCGGCATTTTTAACGGCTCCATAAAACGAAGTTTCGTTAGAACCGCCCATGGCAAATTCATCACAGTTTAACCGGCCGATAATGATGGCATCTTGCGCCAGTAAACGTTCTACAACCGTTGAGGAATATGGCGATACAAAGCCTTCGAGCATTTTTGAAGATGCAGTAACAATATGGTCTTTATAGCAGATATTATCTTTAATACCAATCACCATCCCTGCAAGTTTACCCGCAGTACCTTCTTCTATTTTTTGCTGTATCGCTTTCGCCTGAGCTTCGGCCGATAAAAAAAACACCTCATTAAATGCATTGAGGTGTTCATTTTTTTCAATTTGCTTAAAATAATAAGCCAATAAATCGGGTAAAGTTAATTGCTTTTGCGAAATAAGCGATTGTATCTCTTTAAGAGAGCTGTATTTCTTCAAAACTAAAATTTATTGCAATTAAACAGTTTTATCACGGTTAGATGGATCTACCTGTTCACCATCAACGCCATCTTTACCATCTTTAAATTCTTTAACACCTTTACCTAAACCTCTCATCAGTTCAGGAATTTTTTTACCACCAAATAATAACAATACCACTACTGCAATAATGATAATTTCTGGTGTTCCAAGCATTGCTGCTATTGTTGTATTTAACATGATTTTCTTGTTTAAACTTTTTCTTTGTCAGTTACAATTTTTTCGTCGGTAGGCTTGGCCAGGTCTATATGTGGCGCACTGGCCTCAACCTTTTCATCAACAGGTGTTTCTTCTGTCGGATGATGACGTTGGCTATGGTTATTTACAGCTGTTTCTTCCGCTTCTTCTTTATCTAAGTCCATAGCATTGATATTTCTGTGAATTTCACGCTTCACACCATCAGATGCATCTTTAAATTCTCTGATCCCTTTCCCCAGCCCTCTTGCAAGCTCAGGTAGCTTTTTACCACCGAACAACAATAAGACTACCACTAAAATGAGCACGATCTCCGATCCACCCATGTTTAAAAACTCTAATAACGTGCCTTGATACATCACTAATATAATTTATACAAATATATACATTTTAAAAACTATTCTTTTACTTACTAATCCAGGCCTCTGGATTCAATTTTGTCTGTCCCCTCATAATTTCGAAGTGCAGCTCGGCAACATCTCCTGAATTTGCAAGCACACCTATTGTTTGGCGGGTACTTACCTTATCTCCTTTGCTTACACTGGCCGATTTAAGGTTTTGATAAATGGTAAAATAATTACCATGCATTAAAATTACAACGTACTTACCATAAATAAGGCTTACTCCTAAAACCTCACCATCAAAAACCGCCCTCACTGCCGAACCTTCTGAGGCTGTAATGTTTACCCCCTCATTGTTCATAGATGCCTGATCTACCTTGTGAACACCAAAATGTTCGGTAATTGTTCCTGAAACAGGATATGGTAATCTACCACGGTTATTTTCAAATCCTGCTGCCAGTTTAGCCGAACCGGCATCGTTGGTAAGCAGTTCATTGGTACTCTTCTCTTTTGCTGCTGCCGGAGCTGCCGGTGCCGGCCTGTTTTCGGCTTTTGCTTTGGCTGCTGCCGCTCTTGCCTCAGCTGCTGCTTTAGCAGCAGCAATACGGGCCTCTTCTGCAGCTTTTCTTCTGGCTTCCTCAATTGCTCTCTGGATCGCCAAACGGATTGCCTTGTCAATCTGTACCTGTTGTTTTTTGCGGGTATTGATATCCTGCTTAAACTGAGATTCCTGCTTGCTTAAATTCTTTAAAACTACCGCCTGCTCACTTTTATCCTTACCCAGGCGCTCACGCTCCCTTTCCTGTTCTTTTAACAGATCACTTTTTTCCCGAAGTGTTTTATCAAGCACTTTAATCTTGCCATTTAAGTCTTGCTGTGTATTTTCGATATAACCAGCCTGTTTTTTGCGGTATTGGCTAAACTGCTGTAAATATTTTATTCTTTTATAAGCCTGGTTAAAATCTTTCGCTGCAAAAATGAACATCATCTTATCATAAGAGTTTCTGTTCCGTTGTGCAAAGCGGATCATTCCTGCATATTCCTTTTTAAGATCGCCTAACTGGCCTTGTAACGTATGTACGGTATTCGTGTTCTGAGAGATTTGGTTATCCAGATTTTTTATTTCAGAATTGATTGTACCAATTTTATCCTGGCGCAACCTGATCTGGGCATTTATCGCATTAATCTGTTGCAGGGTAAGTTTTTTACCACTGGCAGCCTTATTTAAATTCTTTTGAAGCTGTTCAATTTCGCGTTGTATAGCTTCTTTTTCCTTCTGAGCTGACTTTCAGTTTGTGCAACCGCCGAAAGGGTAAGCATGCTTAAAAAAAGGATAAATAGGAGTTTTTGTAGCTTCATTAAGCCAAAAGTATAAAAATTTTATAGTAAAAAGTATTAAAATCGAGATACAAAAGTCATAATCGCTTATTACAGAACTGTCTTCACTTAATCTTCATATAATGCAAATATTGCCATGGCAACCCTTGCAATGCAGCAGAATCACTTTGGCAACTCATTATAGATACCTAACCATAGTTAAGTCTTACTTTACAACTCCAAATCTCTTTGGTACATTAAACGGAAAATCAACAGGAACATTGCCATCAATTTTCACAAACTGGAGGTCGATATTTATTTTCTTGGCTTTAGATAGGGTTTTGATCTGTAGGGCACTTGGAAATAAGGATTCGTTTAATTTCTGATAGTCGGTATAGGTAACTTTTAATGCCTGACCATTTTTTACATCATTCAAATTTGTTTCCGCAACTTTTAAAAGCGTATTAAAAAGCAGTTTATAGTCAAGCTCAGATTTACTTCCCGAAACTACCCAGGCGCCGTTTTCCTGTTTAACATCCGATTGCTGGGTTAAAAACTCGCCCATGGCATTTCCGGTTAAAATGGCCTGTAAGGTATTAAAGTTGACCTGTTTATTGGTGAAATTATAAATATAGCTGAATGGTTTTTTCAAATATTCGCTTTTTGCCCTGTTCATAATCTTAATGCTATCAGGGGTAATCAATGCTCTTGCCGGCTCATATGCCCCGCCCAATGCCGTAATGCTAACCCAAATGATCTCTTTGTCCTTCATTCTGAAACTCATGGTTACATCATTCACATCGCCGGCAATATCCAAAGTAGCTTTGGCCTTTAAAGAAAGGGTATTGAATTTTAGCTGTTTGCTATTTAATAAGGTTAAGGCTTCTGCTTTTGAATTATCGGTTTTGGTTTCCACTTTGGTTGGAGGAGCTACCACAATTTCTTTCTTAGGCTTACAGGCCGATATAGAAACCACAACTCCCAACAGGGTTACGCTATTTAAAATACTTCTTTTCATTTATCTTTTTAATTAATACTTCCGAACCGTTTCCGGCATCCTTAGCCTTTTGCCACTGGATTAATGCCGCATCCTTTTCACCTTTCATAAAAAGAATATCTCCATATCGCTCCAGGTAAACACCGTTCTTATTGCTATTGTTTTGTAAGGCTTTTTCAATCCATGTTTTTGCCAGATCGTAATTTTGCTGCTTAAACAAAATAAAGGCATAAGTATCGGTAACCGATGGATTATCGGGCATACCGTTGGCTGCAGTTTCGGCATATTTGGCCGCTTTTGCCAGATCATCATTTTTTAAGGCCAGGTAATAGGCATAATTATTCATGATCAGGTAATTATCAGGCTCAAGTGATATTGCTTTTTCAAAAGCCGTTTTAGCTGAGGCAAAATTATTCTGATTGATATAAATATCGCCCTGCAAGGCATAAATCTGTGTCTGGAGGCTCTTGTTCTCCACATCCAATTGCAATGAGGTTTTTAAGTTGTTCTGGGCTGCATCATATTTACCTGTTTTAAACAAGGCATAAGCCATGTAATAATATAAACTGGCCTGATTGGGGTAAATGGTGAGGGCTTCATCACCAACTTTTACAGCTTCATCATAATGGCCCAGTAACGTCTGGATATTAATTACCTGTTCCCAAACCACATAAATCTGTTCATTGAGCTTTAAAGCAGCCTCATACTGCACCAAAGCATCCTTTAAATTATTCTGCTGGTACAACACATCGCCATAAAGTGCAAGTGCTTTAGCATCACCTGGATTTTTTTCTGCAACAAGCTTACTCAGTACGGTAACATTTTTAGCTACAACAGGCTGGTTAAGTTTAGAAAAAAGTGCGGCAATAATTTTAACTTTTTCAGTTAATGGCATTTCTGCACTTTCGAAAGCCAGCTTTAATGCCCCAAAGGCAGCATCATCATTTTTCTGCCGGCGGTAAATATCGGCCAGGGCAAGGTTTACCTCAAAATTATTTGGCTCCAACTGCTGTGCTTTGCTTAATACCTTTAATGCTTCAGGATCGTTTCCTTTTTGCAAAAGCAAACCTGCTGCGTATAAATAATTTTTTACATCGGCCTGGTTCCCCTCCAGTAGTTTAACAATATCACTCTCTGTTGCACTTCCATTTGCCTGAAACCGTTTTTTCGCATTTACCAAATCTCTCGATTCCCCAAATTTGGCACCAATTTCGTCATAAGTCTTTTTTGCTGCATCAAGCTGGTTGGCTAAAAACTGTGCGTTGGCCTTATCAAAATAATAAGCATCATTTTCTGGCTCAAGGCGGATCAGCTGATTAAATACCTCGATCAGTTCTGGCATTTTATTGTTTCGCTTATATACCTCTCCAAGTAGGCGCCAGTACCATAGGTTTTCGGCATTTAACTTAATGGCCTGTTTTATATTCTGCTCTGCCTCGTTTAGTTTGTCCAGGCGGAGATTTGCATTGGCCAGCTCGAAATAAGCGGGATGGTTATTAGGATCTAAACCTACAATTTTATTGAAATTAGTAGAAGCCAGCACATAATTTTCAGACATTTTCTCTCGCAGCCCCGCAAAAAACAACTGTTTTACCATGTTGCTATCACGGTTGCTGGCTGGCGCAATTATGCTTTGACCAAAGGCCTTGAAGCCAAACAAAGTAGCTCCGATAAGAAAATGTACTTTGTACTTCATATCATTTTATCCATCCAAAAATTAACTAAAAACGGCTAACTCCACACTTATTTCCCGGTATGGCCGTAACCGCCTTCGCCACGGGCCGTTTCGCCCAATTCTGCTACAGCCTGCCAGCTAACGGTTTCATGTTTGGCCACCACCATTTGAGCAATTCTATCGCCATTTAAAATTTTAAAATCCGTATCTGATAAATTTACCAATAAAACTTTTATTTCACCACGATAATCAGCATCAATCGTACCCGGTGAGTTTACAATACTAATGCCATGTTTATAAGCCAGTCCGCTCCGTGGTCTGATCTGCGCTTCATAGCCAATTGGAAGCTCAATAAACAGCCCTGTTGGTACGAGCAACCGCTGCAAAGGTTTCAACACAATTTCTTCAGTTATCGATGCCCGGATGTCCATCCCTGCTGCGTGGGCTGTTTCATATTGTGGAAGCGCGTGCTCAGATTTATTGATTATTTTTATTTCCATTTTTATTAGATGTGAGATTGGAGATATGAGATTTTAGACAAAATCAGCAACGTGAAATCCTTTATTTTTTTAAAATTTTCATTACCGTATTTTTTTCAAAGTAGTAAACACCTGCTAAAAATAATACTAAAATGCCGTTGCCAATGTAAATATTACGTTTGAAAACCCAGAATGATAAGTATACCATTAAAATAGAAACCAATATATATATACTCATTGCCTTAAGTTTATAGGGGATAGGATAATGCTTTTGCCCCAGCAGATAAGAAATTACCATGATGATGAAATAAGCAAACATTGATACCCAGGCAGAGCCCATGTAGCTAAATTTAGGAATTAGGATTATATTCATAATAATGGTAAAAACTGCACCAATCAGTGAAATATATAAACCGTATTTGGTTTGATCGGATAAACGGTACCATACCGAGAGATTCATGTAAATACCCAAACAAACATAGCCGAACAACAGGAATGGAACCGCGTTGAGTCCTACCCAATACCTCGAATTGATAAAATGCTTGATAATTTCAATATTGGCTGTCAGGCCAACAAAAAGGATTGATAAGGCAAGTACGAAGTAGTACAGAATTGTTGCATAAGTTTGTTTTGCATTTGCATTTTTGGCATGACTAAAGAAAAATGGCTCTGCGCCCAACCTAAATGCTGTGTTAAAAATACTGATGAAGATGGCCAGCTTACAAACTGCACCATAAATACCCACATCATGACTGGAAATACTTTCTGGCAGGTATTTACTCAATAAAATCTTATCCAGATTTTCATTGATAATGAAAGAAAGATTGGCAACCAAAACCGGCCAGCTATAACCAAGCATATTACGGAACAGGCTTTTATTAAACTTTAACCGGATTTCCATAAACTGCGGGATAAGCATCAGTAAAGTAACTATGCTTGCAATTAAATTGGCTATAAACACATAACCCACCCAACGCCCGTTATACCAGGAAGAAAGCCATCCCGAAAGGATATCATGTTTAATGAAAAATGGTATAACATAGATGAACATTAAATTGAGGCCCACAAAAGTTCCGATATTTAAAAACTTGATCACGCTATATTTAAATGGTTTCCCATCAGCCCTTAACTTGGCAAAAGGAATTACACTGATTGCATCCACAAACAAGATCCAGACAAAATAATGCACATAAGATTTTTGATCGGCCAACCCTGCAATGTTTCCATCAAGGGTATACCTTGCCAAATAATCAGAAAAAATTAATGCGGTTATTAAAAACAGGGTCGAAATAAAAGCAATTACCAAAAAGCTGTTGTTATACACCTCCTGTTTCCTATCCTCATGCTTATTCAAGTACCTGAAGAAAGTAGTTTCCATACCAAAAGCCAAAATAGGATTGATGATGGATACATAGCTGAACATTGTAGTGAAAACACCATAAACACCGGGTGCAAATACCCCTGTGTACACAGGGGTTAAAATAAAATTGAACAGCCGCGAAAAAATGGTACTGATACCATATATCATGGTTTGCCCAAGAAACTTTTTATATACAGACATTTATGATTGGGATTTGAGCACTGCGCATTGAAATAAGCTCCTTAACCGAACAATATAACCCTCCAACAGTTCAGCAATTTATTTTCTTAAAATTTCGAAATTACGGTAGTTTTTTACTTCGCCATCGCTCACGGCAACATTTTCTACCCGCGAACGATCTGGCCCTTCCTTGCACCAGTTTACAAATTCTTCCAGGAAAATAGCTTCACCCTCTGCCTCAATGTAAACCGAGCCGTCCTTTTCATTACGTACAAAACCGGTTACCATCATTTGATTGGCAATAATTTTAGTGGTTTCCCTAAAGCCAACGCCCTGCACTTTTCCTGTTACAACTATATTAAGGTGTTTCACCTCTAAATCTCCCGAAGGAGACGCTACATTTCTTTCGCTCATGTTTAAATTTATTATTGCAAAGTTAGCAAAGCAATTGTGTTTAGGAATGTTTAAAAATCCAATTCATTGGGCAATTTTTTTAGTCTTGCACATTCAGCTTTAAAGGCCGACCATATTTCGTCAAGTATAACGCTTGCAGGCTTGATTTCTTTCAGCATCGCCGAAACCTGACCGATTTCAAGTTCGCCATTTTCCATATCGCCTTCAAACATGCCCAGTTTCGCCCTGGCCCTGCCTAAAAGCTCCATTAAACGGTTACGGTCGGCACCTTCGCTCTCAGCTATTGAAATTGCATCAGCAAATTCGTTTTTCAATAACCTTACAGGCACCAGTTTTTTCATGGCCAGTTTGGTATCACCTTCAGCGGCGGAAATAATTTTATTTTTAAAAGCTGGGTGTGCAGACGATTCTTCAGCCACGGCAAAAGCTGAACCGATTTGAACGGCATCAGCACCTAGGGCAAAAGCAGCCAGCATGGCTTTACCACTCCCGATGCCACCAGCTGCGATGACCGGAATTTTTACAGCCTCTTTTATTATCGGGATTAAACACAAAGTAGTGGTTTCTTCTCTTCCATTGTGCCCACCTGCTTCGAAACCTTCGGCAACAATCGCATCTACACCGGCCTCTTGTGCCTTTAAAGCAAATTTGGTGTTCGCAATAACATGCACAACTGTTATTCCTTCCGCTTTTAAAATACTGGTCCATGTTGCAGGATTTCCGGCAGAAGAAAACACAATTTTCACATCTTCCTCGATCACCACATTGATAATTTCCTGGATATTGGGATATAAGAGTGGAATATTTACCGCAAAAGGTTTATCAGTAGCGAATTTGCACTTTTGGATATGTGTTCTTAAAACATCTGGATACATGGAGCCTGCACCAATAATGCCAAGGCCACCGCCATTAGATACTGCCGAGGCTAATTTCCAGCCGCTGCACCAAACCATGCCAGCCTGAATAATTGGATATTTAATATTGAAAAGTTTACAGATTGGATTCATCGAAAATATTTACTTTATAAAAAGTTTTATACATTAAAAATTAACATTTTTAATGTATAAGACTTAAATGACATTAAAGTTTTTAAACAAACTGTATCATGCCTTAAAAATGACACTTTTTAAGTCAATTACAAAAGATGATATGTAGAAATATTTACTATTAAATTAGCCGTTGAACCTGATCGCTTTCAATCGTAAAATCAGCGGACAGCTGGATTAAATTCAATCCTGGCTTTCTACCAACCGCTATTGTTCCAATTTGTCGATCAAGCTCCAAAAATTCGGCTCCATTTAAAGTTGCCCAACTTAAAAGCCGCTCAAAATCTACTTTTTTGTGTTTCTGCAGGGTAATCATCTCTGAAAGGATATTAAGTTGATGATTACTCGCCAGGCTATCAGTTCCTAAGGTAATTTTTACATTTTCTTCTATTAAAAGGTCAACATCCGGCAGCTCATTTTCTATATATAAATTGGCCTGCGGACAAAGGCACCAATACAGCTTGCCATTGTTAGCTTTTGCAAATTGAATATCTGCTTTACTGGTTACCGTATTATGCACCAGTAAAGTTTTCTGTCCCTTTAAATAAGGTAGCCAGCTTTGTAAAGATGTTTTTTGTGTTGGTAGAAAGAAAGAAATATCCAATCCCAAAAACTGATAAAGATCTAAAAATCCCCCGGTTTTATCCTCAAAAAAAGCATTCTCATTTTCAGTTTCCTGGTTATGCACACTTATAAAGCTATTGTGATCTTGAGCATCCTGTCTTATCAATTCAAAAAGTTCGCGAGATACCGAATATGGAGCATGAGGAACGATTGATACCGGTAAAGGTGCAAAGCCTTTTTTAATCCCTATGGAATACGCCATGATTGCCTCGGCACGTTCGGGGTTAAAACCCATTGCCTCCACAAAAGTGTGGTAATGTATTTTGCTGTTTTCTTTTATTCCCTTTGAAAATAGCTGGTTGGAAATATCGCCTACGGCAACAATCCCATTGTCGGCCATGGTTTGATCGGCATCCCGCATGGCTGCGTTAATCTTTTCTTCGTCGCTTTGCCTGTTTTTAATAATGTTCTGCACAAATTCAACCAGTCCCGTTTGTTCAGGAATTTGCCCTAACATGTGCGAAAGTTCTAAATGGCAATGGGTATTGATAAAACCTGGAACTATAGCACCCTTATAATTTACTACCTTTAAATTAAGCTTGGCTGCCTCTTCCTTAGTCAGTATTTCTTCAATAGTACCATCCGAATTTACGGCTACTACACCATTTTTGATCGGTGGGGCAGAAACAGGAAAAACCCAATCGGCTGAAAAATATTTTAGCATGCTGCAAAATAGCGCAATAACCGGAGCAAATAAAAATATTCTTCCCAGGCCAGCATTATTTTGATCGGGAAATGATTTTTGAAAGAATTTTCTGGCGAAAACCAGAACTTGGAAATAAAAAGAGCCTCCTATCGGAATCGAACCAATGACCTACTGATTACAAGTCAGTTGCTCTACCAGCTGAGCTAAGGAGGCTTTTTATCGGGCTGCAATGATAGAAAAAAATCTTCTTTTTTCAAAAACTGAAATATCTTTTTTTTAACAGCAGTTTCTATTCTGAATTTAGCTATTTCGGCCACACACTATTGATTAATGAACGGATCATTGAAGAAACGACTGCAATTTCTGTAGTCATTCACCACAAAGTGTGGAGAAACTCCACAATAAAAAAATCCTGGCACAACACAAAAACATTGATAATGAGCAATTTAAATAAAAACCGGCATTTGGCACCATTATGAATCATTAGCAAGTATTGTTACACAAATTAATTTTTAAAATATATACCATGAAAAAATTCGTTTTAGCAGCTACAGTATTAGCATTCGCAGGATTCTCAGCAGTACAAGCAAATGAAGTAAAAGATTTTAAAACCACTGCAATTGTTGCAGTTCAAGATAGCGCAGTAAAAACTCCGGTTAAATTGGAAGAACTTCCTGCTCCGGTAACAACAGCATTAAAATCTGATGCATACAAAGCATGGACTGCAACTGAAGCCTGGTCTGTTAAAGAAGGTACAAAAGAGTATTATTTAATCAACGTAAAAAAAGAGGCAGAAACTGGTTCAGTTAAAATTGATAAAGACGGTAAGCCAGTTCAATAATATTAATAATCTGATTAACGCTCTATAATTAACAAGCATATTACCGTAACGTAAGTTACACAACACTTAAATTATAATATCATGAAAAAGTTCGTTTTAGCCGCTACATTAGCTTTCGCAGGATTCACAGCAGTACAGGCAAGTGAAGTAAATACAATTAAAAATGCTGCAATTGTTGCAGTTCAAGATAGTGCAGTAAAAACTCCGGTTAAATTGGAAGAATTACCTGAGCCAGTAACCACAGCATTAAAATCTGATGCATACAAAGGTTGGACCGCTACTGAAGCTTGGTCTGTTAAAGAAGGAACAAAAGAGTACTATTTAATCAATGTTAAAAAAGAAGCAGAAACTGGTTCAGTTAAAATTGATAAAGACGGTAAACCTGTTCAATAATATTAAATAATACGCCATTAAGGCATAATCAACATAAGCGCGGCCTTCGGGCTGCGCATAACTAAAACATAAAGACCATGAAAAAATTAATTTTATCAGCTGCGTTCTTAGCTTTTGCAGGATTCTCAGCAGTACAGGCAAGTGAAGTAAATACAATTAAAAACGCTGCAATTGTTGCAGTTCAAGATAGCGCAGTAAAAACTCCGGTAAAATTGGAAGAACTTCCTGCCTCCGGTAACAACAGCATTAAAATCTGATGCTTATAAAGGATGGACAGCTACAGAAGCTTGGTCTGTTAAAGAAGGAACAAAGGAATACTTTTTAATCAATGTTAAAAAAGAAGCAGAAACTGGTTCAGTTAAAATTGACAAAGAAGGTAAACCAGTACAATAAAAACCCAAATATTACATCTACCTATTACAAAAGAAAGCCGGATTATGTCCGGCTTTTCTTATTTTTGTTAAATGGCGAGAATCCTGATTTTAGAAGACGATACAACATTTGCTCAATTACTTGAAGGTTTTTTAACTAAAAACGGTCATGAGGTAACCCTTGTAACCCATGTTAAGCAATCATTTAAACAAGTTGAGGCTAATGAGTTCGACTTACTTTTAATTGATTATCGCCTGCCAGACGGTACAGGATTTGAAGTGCTTACGCATATCCGCGATTTAGGCCTTTCTATCCCGGTTATCATCATGACCAGCTTTAATGATGTTCGTACCGCGGTAAAATCCATTCAGCTCGGCGCTTTTGATTACATCACAAAACCGGTTAACCCTGATGAGTTACTGATGGTAATTAAAAATTCTCTTGCTAAAAAGGATTCAAAAAGTGTTGAAGTAAAAGAAACTAACAGCGATTTTATCAAAGGAAAAAGCGCTATTGCAGATAAGTTATATGAACACATTAACCTGGTGGCACCTACCGATATGTCGGTAATTATTCAGGGAGAAAGTGGAACTGGTAAGGAATTTGCCGCCAGAACGCTCCACCAGCAAAGCAAGCGTGCCGATAAACCCTTTGTTGCCATTGATTGTGGTGCGTTATCAAAAGATTTGGCAGCCAGTGAACTTTTCGGGCACATAAAAGGTGCTTTTACCGGTGCACTAAACGATAAAAAAGGCCAGTTTGAAGCAGCCAATGGAGGAACGCTATTTTTAGATGAAGTAGGTAACCTAAGTTATGAAGTGCAGATTAAGCTGCTCAGGGCCTTACAGGAAAGAGTGATCCAGCCTTTGGGCAGTACCAAACAAATTCCGGTAAATGTGCGCATCATTACGGCTACCAACGATGATTTGGCCAATAGCATGCAACAAGGTGAATTTAGAGAAGATTTGTACCACCGGTTGAACGAATTTAAAATACAGCTTCCACCTTTACGAAACAGAGGAGGCGATTTAGAACTTTTTATCAATCATTTTATCCAGTTATCAAACCGCGATTTAGAACGCAATGTAAAAAGTGTATCAGCCGAGGCAAAAGCCCTTTTGCTCAGTTATGATTGGCCTGGCAATTTACGTGAGCTGAGCAATGTAATTAAACGCATGGTTTTGTTAACTCCTGGTGATGTTGCCCAGGTTGAGGCCTTACCTGATGAAATGATGATTTCAGTGCAACACCAATCCGCTCCCGGTAATTCATCCGATTTAAAGGCAGTAAACGAACAAAATGAAAAGGCATTAATTACCGAAACATTGATTAAGGTTAGGCACAACAAATCAAAAGCAGCCAAGATTTTAAACATCGACCGTAAAACACTATATGCTAAAATGGAACGTTACGGAATTGATTAAATGCTTCCCTTAAACGGTACTCGAATAATCCATTTCTGCTATAAAAGCGATTAAACCATCCAATTTTATAATCTGCGCCAAAACCTCTGCTTTGGTATGTTCAGTTAAGCCGTTTTCTGCAATTTCTATTTCTAAGGTACGCAAATCATTCGCCAGTGTTTTGGATCCCATTTGTGCGGTACGGCCTGCTAAGCGGTGAACCAGCAACCTGCTTTTATCCTTATTATTTTCATCCAGGTATTTTTTCAATTCGGCTGCATCATCGATAGAATCCTGTTTAAAACGGTTCAGGATTTTTTCCAATAGCTGCTGATCACCAAATGTCATTTTCTCGATAGAAGAAAAATCGAATTCCGGTGGAGTGGTCAGTATCTCCGTTTTATCAAATATCGAAAGGATATCAACCGCCCTGAAAGGTTTCATAATCAGCCCATCAAAGCCCTCACTCAATACCATTTCACGCTCCTCTGGCAATACTTGTGCGGTTATGGCATAAAACTTAACCTGCGCAGGCAATTTCTTTTTTAATAGGTGGCAAAGTTCAATACCGGTCATTTCAGGCATGCGCATATCAATCAGTACATATTTCAAATCAGCTTCAGGTTCAGTATGTAAAATATCGGCCACCTGCGTAAAGCTCTTGTACGGGATTTTATTTTTCAGGAAAATCATTCCGCATAAATCCAGTATCAGCTTGTCATCATCAATCACCCATACCGTACCAGGGTTTACGATGGCATAGTGCTCCAGGTCAAGGGCATCATTAACACGCTCTGTTGTGTTTTCATATTTGATGTAAATATTAAATGTTGTACCAACACCCGGTTTGCTTTTAACATAAATTCTTCCCCCTTGAGTTTCAATGAGGGATTTCACGATCGGAAGCCCCAGGCCTGTACCAGCTTGATTGATAATATATTTCTCTGGAGATTCAATCTGCTCAAATTCATTAAATATCTTAGGAATATCCTTTTCATCAAAGCCGATCCCGGTGTCTTTTACCGTAAAATGAAAGTGCAAATCCTCGCCCTGCTTTTTGTAAGAAGCCAATAATTTAATCTCGCCCTTTAAGGTAAATTTAACCGCGTTACCCAATAAATTGAATAAAATCTGCTTCAATCTAAAAATATCACCTTTTACAAACTCCAGGTCAGCCAGATCTAGTGCAACATTCAATTGAAGCGATTTTTGCTCTGCCAGTGGCCGCATCACCGATACCACTTCTTCCAAAGCATTTCTTATGTTAAATACCTGATTGTTAAAACTGAACTCACCCGAAATAATGCGGTTGTAATCCAATACCTCATTAACAATCTGCAGCAAATGAATAGATGATTGATAAATGGCATCCACATCCTTTTTATTTGGGATATTCTGTTGGGTAATCAGTTCGGCATAACCTAAAATAGATTGCAAAGGCGTTCTGATTTCGTGGCTCATATTAGAAAGGAAGCGCTGCTTCGCTTTACCGTGGTATTCGGCTTCATCTTTGGCCAGTTCCAAAGCTTTGCGGTACCGGTTACTCTTGGTAATATCGGCTAAGATTAGGTAAAGAAGGATTACCGTTAGCAGAAAAAATATAATAATAATGGTGGTAATCTGCGTAATACCATCATTTACTACCTCTTTGGCTTGTATCCCATTTAAATCCACCTGCGCTACGGCTTCTCCCTCCACTTCCCTTAAAATCTGCAGCATCTGTGCCGTAAGCGCATTACTGGCATTAGAAAGATCGGCTTCGCGTTTCAAAAATTTCTGACTTTTCTGCCGCTGCTCCAGTTCGATATTTTTTAACGAACCCGTCATGCTTTTCATAATACTATCTTCGGCCTTTGCATTTAAAGTATCACGCTTAACTTTAAATTCTTCGTTGATAATCTTATAAACATCAGATTTCTTCTTACCAAACAATTTACTCAAAAAACCTCTTGATTTTTGTTCCTCTTCGGGTGCAACAGTTGTGGTAGAGGTGGTGGTCTCGGTAGTTAATACCGCACTATCGGTTTGCCTGGAGCGTGTTGCAACCAGTTCATTTAATTTTTTAACTTCATCAGAGAAGGATTTGGTATTCACCAGCGTTTCCCTCACCTTTAAATAGTTTACAAATTGTTTGTCGCGGTCAGAAAGTAAATTTTTAATCGATTTTATCCTTGCCAGCTGAGCAGAATCACCCCGGTATAATTTACGCAAGGTATCCAATGTTGATCTCAGCTTACGTGATTCTTTTAAAAAACTGTAGGTACCCTGTTTGTTAAAAGCTTCGTCACGCTGAAGTTGATCCAACCGTGCAATTTTGTGCGAAAGGTCATTTACAATTCTCAGGCGGTAGTTCGGGGCAGAAATTTCTTCAACAGTATCCAACATCCGGGTAAAGGCGAACTTACTGATGCCCCAGGCCAAAAGCAGCGCAAAACAGGCAAACAGGAAACCTATAATTACTTTACTTTTTATTGCCCGGAAAAACCGCTTTTGAATAACAGCCGCCATTTAATTCAGATTATGATGCTTAAACCACTATTAGAACGGTTTAACGTTTGGAATTGGTATCCATTATCGTTTACAAATAACGTACCATAAGGAAAATCACTAAAAACTTTCTAATTTTATAATCGCCAATACCAAGCAATCATGAACCGGATCGATCGCCTATTTGGGATTTTAACTTTACTTCAATCCAGAAAGTACATTACAGCGGAAAAAATTGCCGAAAGGTTTAATATGAGCATTCGAACGGTTTACCGCGACGTTAAAGCCTTGGCAGAGCAGGGAATACCGGTAAGCTTTGAACAACATAAGGGATATTACCTGGTTCAGGGTTATTTCTTACCACCCGTTTCGTTTAATATGGATGAAGCAAATGCCTTGCTGTTGGTAGAAAGCCTGGTAAATGGTTTTGCCGATAATTCTATCCGCAATCATTACTCGGCTGCTTTAACAAAAGTAAAGGCAGTATTAAAAACAGGCCAGAAAGAGAAGCTGGAAACCTTAAACCAGCACATTCGCTTACAAATTCCTGAAAGGTTAACTTTCAACTTCGAATATCTTTCATTGATTCAGCAGGCAATTTCTGGAAAACACCTCATCCAGCTCGAATATAAAAACAACAAAGAAGAGGTAAGTAAAAGAGAAGTTGAACCAATCGGACTGATCTTTTATGCTTTCAGCTGGCACTTAATAGCCTGGTGCCATTACCGTAACCAGTACCGCGATTTTAACCTCACCCGGATCATCTGCCTAAAAAACTCTGGTATCCCGTTCAAAAAAACAACGCATATGCAGCTAAGTGAATACATGCATTTGCTACCGGTAAAATATTAAAAAAATATTTTTTACACTGCCATAGGGCTGTCAGTGCGCTGTATTTTCTTTGTGTAAACAAACATCAAAATCATGGGTATAGTCGATTTATTACTGATGGATTTAAACACAGCAGAAAAAACAAAACAGAAAAATATGGACATTATTAAACTATTATTGAAAGAATTAGCGGCAGAATTTAACACCACCAAAAAATTCCTGGCAATTGTACCTACAGAAAAGTTTGATTGGGCACCGCATGAAAAAAGCATGAAAATGAAATCATTGGCTGTTCACATTGCCGACCTGCCAAGCTGGGTTTCGTTGGCTTTAACAACAGATGGGCTGGATTTTGAAACAGCACCATATGTTGAGCAAGAGGCTGAAAATGCAGATGATTTGGTTAAAATTCTGGAAAAAAATTATGAAATAGGAAGAAAAGCACTCGAAAATGCAACAGAAGACCAACTAAACGGTCGCTGGGTACTCAGAATGGGCAAACAGGTGTTGGCAGATTATTCAAAATATGAAACCATCCGTCACTCACTGAGCCAAACCAGCCATCACCGAGCCCAATTGGGTGTTTATTTAAGATTGTTGGAAATTCCGATCCCAGGGAGCTACGGACCAAGTGCCGATGACCACAATTTTTAATTGATAACAATTTCCGAACAGGCCATTGAAACCTGCCAAATTCAATGGCCTGTTTTTTGAATTGCGATTGAATTTACCTGATTCCTTTTTTAATTAATCTTCATTTAGCTACTTTAGCGGATGACAAAACTATTGGCAATTTGTGGCAGTACAAAAGCAGTTTCAACAAACAGCCTTTACATTTCAGCGGTTACCAAACTTTTGGGTAAAACTTTTGAAGTTACCTGCTTTCCATCTATTGCCAATATCCCGCACTTCAATCCGGATTTAGATCTAAATAACGCACCGGCTGCAGTTGGAGATTTGAGGTTAACCATTCAACACGCAGACGGCATTATCATCTCCACACCCGAATACGCCATGGGGTTACCAGGTTCGTTAAAAAACTTAATTGATTGGACGGTAAGTTCAGCATCTTTTGCCGATAAACCAACATTAGCACTTATTGCCTCAACGCAGGGCGAAAAAGCTTACCACTCCATTATAGATATTTTAACAGTGATTGAAGCAAAGGTTACTGCCCAGCTCATCCCTTATGCAAAAGCAAAGATCAACAATGATGGCTTAATTACTGATGAGGATACCTTAGGCAAACTAAAAACCACTGTTGATTTATTTGTTGCCAGCATGAAGAATGGATAACACAATTTATTTCCGTAAAATTGCAGCATGAACAACAACTCTGCAACCCGTTTAAATAAATTTATCAGCGAAAGCGGATTATGTTCACGCCGTGAAGCAGATCGCTATATAGAAAAGGGTACCGTTTTCATCAATGGAAAAAGAGCAAAAGTTGGCGATCAGGTTTTGGCAGGCGATAAAGTGATGGTAAACGGTCACAATATTGAACCCAAAGAGGAAAGTAATTTCATTCTTTTGGCTTTCAATAAGCCGGTTGGCATCACCAGTACTACCGAAGGCAGCGTTCGTGATAACATTGTAGATTATGTAAACCATAGCGAAAGGATATTCCCGATCGGCCGATTGGACAAAGATTCTTCAGGATTGATTTTTTTAACCAACAACGGCGATATCGTTAATAAAATTCTAAGGGCAGGGAATAAACACGAAAAAGAATATGTTGTTACCGTAAACAAACCAATTACTGAAGATTTTATTTTCGAAATGAGTAACGGTGTTCCAATTTTGGGCGTTAATACCCGTAAATGTAAAGTCCGCCAAATCAGTACATTTGTATTTAATATCATTTTAATTCAAGGCCTAAACAGGCAGATCCGCAGAATGTGCGAACATTTCGGTTACGAGGTTACCAAACTGGAACGTACGCGCATTATGAATATCAGCTTAAAGGGTATTCCTACCGGGGAGTTTAGGGAGCTTACGGAAGATGAAATGAAAAGTATCACTAAAAGTGTAGAACACTCTTCTTCAGAAGCCAAATCAAAACCCAAAAATGCTTCCAGGAAAAAAGTAAACGCCTGGGAAGAAATTCCCGAGCTGAGGGAAGAGCAACCAAAAAAAACTTTCAAACCTTCAAAACCTGCACAAAAATCGGCTGTTAAAAAGCCCTCAGGCCATTCTTCTGCTAAGCCATCCAATGGTAAAGGTAATTCCTCAAATCGAAATGCACGGCCCGCAAAAGGGAAAACAAATGCCAAGCCAAATACAAGAGGTAGAGGAAGATAAAGCTAATCAATTGTAAAATTCAGTTTATTATAGGGCCATTCACCGTCATCCTTTTTGCCTTACACCTTTTTTAAGTACCTTTGTAACAAATGGTAACAGCAAAAAAAACCGATATTCGTGCGTTAGATCTTCCTCAACTGCAACAACACCTTGTGGCAATGCAACAGCCTGCCTTTAGGGCCAAGCAGATTTACCAATGGCTTTGGGAAAAATCAGCAACAAGTTTCGAGCAAATGAGCAATCTATCTAAAGACCTACGTAAGGCATTAGATGAAACTTTTGCAATCAATGCTGTTCAGGTTAACAACTCCCAGTTTAGTAACGACCATACCATAAAAAACACGTTCAGACTTGCTGATGGAAACATTGTAGAAGGCGTGCTAATTCCGCTCGAAGACCGCATGACGGCCTGTGTAAGCTCACAGGTTGGCTGTAGTTTAACCTGCAAGTTCTGTGCAACCGGTTATATGGATCGTAAGCGCAACTTGAATGCCGACGAGATTTATGACCAGGTGGTATTAATCGATAAACAAGCCAAACAGAATTATAACAATCCACTCACCAATATTGTATATATGGGTATGGGCGAACCGTTATTAAATTACGCGAATGTATTGAAATCTATCGAACGCATTACTGCTCCAGATGGCTTAAACATGAGCTACAAGCGCATTACTGTATCAACAGCAGGCATTGCCAAAATGATTAAGAAATTGGGCGATGATGGTGCGAAATTTAACCTTGCCCTATCCCTTCATGCTGCTGATGATAAAAAGCGGAATGAAATTATGCCAATTAACGAGGCCAACTCATTAAAAGCTCTAGCTGATGCGCTTAAATACTATTTTGCCAAAACAAAAAATCCAGTAACATACGAATACATTGTTTTTAATCACTTTAACGATGAGATAGCTGACGCAATGGATTTGGCTAAATTCTGCAAGCATATCCCTTGTAAAGTAAATCTGATTGAATACAACCCAATTTCTTTTGCAGATTTTACAAATGCCGAAGGAGATAAAATTGATGCTTTTTCCAATTACCTAAAAAGTCAGGGTATAAATACCAACATCCGCCGTAGCCGTGGTAAAGATATTGATGCTGCCTGTGGTCAGTTAGCAGTTAAAGAAGAAGCCGCGAACGCTTAATTCTTCTTTCCAACACTGGCTTTAAAGAACAAAGCTTTTTACTGATTTAATTTTTCTAGAGCGCAATTACTGTGCAAATAGTAGTGGTCCCTTCCTTCGGTACGTTTTACTCCGCCAATGAAGGGTTGGCTCCGTGCCCACTTCCATCAGGGCTATAAAACTGGTCCAGGCAGTTATAAAAAGAACGAGATAAAACGGTTAACAGGATATACTCAACGGAAATCTACGTAATCTGAGTCGGGTCAAACCTCAACTTATTTGTTCTCTTAATAATGATAAACTTATCTGGCTCATTTATTATTAAAAGAGATTAAAGCCATTAATAAAGTAAGCATATCCTTATTATACTTAACTTTTCTAAACTTCTTAATGTTGAAAAAAATCTTGACAGTTTTGAATTTGCCATAAACGAAGAAAACCCTTCAACATTTCTGCTGAAGGGTTTCTTATAAGATTTGGCACCGACCTACTCTCCCACGTGTTACCGCAGTACCATCGGCTCTGGTGGGCTTAACTTCTCTGTTCGGAATGGGAAGAGGTGGACACCACCGATATAGGCACCTAAATATTTTATTGAGGTAGAAGGTGGAGGGTGTAAAGGTGGAGGGAAACCCTGAACCTTAAGCCTTTCGCCTTAAACCTAAATTTATATCAGTATTAAATATTTCAAATCATGCTGCCTTAAACATAAGGTCTTCTATATAACGAAGAAAACCCTTCAGCATTTCTGCTGAAGGGTTTCTTTTAAGATTTGGCACCGACCTACTCTCCCACGTGTTACCGCAGTACCATCGGCTCTGGTGGGCTTAACTTCTCTGTTCGGAATGGGAAGAGGTGGACACCACCGATATAGGCACCTAAATATTTTATTGAGGTAGAAGGTGGAGGGTGTAAAGGTGGAGGGAAACCCTGAACCTTAAGCCTTTCGCCTTAAACCTTAAACAGTATTGAAAGAAGTTATTATGAAGAACAAACAACAGTCTGTTTGCTTTGAAAGCTTCGGATGATTAGTACTACTCGACTGTGCTGTCACCAGCTTTACATCTGTAGCCTATCAACGTAGTAGTCTTCTACGGTCCTATATGGAATTCTCATCTCGTGGCTAGTTTCGCACTTAGATGCTTTCAGCGCTTATCTATTCCCAGCGTAGCTACTCTGCAATGCCCCTGGCGGAACAACAGATTCACTAGAGGCTGGTCCAACCCGGTCCTCTCGTACTAAGGTCAGCCCCACTCAAAATTCCTACGCCCACAACAGATAGGGACCGAACTGTCTCGCGACGTTCTGAACCCAGCTCGCGTGCCACTTTAATCGGCGAACAGCCGAACCCTTGGGACCTTCTCCAGCCCCAGGATGTGACGAGCCGACATCGAGGTGCCAAACCTCCCCGTCGATATGAGCTCTTGGGGGAGATCAGCCTGTTATCCCCAGCGTACCTTTTATCCTTTGAGCGATGGCCCTTCCATGCAGAACCACCGGATCACTATATCCGTCTTTCGACCCTGATCGACTTGTCTGTCTCACAGTCAAGCAAGCTTATGCTATTGCACTCCGCGTACGGTTACCAAGCGTACTGAGCTTACCTTTGAAAGCCTCCGTTACCTTTTTGGAGGCGACCACCCCAGTCAAACTACCCATCAAACAATGTCTCCCGAATGATCGGGATTAGACACCGAATACAGAAAGGGTGGTATTTCAACGTTGGCTCCACGACGCCTAGCGACGCCGCTTCAAAGCCTCCCACCTATCCTACACATCCTGTATCCAATGTCAATGTTAAATTGTAGTGAAGGTGCATGGGGTCTTTCCGTCCCGTTGCGGGTACCCGGCGTCTTCACCGGGACCACAATTTCACCGAGCTCATGGCTGAGACAGCGCCCAGATCGTTACACCATTCGTGCAGGTCGGAACTTACCCGACAAGGAATTTCGCTACCTTAGGACCGTTATAGTTACGGCCGCCGTTTACTGGGGCTTCGATTCAATGCTTCTCTTACGATGACATCCCCTCTTAACCTTCCAGCACCGGGCAGGTGTCAGGCCTTATACCTCATCTTTCGATTTTGCAAAGCCATGTGTTTTTGTTAAACAGTCGCCTGGGCCTTTTCACTGCGGCTTACATTGCTGCAAGCGCCCCTTCTCCCGAAGTTACAGGGCCATTTTGCCGAGTTCCTTAGCCATGATTCACTCGAGCACCTTAGAATCCTCTTCCCGGAATACCTGTGTCGGTTTGCGGTACGGGTTTTTATAACCTGAAGCTTAGCGGTTTTTCTTGGAAGTCTGATTACCTGCGCTATCCGCTTACCCGAAGGCTCGCGGTACTATCGACTTTCAGCTAGATCGGCGGATTTGCCTACCGTTCTAATACCTACTGTCTTTAACGATCTATTCCGTCAGATCGCGGCAGTGTCACTACTCCGTCCCCACATCGCAGTTATAAAAAGTACTGGAATATTAACCAGTTGTCCATCGAATTTCCCCTTCGGGTTCTCCTTAGGTCCCGACTGACCCTGATCCGATTAGCGTTGATCAGGAAACCTTATCCTTTCGGTGGCGGGTTTCTCTCCCGCCTTATCGTTACTTATGCCTACATTTGCTTTTCTATACGCTCCAGCACCCATTACCAGATACCTTCGCTGCATATAGAATGCTCCCCTACCGATATATTTCAATCCCATAGCTTCGGTGAACAGTTTAATGCCCGTTTATTATCCATGCCCGATCGCTCGACTAGTGAGCTGTTACGCACTCTTTAAATGAATGGCTGCTTCCAAGCCAACATCCTAGCTGTCTGTGCAATCGGACCTCGTTAGTTCAACTTAACTGTCACTTGGGGACCTTAGCTGATGGTCTGGGTTCTTTCCCTCTCGGCGCGTGACCTTAGCACCCCGCGCCTCACTGCAGATCATATTTCATAGCATTCGGAGTTTGTCTGGATTTGGTAGGATTTGACTCCCCCGCACCCAATCAGTAGCTCTACCTCTATGAAACTTAATATCCACGCTGTTCCTAAAAACATTTCGGGGAGTACGAGCTATTTCCCAGTTTGATTAGCCTTTCACCCCTACCCACAGATCATCCGGAAACTTTTCAACGTTTATCGGTTCGGTCCTCCAGTACGTGTTACCGCACCTTCAACCTGTCCATGGGTAGATCACAAGGTTTCGCGTCTACCCCCTCTGACTATACGCCCTGTTCAGACTCGCTTTCGCTTCGGATCCGTGCCTGAAGCACTTAACCTTGCCAGAGAGGAGTAACTCGTAGGCTCATTATGCAAAAGGCACGCCGTCACACCACTTGGATGCTCCGACCGCTTGTAAGTACACGGTTTCAGGTTCTATTTCACTCCCCTGTTCGGGGTTCTTTTCACCTTTCCCTCACGGTACTGGTTCACTATCGGTCTCTCAGGAGTATTTAGCCTTACCGGATGGTGCCGGCAGATTCCCACAAGGCGTCTCCGACCTCGCGGTACTCAGGATACTACTAGACTGGTATTCTATACGTGTACAGGGCTATCACCTTGTGTCGCCGGGCTTCCCATCCCGTTCCACTTCTGTTTACCAATGCCACATCGTAGTCCTACAACCCCCACTTTGCCGTAACAAAGTAGGTTTGGGCTCTTTCCCTTTCGCTCGCCACTACTTAGGAAATCATTGTTATTTTCTCTTCCTCTGCTTACTTAGATGTTTCAGTTCGGCAGGTTTGCTCATTATATGTGACTAGTCTTCAACTAGCCGGGTTGCCCCATTCGGAAATCTTCGGATCAGTTCCTATTTGCAAATACCCGAAGCTTATCGCAGCTTATCACGTCCTTCATCGCCTCTGAGAGCCAAGGCATCCCCCGTGTACTCTTTATTACTTTCTTCTACTCATATGCCTTTTGCGCCATATGGTATGCTTTTTTTGCTCTTGTCATGATGTCTCATACTTATCGGTTTCTTGCGATCCCTTTAAGCGAGCACAAACACAACAGTCGCCTATTGTTGTTTGCTCTTCTTTTTTAACTTCTTCCAATATGTCAAAGAACTTTACTGAGGCTGAAGGCCGAAGGTATAAAGGCGGAGGGTTTCATTGTCCCCAACCTAAGCTCCGTTTCAGCTCCGTTAGTAAAAAACTGCGGTCTCGAACCGTTCCATACATTTGATCGTATGTGCCCCATGGCGTTTCTTCTTTTCTTAATCTTTATGTCAATGTATATTATCTATCCCGATAATAAGGTTGTATTATGTGTTTTTTGAAAGCTTTCAGCTTTGGTCTTTAAGCTTTATGCTCAAATGTGGAGAATAACGGAGTCGAACCGTTGACCTCCTGCGTGCAAGGCAGGCGCTCTAGCCAGCTGAGCTAATCCCCCAAAAGGATCTTAATGTGTAGTCCCGTCCAGATTTGAACTGGAGACCCCTACATTATCAGTGTAGTGCTCTAACCAGGCTGAGCTACGGGACTTCTTGATTTTAAGGTAGGCTTAATAGTTGCAGTATATAGTATCTTACCGCTACTGCTTCCCTTTTTGGCTTACCCTTCATGTCTCCGTTGCGCTTGCCTTTATAGCAGCCCACCGTTTTCTTCTGGGTGTTTCTTTTTTCTCTTGTTTTTTTAAAGTATCCGGTATCTGTGCCCTCCGCCTTTCAGCTTTGGTCTTTTACCTTTTACCTTATTTGAAATATCATGTTGCGTGGCGAGTAGGCGGTGCTACTCCAGAAAGGAGGTATTCCAGCCGCACCTTCCGGTACGGCTACCTTGTTACGACTTAGCCCCAGTTATCGGTTTTACCCTAGGACGCTCCTTGCGGTTACATACTTTAGGTACCCCCAACTTCCATGGCTTGACGGGCGGTGTGTACAAGGCCCGGGAACGTATTCACCGCGTCATTGCTGATACGCGATTACTAGCGAATCCAACTTCATGGGGTCGAGTTGCAGACCCCAATCCGAACTGTGAACGGCTTTGTGAGATTCGCATACCGTTGCCGGCTAGCTGCCCTCTGTACCGTCCATTGTAGCACGTGTGTAGCCCCGGACGTAAGGGCCATGATGACTTGACGTCGTCCCCTCCTTCCTCTCTGTTTGCACAGGCAGTCTGTTTAGAGTCCCCACCATAACGTGCTGGCAACTAAACATAGGGGTTGCGCTCGTTGCGGGACTTAACCCAACACCTCACGGCACGAGCTGACGACAGCCATGCAGCACCTAGTTTCGTGTGATTGCTCACTCATTTATCTCTAAATGATTCACTAACTTTCAAGCCCGGGTAAGGTTCCTCGCGTATCATCGAATTAAACCACATGCTCCTCCGCTTGTGCGGGCCCCCGTCAATTCCTTTGAGTTTCACTCTTGCGAGCGTACTCCCCAGGTGGAACACTTAACGCTTTCGCTTAGCCGCTGACTGTGTACCGCCAACAGCGAGTGTTCATCGTTTAGGGCGTGGACTACCAGGGTATCTAATCCTGTTTGATCCCCACGCTTTCGTGCCTCAGCGTCAATAAGACCATAGTAAGCTGCCTTCGCAATCGGTGTTCTGAGACATATCTATGCATTTCACCGCTACTTGTCTCATTCCGCCTACCTCTAGTCCATTCAAGCCCATCAGTATCAAGGGCACTGCGATAGTTGAGCTACCGTCTTTCACCCCTGACTTAACAGGCCGCCTACGCACCCTTTAAACCCAATAAATCCGGATAACGCTTGGATCCTCCGTATTACCGCGGCTGCTGGCACGGAGTTAGCCGATCCTTATTCTTCCGGTACATTCAGCTTCCTACACGTAGAAAGGTTTATTCCCGGATAAAAGCAGTTTACAACCCATAGGGCAGTCTTCCTGCACGCGGCATGGCTGGTTCAGAGTTGCCTCCATTGACCAATATTCCTTACTGCTGCCTCCCGTAGGAGTCTGGTCCGTGTCTCAGTACCAGTGTGGGGGGCCATCCTCTCAGATCCCCTAGTCATCGTCGCCTTGGTGGGCCGTTACCCCGCCAACTAGCTAATGACACGCATGCCCATCTCAATCCCATAAATGTTTGATCATTGGATAATGCCATCCTGTGATTTTATGCGGTATTAATCCGGATTTCTCCGGGCTATCCCCCAGATTAAGGTAGGTTGCATACGCGTTACGCACCCGTGCGCCACTTTCAAATCCAGCAAGCTGGATAATCTCGTTCGACTTGCATGTATTAGGCCTGCCGCTAGCGTTCATCCTGAGCCAGGATCAAACTCTCCATTGTAAAATGTGTTGTAAGATGCTGACCAGTTTTAACTATTGTTAAAAATAGTCTTCTTTTTTGTTATGTTGTCTGTTAGACACCACCTTTAAAATAAAGCTACGTAATCATGTACTTTGATCGGTACTCCATTACCTCGCTACGCTACATTGACATCTCTTTTAAGAACTTGCTGACCTGGTAACCTCACGGCCGGCCATTTTATATATCTTCGGTTTCAGTTTGGAAAAGTCTTCTTCGTCTTCCCCGTGTTTCATCCGTTTCAATCTTTTTTCTGTTTGCTTTCCGCAACATCCGCTGCTCAGCTTTTTGCCCTTCCTTTCGGTTGGGAGTGCAAAGGTAAGGATCTTTTTCAAACTTCCAAATAAAATAAATTTTATTTTTCAGGTTTTCTTTTTTCCTTCCCTTATTTCAATAGGCTGATTTTATTCAGCATTCCGTCCTTCCGGAGCGGGCTGCAAAGGTAGCAATCTTTTCCTCACCTGCAACATTTATTTTAAAATAAATCCTGCCCTATCATCATCCTCTGCCATCCTTTCATTCAAAACCCTTCCTCCGAAGCGGGATGCAAAAGTAGGGAATTTCAGCTTATCCGCAAAGAAAATATCACTATAAACGCACAGTTTAATGTAAGTGTATGGTTTTCAGAAAGAAAAATTTAATGGGGAAGGCAAACTTTTTGGAAGTTAAGGTGTTTAAGGAGGCTTTGTTCGGGGGATTGCACGGTTTCATCTGCGCCCAGCCTTTTAAAACCCCGGGAAGACCCTGCAAAATAAACCCGATTAAAATGAAAAGCCCGCAGCGCAGCGAGGACTTGCAATGAAAAGCGGGAACAAACTTTTATAGTAGCAAGGAACAGGCTTTACAAGAAATTAAAGACCTTTTGAAACTCCTCAGGCTCATCCATTATAAACTTAGGATTGATTTACCTTCACATCTCACAAATATTTTATAAATTAGTTAGATGTTACTTATTAAACAATGGTGTACTGATTTAATTGGATTATTATTTCCAAACCTTTGCAATGCTTGTGGCATAGGCTTATACCATAGCGAACATTTAATTTGTACAAAGTGCTTATACGACCTTCCATTTACAGACTACCACCAACATGCTGAAAACAGGGTAGCTAAACAATTATGGGGCCGCCTGCCGTTTAATGCCGCGATGGCCATGTTATATTTTAGAAAAGGGACTAAGGTTCAAAGCCTCATTCATAACCTGAAATACAATGGAAGAACGGATGTTGGCGTACTTTTGGGCAACATGCTGGGAGAGCGATTGAAAACGAGTAGCCTCTATCATGATATTAACATGGTGATTCCTGTTCCTTTGCACCATAAAAAATATAAACTTCGGGGTTACAACCAATGCACGTGTATTGCGGAGGGCATAGCAGATAAAATGGAGGTTGTTTTTAGCGAAGATGATTTAGTACGGAATACAGCAACTGAAAGTCAGACCAAAAAAAGCAGGTACAACCGGTATGAAAACATGCAGAATGTTTTTAAAATAATAAACCCTACACACATTGCCGGTAAACATATATTGTTAATAGATGATGTGATTACTACCGGGGCAACATTAGAGGCATGTGCGATGCAACTGTTAAACAATGGCGCAGCAAAAGTAAGTATTGCAGCATTGGCCTTTGCAGAGTAGCTATTATATTAATGTTATACTTAACTGTTGTAAGTGCTTAAACAATTTTCTAAGTTTGATTTATGCGTTTGATTATCTGTTTGGTACTACCCATCTTTTTCCTTGCTTCTGCTTGCCGTAAAGGAGAACGCATTACTACCGATGCAAATGCAAGGTTAAGTATCGCAAATACAGAATTATTATTTGATACCATTTTTACTGCTACAGGCTCTACAACAAAGCGGCTAAATATTATTAATAATAACAGCAATGCGGTTAAAGTTTCTGAAATTAGGTTAGCTGGCGGAATTGCTTCTGCATTTAGCTTAAATATTAATGGAGAAAATACGCTTAACAAAAGCGAAATCGTTATAAATGGTCGCGATTCTATAAACTTGTTTATTAAGGTAACAATTAATCCGACTGCCCAAAACCTTGCTTTTTTAGTTCAGGATTCTATTATATTCAATACAAACGGCAACAGGCAGGTGGTTCAGCTTTTGGCCTATGGGCAGAATGCTGTTTTTATTACTGAATCGACAATCAATACCAACACCACCTGGGTAAAATCGCTACCCTATATAGTTAATGGCGCACTAACTATAAAAAATGGGGTTTCGCTTAACATTCAACCGGGTGTTAAAGTTTATTTTCATAAAGATGCCAATTTAAATGTTGAAGGTAACCTTAATGTAAATGGAACGGTTACAGAACCGGTTGTATTTTGTAGCGATCGGTTGGAAAAAATGTACAATGATGAGCCCGGACAGTGGAAAGGGATTTTTATAAAAAGAACCGGAAATGGAATGATCAAAAATACACTCATCAAAAACGCATCTGTGGGCATAACTTCCGATTCGTTATCATCGAATGCCAATCCTAAATTAATTTTGAGCAACAGCATTATTAAAAACATGCAGGTGGCGGCCTATATTGGTTACCATTCAGAACTCCTTGCTTTTAATAACCTGATGTACAATTGCGGCAATTATTTAATTTATGCCGTAGGTGGAGGAAACTATAACTTAAAACAGAATACTTTTGCTGGTTATAATTTGGATTTTCCGAGGAAAACGGCAGCACTGAGCTTTTCAGACTATCTATCGCCAACGGCTTATAACAAACTGCAATTAGAGATTACAAATAACATTATTTGGGGCAGCTTAAACAATGAGTTGGATATTCAAAAGAAAAAAAGATACCCCGGTACAGCTTAATTTGTTTAATAACTTAATCAGAACCACCAGCAGTAGCTATACCAATAATGGAAATATTTTAAATACAGATCCACTCTTTATCGATAGTGAATCTGGAAACTTTGAATTATCAGCGAATAGCGTTGCGAGAAAAAAAGGTGCCAATTTAAGTACTGATCCATACTTTGCAAGTTTTTTAAGTAAAGACATTAAAAATTATAATAGATTTTTCCCCTCAACATTAGGGAGTTACGAAAAATAATAAACTATTTTCCCTTTCTTAAAAACAAAATGGAAAGAATTCTCGTTTATATATTTGAGAGCGTTAATTTAGATGGTAAGGGTCGATATTTCTAAAGAATATCGGCCCTTTACTTTTGCCGGCATTTTTGAACTTAGGTTAAAGATGCTTTTAAAGCTTATCAAAAAAGCATAAAACAAAAAAGCAGCTACAAACTAATGCAACTGCTTTTTGGCTTATCCTAAGCTTGCTTAGAAATTAAATCTTATTTATAAAGCGGGAATGCGCTTACAAGTTTTATTACTTCAGCTTTCACTGTGCTCAGGTTAGCTTCATCTTCAGGATTGGTCAAAACCCTGTCAATCAGCTCTACAATCTGCTCCATTTCGGTTTCTTTTAAACCACGGGTGGTAATTGCTGCAGTACCTACACGGATACCAGAGGTTACAAACGGCGATTTATCATCAAACGGAACCATATTCTTATTTACAGTAATCTCTGCTTTTTCCAAAGCATTTTCAGCCACTTTACCTGTGATGTTTTTATTACGGAGATCAATCAGCATCAAGTGGTTATCAGTACCACCAGAAATAATGCCGTAACCTTTAGCTACAAATGCTTTAGCCATGGCCTGTGCATTGGCTGCAACCTGCTTAATGTAGGTGCCATACTCTTCACTTAAAGCTTCGCCAAAAGCAATTGCCTTAGCAGCAATAATATGCTCTAACGGGCCGCCTTGTGTACCAGGGAAAACCGCCATATCGAGCAAATTACTCATTAAACGGATTTCACCTTTAGGTGTTTTTAATCCCCATGGGTTTTCAAAATCCTGTCCCATCATAATCATACCGCCACGTGGGCCACGTAAAGTTTTGTGGGTTGTAGTGGTTACAATGTGACAGTGTGGAAGTGGGTTGGCCAACAGTCCTTTCGCAATTAATCCTGCCGGGTGAGAAATATCAGCTAAAACCAAAGCACCTATTTTATCGGCAACCGAACGGATAAAAGCGTAATCCCACTCACGTGAATATGCAGAAGCGCCACAAATAATTAATTTAGGTTTTTCTGCTAAAGCTACTTCTTCCAGTTTTTTATAATCGATTAGTCCGGTTTCCTTTTCAACACCATAAAATAATGGCTGGTACAATTTACCCGAAAAGTTAACTGGCGAACCATGTGTTAAGTGACCACCATGTGAAAGATCGAAACCTAATATTTTATCGCCAGGCTGTAAAACAGCAAGCATTACAGCTGCATTGGCCTGTGCGCCAGAGTGAGGCTGAACATTTACCCACGCTGCACCGAACAATTGTTTTGCCCTATCGATAGCAATTTGCTCTACAACATCCACTACCTGGCAACCGCCATAGTAACGTTTTCCTGGTAAGCCTTCAGCATATTTGTTGGTCAATACCGATCCGGCAGCTTCCATTACCTGCTTGCTTACAAAGTTTTCTGATGCAATAAGCTCTAAACCATGCTCTTGGCGGTTTAACTCCTTATCAATAAGTTCAAAAATTTGGTTGTCGCGTGTCATCATTATATTAGGTTTGTATTTTTTTGGCAAAAGTAAGAAATTCAAATCTAATTTTGGCCGTATTACCTTAATGCTTTCACATTAAAGTTGTTAAAGCCGCTCCCAATGGTTATCTCTACGATTTGTTGCTGCAACATTTCTAAAATAGCCAGGAAATTGTATACGAAATGAACCTTATTTTCAGAATTCTTAAGCACCAGGGCAAAATCAATCTGTTTATTAATATCGAGCAGATTGGAAATAAAGTGCTTTTGTTGTTCAATGGTATAAGGATATTGCACAACCGTATGCTTCACCTCCTCGCTCCGCAATTCATATTTTTGCATCGTACGGTGATAAACGGTAAGCAGTTTATACAGATCGAGTGATAAAAGTTCATCCTGATGTGTAGACGAAGCCGCAGCCAAGGTAAGGTCGTAGGCAATATTTCCCCTATGATCCTGCTTTAAACGTTCTTGCTCCAAAACCTTCATCTCCTCAGCAGCAGATTTAAATTGTTTATAAGCAATCAATCTCGCAATCAGGTCTTGTTCCGAATTGACTTCATTCCCCTCCTCATCAAGCGAGATTCTGGGCAACAACATTTTAGATTTAATCCGCATCAGGGTGGCAGCAACCAGGATAAATTCACTCGCTACCTCCACATTTAAAGCCAGGAGCTGATGGATATATGCTAAAAAATCGTTGGTTATTTTTGCAATCTCCACATCCTGGATATTGAGTTCATCCCGCTCAATAAAGAACAACAACAAATCGAAGGGACCTTCGAATACCGGAAGTTTTATTTCAAAATTCTCTGCCTGCATCTGGAGAAACAAACATAACGAAAATTTTCAGGTCCTAACAACCCAAACACAATTAGAAGGCCTTGTTTAAACAGCACCTGCAACTTTAAAAACCTGGCGCTAAGCCCTCACCGCCAACCGCTTAACGCTCAAGAATAAACCGCTATTTTTCGTTTCGATATTAAAACAAATTTACCTTACTTTGTATCTTGTTTTTTACCACAAATTTCGAATGCAAGTAAAAGCTGGCCCCCTATTATCTAAAATCAACTATCCCGCTGATTTAAAGCAATATAGTGAATCTGACTTAGAACAAATAAGCCAGGAATTACGACAGTATATTATTGACGTTGTAAGTGTTAATGGCGGGCATTTTGCATCCAGCTTAGGCGTTGTAGAATTAACCGTAGCCTTACATTATGCACTCAACACCCCCTACGATAAATTGGTTTGGGATGTGGGTCACCAGGCATACGGACATAAAATCTTAACCGGCCGCAGAGATTTATTTCATACAAACCGCGTATACAAAGGCATTAGTGGTTTCCCTAAAATTACCGAAAGTGAGTACGATACCTTTGGTGTTGGCCACTCCTCAACCTCAATTTCAGCAGCTTTGGGCATGGCGGTAGCTTCGCAGTTAAAAGGCGAAAGCGACAGGCAACATGTGGCCATTATTGGTGATGGTGCAATGACGGCTGGTTTGGCTTTCGAAGGGTTAAACCATGCAGGTATAGAAAACAGCAACGTGCTGGTGATCCTGAATGACAATTGCATGTCTATCGATCCGAATGTGGGTGCACTTAAAGAATATTTAACCAGCATTACCATTTCCAAATCGTACAACCGTTTCCGCGATGATATTTCCCATGTATTGGCCGGCCTTTCTAAACTCGGACCAAATGCCCATAAATACGTTAAAAAAATAGAGAAAAGCATTAAAGGCACCTTGCTGAAACAGAGCAATTTATTCGAAGCCCTAAACTTTAGGTATTTTGGCCCTGTTGATGGGCACGATGTAAAACGTTTGGCGCAAACCATAAAAGATTTATCTGCTATACCCGGCCCAAAACTTTTACATTGTATTACCGTAAAAGGAAAAGGTTTTGCGCTGGCAGAAAAAGATCAAACCGTTTGGCATTCACCAGGGCTCTTTGATAAGATCACCGGCGAAATTAAAAAAAGTATTCCCGATAAACCGCAACCACCAAAATACCAGGATGTTTTTGGGCATACCATGGTAGAGTTGGCAGAAGCAAATGCTAAAATTGTAGGAATTACACCAGCAATGCCATCAGGATCGTCATTAAACATCATGATGAAAGCAATGCCAAAACGTGCATTTGATGTCGGCATTGCAGAACAGCACGCAGTAACCTTTTCTGCTGGTTTGGCTACTCAGGGTTTAGTACCTTTCTGTAACATCTATTCTAGTTTTATGCAAAGGGCCTACGATCAGGTGATCCACGATGTGGCCATTCAAAGACTAAATGTAGTATTTTGTTTGGATAGGGCAGGGTTGGCTGGTGCCGATGGAGCAACCCACCATGGCGCCTATGATATTGCCTACATGCGTTGTATCCCGAACCTGGTAATCTCTTCTCCAATGAACGAGGAAGAATTGCGTAACCTGATGTTTACCGCTCAGCAAGAAAACATTGGGCCTTTTGTTATCCGTTACCCGCGTGGTAATGGAGTAATGCCCGATTGGAAAAGACCTTTCAAAGCGTTGGAAATTGGCAAAGGCCGTAAAATATGTGATGGCGAAGATGTAGCATTGCTAACCATCGGTCATGTTGGTAATTTTGCGGTTGAAGCACGTGCAGAATTAAATAGCGAAGGCTTTCATCCGGCACATTACGATCTGCGTTTTGTAAAACCTTTAGATGAAGCTTTATTGCACGAAGTGTTTGCAAAATACAAAAATGTAATCACCGTAGAAGATGGTTCATTACCAGGCGGAGTAGGTTCAGCAGTACTCGAGTTTATGGCCGATTATGGTTACAACGCCAACGTTATCCGTTTGGGTATTCCCGATCAATTTATAGAGCATGGCGAACAGGCCGAACTTTGGGCAGAATGTGGTTACGATAAAAATGCAATTGTAGAAGCAGTAAGAAAAGTGGCTGTTAAAAGAACAACCGATAGTATGGCGGGGTAAAAGGTATGATCAATCTTCTTTAGCGGCGTTAAACACTAATGTAAAATTAACTAAATCAATCCGTTTTAAAACGATAAATACCTGAATCAGAAGTATTACCTTTACGATCCCTGGTTATTATTTTCCAGTAATATTGGGTTTTGGCAAGAATACTGATATCTGCAAGAAAACTATCCTCAACATCCTGCTTAATTAACACAGGTGCCGACGTACCAAAATAAACATCATAACTCTTAATATCCTTATCAACATCACTTCCTTTCCATTCCAATTTTACTTTCGCACTTAAAGAGTTTACGTTTTGGCCCATAATTGGAGACACTATCTCTGCAGGAAAAGGTGCATAAGATACCTCGCCAGGACCCGAATTATAAAATTTCCAACTCTCGCTTTGTTCAACAACTTGCGATGTGTTTGACATGGATTTTACTGACCATGAATAAGGTGTATTCCGATCAAGTTCAATAGCGATCGAGATATTTGCGGTACTTTGAGTGATGATTTCATCTGTTAACAAGTTTTTGATACTGATCTGGTATGAATCGGTATTCTGTGCGGCATTCCAATTAAAATTAACAGAACTTTTTGCTACCGAAATCACTACTCCTGTAGTACACAACTCACCCATCACAGGCAAAACAAGTGTTGTTTTTGTAGGGTTAAGTACTGGATCTGGTTTTTTCTTACATCCAATAAGAATAAGAGCCATGAAAATGATTACAAGAAATTCTTTTATCATCTTTTAATTACTTTATGAAACGATTCTGAATCTTCAGATTTGATTTTTACAATATATAATCCACTTGCAACATGCCCCAGATCTATATTTAAATTTTGATTTTGCAAACCAACAGTCTGGGTGTAAATCAATTTTCCATTTAAATTGCGAATTTCAACTACTCCGCTTTTCCCAGGCACAAAAACATTTAATGTTTGCACAAACGGATTAGGATAAACCGATGGACCTGTCAGGTTAAAAGCCTTATTATAGACACCTTGACAAACCTTATCAGTGCTCACCTTTATCTCATTACTCCCATACTTTAAAGGTAAGCTAATGAAACCCTGCGAAGTTTTATAAACAGTGCCGTTTAAATTGATCGAATATACATCTCCTCCAGACATTTGAAGGCCTATAGTTTTATTATCCTCATTTATAACAGAATAAACTGAAAGATCCTTAGGTGCTGTAATTACCACATCAAAACATTGTTTGTACTCCAATTCTCCATCCACGGTAATGCAAACAGAATATATACCTTCTGATAGGTTTTTAATATTAAGCGAATTGGTTAAATTGAATACAAGGTTGTTTATTCCATTGCCGTTAATGGTAGCCTTATAATTCTGATCCTGAACTGCTGAAATATTGATACTCCCATTCCCGCTGTGCTTACAGCTCTCTCCAACAGCCTGCACATTAAAGTTATTAGCAGGCAACACAAAAACAGCCGTTACGGAAATTGGATTAGAATTTGTCCGAACACCATTTGTGACAATTGAAACCGTATAAGAACCAGTCTCTTTTGCTGTATAAACCTCATTATGTTCACCAATAATTTCCGTTCCATTCCTATACCAAACATAATAAAACCCTTTACCTGTACTTGAAGTTAAATTAACATTCCCGCCTTTGGCAAAGGTTGTTTGTCCTCCTGCAGAAATAACAGGTACCGGAACAAATGAAAATCCATCTAGCGCAGCGGTTCCTACTGGCGTGGTTATGGATACGCGTCCCGATTTTGCTTCAGATAACACAACCCTTATGGTAGTGGCATTAACAATAGTAAAATTTGATTGCTCCTTATCCCCAAAGCTAATGGGGCCGGCATCGGCTAAACCACTTCCTGTTATCGTGATCATTGTTCCAGCAGCAGCGGTTGTTGGAATAAATGAGGAAATGATTGGTGGTGGAACATTCACATGGATTAACCCAAGAGTATAGGTAACCGAAGGACTTGCATCCCCGTATCGGTTGTGCACACGGATATAATAAGTATTGCCTACAACCAACTTGGTTAATGAGGCGGTTTTAATCTGCTCATAACCCGCAATGCCCGAACAATAGATGGAAGTTAAGCTACCTGGGCTACCGCTGTAAACCTGGAACATCAGCTCATCAAAACTTACCGGGGTTAAAGAGAAGTTATGGCTGGTGCTGGTTGCCACGAACTTATACCAAACATCTTTAGCATCATACCCTGTTGCATAACATGCTGGAAAAGACTGTGTAGCATAAGCCAATGTACTGCTCATAGTCGAATTAACAGTCAAAGAAATTGCCCCTGCAGGTTCATCGTTGGCCGGTAGTGCCGGTGCAGTTATATAAGTGTTAAAGTTGGTGCTTGAATTGCTTCCATTCTTTAAATAAAGTCGGTAATAATAAGTACTGCCAGGAGAAAGGTTAACCAGCTCGGTAGTACCGTTTAGCGCATCACGGCAGAGAAAAGAGGTTAGGTTACCACAGCTCCCTGTAAAAAACTCCGCAACAAACGGTTCGCTGTTAATGGCCCTTGAAATTACCTGGTGCCTGGTTGCGGTAGCTGTAAACTTAAACCAGATGTCTTTCACTGCGGTACCCGAACAGGGTGCCATAGATAAGGTGGCCCCAATATTTGAATATAAATCCATATAATTGCTTGTTCCCAGAGCAATATTTATCGCCCCAGCACAGTCATCGTTTGGTAATGGATTATTTGCATCTACCCTCAAACTATAAGTAACCGAGGGGCTTGCATCCCCGTAGCGGTTGTGCACACGGATATAATAAGTATTGCCTACAACCAACTTGGTTAATGAGGCGGTTTTAATCTGCTCATAACCCGCAATGCCTGAGCAATAGATGGATGATAAACTACCTGGGCTACCGCTGTAAACCTGGAACATCAGCTCATCAAAACTTACCGGGGTTAAAGAGAAGTTATGGCTGGTGCTGGTTGCCACAAACTTATACCAAACATCTTTAGCATCATACCCTGTTGCATAACATGCTGGAAAAGACTGTGTGGCATAAGCCAGTGTACTGCTCATTGCCGAATTAACTGTCAAAGAAATTGCCCCTGCAGGTTCATCGTTGGCCGGTAGTGCCGGTGTAGTTATATAAGTGTTAAAGTTGGTGCTTGAACTGCTTCCGTTCTTTAAATAAAGCCGGTAATAATAAGTACTGCCGGGAGTAAGGTTAACCAGCTCGGTTGTACCGTTTGGCGTATCGCGGCAGAGAAAAAGAGGTTAGGTTACCACAGCTCCCTGTAAAAAACTCCGCAACAAACGGTTCGCTGTTGATGGCCCTCGAAATTACCTGGTGCCTGGTTGCAGTAGCTGTAAACTTAAACCAGATATCTTTCACTGCGGTACCCGAACAGGGTGCCATAGATAAGGTGGCCCCAATATTGGAATATAAATCCATATAATTGCTCGTTCCCGGAGCAATATTTATCGCCCCCGCACAGTCATCGTTTGATAATGGATTATTTGCATCTATCCTCAAATTATAGGTAACAGAGGGGCTTGCATCCCCGTAGCGGTTGTGCACACGGATATAATAAGTATTGCCTACTATAAGGTTGGTTAACGCGGCTGTTTTAATCTGCTGATAACCCGAAATCCCTGAACAATAGATGGAAGTTAAGCTACCTGGGCTACCGCTGTAAACCTGGAACATCAGCTCATCAAAACTTACCGGGGTTAAAGATAAATTATGGTTGGTGCTGGTTGCCACAAACTTATACCAAACATCTTTGGCATCATATCCTGTTGCATAACACGCTGGAAAAGACTGTGTGGCATAAGCCAATGTACTGCTCATTGCCGAATTAACTGTCAATGAAATTGCCCCTGCAGGTTCATCGTTGGCCGGTAGTGCTGGGGTAGTTACATAAGTGTTAAAGTTGGTGCTGGAACCGCTACCGTTCTTTAAATAAAGTCGGTAATAATAAGTGCTGCCGGGAGTAAGGTTAACCAGTTCAGTTGTTCCGTTCGGCGCATCACGGCAGAGAAAAGAGGTTAGGTTACCGCAGTTTCCTGTAAAAAACTCCGCAACAAACGGTTCGCTGTTGATGGACCTTGAAATCACCTGGTGCCTGATTGCAGTTGCTGTAAACTTAAACCAGATGTCTTTCACTGCGGTACCCGAACAGGGTGCCATGGATAAGGTGGCCCCAATATTGGAATATAAATCCATATAGTTGCTCGTTCCCGGAGCAATATTTATTGCCCCCGCACATTCATCGTTAGTAATCGATTGGCCGTATAGCGGAACTAAATGGCAGGTAAAAAGAAAGCAAAAAGAGAAAAAATAGAGTATAGATTTTTTCATCAAGAGCGCGTTAATTAAATTAAATCATAAAACTAATGATATTTAAGCATCTTTTTATAAAAACCACATAGATATTTGTTTTTGATTCAGTTGCTAAATAATAAATTTGAGCATATTCCTTATGGTGCTTTACTTACTATCTTGCTTTTACAGCGGTGAAAAATTAAATTCATCTGATATAAAAAGAGCCTCAGCTGACAAATAACAGAGGCTCTTTTGATATAATAAGAGCTTCCTAAAAATCAGAGTATAAATTCCTAAACGAACTGCGTAAACCGAAAGTAATCAAACCCGTATTATTTTTTCCAAGGCTGCTACTTTCACGCCTTAATATACCGCCAACTTCTAAACGCAGATTATACTTCGGATTAACCACATAAGCAACCTTACCTTCAGCATAAAAAAGATCGGTACGAATACCTTGTGTTGTATAATTTCCGGTCGGTTTAACGGCATCAGTATAGGGCTCAAAAATATTCTTGCCATAGTTCTGCCCGGCGATATCCAACCCGTACTTGGCATACATCAATTCACCACTAAAATCAAAACGTTTATAAGAATAGTTTAACAAGCCAATAACTTCTCTAAAGTTAGCCCCTAGCGGATGCGCTAAAGGTTCATTATAATTAGCATAATTCCCAATACGGGTTCTTGATGAAAAAGTGTACGGTTTTGCCGTGTTATATTCCAATAAATAGTTTAAGCCTTCAATCTTAAAAACGTCTGCACCCCTAACACCCAATTGCCAGCCGTATTTATTTCTTGAGCTGCCCGAGCTAGAGAAAAAATTCTTGGCTTCAAACTCATCCAATGAAAATTGACCGTAAGCAACCAATTCCTTTGCAAACTTATATTTACCAGTAAATCCCAATAAGGCATTATCAGGAGAACCACTCGAAGCCTCTACAGGCCTTAAAAAAATAATAGGATTTGCATATCCCCAATCGAAACCTCTTCTATTTCCAGCTTCATCTGTTTGCGCCCATACAATCGAATCAAAAAATCCTATAGATAAACGGTTATTTACATTCCAGTCCAGGTAATGAAATACACCACCCTTTTTACGGTTTCCCGCATCGTAAGATATTTTAGTTGCCCAGGGTCTTGCATCGATGTCCACATAGCCATATATTGCACATTACCTAAAGTTCCAGTCAATTTTAAAAAGGGAGTTGGAGAGGAGAAGTCAGATAACAATAACGACCGGTAACCGTCACCAATAAAGGTTTTATCATAACCTGCTGTAATATTCAAATATTTAATGGGCGTGTAAGATACGGTTGCTGTCACGTAAGACCAGTCCTTAGTTAGCTTTCCAAAACTCCTATCATAAGATTGGCCAGGAACAACTTGATTCTGATTAACATATTGGTCATAATATGCAGCAAAACGACCCTGATTCTCAAATCCACTGGTATAGAAAGAAAACTTCTTACCAATAGTACCACCAACCTGATAGCCACGCGTATTTAAATATGTCGTTTTCTTTCCTGAAGCGTCCCTTCCAATCTGAAAATCAGGCAGAAAGTCAGCATAAATTGTATAGTCCTCTTTTTGGATATCCAATAAATGCTCCTGAAACAATTTTCTTGATACCCAAGATTTTCTCATTGAATCTATCCCAATACTTAATAACGTCGAACTTTTATCGCGAAGCAAGCTATCATCAATAAAAAATGGTTTTAATGAGCTATGAATTCTGGTATTCGGATTATATACTTCACCACTTAATTTCTGGTAGAACTGATAAGAATACGGTTGATAAACAGCTTGAGCTTTCAGCTCATGAATAGAAAAAACTAAAAATAGTAGGAATAAGATTTTCTTCATGTGGGAAATTTTAATTCGAAGGGCAAAGAACGCAAATTATTATGAATTTAACGGCCTTGCTAAATTTCGAAAAAACAAAAAGCCCTTTCAGGCTTGTGAATATCTAATTAAAAAGCATTTTCTTCACCTTTAACCATATTAATTACCGTCATAAAGATGATTTTTACATCCAGCATTGCACTCCAGTTTTCCAGGTACCAGATATCATGTTCCACACGCTTAACCATTTTATAATCTTCTTTAGTCTCACCACGATAGCCATTTACCTGTGCCCATCCGGTAATACCAGGCTTTAAAAAGTGGCGCACCATAAACTGATCTACAATCCCTTTATATTGCTCGGTGTGGCTTAACATATGTGGGCGCGGTCCAACCACACTCATATGCCCCATAAATACATTAAAAAACTGAGGCAACTCATCCAGGCTCGATTTTCTAAGGAACTTACCAATTGGGGTAATCCGGTCATCGTTTTTACTCGCTTGTCTTTTATCACTATCCGAATTCATGCGCATGCTTCTGAATTTAAAACACCAGAAAGGCTCATCATCACGGCCGCTTCTTAACTGTTTAAACAAAACAGGTCCTTTGCTTTGCATTTTAATGAGCAAGGCGATAATAGGATACAACCAACTTAGCACAAATAGAATCACCAAACCACTAAAAATTACATCAATTGCGCGCTTTTTAAAACGGTTATGTATTTTTTCCAAAGGTTCAGAACGTAATGAAATTACTGGGAACTCGTTCCCCAAATAACTTACGGTGTAGGGTGATAACAATGCACCACTGATATCGGGGATAAACTTCAAACGCACACATTGGCGCTCAGCCTCTTCGGTTAATAAAGTCATATCTGCCATTCGATCTGGAGCAATGGTCACATAAATATCTTTAATGCCTTTATCAACAGCCATTTTAAACTGGCGGCCTACTATATCAGAAATCTGTCCATCACGATTGAGGTAATCTTCGGGTACATCATTAATAAAACCATGAAATTCAATATAGCGTTGCTTCTCAAAATAACTTGCCAATTGTAAACCGGTAGCATTATTTCCCATAATCGCAACTGATTTCACACCACGTAAATGGTTAAACAACAAAAATTGAAAAGATGTACCAATAAACCTGTTCACCAAAAATAAAATGCCTAGCATCCCATAAAAAAAGACTAGGAATGATCTAGAAAATTCGTTTTGTTTGGAAAAAAATAAATAGATGGAAAAAAGTACGCCATGTAATACAACACTTTTCCAGGTTCCCCTGTAAATTCTTTCTATTCTTCTTGATCCATATTCGCTATATAAGCCAAAACTGGTGGTACTCACAATCCAGATCAGGTTACAAACCACAATATAATGCCACTGCAATTCCGAGCTTACTGCCTTACCCATGTAAGCGGTAAATTCGTAGGCAAAAAAGTACACAATATTGACCATGAGTAGGTCAGTGATTGGTAAAATGTATTTCAGAATAAATAAGTAACGTGTTTGCATAGGCTTAATGGGAAAACATAAACATTTTTCTGTGCTTTTTGTTTTAAGTGAATTACAATGAACAAAATTTATGCCCAAATTCTGATTTCAGTGTTAAATAATCATTAGCAAATCAAAAGATGCTAATAATAATCCAATATAAGGCAAAAAAAGCCAGCTCAAAAAAGGAGTATCTTGGTATCAGTAAATAGTAGACTAATCACATAATTTAGTAGACACAAAAAAAGTTTACCATCCAGGTAAACTTATTAATATTTTGCTAGGCATATTTTATTCCATGCTCACTGACCATATCTTGAGCCACCTGTTTAATTTCCTGCTCATCAGATTTTGGATAAATTAACAATACCTCACCATCATCAACAACAATAAAGTTATCCAATCCTTTTATAACTGCGGCTCTATCACTGGGCAAATGTATAATACAATTACTGGTGTCTTTTAAGTGAACTTTAGCTAGGTTAACCATATTATTATCAACATCCTTTTCCCCAACTGCATGTAAAGATGCCCACGTGCCTAAATCCGACCAGCCTATATCAGCACGGATTGTATACACATTATCAGCTTTTTCTAAAATGGCATAATCAATTGATATATTCGGACTGGTTGGATATTTAGTATTGATAAATTCGCTTTCCCGATCCGTATTATAACACGACAAACCACTTTCAAACAAAGCCGCAATTTCTGGTGCATATTTTTTAAAAGCATTTTTAAGCGACGCTGCTGACCAGATAAAGATTCCAGCATTCCACACGTAGTCGCCACTCGCCAGATACTCTTCAGCCTTCGCTAAAACAGGCTTCTCCATAAAAGCATCAACCTTTTTCACTTCTTCAAAACCATCTTGATACTTAATATAACCATAACCGGTATCCGGTCTGGTCGGACTAATCCCTAAAGTTAATAAAGCATCATTTTCTGTACTAAAATCTAAAGCAATCTGAATTTTATCAAGGAAAACTTCTTCTTTCAAAATTAAATGATCGGAAGGAGCAACTACGATATTGGCATCGGGATTGGTTTTTCCAATTTTGTAAGCCGCATAAGCTATACATGGTGCAGTATTATTCCGGCTGGGTTCTAGTAGAATATTTTCTGTCAATACATCTGGCAATTGTTGAGCAACAAGTCCTGCATATTCCTTGTTGGTTAATATGCAAATATGGCTATTTGGACAAATTTTCAGAAAACGTTCATACGTTAACTGAAGTAGGGACTTGCCTATTCCTAAAATATCAATAAACTGCTTCGGGAAGTGATTTCTACTTTTTGGCCAAAAACGGGAACCTACCCCGCCTGCCATAATTAATACGTAATTATTTTTGCTCATTATATTTTTCTAATACGAATTTTTTAAGCTCTTCCTTGAAGACGTTTTCATCAAATCTCTCTGCATTTGACCTGATGAAATTTGTATCAAAATGTAGTGTTTCGGATAGCTGAACTGCTTCAATAAGGCTTTCAACGGTTTGTTCTTTGAAAAAAATTGCAGTGGCTTTAACTGCATTGTCTGTGTATGGAATCATGGTTTCTAAAACGCCGCCAACGCCATAGGCAATAACCGGCCGCCCAGAAGCATTGGCTTCCAGCGGTGTAATTCCATAATCCTCATGTTGAGGAAAAATAAGTGCTTTGCAGTTCGCATATAATTCAGCTAATTCATCACTAGACAGCCCCTTCCTAAATTCAATATTACTTTCAGCAAGCTGCTTTAGTTCTTCAGCTTTAGTACCATTACCAACAACAATCAATTTCAGGCCAAGTTTATTGAAAGCCTCGATTGCTAAATCAGCCTTCTTATAATATTCGAGTCGAGAAACTAAAAGATAATAATCTTTTGCCTTGTCGGAAACATGAAAGTTTCTTGTCTTTACATCTGGAGGTATGAGTTTAATATCTTTCACACCATAAGCATCCCGAATACGCTGCGCAGTTTCTTCTGTCATACCGAGAAAATAATCACCTCTCTGAGCAGCTTTTTTGTCAATCTTTCGCAGTATATTCACAACCTGATCGAACACCCACCGAGACAATCCTTTAGAGCTATTATATTGGCTGTATGAGGTTGGATTCCATGCGAGTCTGAAAGGGGTATAAGTGTAAATGAAAACTAATGCTTTAGAGTCTATATTTACATACTTTGCGCTATGGGTATTAGAAATAAGCACCACGTCGTACCCATGCACATCTAATGCCTTCATAGCCATTACTCCGAATGGAAAGTACAACCTCTGCATCCACTTTACACTTTTAGAAAGAAATTGTAATTTAGAAGTGGTAATCTTATAGTCCCGATATTCCGGGTAAGTCCCATCAGGGTTATAAGCAAGCGTAAATACGTCTGCTTCTGGAAATGCCTGAAGCATGGTCATCACCACTTGCTCTGCACCTCCCCTACGCATTAACTCATCATGTACAATTGCTACTTTCATTTTATAAAATTCTTATCTTCTTCGTTAATTAAAATTTCGAGAACGTCGAAAAATGATTTATCGTATTCCCAGCCTAGGACTGTTTTTGCCTTTTTGTTATCTCCATACATATCTTGCATATCAGTTGGCCTAAACAAAAGCAGGATCTTCTACCAATTTATCTTTTGCAATACCTAAGTACTCCATTGTATAAGTGATAATATCCCGTAAATAAATTGATGTACCGGAACATATTACATAATCATCAGCTTTTTCCTGTTGTAATGAAAGCCACATCGCCCTCACATAATCCGGAGCAAAGCCAAAATCGCGTTTCACATCAATATTCCCGACACGAAGTTCATTCTTTAAACCCTTTTTTATTTCTAATGATGTCCTGATCACCTTTTTTACAAAAAAATTAGGGCTTCGTAGGTATGACTCATGATTAAATAATATGCCGTTCACACAGAACACCTTATAAGATTCCCTATAATTAACACCAATCCAAAAGCCGGAAGCTTTTGATATCGCATAAGGACTTAATGGATGCATCGGCGTAGTTTCTATTACGGGCAATGATTTTACCTGCCCAAACATCTCACTGCTACTGGCCTGATAAATTTTTGTATCCAATTGTAATAACCTTACACTTTCTAAAATGTTAAGAACAGATTGGGTATTATAATTTAATGTGCCGATAGGTTGTTCGAAAGAAATCCCTACAGAACTTTGAGCAGCTAAATTGTAGAATTCGTCGGGATTGTACTTCAAAAGAATTTTGATTATGCTCGAAAAATCCAGCAAGTCGCATTCTTCAATAGTTATTTCAGCCTTAATATTAAGATAGGAAAAGTTATTTTTACTAAAATTATGGCTACTCCTTGTTAACCCCACTATTGAATAATTTTTTTCAGCGAGTAGCTGAGCAAGATATGCACCATCCTGCCCTGTAATTCCTGAAATTATAGCTACTTTCTTTTTCATTATATAATATTATTCAAACTGACTTTTAATATAATAACCATTATCCTTTAATAATTTTTCTCTTTTGAAATGATTAACATCAGCTGCAACCATTTCCTTAACTAGACCTGCTAAATCATACTTCGGGACCCAGCCCAATTGTGTTTTAGATTTGGTTGGATCACCAATCAATAAGTCGACTTCTGTTGGTCTAAAGTATGTTGCATCGACAGAAACGACAGTTGTGCCAACCCCAACCTTGAATTCAGGATTTGAACAAGAAATTACTTTACCGATCTCAGCAATGCCCTCTCCTTCGAATCCAATAACAATGCCAACCTCTTCAAATGCCAATCTGACAAACTCTCTAACTGTAGTAGTTACCCCTGTAGCAATTACATAGTCCTCGGCAACATCCTGCTGCAAAATTCGCCACATTGCTTCAACATAATCTTTTGCATGGCCCCAATCTCTTTTAGCGTCAAGATTCCCCAAGTAAAGTTGCGATTGAAGCCCCTGAGCAATCTTAGCAACTGCCTCTGGTGATTTTACGAGTTACAAAAGTTTCTCCCCTTAACGGGCTTTCGTGATTAAATAAAATGCCATTGCAGGCAAACATATTGTAAGCTTCACGATAGTTCTTTGTTATCCAAAAACCATAAATCTTGGCTACACCATATGGCGAACGTGGATAAAATGGTGAATTTTCATCATAAAAACCTTCTGCATTTTTATTCTCTGGCATCCCACCATATAATTCAGAAGTTGAGGCTTGATAAATCCTGGATTTTTTTTCTAGCCCTAGAATTCTGACAGCTTCTAGTATTCTCAAAGTTCCTATACCATCGACATTCGCAACATATTCAGGAGAGTCGAAGGATACTTTAACATGACTCATTGCACCCAGATTGTAAATCTCATCAGGTTGAACTTCCTGGATAATTCTAATCAAGTTAGTTGAGTCAGACAGATCCCCATAATGAAGTTTGAAACGCACATTATCGGAATGTGGATCTTGATACAAATGATCTATTCTGTCTGTATTAATTAACGAACTACGCCTTTTAATGCCGTGGACTTCGTAACCTTTGTCTAATAATAATTCCAGCAGATATGCACCATCCTGTCCTGTTATCCCTGTTATTAAAGCTTTCTTCATGATGAGATTATTTTTTACTTTATTTTTTTTTTCATGTATATACTATCCTCTGCGTATAATGTATTAATTTATGGCAAGGTCATTTTCCGTTTTTCTAAAGGTGTATGAAGCTAAAAACCAAAAAAATGCCATTGTAGGAATAAATAACATAGCCCCATCAGATAAACAAATCACTGGATATAAAATTAAGCCCCAATGGTATGTATCGTACTTTTTCCGCCCTTTTACGTACAATACGATTAGTGGCGAAAAGATGTAGACCAAAAATAATATTAGGCCAATAGCACCAAAATGCTGGAGTATAGAAGTATATACTATTTCTGCAATCCCGTCGTAATGACCATCACCAAATAAAGATATATCTGAAAAAACATTCAATTGATTAGCTCTCCCTCCTAGGTTCTTATCAAATAGAAAGCCTACTTCAACTCCAATCAAAGATAGAAGCATTGGTAAGAAAACTACAATTGATATTACCGAAACGGTAAGAATTATAACACCTTTAGTATTCTTTATATTTTTGATTATGAACATTATACCTAAGAAAACCATACCAAACCAAACCGTACGCGAAAGAGTAAGGGCTAAGGAAATGATGAAAATAATTTTGAACAGGACATTTTTTTCGTTACTAAAGTATATCGGAGCTGAAATTAGGCATGCAAACTCCAAAAATATTTCCGTTCTCGTAGAGCTGAAGTATACTGCGTGATATCCCCACGCATATTATATTTTTCATCTAGCATCCCAAGTCATCAATATTAACAGTCAAATAAGGAATTTCTAAACTTGACCCCAAAAATAACTTTTGTAAAAACAGTATTAGTCCAAAAATGGTTACGAACCTAAGTGAAAAGATAAAGTATTTGGTAAATAATTTATTGAAATTTGGCATATCTATATATCCACCAAAAAAAAACATAAAAAGAAACGGCATTAAAAGAAGACTCAATATATAAGAAAAAAGAAATCCTAGATTTGTAAAGGTTCCAAATGCCAAAATTATAGATGAATAAATCACAAACGGCAAGCATAATAGCAGGATATTTCTCCTTGGCCTGGGAAAGTGAACGTATTTGTGCTGATTTAATAAGTTAATGAAACCAAAGGGTACGCTAATATAAGCATGTAGCCCCAAGTTAATGGAATATTAGAAATCTTAAAGCCTCCTTTAGGGAAGGCTACTAAAAAAATTATTACTAGATAAGTATAAATCTTTGTATTCTTTTTTTGAACATTATGTTAATCTTTATAACGAATCCTACTGCATAACTTTTCTAAGAGCCGTATAAAATAACTTCGAATATTTCCCAAATGTGATATTTATTGTATATAATGTCTTTGGAAACCAATGGTTGTATAAATTTAATTTAATCAACTCATTTTTCAAATCCATAAGCTCAACCTTCGAGGCTTTGGAATTCATTTCAAAAACGTGAAATGCTTGTCTTACCATCAATTCCCTAGATAATCCCTCCTTAAGATCAATCCCATAATCTTTACCAACTTCATCCGCTATATTCAACACCCCTTTCCACATCCTCGCTCGGCCTTTAGCTGAATATGAACCAGGGATATGATCTTCCGCACCTGCGTTGCCAAATAAAGGAGGATTGTCTGTTCTCGCTCCAACTGAAGGGCTTGCAAGATAGCCAATACCATTAGTGCAATAGGCGCATGAGCACCCAGAAAAATTTGATAAAACAATGAGCCATCAAACTTTGATGTATGATATTGAGACGCCCAAATTTTATTTATAACCAAACCACCAACAAAGCCGCACGTTCTAAAAATAAATCCTGACGGGAATTTCCCCCCATATTGGACAATAGTTTCATGATCAATAACTTTACTAACACCTAAGGGGTGATTAATACTATCTACGAATCTCAAAAATGGCCTAGATATCATAGAAACGTTAGGGTTTTTGAAGCAAAATTCTTTTATTATGCTAAGTCCATCCTTTAAGATGACATCATCATCCCCCATTAGTATTACCCACTTATATGCCGCACTTTCAATCAATTTACGGACATTCCCGTCATATCCAAGATTCCTATCATTTTCAATGTATGAAAATTTAATCCCCTTACTTTCTAACGATGGTGTCCATCGTAAAGCAACTTTGGTAATATCACTTTCGCTCAGGTGAAAAATCTTCACGCACTGATAACTTCATCGGGAAAAATATTGGAATCTAAAATTGACGTTAGTAATTCCTCGAATTCTCTCGGCCTACCATAAGCAGGTATTGCGATACTATATCCTTCTAAAGTGTTCATATAATTTAAATTGTTCTTATTAATTTAGCAGGAACACCACCAATAACGGAATTCGCCGGAAAACTCTTAGTAACTACTGAATTTGAGCCAATGATAGAGTTTTCTCCTATCGTAATATTTGGCATTATGCATACTCCCTCACCTATCCATACGTTATCTTCAATGATAACTGGCCCTGGAGACTCCACTTTTCTTTTGGAAGGCGGAATTTGTATTGACTCAGCTGTTGCACTCCCATGGTAGTGGTCTGTAATAAACACCCTACTGGCAATTAAAACATTATTACCTATTACAATTTTGTTAACACAGCCGATATGACAATCAAAATTTAACGACACGTTATTACCAATGATAATATTTGGACTGTAAGTATTTCCTAAATGACGTGCGAATGCTTCAATTCTCAATCTACCAAAAGAATTGAAATTGCTTCCAATCTCAATATAATTACCACCAACTACCCGTATTGGATATTCAATTAAAAAATTTTTACCGGTTTTTTTAAAGCCTAGTTTTAGAAACATTGAAAATAAATGATTCTGAAGTAGCCTTATAATATTTAATAATTTGAAAAACATTTCTTTTGGTAATTGACAATATTTATCACTAATAGGACAAATATTGATAAATTTAAATAACATTCTCTATTTTCTTATTTGTTCAATAACTGTATTTTAAAGATAAAAAGTACAATAAAACATAGTTAAAGAATATACAATTGAACAAATAATGAAACATTAACACTATAACTATTATAAATTATTGCAACTATATATCCTGATAAAAAATACGTAGCTGTAATAAAACAAGCAATTTGTGAGAATGAATTTATAAAATCATAAATTTTTTAAATTGGAATTTTTACAAAAACACTCACAGGTATTAAATAAATGATCTTAGCTAAGATTTAGATAAAATCATCTTCTTTTATTGTTTAAAATCATTTATTTGTAACACTATCAATCTTAACCCATAGGTCTGAAGCTACTTTGTTATGCTTGTAAAATTTCACCTCAGGATTAAACCAAGGCTCTGGAGCAATTACAATCTTGTCAGGATTTCTATTAAGCCATGCACCCCACCAACTATAAGTACTATTCGCAATAATATTATGCTTAGCACACGACATCAACTGCATATCTCGGAAATTTCTCTTATTACTCGTCGGATTCCAATCCACTAAAGTATATTCTATATCTTTGATATTTTCCTTCACCCAATCCTGGTTATCTGTGAATACGTAGAATACTGGATCAACCACGGATTCCTTCATATAGGCAATTGATCGATCATAATACTCCTTTGAACAAATACCCTGATATAAATTAAATTTCTGATAATCTGCACCCTTGCGAACGTGAATTGCAATTGAATTCTCACTATTCATTTTCTTGTAAACCTCAATATTTTTAGGTTCATCAAATGGTAGAAAAGTAAAATTCTTTCTTACATCTTCTTTGCAATCTTCAAAGTATTTCTCTGTCTGCCATAAGCCAATAAAATTACAATCTTTAGTAGCCATTTTTTCCATGCCCGGCACATAACCAAAAACCGGCTCCTTTATGTACTTTTCTTTACCAAAAATATTTGCTAATTTCCGCAAAAGAAATCCTTTTACACCAGGAATGCAACTATACTTAAATTTATCTTCATTAGTCGGCTTTATATCAATATCTGGAAACGCATCTTGCAATCTCACAAATTCAAAAGCCCATTCCTTTCTTGGTTTAAAATTACTTTGGTCTATATAGACATCCAACCCTTTAGCTTTTAAGCCTCTTGCAAAAGCATAACAAAACATTTGATTTGCCAATCCTGCTTGTAAACATACTGATATCATAATTATTTTAATTTATTGTTATACAAATCTAATGCAGCTCCCATGGCGGCATCCATATTATAATACTCCCATTCAGCTGCACGACCGCACAAATAAATATTATTTTTCTCCAAATCAAATTTTAGATCTTCAATCATTTTTCGAGTATCTGTACTCTGAATAGGATATGAATATTTTTCATAATGATGAGAAATATACTTTGGTGAAAGAGGTATTCTTTGTAAATTATCAACAATATCATCTTTTGATATATAATCTGTAAACTCTATGGTCCCTGTCATCTTACCCAGGAGCATTATTGTTAATTGAGAAATTACCTGTACAAATGATTCGGTGAGACTCATGCTCACGACTTGGCATATATATCCAACTATAGGGATTTTCTTTCTTATTTCACAGAAGACAGATGTTGTTCCATGAAATTCTAACTCCTCAATTTTCTTATCATAACCGGATAAATTAAAATGTTCATCGAACAGCGCAGGAATTTGTTTTAGATTCCCACAAAAGACAATTCTATCGCATTCAATATTATTTACAATCCATTTAGCCCCATTGCGCTTTACACTATCTACCTTAGAGTTACAAATAACATTAAGACCTTTTGCCATCGAATCCACAATAAATTGAGAACCGCCTTTTTGGGGATAATAAAATGAGCTATGTACAAAAGATCTTTCATCAACATTAAATAAATTATTGAAAATGATTTCTTCAACTGTAGGCATTGGTAATTTCCCAGCAAGCCAAAACAAAGGCACATTAGTTAGATCTCTGCGCCAAACTTTATAATTATAGGGCTGAAAATATAATTCATATAGTGTTTTTCCAAATCTACCTTTCAGGAATTCATCAAAATTATTAGGCTCATTATCAGAATCTTTTGCCATCTGTACCAAGTCCTTTACAATTTTCTCACCATTAACTTTATCAAGCATATGAATATGATTTTCAATAGGATATGGAATGACATTACCATCTGGCATAAAAACAGTTGAGTTCCTTAACGCTTTTGTAAAATCTTCATCTTTCGAAAAAAAAGACCAAAACCAATCCATAACGTCTTTACGTTTACTATTGAATACATGACCCCCTGTATGAAGCGGCGCACGAAAAACGCGAAAGCGTTTCACGATAAATGCGAAAACCAGTGGTGTTAGCGAGGTAGACCTGGTTAAATACCGGTTTTTGATAACCAAACGTATATAAC
>NZ_CEEDAI010000013.1:0-67378 GCF_979252805.1 Pedobacter sp. AC402 | reverse complement strand
TACTGCTTTACAATTTTAAACTCCGTACGCCTGTTCAACTGGTGATCTGTTATCTGCTACACGCTACACCATTGGCACATTTGTTAAGCAGCTGGGTTTCGCCATAACCTTTGGCGGTAATGCGGTTTTTATCAATGCCTTTTGAGATGATGTACTGAACCGCCGATTCTGCTCTTTTTTGCGATAGGTTCAGGTTGTAGCCATCTTTACCCCTGCTGTCGGTGTGCGAACCCAGTTCGATCCAGATCGTAGGGTTATCAGTCATGATCTTTACCAGTTTGTCGAGTTCAACCGCTGCATCTGCACGGATGTTCCATTTATCAAAATCGTAATAAATGTTTTCAATCCTGATGCCCTTATCAATTACGATAGCTTCCGAGATATAAATCCTGGTTGAGCACACTAGAAGTTGTTAAACCAATGGTAGCCAGGTTTTCCACATCAGATCTGTAACCGGTTTTCTCTGCCGAAACATTGTATTCTGTTTCTTTGGCCAGGTTGAATCTGTAACTGCCGCTTTCATCGGTTTCTGTTTTCAGGATCGAGCCGTTTACTTTCGCCAGGCTCACCAAAGCACCTGCAATAGGCTGGTTGCTGTTCTTGTCAAAAACCCTTCCCTCCAGCTTAAAGGCGAGGATCATTTTCTGATCGATGGTGTAAATATCATCACTGCCCATGCCGCCCTCACGGTTGGAAGACAGGTAAACAATGCCACCCTTTTCATTCAGGCTGAAACCGAAATCATCCTGTGGGGAGTTTAAAGGATAGCCCAGGTTTTCAATCCGGCCAATGCTGCCACCTTCCCTCAGGGCCATAAAGACATCCAGTCCACCCATCCCGGTCCGGCCGTCGCTGGAGAAATAAAAGTTGTCCTTTTCATCAAATACCGGACTTCTGTCGTTCCCCTCCGTATTCACCTCTTTCAGGTTGATGGGTTTGCCCCATGCGCCCGCATCGGTTTTAAGGCAGACATAAATATCTGTAGCACCAACTCCACCGGGCATGTTCGAAGCAAAGTAAAGGCTGTCTGCCATCTTTGGTAATAAAGGGGTCGCCCACAGAATAACCGTTCACATCATTGTATGCAAAAGAAACAGGTTCGCCCCAAACGCCATCCGAACCCTTGGTGCTGCTGTAAATTTCCACATTTACAGTGTGTAGGTTTGTTCTTTACTTTTTCCAGTTCGAACTGGAGATCCGTGTTAAGGTAAAATACATGGTTTTACCGTCGCCCGTAAAACTTGCCGAACCTACATGGTACCTTGTGCCCGCTTTTAGAGGGAACAACTGTAAACTGTCGGTTGGTGAAGGTTTTACATACAGTTTCAGGTATCCGTTGCCCGTCCATCCGTAAACCTGTTTGTCCGGTTCCTTTGATCCGTCGAAACGTAAAAAAGGTTTGTTTTCCTGTTCAGATCCTAGATCCCTTTGACCGCCCTGTCAGAAGTAAAAACCACCCCGCCCTGATAGTCAACCGCACCCCAGTCAGACTGTGCACTGTTCAACGCCACCTGGTTCACCAGCTCAATTTTCTTCGGGTTCCTGATCCATTTCAAGGCCGAATCGCAGGAGGAGACCCAAACGGCCTGCTGCTTTTCCGGTACGTCTTTCTTTTTATCGATGTAATTCAGATACTGAACTTTCGCCTCGCTGTATTTCGAATTGCTCTGCAATGCCCTGGCATAGCCCAAAATATTTGCCGGTCTGCTGCCCGGCATCTGAGAGGCGATGGCATACCAGCTTTCTGCCTGTTTATAGTTGTAAACCATGGCATAGGCACTGGCCAGACGCTCTGCCGCATGCAGGGATTTTTTCTTTTGATAGGCCTGTTCGTAAAGATCAACCGCTTTGCTGTAGTTGAACAGTCCGTAAGCTTTGTCGGCATCTTTTATTACATACTGTGCCCTGGCCGGAAAGCCGGATGCAAACAGAAAACATGCAGAAAGGCAGGCAGCTATTAAAATTCTTTTCATTGTTTTGTTGAGCTAATTAGGTCAGATTACTGGATGTTGTTGTTTAAAATACCCGTGGGGTTGCCATTCTAACGTTCGGTTTGAAGAACGAATAAGATAGTGAGATCTCATGCGTTCCGCCGCTGTAGCCCTGCAAAGGGCCAACGGAAAAGTCGTAACCGTAACCGATCCTGATCTTTCTCCGATGGGAAGATCTGGATGGCGGCCACTGCGGAGTTCCTTGGCGTAAGGTCTTTCTGCAGGTAGCTTTTATCATAAAGTTTTACCCCGGTACGGTAAGAACCGCCCACCCATAAAAACTCCTTGATCAGCAGGAAGGCGTTCACATCCAGACTGGTAGGGCCGCCCCGGTCGTCCTTTATCAGAAAGGAAGGCTTGATCTGAAAATCCTCAGATAGCGGGAACAAAGCACCGGCTGTTAAATAATAATGCGGTTTTGGCTGTGGGATAAAGGCATAACGGTCGATGTTGATGTAGGTGGCGATCAGGTTGTCAACCGAAAAGCCTGCATAATACCTGTCGCTGGCAAAATAAACCCCTGCCCTGGCATCGGGCACAATAGTGCTCTGCATGCCCACGGGCTGGTTGGGCTCCGGGTTGTTCAGGGTTCAGCATGGAGCCGTCAATCCCCAACTGTACCATGCCAATACCAAGGCCTAAAGCCAATCTTGAGCTTCCGTCGTCGTTCATCCTGATGCGGTAAGCATAGTTGCCGTAAATGCTCAGGTTGTTCTGCGCACCCAGTTTATCGCTGGCCACCTGAAGCGCCAAACCCACGTTGCCGCTGTTGGCAATGGCATCCACCGCGAGCGACATGCTCCTCGGTGCCCCGGTAATGCCCGTCCACTGGCTCCGGTAAAAACTGTGCACATTCAGCACTTCCTTATATCCTGCGTAAGCCGGGTTGATATAAATCCCGTTGAACATATACTGGCTGTACTGGGCATCCTGTTGTGCAGATGCCGGTCGCGAAAGCAACAAAAGCGAACCTGCTATTAACAATATTAATTTCTTCATCATCGTAATATCTTAAAGCGCAACCAGGTTGAAACTCCTGGCTGCACTAAGTCTTATCTTATTTTTTAAACGCCCTGATCAATGTGATGTAGCCTTTAAACACTTCATACTGATCGCTTCCTGCTTTTTTAACACGCAGCAGGTAGTAATAAGTACCTTCATTCAACCCCTCGCCCGTCCAGTTGTTCTGGTAACCTTTGGCATGGAACACTTCATTGCCCCATCTGTTCACAATCTGCAGTTCATTAACCTGGTACTGGTTAAGGCCGATGATCTCGAAGGTATCGTTGATACCGTCGCCGTTCGGTGTAAACAGGTTAGGGACGGTAATGCCTGTAAAGTTGGCGGTTAAAGTTACCGTTGCCACATTGGTATAATATCCATAAGCATCTTTTACGCGGTAGGTAAACACATCATCTACCCACATAACCAGGATCAGGTGTATAAGTTACCGTACCATCTGCATTTACTTTTACGGTACCGTGTTTAGGCGGATTCATTATTTCAATAGTTAATTTATCGAGGGTACTATTACCTGGATCATCATTAGCCAAAATATTGATCACAATTGGTCCGCTGGTCAACACCTGTGCCTTATCGTCGACAGCTGTCGGCGATTTAGGGAATGTGGTTACCGTTGGCGTATTGTTGTTTTCGGCCGTACCGGAGACATCGCTCACCGCAACATTTGCCGGGGTCTGGCCGGTAATGCTTGCCGAGTTGGTTACACTTCCTGCATCTTTATCGGCCTGGGTCAACTGGTAAACATAGCTATCGGTTACCGTTGCACCAGGGGCCAGTGTACCAGGGATCACCCTGTTCAATCCAAGTTTGGCATCCACAAGGGTAATGATGTGAAGCGTTACGTTTCCGGTGTTTTTAACACTGAAGCTGTAGGTAATGCTGTTTCCATCAGTGCTCACCGTTCCGGTTTTAACCAGGGTGATCATTGAGGCCGGAGCAATTACCGTTACTGTTGCATCATCAACCGCAATTGTGTTCGGATCGTCTGATTTAGGTTTGTTCAAAATACTTCCGCCCGGGGTCTGTGCCGTTGCAGAAGCCTGGTTGCTGAACGAGCCTGCGTTTACCTCGGTTAAGGTAACGGTGTGCCTTGCGGTTACCGTTACACTGCTGCCAGGTAACAGGCTTGCTATGCCTGCAGGGGTAAGTGATCCTGCATCTGCTCCTGCATCGGTTACCGCAACATTTGTTAAGGTTACGTTACCGGTGTTGGTTACAATGATGTTGTAATTGATCACATCGCCCACTTTGCTTACCGTGTTGGTAGCCGTTTTGGTCAGGCTCATGGCCGGTGCAGCTACCAGGGTTACGGTAACCGGAACGGTTACTGTAACGGTGCCGCCTTTGCCATCGCTTACCGTTATGGTGAAGGTATCGTTACCTGAGTAACCGGCTGTTGGTGTATAAGTGTAAGTACCGTTTGCATTCACCACAACCGTTCCATGCGCTGGCTGTGCAGTTACCGTAAAGGTAAGTGCATCACCGTCCACATCACTGGCAGTAATGGCTCCGTTAACCGCCGTATTATGCGGAGTGGTAACTGCAGGTGCTGTGGCAACCGGAGCATCGTTAACCGGAGTTACGGTTACGTTTACTGTTACCGTTGTGGTTCCACCTTTTCCATCGCTTACTGTTACCGTAAAGCTATCGGTACCGTTGTAATTTGGTGTAGGTGTATATGTGTAGGTTCCATCAGGATTTATTATCATTGTTCCGTTTGCCGGAGGTGTAGCCACTGTGAAAGTAAGTGGATCACCGTCTGCATCGGTAGCGGTAATGGTTCCGTTGATCGGCGAATCCTCATTGCCTGTAACCGCCGGTGCAGTAACCACTGGCGCAACATTGGTCGGGTTGATTGTAACGTTGATGGTTACCGTGGTTGTACCACCTTTGCCATCGCTAACTGTTACCGTGAACACATCGCTGCCGCTGTAGTTGTTGGCCGGGGTGTAGGTGTAGGTTCCGTCGGCTTTAACCACAACCGTTCCATGTGCAGGTGGCGTGCTTACCGTGAAAGTAAGGGCATCGCCATCCACATCACTTGCGGTAATGGTGCCGTTAACCGGGATGTTTTTATTGGTTACAATCGCTGGCGATGTAGCAACCGGAGCATCGTTCACCGGAGTAACGGTTACGTTGATGGTTACCGTTGTGGTTCCACCTTTTCCATCACTTACCGTTACCGTAAAGGTATCGGTACCGTTGTAATTTGGTGCAGGAGTATACGTATAGGTTCCGTCAGGGTTTACCACAACTGTTCCGTGTGCCGGAGGCGTAACAAACGGTAAAGGTCAGCGGATCGCCGTCTGCATCAGTAGCGGTAATGGTGCCGTTGATTGGCGAATCCTCATTACCTGTAACCGCAGGTGCAGTAACCACTGGTGCAACATTGGTCGGGTTAACCGTAACATTGATGGTTACCGTGGCTGTACCACCTTTGCCATCGCTTATAGTTACCGTGAACACATCGCTGCCGCTGTAGTTGTTGGCCGGGGTATATACGTAAGTTCCGTCGGCTTTAACAGTTACCGTTCCATGTGCAGGTGGAGTGCTTACCGTAAAAGTAAGTGCATCGCCATCCACATCACTTGCGGTAATGGTTCCGTTAACCGCGATGTTCTTATTGGTTACAATCGCAGGAGCCGTGGCAACCGGAGCATCGTTCACCGGAGTAATGGTTACGTTGATTGTTACCGTTGTGGTACCACCTTTTCCATCGCTTACTGTTACCGTAAAGGTATCGGTACCGTTGTAATTTGGTGCCGGAGTGTAGGTATAGGTTCCATCAGGATTTACCACAACTGTTCCGTTTGCCGGAGGCGTAGTAACCGTAAAGGTCAGCGGATCACCGTCTGCATCGGTAGCCGTAATGGTTCCGCTTATTGGCGAATCCTCATTACCTGTAACCGCCGGAGCAGTAACCACTGGCGCAACATTGGTCGGGTTGATTGTAACGTTGATGGTTACCGTGGCTGTGCCACCTTTGCCATCACTTACTGTAACCGTGAACACATCGCTGCCGCTGTAGTTGTTGGCCGGGGTATAAGTATATGTTCCATCTGCATTAACCGTTACCGTTCCATGTGCAGGTGGCGTGCTTACCGTGAAAGTAAGGGCATCGCCATCCACATCGCTTGCGGTAATGGTTCCGTTAACCGGGATGTTCTTATTGGTTACAATCGCTGGCGATGTGGCAACCGGAGCATCGTTAACCGGAGTTACGGTTACGTTGACTGGTTACCGTGGTTGTACCGCCTTTGCCATCGCTTACTGTTACCGTAAAGCTATCAGTACCGTTGTAATTTGGTGCCGGAGTATACGTATAGGTTCCATCAGGATTTACCACAACAGTTCCGTTTGCCGGAGGCGTAGCCACTGTGAAAGGTCAAGTGGATCGCCGTCTGCATCGGTAGCCGTAATGGTTCCGCTTGATTGGCGAATCCTCATCACCAGTAACCGCCGGGGCAGTAACCACTGGTGCAACATTGGTCGGGTTGACGGTTACATTGATGGTTACCGTGGTTGTACCACCTTTGCCATCACTTACCGTTACCGTGAACACATCGCTGCCGCTGTAGTTGTTGGCCGGGGTGTAGGTGTAAGTTCCGTCGGCATTAACAGTTACCGTACCATGTGCAGGTGGTGTGCTTACCGTGAAAGTAAGTGCATCGCCATCCACATCGCTTGCGGTAATGGTTCCATTAACCGGGATGTTTTTATTGGTTACAATCGCAGGAGCCGTGGCAACAGGAGCATCGTTAACCGGAGTTACGGTTATGTTGACTGGTTACCGTTGTGGTACCACCTTTGCCATCGCTTACTGTTACCGTAAAGGTATCGGTACCGTTGTAATTTGGTGCAGGAGTATACGTATAGGTTCCATCAGGGTTTACCACAACAGTTCCGTTTGCCGGAGGCGTAGCCACTGTGAAAGGTCAAGTGGATCGCCGTCTGCATCGGTAGCAGTAATGCTGCCGTTGATTGGCGAATCCTCATTGCCTGTAACCGCTGGTGCATGAAACCACTGGTGCAACATTGGTCGGGTTGACGGTAACGTTGATGGTTACCGTGGCTGTACCACCTTTGCCATCACTTACCGTTACCGTGAACACATCGCTGCCGCTATAGTTGTTGGCCGGGGTATAGGTATAGGTTCCGTCTGCATTAACCAGTTACCGTTCCATGTGCAGGTGGAGTGCTTACTGTGAAAGTAAGGGCATCGCCATCCACATCGCTTGCGGTAATGGTTCCATTAACCGGGATGTTCTTATTGGTTAAAATCGCTGGAGCCGTGGCAACCGGAGCATCGTTAACCGGAGTTACGGTTACGTTGATGGTTACCGTTGTAGTACCACCTTTGCCATCGCTTACTGTTACCGTAAAGGTATCCGTACCGTTGTAGTTTGGTGCAGGAGTATAGGTGTAGGTACCGTCAGGGTTTACCACAACTGTTCCGTGTGCCGGAGGTGTAGCTAACCGTAAAGGTCTGCGGATCGCCGTCTGCATCGGTTGCGGTAATGGTCCCGTTGATTGGCAAATCCTCATTACCAGTAACCGCTGGTGAAGTTGCAACTGGTGCATCGTTTGCAGGTGTTATGGTTACCGGAATAGTTACCGTTGTAGTCCCACCGTTACCATCGCTTACTGTTACCGTAAAGGTATCCGTACCATTATAGTTTTGTGAAGGAGTATAAGTATAGGTTCCGTCAGGATTTACCACAACTGTTCCATGTGCAGGTGGTGTGCTTACCGTAAAGGTCAGCGGATCACCGTCTGCATCGGTAGCGGTAATGGTTCCGCTTATTGGCGAATCCTCATTACCAGTAACCGCTGGTGAAGTTGCAACTGGTGCATCGTTCGCAGGAGTAACGGTAACATTGATGGTTACCGTGGTTGTACCGCCTTTGCCATCGCTTACTGTTACCGTGAACACATCAGTACCATTATAGTTTGGTGCAGGAGTATAGGTATAAGTACCGTCAGGGTTTACGACAACTGTTCCGTTTGCAGGAGGTGTAGCCACTGTGAAAGTAAGTGGATCACCGTCTGCATCGGTAGCCGTAATGGTTCCGCTTATTGGCGAATCCTCATTACCAGTAACCGCTGGTGAAGTTGCGCCTGGTGCATCATTTGCAGGAGTAACGGTCACATTGATTGTTACCGTGGTTGTGCCACCGTTACCATCACTTACCATTACCGTAAAGGCATCAGTACCATTATAGTTTGGTGCCGGTGTATAAGTGTAGCTTCCGTCAGGGTTTACCACAACTGTTCCATTTGCAGGAGGTGTGCTTACCGTAAAGGTCAGCGGATCGCCATCTGCGTCGGTAGCGGTGATGGTTCCGCTTATTGGCGAATCCTCATTACCTGTAACTGCTGGTGAAGTTGCTACTGGTGCATCGTTCACAGGTGTTATGGTTACCGGAATAGTTACCGTTGTAGTACCACCGTTACCATCACTTACTGTTACCGTAAAGGTATCCGTACCGTTGTAATTTGGTGCCGGTGTATAGGTGTAGGTTCCGTCAGGGTTTACCACAACTGTTCCATGTGCAGGAGGTGTGCTTACCGTAAAGGTTAGCGGATCGCCGTCTGCATCGGTAGCGGTAATTTTCCCGTTAACTGAATTGTCTTCTGAAGAACTGATTGCTGGCGATGAAGCCACAGGCGCATCATTAACCGGAGTAACCGTTACAGAAGTGGTTACAACAACTCTACCCCCGTTACCATCGTTTACGGTTACTGTAAAGGCATCTGTACCGTTATAGTTTGGTGCCGGAGTATAAGTATAAGTACCATTCGTATTAAGCACAACTTTACCATTGGTCGGTGGTGTGGTTAATACGTACATAACTGCATCACCATCAATATCGCTGGCTGTAACCCTTCCAGTTTTTGGTGTATCCTCTGGAGTTGTTATCGCTGGAGAATTAGCTATTGGAGCATCATTTACAGGTGTTACCCTTACCGGAACTGTTAAATTAACCGTACCTCCATTGCCATCACTAACAGCTACAGTAAAAGCATCTGTTCCATTATAATTCAGCGCTGGTTTATAAATAAAAGTTCCATCGCTCTGTACAGTTAAATCGCCGTGTAAAGGTGGGTTAGTTACCGTATAACTTAATGCATCTCCATCTAAATCACTTGCTACCAGTGCTCCACTATATGGGGTATCCTCTCTGGTTAAAACTGTTGTTGGCTCAACACGCGGAATATCGTTTACTGGTGTAACTGTTACCAAAATATCTGTAAAAATGCTTCCTACTTCGGTATCACTAATTTTTACCGTAAAACGATCTGAACCGTTATAATTTAACGCAGGTGTATAGGTATAGCTACCATCTGACTTTAAGGTTACCGTTCCATTTTTTGGATCTGAAGTAACAACAAAAGTGAGGGCATCTCCGTCGGCATCAGTTGCATTAACGATTCCGTTTACTGGAGTATCTTCTGGTGTAACCACAGGTGCATTATTGGCCACCGGAACATCGTTAACTTTTGTTACTGTTACCGGAACATTTACAATCGTTGAACCTCCATTTGGATCACTCACCAAAATACTAAAGCTATCCGGACCATTATAATCCTGTGATGGAACATAGGTATAAGTACCATCAACATTTAAAGTCAAAGTACCAAAACTTGGTGGATTACTGACCGTATAGGTTAATGAATCTCCATCAGGATCTGAAGCTGTTACCGCACCTGTTTTAGGAGTGTCTTCCAACGTAACTATTGCCGGAGAAGAAGCTACCGGAAGGTCATTCACGGCCGTAACATTTATTGGCACGGTAACCTGAACTGTGCCCCCATTGCCGTCGCTAACAATAACCACAAAAGCGTCAGTTCCGTTGTAATTTGCATTTGGTGTGTAAGTATAAGTACCATCTGCATTTAACACCACTTTACCATTAGCTGGTGCAGTAGTTAGTGTAAATGTTAACGGATCTCCATCTGCATCTGTTGCAGTAATTTTTCCATTTTGCGGGGTATCCTCTGTAGTAGTGATGGATGCCGGAATTGCTGTGGCCACAGGTTCATCATTAACTGAATTGACATTAATTGATAAAGTAGCTGTCGCAATAGTTGTTCCATCACTAAGTGTATAAGTAATAATCGGCACCGAACCATTAAAATTTGGTGCAGGAATAAAAATATAGCTTCCATCATCCTTAATATTGATTGAACCTATCGCTATCCCTCCAGCACCTGTAATATTAACATTGCTGTTTAACTGCTGATTACCCGGCATACCAGCTACAGTAAAGCTGCTGATTAATAAAGCATCGCCATCAATGTCACTATCGTTCGCCAGTAATCCAGCGGCTGCACTAATAGTGAGTGTTTCATCTTCATTAGTTACTTGAACATCATTAGTTGCAACAGGTGCATCATTCAGTGCGGTAACCGTAATTGCCAGGTTAGCAGAGACTGTACCTCCATTGCCATCACCAACAATATAGTTAATTAATGGCACTGTTCCATTATAGTTTTGGATTGGCACGAAGGTATAACTTCCATCAGAATTAATGGTTATAGTACCCTTATCTGGTATGGTAAATGGTGTACCAATTACTGGTGTATCATTTACGCCATTTACTGTGTAATTGGTAATGTTCAGGGTATTGCCATCGGCATCAGTATCATTTGATAATAATCCATTTGATGCAGACCTTGTTAGCGAAGCATCTTCTGCTATGCTTATAGCATCATCGTTGGCAATAGGTGCATCGTTTATAGGAGTAATATTTAATGTCAAACTCGCTGTTGAGGTTAATGAACCATCACTTACTGTATAAACAATTACCGGAACTGTTCCACTGTAATTTGCGGCAGGACTAAATGAATAGCTACCATCGACATTTATAATAATGGTACCAATTCCGGGAATAATAAACGGCGCTCCAGGTGTTGGAGCACCCGTTATTCCGGCTATGGTATAACCTGTTATGCTTAATGATGGTCCATCAACATCAGAATCGTTATTTAACAAACCAGTTGATGCCGGCACAGTTAAAATTTCGTCCTCTGTTATTACGCCACTATCATCTGTTGCAACAGGAGCATCATTTACAGGTGTTACGGTAATATCCAGAGTTCCATATGTTGTACCATTAACATCAGTTACAGCATATAAAATTGAAGGTACTTTACCATTAAAATTAGCAACTGGCACAAACTTATAACTTCCATTTGTTTTGATAATTAATGAACCAACTGCTGGTATTGTGAATAATTTGCTACCTATCGAACTACCAACAACACCATTAACTGTATATTCTAAAACAGCAATCACATCACCATCTGGATCATTGTCGTTTGATAATAAACCATTAGCAGCAGTTTTAATTAAACCAGGCGAATCTTCATTGATCGTTTCAGTTTCGCTGTTCACTATTGGCAGATCGTTAACTGGTAAAATGGTGATGTTTACATTTGCAGACACATCTCCGTAGGCTGTTCCATCAAATGCATCCCATTTAAATGTTGCTGAACCATTATAATTGGCGTTTGGCGTAAAAGTGATGCTGGCTAAATCAGCAGCATTAATTTCGTCGCCAACGGTAAGGTTTGTTGTGCCAGATTTTAAAACACCATTTGCAGGAAGGCTGATAATTTTAATTTTTGTTAAAACATCACCCAAATCTTCATCCAAAAATTTGCTGGTAAAATCTGAAGCAGTAAAGTTAACAACAGCATCTTCATCTCCAGATTTTTGAATATCTGCTACCGTTGGCAAATCATTTACCGGAGTTACATTAATGGTTAATGTTGCAGACGAGCTGAGTGCACCATCAGAAACAGTGTAGTTAATTACAGGAACGGCTCCATTATAGTTAGCCAATGGTACAAAAGTGTAATCGCCATTGGCATTTATTGTAATTGCACCTATAGTTGGGATGTTAAATGGTGTACCCAAAACTGGCGTTGCTGCATTTCCTGCAATGCTATAACCGGTAATGGTTAGCGTGCTTCCTTCAACATCAGTATCGTTAGTTAAGAGATTTTTTGTAATTCCGGGCGAATCTTCATCTGTGGTTTCCACTTCAGAAGTAACAACTGGCGCATCGTTTACCGGATTAACTGTTATTTTTAGTTTTGCACTTGCCTCTCCAGCAGTTGCTCCCGCCCTCGCAGAAGGATCATCTTTAATGGTGTAAGTGATTTGAGGTACAATCCCGTTAAAGTTTAATACCGGACTAAAGGCATACGTACCGTCAGCGTTAATGGTAATCGAACCTACTTCTGGTATTAAAATTGGTGTGCCAACGGCCTGATCTCCAGTAATGCCATCAATGGTAAAATTAGTAACCATAAATGCATCATTATCTGCATCGGCATCATCACCTGCTCCACCAAACAAGGTATTGGCAAGCGTTCCATCGTCTTCATTCATTGCAATCACATCATCCACAGCTACCGGAGCCTGGTTGTTTGATGTAACGGTGATACTGAAAGTTGCCGTGGCGGTGCCACCCTGACCATCATCAGCAGTATATACAATTGGCGGAACCAATCCATTATAGGTGAGTAGCGGGGTGAAATTATACCCACCATTCGAATTAATGGTAATTATTCCAACTCCCGGAATGGTATAAGGGCTGCCTACTGTTGCAGCAACGCCCCCAACGGTATAACCTGTTATGGTTAAAACATTACCGTCAATATCATTGTCATTTGCCAATAATCCAGGAGCATTTTGAGCAAGCGACGTTGTTCCCTGAATAATACTGGCAACGTCATTTCCTGCTATCGGAGCATCATTAACAGGAGTTATCGTAATATCTACATTCGCATCTGTATTCGCATAAACCGTTCCATCGAAACCATTCCATTTAAAAGTTGTGGTACCGTTGTAATTTGCGTTAGGCAAAAAGGTAATGTTTGCAAAATCTGCTGCAACAATCTCCTGCCCTGCGGTAATACTTATACCGGCAAGTTTTAAACTACCATTTGCTGGTAAGGTAACCACTTTAATTTTTGTTAATGCACTGTTTTCGGCATCCAGATAATGAGTGGTAAAATCTGCAGCTGTAAAAGTTATTAATGCATCTTCAGCACCATTTTTAGCAATATTGCTTACCACAGGTGCATCGTTTACAGGCGTAACACCAATGGCTAATGTAGCCGTTGCAGTAGCTCCGTTTTCATCTTTAACCGTGTAAGTTATCAATGGTAAAGCACCATTAAAGTTAGCCACTGGTATAAATGTGTAACTGCCATTTGCGTTGATAGTAATCTCTCCTACTGCCGGGATAATAAATGGAATGCCAATAACAGGCGTTCCAACTATTCCAGGATAAGTAAAAGCACTAACATTTAATATAGCGTTCAAATCAACGTCTATGTCATTTGCCAGTAATCCATTCCCTTGAGCTCTGGTTAGTGTTGCATCTTCAGGTATTGTCGCATTATCATTTGCAGCAACAGGAGGATCATTTACTGCACTTACAGTTAAGGATAAGGTAGAAACTGCACTTGAGGTACCATCTGTTATGGTATAGCTGATTACCGGAACCGGCCCGTTAAAATTCAATACAGGGGTAAATGTATAACTACCATCCGCAGCAATTATAATGTTGCCCACTCCGGCAATACTTACCGCATTTCCTGGTAATTGATTCCCTGCAATACCTGCAATGGTATAACCCGTTACACTTAATTGGTTTCCATCTGCATCGGTATCATTGCTGAGCAATCCGGTAGCAGCAGTAGTAATTAACGGTGTATCCTCTATTGCTGTATTGGCATCACTTACCGCAACAGGCGCATCATTTACAGGGGTAATGGTTATCGCAAGTGTACCGGTAGCTGTGCCACCTGCCCCATCGTTTATGGTATAAGTAATTACAGGAACTGCCCCACTATAATTGGCTGAAGGAGCAAATGTATACGCACCATTATCAGCTATTGTGATATTGCCTACACCAGGAATGGCAAAAGGGACCCCAATAAATGGTGTACCAACTATGCCTGGAAAAGTATAACCAGTAATTGATAATACTGTACCTGCATCAACATCGCTATCGTTTGATAACAAGCCTGTAGTTCTTGAAACTACCAAGGTATTATCCTCAACTATGGTAGCAACATCATTGGCGGTAACCGGTAAATCATTTATCGGATTGATTGTAATGATTACATTATCTGCAACCGCAGCATACACGGTTCCATCAAAACCATTCCATTTAAAAGTGGTGCTTCCATTATAATTAACGTTAGGCACAAATATAATTTCAGCAAGGTCTGCAGCATCAATTTCCTGTCCGGAAGTAACATTAACCCCATTGAGTTTTAATAATCCGTTGGCAGGAAGAGATACAATTTGAATTTTAGTAAGTTGATTGCCATCTGCATCAGTAAAATTACTGGTAAAATCTGCCTGGGTAAAGCCTATCACCGTATCTTCATTTCCAGATTTTACAACATCTGAAACCACAGGAGGATCATTTACCGGAGTTACAGTAATTGAAACATTGGCTACAGGTGCATAATCCGTACCGTCGAAACCTGTCCAACTGAAGCTGGTATTTCCATTAAAGTTAGTGGCAGGAATAAATATCAGGGCCGGGATATTAGCAGCAGCTATTTCCTGATTTTCTACTACGGTTACACCATTTAACTTTAAAACGCCTTGTGTAAGATCGGGAAGCCCGCTTACCTTAATTTTTTCAAGGTCATCATTGTCCTGATCTTTAAAATTGGAAATAAAATCATTTAAAGTAAATGGTAACGAAACATCTTCAGCTGTGGTTTTTACAATTGGGGTAACAGTTGGCAAATCATTAACGGCAGCAATCGTGATATTAACGTCGCTTGGGTTATCCGCATAAGCCACACCATCTGAAGCGTTATATTTGAAAGTTGCATTTCCATTAAAATTGGCAGCCGGAATAAAGATGATATTTTGCAAATCAGCCTGAACAATCTCCTGATTTTGCACAATGTTTACACCATTTAGCTGCAATACGCCTTGCGTTGCCGATGGAAGGGTAATAATTTGAATCTTATTTAAAGCTTGACCATCATTATCAGTAAATTTACTGGTAAAATCGTTGCTTGAAAACGATAAAGGTGTATCTTCATTACCCGATTTGGTTATAAAGGCAATCACAGGAATATCATTTACCGGGGCAATAGTGATAATAATATTTGCCGGATTAGCCGCGTAATCTATACCATCACTTCCATTATAACCAAAAGTAACTTTGCCATTAAAGTTTGTTGCTGGCACAAATCGGAGGTTCCCTAAATCGGAAGCCGAAATTTCCTGACCAGCAATTACATTAGCACCATTTAATTTTAGTACACCTTGTTCTACCGGAGGAAGGCTAGAAAGTGCCAATACCTGGATTTTTGCCAACGTTCCATCCACATCAACAAACTTGTTATTAAAATCAGTTGCGGTAAATAATATATCATTGTCCTCTAAACCAGTTTTATTGATATCAGCCACTACGGGAATATCATTTATAGGCTGTATATTTAATCTGATAGATTTTGTATCTGTCAATTCCGGCCCGCCAGTATTTCCCTGATCGTTAACGGTTATGGTTAACGTTCTTATCCCATTGATATTTGCTGAAGGAGTATAGGTAAGTTTACCAGCTGAGATTAAATCATTAATACTGGTTATACTACCTGTTAAGGTGATCGAACTGGTTCCGTCGCCACTTACCGTTACGCCATTTGCACTTAGGGCTGCAATTGTACCACTAGTGGCATCAACAGAAAAAGTAACTTTAACTGGCAATTGGCCAGCATCCTGATCTGCAAAACTAATCCCCGTCAATTTTCTTGGGATATCTTCCATCATTACAATTGTAGCAGGTGTTGTGGCTACGGGTGCAATATTATAATCTTCTCTCCAATCGCGTTCTGTAGTTCCCGGAGTATCAAGATTTGGAAAAGAGCCAGGGTTTTGTCCGTTTGTTGGATTAAATAAAGCATCATTATTGTCGAACGCATCATCCAGTCCGTCAGCATCAGCATCAGTACCGGCTTTTACAATATTTGCAATACCATCATTATTGGTATCATATGCTTCAATTGTATCTGCATCGCCATCATTGTCCGAATCAAGATCCAGGTAATCGGGTTGGTCTGCCGAATCTGTATTTACGGGTGTTAAACCAGTTGTTCCATAGGCATCGTCAATTCCGTCATGGTTGGCATCAATGCCAGATGGAGCAATATAATTTGCCGTTAGCTGCGCTTCAATGTTATCAGGAATACCATCTCCATCCGAATCCAGATCCAAGAAATTAGGGATACCATCTCCATCGGTATCTCCACTTCCTTCTACGCTATCCAAAATTCCGTCATTATCAGAATCAAGATCTCTATAGTTGGGAATTCCATCACCGTCGTTATCTTTCACGGTCATTGGAACACCAGAGGGCTTCCCTGCCAGTGAACCAGTAATATTATTATAATTATCTACATAATCATTAATTCCGTCTGCATCAAAATCTCCGGTAAATGAAGGTCCAGCTTTCCCATCGTTATTTTGATCGGGGCCATTATTTTCAATTACATCAAAAATACCATCATTATCAGAATCAAGGTCTAAGAAATCAGGAATACCATCACCATCGGTATCAGGCGGCGTGTAGCCTCCATTTGCGGCAAGCGGAATCCCGTTGGCATCTACATTTGTGCCAATTAAGCCTACTCCAGGTAAACCGTTGTTATCAGGATCACTACCTCCAGCTTCAATAACATCTGGAATTCCATCGCCATCGGCATCTAAATCGTGGTAATCAAGTAAACCATCAAATCCACCATCAGTATTATTTAAAATACCTTCAACTACATCTAATATACCATCATTATCATCATCAAGGTCGGTACCATCCGGCACACCGTCTTTATCAAAATCTATACTGGCGCGCCAATCTCTTTCCCCACCCGGAATTTGCGTATTTGGCATCGATAATGGCGTTTGCCCACCATTCGTTGCATAAAAAACAGGGTTAGTATTCCCGTTATCATTGTCATAAATATCTGCAAGTCCATCGCCATCAGCATCAGGAAGCAAATCCATAATTCCATCCCCACCGGTAGCACCTGTCTGGTTGTTAACTTTGTCTACCTCCAACGGACTCACAACTGCATTTTCCAACCAATCTCTAAATCCATCGTTTTCAGCATCGGTATCTACATAATCAGGTGCATTACCACCATCTATATTGGAATAGCCAGAAGGAACTCCACCATTATTTACATCATAAGCATTATCAATCCCGTCACCATCTGTATCCAGCCCGGTTGGTGCAACGTAAGAATTGGTTGGTAAGCCTTCAATGTTATCGATAATCCCGTCGTTATCTGAATCGATATCCAAATAATTCGACAGTCCATCGAAATCTCTATCCTGATTAAATGCACTATTGATGGCTACAAAATCCGGATCATTTAAATCCGACAAACCATCTCCATCGGCATCAACAATGTTACCTGTGCCAATTATGCCATCATTTTCTCCATCAACAATATAAAAAGCAGCTTCAAAAGTGTCAGGTAAACCATCTCCATCCGAATCAAGATCAAGATAATTTGGTTTCCCGTCTTTATCTTTATCTTGAATAACTAGCGGAGTACCTCCCATTGCCGGATCTAAAGCATCATTTAATCCATTTCCATTGGCATCCACAAATGCACCTATACCAAATCTTCCATCCTTATCAGGATCATTTGATGCTTTTCCGTTTGATTCAATGGCATCAACAATACCATCATTATCCGAGTCTACATCCAGGTAATTTGGAATACCATCTTTATCAAAATCTCCTGTACCTTCTATTGAATCAGGGATCCCATCATTATCATCATCCAAATCAATACTATCAGGAACACCGTCTTTATCAGCATCGGATATGCTCACCGAAATACCATAGTTTGCGGTATTTGAAACACCGCCAGAATTATCTGTAGCATTATACGTAAATGTAATGTTACCGCTAAATAGTGGGTTTGGGTTAAATGTTAAAATTGCTGCCTGTGCAGGAGTTAAATTTTGACCAATTGTAACTGGTGTATTGTTTAGTGCTAAGGTACCTTGTGCAGTAGTAGGTATACTTGTAATTTTATATGATGAAATGGTTCCATCAATATCTGTGGCTACAAATGGATCGATTGTTTTAGCGCCGGCCGCACTTTTTAAAGTAGCCGTATTGGTTACATTATTTGCAACTGGCAAATCATTTACAGGATTTACAGTAATTGTTACAGTAGCCGTTGCACAATCGCGGTTAACATCGCATACCTGGTAGGTAAAAACATCAGTACCATTAAAATTAGCTGTAGGGGTGTATGTATAAAATCCGGTTGAAGCAAAAACCACGGTACCTTTAGTAGCACCACCATTTACTCCTACTAAGCTCCATACGTTACCGCCATCACCACTTGGTGTATCATTTATGGCAACATTTCCTTGTATCTGCGTATCTTCATCGCCACTAATGGCATCACCAACCGCTGCCGGAAAATCATTTACCGAGTTTATGGTAAGCGTTACAGTTGCAATATCGCAATCGCCATTAATGTCGCATAATTTATATTTAAAGCTATCTGATCCAAAATAATTTGCTTTAGGCGTATAAATAAAAGTTCCGTTTGCATTAAAAACCAAGGTTCCGTTTGCAGGATCGGTTTCTTTACTAAACACATTCCCTCCATCTGTACTTAATACATCATTGGCAGCTACATTCCGATTTAATACTTCATCTTCATTTAAAGTGATATTATCATCAACCGCATCAGGTATCGCATTAAAAGTCATAGATACCGTTGCAGCAGCACTTGAAACACTAGCATTGTCAATTTCGCTAAAAGTAAAGCTAAAGGTGCCCGCACCCGGAGGATCAAAAGTTAGTAACGATGCATTGTAATTGGTGATAATCTGATTTACAGTTACAGCCACACCGTTATAATACAATGTTCCACTGGTGGGCAAGGTTTGAATTTGCACTTTATTGGTATTGCCTGTTCCATTGAAATTGCCGTCTTCCGGATCGCTACCCGTTAATGTGGGTACAACAACAGTGGCCGTACCGCCAGGTGTAATAAAATTAGCACTCGCATTATTGGCGGTAGGAATTTGATCAATGGCAAAATTTATACTTGCTATGCTACTGGCAACAACCGAAAAAGCAACTTTTCCGTCAGGGGTGGCATCGCCATTACTGTTTAAACCCTCTGCTGTATTTTTGGCATTAAGCAATGTGGTATTTACATTTGTTCCTACAGCCTGCGTACCATTGGAAACCGCAATAATAAAGTTCGAATTTGTGGTTACACCATCTGCTGTTGCAAAGCTGTATGTACCATTGGCTAAAACTGCAGTGCTTTTAATCACAGTACCAGTGGCTGAACAAAGATTTGCGTACAGGGTGTTTCCGCCAATTGTATTGGTAGCTGTTCCTGAAATTGTACCTCCATTCGCATCTGCATAAACGTTTCCACTTAAAATAACTTCATTAAAAGCCATGGTAACGGTACCAGCTGATGTGCTTGTTCTTAATGATTCATCTCTATAACTATAGCTAAAGGTAGGTGTAACCGTACCATTTGCCGGATCGAGCTGCAATTGCGTAGGTTCATACGCACGGATTACTTGCCCGGCAGTTACTGCTACGCCATTGTAATATAAAATTCCGGCTGCAGCCGCAGGCAAGGTATTAATGATTAGATCTTTACCAGATAAATCACTATTGGAAGTTGGAAGGTCTTCGGCATCACTTCCCCTTAAATTTGGCACCACTATTTGTGTAGTACCGCCAGGGTTAGCTTGAGCGCTAGCAGTTACATTATCTGTTAGCGGCAATCGCTCTACACCAAAGTTTGCATTTTGTACACTGTTACTGCTGTTTACAGTAATGCCTGTGATAATTCCGTTAGGGCTACCATCACCTTGAGTTATAATCCCTTCACCAGTAAAAACCCAGTTTGCATTAGGGAGAGATGGCCCACCACCAGAACTTGTACCTATGCGGAGGCTATATGTTCCGTTAGGAACCTCAGCGGCATTGAATGAAAAAATACCATTAGCGGGTATTAACTTTGTGGCTGTAACAGTAGTACCATTAAATACGGTAACATACATCGAGCCTGAAATATTTGTGCCGGTACCGTTAACAGCATTGTCTTTTAAACCATCTGCATCATTAAACAATGCACCTGATAATACTATTGGACTATCAAAAATATTGAATGAAGCTGTTCCTATTCTAACCGAGCAACCCGCACTATACCCACCAATATTGTAAGCCATATTTAAATTTGCATTACCGCCGCCGCCTCCGTTGGTGTTGGTAATGGTATAAGTAACAGTTTCGCCATTTGGCTCTGCTACTCCATCATTTAATGCGGTAAAAGGAATACTGATAATCCCTGCTGTACTTCCTGTACTTACAACTGGATCGTAATCGCCCGGTGGCAGCGTTAAAACAATATCACCTGCTGCATTTGTGCTTATGGTTCCTCGTGTAGGTACACCTATGGTATAATCGCTTACAGCAGTAGCATTACCACTTTTTTGCAAGGTAACGGTGGCGGCATCTTTTAAGTTACCGCTGATATATAATTCCATAGCAGTTGCACCATTGGTGGCACTTCCTTCTGTTATCACCTGTGAAGTAAACCGCCTTATATCTGCTAATGGCTTTAAATCAATATCTGCATCGTCAATTAAGTTACCTGCTGATTGCTCTCCTATAGGATTACCACTCAAATCAAAAACCCGCCCAAAAACGCCTAATCTCCGCGTACCCTGCACGCCATTATTGGTTACAACACCTTGATAAAGTGTCCATTGACCAAAAACCGCATTGTGGCTGGTTGCTGCTGTAGAAACCGTATTACCGGTTGCAGGATCTATTAACTGGACTAAAAGATTTTCATTTTGATTGTCATTCTTTTCCCGTTTTCTGTGCCATATTGAAAAAGTAACGGTTTCACCAGGTAAAAGACATAAATCCTGGTAAAGCCCATTGGCTACAAAAGCATTTACCTCTGCCAGTCGGGTGCCTGATTTAGGAGGAATTTGTAAATAGCCATTTGCCCAGATTTCAATAGGTCTAACTACATTCCTATTAGTTGGAATTTGACAAAGCACGCCTGGACCACCTACATTATCATTAGAAATCCATCCAGGTATGCCATCAGTGCTCACAACTGAGTAAGCTAGACCATTACAACCTGGAGCATAGGCCTCAAAACCTGGATTTAGCAAAAACCGGGGAGCCTGAGCAATAGCCAATTGGGTATTGAAAAACAAGATTGCAAACAAAACCAGAAGCTTAGCAAACCAAAGATTGAATTGCTTTTTCAAACTGAATTTTAAAGAAAAGGGGGTGGATGTACCAAAAATTGTAGGTAAATTTTTATCCATGGAGTAAATTTTAGCAGCGTATAATTAGTATTTCTTCAATGTTTAAAATGATGGCTTATTAGATTCGTAAACGGGATATTACTGATCTGGCTACATCAGAAAATTATTTATGGATAAGGTTAAGTTACTACCTGCCTGACTTTAGGAAATCAGATGAGGGTAAGACATGCAGATTGGCTTTTAGATAACTACTTACCAACTGACCTGAAACGCATGTTCTTTTAAACACACTTAACATTATTGACTCCACACTTTTTAATTAATAAATTATAAATCTTAAATCGGGAAACTCAGGACTATAAATATTCAAGCAAGTGATTTGTTGTTGAATAAAATTGAATAGCCTTAATTTTTTTTTACAAAACTATATACTGATTGAGCTGAACTTAATTATTTTCGTGTCCATTGCATGTCCAAAGTGGTTGGACATCTGTCCATCTGGATAAAGAATCCGGATATTCACTTGATAACGCTTAAACGCATAAAGAAAAAATCCAGGAAAGAATAATTTTAATGCTAAAATTCTTCCTTCTTTATAATGCTGCGTAATGATACACCCGAAGCTTTACCAATACCTTTAAATACAATGCTAATTCCGGAGACGTTACCAAGCGTTTTATGATATTTTGCCGTTAGCACAGATCGGCCATTTAGAAATATGGTTACGATTTTGCCCTTCACCACCAAACGAACTTTACCACCTTTCTTTAAATCCATTCCTAAACCTGAAAGATCTTCTTCAATTCCATTCTTTTTTAATTCTGAAAAAGAAACGCCAGCCATCGCAGCGCAGCCCATCTGGGTTAGCGATAAACGATGTTCAGAAGAATCACCATATATCGTAAAACGGACTTCGCCACAATCTCTTCGTGGAAATACATCAAGTGCTTTTACATCGGCCAAAAATTCCATATTATCACCACTAATTTTGGATGTTTTTATGTTTAAGTAGCTTAAAAAATAAGTATTCAAGGTATCTACACCCGCATTCTTCACATCTTTCGCATTTATTTCACTACCTGATTGTGGATCATATCGCTTATTTAATTCGTAATATCCAGAATCGCGAGGCAAAGCCGCGATGGTCCAACCACGCGTTTTAACATATATTGCCACTGTATCTAAAGGTGTATCTCCATATCTCAATACAGCAAGGTAACGCCCACTGTGCCCATAGTAATGAACAATCTGGTCGTGATTTTTTTTGATTGTATCGCGTTTACCATCCCCGAAGTCGATAGATAGAGGTGCAACTATGGAAGAACCTTTAAGGTTAACAATTTGAAAAACCGCTGACAGCATCCCCTGCCCTTCCGGATTTTTACAGGTTAGCCTCATCAATGGTTTTTCCTGTGAAAAAGAGATCCATAACATAATAATGGCAACAATTGGAAATACAATGGCCGTTATTTTTATTAAAAACTTATTTCTTGTATTCCTTGTTCTGGCTAGAGATGTAGGCACATTTGGCAGGTGGCTCTCCGTATTGGCGTCATTTTTAAAATCATGTGATGATTCAAAGTCTTCCCAGTCTACAAAGCCTACAAATCTGGCCATTGCATCTAAACTTGCTTTTTGTGGGCAGTACACATCATCAGTTTTGAGTTTACCGAAGATTCTCTTTAAAGTATTGATACTGATATTGACGCGCGTTTCTTGGAATAAGAGCGCACTAAGTTTAAGATAATCAGAATGAATCCAATTGTCAATATCTGTTCGCTCCATTTTCTCAGCCACTAATCTCCGACAGACCTCAAGTTGCGCATACATTTCAGATCTACTGAACCGCAAAGACATGTAAAATTAAGTTATAAATAAGTAAACGTTTCATTTCAATATTTTAAACCCTACGACAACATGTTAGCATGAATAAATTGTAACGGGTGGTTTTATAAGGCAGCTTGTATAAAATAAACATCCTTCTGGCATAAAGCAGAGTAAAGGCTGTATCCACAGCCTTTACTCTAAGTTATCACTGCTTCATCCCTCTGCAAACCTTCAAGTAAAGGTTTTTGTGATAACCCGTAATCATTACCTGCAATAATTAAATAAATATCTTAAGCACCTAATGAATATGTTATTGGCTTAACCAATGGTATAATTCCAGAATACAAGAAATCTTGAATTATTTTCATAAGCAGATTAGGATAGACATTTAGGTTTATTGCGCTAACGTCACAAAGTTAATACAGTCCATATCCAAAATTGATTTTTCATCCATCCATTGTCTTGTCCAAAATTGTTAGCCGTTTAATTTGCTTTCAGAATTTTAAAAACATAGCTTACAGCATCAGAATAAAGCTTTTTTTTCATTTTTGTATCTTTTTTAAATGCTCATTGAAAAACCGGTTGTACAAAAGAAGAAATACGAAATTCCTACGAATGAGAAAGACAATTTTTGTATGTCGATTTTACCCCGCATGTTTTTCTATTTCACCCCCCCTTACAAAAGTTTTTGTTTTTGTAGTAGCACTTATCTTTGAGGAGTTATTTGCTTTCAACTATAAAAAGTCAAAGTCAAAAAATATTATCTGTTTTGTAAATTATTAAACTAACCCTACAGCTACGCTATCATTGACAGATCTTTTAAGAAATGTAGTCATTGCTGAGGAGGAACGAGGAAGCAATCTTTCATGTAGTGATCATTGCAATAAAGATTGCTTCCTCGGCTGAAAAAGCCTTCTCGCAATGACGATACCAATAGGCTATGAATTCTCCGTGCTTTCTGTGTTTACGTGGCAAAAAATGCTATGTTGATTTGTGTAAATCTGTGTTAAAAATCCTTCGACTACGCTACCATTGACAGATCTTTTAAGAAAGGTCGTCATTGCGAGGAGGAACGACGAAGCAATCTTTCATGTTAGTGATCATTAAAATAAAGATTGCTTCGTCGGCTGAAAAAGCCTTCTCGCAATGACGATACCAATAGGCTATGAATTCTCCTTGCTTTCTGTGTTTCCTTGGAAAAACTGATATGTGTCGGTTTGTGTAAATCTGTGTTAAAAACCCTACAGCTACGCTACCATTGACAGATCTTTTAAGAAAGTCGTCATTGCGAGGAGGAACGACGAAGCAATCTTTCATGTTAGTGATCATTAAAATAAAGATTGCTTCGTCGGCTGAAAAAGCCTTCTCAGCAATGACGATTTAACTTACATATGCATAACATTTTTACGATCGTTACTTCAGAAAAGGTTTAACCTTAAGGGATATAATCAATTGATTAAACAAATTAATTGCGAAATTTAGTTAGTGATTGCAGGTTGGGGTTTAGACTGCCCTTATACTTTTTAACATAGGCTGAAGGATTAAGGCCAAAAACTTTTTTAAACTGTGTTCTAAAATGTTTGATATCATTAATCCCTACCTGAAAAGACACTTCATTAATATTACCCTCACTTGTTAGTAAAATTACAGCTGCACGGCGCAAACGAATATAACGGATGAAAGCATTTACCGACAATCCTGAAATGCGCTTGATTTTACGGTATAAACCAGAATGGCTAAGGCCTGTTTCGTACGCGAGTGCATTAATAGACAGTTCACTATCGTTAATATGCGCTTCAACAAATTTAATGCACTGATCTAAAAATGCGCTAAAATCAAGAGGAACCTTGCCATGGTTATTGTTTAACGTTATGGTATCAAGGAAATAGCGTTGAAGTTTACTTCTGTTTTTCAGAATATTTTCTATCCTGGCCAATAAAAGTTTGTTTTCGAAAGGTTTTGTAATGTAATCATCTGCACCAGATTCCATTCCGGTTAACCTGGATTGATCTGAAGCTGTTGCGGTGAGTAAAATAACCGGAATATGTTCTAAAGCAGGATTTTCCTTAACTTTTTTACAAAGTTCTACACCATCCATCTGCTTCATTAAAATATCAGTAATCACCAGATCTGGCATAAATTCCCTGATCATTTCCAGTCCTTGTACACCATCTTCAGCTTCCCTAACAGTATAAATCCCTTGAAGCAGCCTTTTAAGGTAATTCCGAATCTCTTCATCATCATCAACCACCAATACAATTTTTTTATCCGAAACAAAGCTGGCTGCCGAAAGATGGGGTTTATCTATTGCCGTTAATTCCTTTTCCGGCAAATCGGGTATTACAACCTGGGGTAATTCTGCTCTTACTGCTGATACTGATACAATATCCTCAGTGTTAATATGCGCTGATCCTTTTCTAAATTGCAGGGTAAAAATAGTATTTCCACCCAAGCCACGCTGATAAGTAATCGTTCCACCATGTGCCGTAATCAGTTCCTTCACCAAATAAAGCCCAATACCAAATCCCGAACCTGAAAACTTATGTTCAGCCTGAAAATATTTATCAAATATTTTTTCAGCACCGCCGTTTTTATCGGTTACACCGGGGCCGTTGTCGGTTATATTTACTGCAACATGGGTTGTTTTGCCAAGCACTTCCAGCGTAATTTCTCCTGCTATGGGAACATGTTTAAAGGCATTGGAAAGCAGGTTGAAGATGCATATTTCAATTTTTTCGTAGTCAATATATAATTTTGTATCTGTGCCTGAGGGAACAAAACTATAGTTGATCTGCTTTGCCCGCGCAGCCTGATCGAAACACTTAAATACTTCTTCACAGAGTTTATTGAGGTCTTCGGGATAAAATTTTAGGGCCTGACTCTCATTTTCAAGCTTTCTAAACCCCAAAAGCTGATCTATTAAATTTAAAAGCCTTTTGGAGTTCCTCAGCATGGTATCCAATTCTGTTCTTACATCAAGACGCTCAAAATTCTCTAAAAGATCTTTTATCGGATTGATAATCAGGGTTAATGGCGTTCTAAACTCATGCGATATGTTGGTGAAAAAATTCAGTTTCTTTTCGTTAAGTTCTTTCTCCCGCTGGGTTTGCAACTTTGCAAAATCAACTTCGTAACTCAGCCTGATCTGGCGCGAACGGTACCGAACAATCGCATAAATAAGGGCAACAACGCAAGCCAGATAAAAAACGTAAGCCCACCAAGTACGGTAAAACGGTGGCAGTACAATAATGGTTAAAATTGTTTCTTCATTATTGGCTACATTTCCAGGTTCGTTGAGTTTTACCTTAAAATAATATTTACCTTCGGCCAGGCGGTTATATACTGCGTTTGTATTTTTAGTGGTTAAACTCCACGTCTTATCCCAGCCTTGCAAATAATACGAATATGACCAGCCCGCCTGATTGGAATATTTGGGCGACACAAAACTAAGGTCTATACTTGCCTTATTATAAGGAATTTTTATGGCGAGAATCCTATCGGATGTTTTTTGTACAATGTAATCCTGCTGTTCTGCAATAGGCTTATTATTTACCCTGATGCCCGTAATGTAAATGCTCCTGGGTTTTAAATAACTTTTATAACTTTCGGGATCAATGATATTTAATCCCTTTGTGCCTCCAAAAGCCATTTCGCCCGAACTTAGCATTAAGGAAGCGTTATATGACAGCTCATTGCTGAGCAGACCGGCCTCTGCATTGATCGTTCTGAACTGTTTTCGATTAGGGTTGAAAATGGAAATTCCTCCGAGTGTGCTGATCCATAAATTGGCTTGCTTATCTTCAATAATTTTTAATACAGAATTGTTTGCAAGTCCTTCTGTTTCGGTGTAACGTACGAAATTTTTATGTTCCTTATCAAACAATTGGAGACCAGCCCCTTCCATTGCTAACCAAAGTTTCTTATCTCCATAGCCTCTAATATCCCTCACAGCAAATCCTGTAATGAAATTTTTATGAGTAAGTTTAGTTTTATCAATTTTGATCAGTGCATAATAATTGCCGGCCCAAAGCTGGCCATCTTTGTCTTCGAAGAAACTCAGAACATTCATCAGTTTAGGGTCAAAGCACACCATCCTGTTCTTTGCAGCGTCGAAACTGTACAACCCTCCTTCCCGGCATGTTCCTACCCAGATTTTATTCTGCCTATCCTGAAAGATTTTCCAGGTATTTTTATCTTCTTTTAAAGTTTTTGGATTGATGCAACTGTATCTCGTAAAATTATTTTTTACCGGATCGAACCTTAAGATCCCTCCTCCCCAAGTGCTTATCCAAACCGTTCCATCAGCAGCTGAAAGAATTGAAGTTACATAATCACTTGATATAGAGGGCTCTGATTTTGTGTTGTAGTTTTTAAACTGATGATTTTTGAGGTTTAAACGACAAAGGCCGTATCCATCTGTACCAATCCATAAGTTATTGTTTTTATCTTCACTTAGCGAAAGTACTTCTTTATTTACCAATGAACCCGCCAGATTAGGCAAATGCATAAAGTTTCTGATCTGAAGTGCGCCAGGATCCAAAATAATGCCACCGTGCCGTAAGGTACCTATCCAGGTTCTGTTATCCCGATCATGGAAAATGGAAAATATAGATTTGCCAAGGTCTGCATCCTTATTGTAAAAACGAAATCTAAGGGGTGCCTTTAAATCATCCGTACGCTTGGTTAACACGCCATCACCGTCTGAACAAACCCAAAGCATGTCTTTTTTTATTGAAAGATTTACAATCCGGTTTCTGCTTTCATAAACCTTTGTTACGCGTTTATCTGCATAACAATAAAGGCCATCATCTGCACCAATCCAGCACTTGCCCTGGTGATCAAATGCCATTGTATTGATGCCCGTAATTTGATTATTCTCTATATGAAGGGTATTATTTTTACTGTTATAAGCAAACAAACCAGCATCTCTTCCACATGCCCAAACAACATTTTTGTGAATGGCAATTGAGGAAACCTGAAAATTGTATAAGGGAGTAGCACCTGCTCCTTTAGTAACTATCCTATGGCCAATCAGCTCTGTTTTTTTACATTTTAGCAAACCATCATTTGCGGTGGCAATAAAAATATCACCTTGAGGATCTACTTTAATATCTGATATATAAGCGGTTATTAATTTTATTTTACCTTCATCATTAAAATTAAGGTGATTGAAAGAATCCGAAATGGGATCGTAAATATTCACACCATGATTGGTACCTACCCAAATCCTACCCTGGGAATCAGAAGTAATGCAAACAATCCAGTTACCATCAATGGTACCAGGCTGATTAAACTGGTGGCGGTATACCCGAAAACCGTGACCATCGTAACGGTTTAACCCATCCTGAGTTCCAATCCACATAAAACCTGCCTTATCCTGATAAATAGCGTTAATGGAACTGTTGGATAATCCCATATCTACCCCCAAAAGCCGCTCAGAATAAGCAAGCTGGGCAAAAGACAGTTTCGCTGAAAAAACACAAAATATCAGCAATAAACGGGTAATAAAAAGCATAAAGTTAGTTATTTGATAACCATAAACATAAAAAAGTAAAAGTAATGCACGTCAGAAATTCCGAAAATCACCCTAAAATTGACGATTTTACCCCCTTTTTACAAGGAAGTTTGAGCTATAATTGGGTTTTATTCTTTTTGGCTCTACAATTCATTTCCTTTTTATTCTTAACCCTAAATTATGCGTAAATTATTTTTTACAGTTATTATTTTATTTCAAACAAGTATTACGTTTGGGCAAACAGCCTCAACAACTAAAAAAAGCTCATTTACTGACTTAAATGCTAAACCAATCAACGCTCACGGTGGCGGAATTCTTTTTCATGAGGGAACATATTATTGGTATGGAGAAGTAAAATTGGGCAAAACATTTAAAGTGCCTGGTTCAAATTGGGAAAATTACAGGGTAAACGCTGGTGGCGTATCATGTTACACGTCTAAAGACCTTAAAAAATGGAAATTTGCAGGGATTATACTTCCTTCAGATCGATTGAATAAAAAGAGTGATTTGCATGTTTCTAAGGTAATTGAAAGGCCTAAAGTGATTTATAACAAAAAAACCAAACAGTTTGTAATGTGGATGCATATTGACACTGATGATTATGGTGCTGCAAAATCGGGTGTTGCTGTAAGCAGCTCACCAACAGGAAAATTTAAGTATTTAGGGAGCGAAAGGCCAAATGGCAATATGGCCAGAGATATGAATCTTTTTGTAGATGACGATGGAAAGGCATATCATTTTTATTCCTCTGAAGATAATGCCACCATGTACATTACCAGGTTGAGTGATGATTACCTAAAACATACGAAAACCGAAAAACGGATTCTTATCGGATTGAAAAGAGAGGCTCCTGCCGTTTTTAAATACCAGAATAAATATTACATGATCACTTCAGGATGTACAGGCTGGTCTCCTAATGAGGCAAATTATGCTGTAGCAGACAGTATTATGGGTGAATGGAAAGCTTTTGGAAACCCTTGCCTAGGCAAAGATGCCGACAAGACCTATTATGGACAGAGTACGTTCGTACTACCAGTTGCAGGAAAAACTAACCAGTTTATCTTTATGGCCGACCGCTGGAATAAGCTCGATTTACAAAATTCAAGCTATATATGGTTGCCGCTCAGCATTAATAAATCAGGTGCTCCAGAAATAAAGCCAACTGAATAAAATAGTTTTTATAATTCACAAGTAAATGCCGCGGGCTTAAACCCAGCGGCATTTTTTTTTTATAGATTAAAGTAAAAGAATGCAAGTTATGTGCTTCCGATTTCAAAAAAACTTACAATTTGATTGGCCACTATTTCATGTCCTTTTTCATTGATGTGGTTGGTTTGAGCCATGTAATCCGATAAATTTTGTCCCTTTTCTTTCAATTTTTTAAATGTACCATAAGCATTCACCACGGGGATTTGATATTTTACGCCAAGTGCAATAATCTGCTTGCTGTGTTGTGCCAACTTTGAATTGCTATCTAAAATATCCTCAGTTAAATCGGGTGTTGGCGTGAGGAGTATAACTTTTACTTTCGATGCCAGTGCTTTTTTAATCATCGATTCCCAGGCTGAACGGGCACGGGTTAAACCAATATTACGATCATTTAAAGCATAATCGATAAATAGCACATCAGGCCTATGACTCAAAACATCTTTTTTAAATCTTTTAGCCCCTTGTTCAGAATTTTCTCCTCCTATACAGGTCTTAATTACGTTAACAGTCGCTGTAGGGTAATGAGCAGCTATTTTACGCTGCACTAATAATGGATAAGACTCGAAAGTATTTACTGTAGGCGTGCGGAAATATCCACTCGGCACACTATGTCCATGAAATACAAAATTAAGGTTTCGGTTTTCAGGCCATTTCTTTTTCAGTTCCCGTATCATTGATGAGCAATAGGAAGAATCGACCAATTGCTGCTCTTGCCCCAGCCTATCTGATTTGGTTAACCTGGTTTCTGCCATAGTGTGGGTTTTAGCAACCAACAGCATTAATACCATCGTTAACTTTGCGCAAAAAATATACATTTCTTTTATTTTTTTCATTTTATCGGTTTGGTAAAATCAGTTGCAATTCTGCTGGGCTTAGGTTATCTAAAGGATTAAAGTCATTTCCTGAAGCGTACTTAATCAAGCTGTGCCGGAGTTGTTTGGCAGCGGGTCTTTCGTTTAAATTATTATGGATATCAAACGTACAGAGCATAAGCTTTCCCTTGCCTATATTAAATTCTGCCAGGGCAGCCAGGTTTCTGTTTTTATAAAAATTATCGATTACCCTTACAATTGGGTTGATTTTTTTGGACAAAGAATCAATTGAAATAGATTTTGAATGGGTAACCAAATCCCACCATTGCCAATCGCTATAGTAACTGGAAGGAAAATCGGCCAAAGCGGGATGCTTGGGATCAATTAACAAGCCCATACTCCCGGGCTGATCAGGAAAATGCACCGGACTCCAAAAAACTGGAGCATATCGGCCTTCGCTGCCTTTAAGCACCGTTGTATCAGGATTTAATACTACATTGTATCCTTGCTTTAAAAAAATTAATGCACTGTCAACAGAGGTGGTGAACCTGGCTTGATTGTTTTTTACATTTTCTTTAATTTGAGGATAAACCCAAATTTTCCAGCTGTTGCTAATGGTAGAGTGATCAAACTTTAAGGTTACGATGAGTTGTTGCGGTTTTTTAATGCTGTTTAGGTCTATATCTAATGAGCCGATATTGTTTCCATTCCCTATGGCTATTGTTTTCTTTCCTAAATTCCCACTAAAAATTATCTTATTGTTAATATCGGCAACTGTCCATATAAGCTGATTATTTAACGTTTTAGCTGAAAAATTTGCTACTTCGGCCGTTGCTGTAAAATGTTCATTGTTTGTATAAACTGCTTTTTCGAACCTCAATAACGGCACAACGGGTCCGCAGAAACGGCTAAATTCATCAGCAGTAATAATGCCTTTGCTATCCCAAAAAGCATTCAATACCCCAACCAAAGCGGTTCCCTGACCTGGAAAATCATGGAGATCAAGAAGCTGGAAACCACTTACCCCTTTTGTTTTTAATGCCCTTTCTATTTCTTCCTTGTACAAACTGGCAGATAACATTCCACTGGCTTTTAAATAAGGATCAGACAATGCGAGCATACCTTTCTTTCTGAGGTCGTTTCTGATGGTTTTAAAATTCATTGGCGATAACACACCGTTGTATTTTTCTATTTCTTTCAGATCCGGGTAAACAGAATATTGTCCAACTTCATGAATAATCAGGGGCACAGTTACATCTTCAACTGCTTTGCTGTAATCCGTTTTAAAATCAGGCACGTTGGTATTAAATATTCCCTGTCCACGCACCCAGCCTTTATCTGTGTATTGGGTTACAAAAAAATCATCAATAGGTTCAGGCGATTTGCCATGCCCTTGCTGAAAACTGAATGTGGTAGTGGTGTAAAGGCGTCTGCTATCCTGCGCTTTTAATTGTTTAACCAAATTTTGAAGCCACGCAAAATCTCCTTCGAGTTCGTTACCCATACTCCAGAAACAAAATGAGGGATGGTTGCCATATTTTTTGATAATCAACTGCGCCTCATCTTCCAAATAGGCCAAAGTAGGCTTATCCTTGCCCACATTAAGGCTCCACAATGGCAGTTCTACTTCCAGGTAAAAACCTAATGAATCTGCCACACGGAATGCTGCATCAGGCGGGCACCATGAATGAAAGCGGAGATGGTTTAATCCATACTGTTTGGCCGTTTTAAATACTTTCAGCCACCCCGCATTTTCCATTGGCGGATGACCTGTAAGTGGGAATATATTGCACTCCAGCGTTCCTCTTAAAAAAAGTTGCCTACCATTAACCAAAAGTTCTTTCTTTGTTGCAGTTAAGTTTCTGAAACCAAAAGTTTCCGTTTTTTCATCAATCAGTTTACCAGATTTGTTGAGCAGACTAATTTTAATGCGGTACAAATGCGGCGTAAATTCATCCCAGGTTTTGGCCTCTTTTAAGTGGACTGTAATTTTTTTTACCCCGCCAGTATCTGTACCAAACGGAATATTCTTGAACTCTTCAATCAGCTGGTTACCTTTAAACACTTGTGCCCTGAAAATCAGCTTTTCTGTAGCTTTGGCCATTGTTAAAGTAATATTTGCAGTAACTTTTTTAGTTTGCAGATCTGGAAATAGCTGTAAATTTTCTATTGCCAGATCTGGCTGATTTTTTATTTCGATTTTGCCGATTACGCCGTTCCAGATAATCTGGGTTCCATCGGTATAAGCATGTGCAAAATCGTTAAAGCTGATATCAAACTGTTTCTTGTTATCAATGCGTAAAGTGATAATGTGTTCTCCGGGATTTAAACTGCCAAGCTTAAAGTTTTGTGCTGCAATTAAACTATTCTGAGTTCCTGCAGGGCGGCCATCTATCCAGCAGTCTGTTCTCCATATTACCCTTTCGAGCATTAAGCTGGCATTATCCATTTGATTACTTAATATTATCTTTTTCTGATACCACACTGCCCCGGTGTACTGATGTTTCCTGGAAAGGCGCAACATTACCGACTTGTTCATTACTGAGGTATCAACGGCCATGGCTTTACCCACTCCCGCATCATCAAGTGTTCCGGGCAAATGGATTTCGTTCTGTAATTTTTGCCCATACCACTTTTCTTTGATTCCGCTATCCAGCGAATCCAATTTATAGTGCCAAATACCTGATAAAGATAAAGGCTGCTGCTGTGCCAGCGCGATATCAGCGGAAAAGAGTGTGATTAAGAAAAAAAAGAATATTTTCATCGAAACAGGTTAAGTTTAAAGTTGATTTTTTGTAGTTGCTGTTTGTACTAAAGTAACCATTAATAACCAGGGTTTTGTGTTATTCTACCCTTTGAGGCTATTACTTCTTTTGAGGGTATTGGCCATAAATTATGCTTGCCTGCAACAAAATTGAATCCTTTATTTTGAGGCTCGTTAAGATTTTTAGTTTCGTAAGGATCGGTACTTTGGACTGTGTTATATTTAACAAAACTGCCATTCGGACCCATAACGCTATTGATAACAGGTTGCCCGGCCTGATCTTTCCATCTACGGAGATCAAATAACCGATCGCCTTCCATAGCAAGTTCCAATCTGCGTTCTGTACGTACAGCATTAATTAAATCCCAGCCGGTGAGAGACATATCTGTATTGAGCGATACCCGATCTCTCAATGCTTTTAACGATTGCAATGCTGCACCATTTTGCTGTAACATTGCCGCAGCTTCGGCATTTATGAGGTAAATATCTGCCAGTCTAAAATAAATATGGTCTTTCGAAAAATAACCACCAGGACTACGTTCAGCTCTTGGAACATAGTTTTTTCGGTTGTAACGGGCAGATTTGTTCTGTGTGGGGTTGCCATCAAGTGCGGTAACCGCAGGATCGCCAATTACTGGTTCATTATGCTTCATGATTGTCCAGTTGAGCCTAATTTGATCACCTTGACTTAAAAATGCATTTTCAAGATCGCTGGTTGGACAAAAATATCCCCATCCACCTTCAGAGTTGGGCATAGTTGTTGTCGGAGAAATATTTCCTAAACCCGGATACTGGGTAGAAAACTGGAACTGTATTTCAAAAATAGATTCTTTTCCATTGGAATTATTACTTTGCCAGATGTTTCCAAAAGCGGGTTCCAAAGCATATTCACCAGAAGAAATGATTTGGTTGCTTACGTTTAATGCTTCCTGCCAGTTTTCGGTATACAAGTTTACCTTCGCCAAAAGGCTTTGAGCAGCTCCTTTTGATACCCGGAATTTATCAGCAGTACTGTATTGCGATTTTGCCGGCAAAACTGCTACCGCACTGATCAAATCTTGTTTAATGAAACTATATACTTCTGCTGCACTTGTTTTAGTGTAATTATTATCCTGCGGGCCAAGAGGTTTGGTTAAAAGCGGAACATCGCCAAAGCTCCTAACCAGTTCAAAATATTGGAAAGCGCGTAAAAACTTTAATTCTGCTATTAATTTCTGCTTTACAGCCTGGTCTACTTTCGAATTTTCTAGTCCCTCAATCGTAGCGTTATAGAGGTATATGCTTTTGTAAATTAAAATCCAGTGTACCTCAAGTCTGTCGTTTTCTCCATTGAGTGTGTAGTGAGCAGCTTGTACCGCCGTTCCTTGTCCGCCGTTTACACCAATCCATGCATTATCAGAAGCGGCTTCCGCAATCTGACGCCACCATTGCCCCTGCCACCAGTCACTATAATCGATATACTTATAAGCCGCCTGGGTGGCCGATGTAGCCTCATCAACAGTGTTATAGTAGGTGCTGGATTGGATGGAACTCCCAAAAGGTTCCTGATCTAAAAAACTTTTTTTACAACCTGCGGTACCGATTACAATCAATACCAATATAATATATTTAAATTTTGCCATGATATTTTTTTTGATAAGCATTAAAAATTTGCATTGAAACCTATGTTAAAAAATTTCGGAATGGGGTTCTGACCGTAGTCAATTCCATAGCGGAGAATACCTTCAAAAGGCATTTCCGGATTTAAGCCCTTATATTTTGTAATGGTGAAAAGATTTTGGGCAGAAACATAAATGCGTGCATTGGCTAGCTGACCAAAAATCTTTTTAGGAACAGTATAACCTACTTGTAAGAGTTTATTTCTTACATAACTACCATCTGAAACAAAAAAGCTGGAGTTATTTGAGAAATTCCCATTAGGATCTGTAAGGCTTAATACTGGGTAACTATTTGTACTTCCTGGTCCGTTCCAAAATTTATCTGCGCTACCACTTATAAAGTTATAATTGTAAACCGGATTCATCCTCACCAGGTAATCGTTGGCTATTTTATTACCAAATGAGCCATAAAATTCTGCGCGGATATCGAAACCCCGATAAGAGGCCTGCAAAGTTAATCCTGCAGATAATTTAGGATATGGATTTCCTATTGAAGTTCTGTCGTTAAGGTCTATTTTACCATCACCGTTAATATTTTGATACATAAAATCACCTGGTCGTGCATTGGGTTGCAATACTGTACCATCTCCGGATTTATAGTTTAAAACATCCTGTGCCGTTTGAAAAACGCCCAAAACCTGATAACCATAAAAACCGCCCACAATATCTCCGGCTTCTGTTTTAGTTCTTCTGGTCGATTGGAAAACATCATTAGGAATTTCGTCATATAGTGTTTGTCCCTTCAGGTCTATCGCTTTTGTGGTAAAATGCTGTAAGGTTAACCCTATGCCGTAAGAAACCTCTCCTACTTTATCTTTGTAGTTTAAAGCAATTTCATAACCGGTGGTACGAATACTCCCCACATTTGTGTACACTGAAGGAATATAGCCCTGTGGATAGCCTAATGATGGTTGCACAGGCAAATACAGCAACATATCTTTTGGTGAACGCCAATATTTATCAGCTGATAATGAAAGCTTATTGTTAAGAAAATCGGCATCTAAGCCAATGGTAATATCCTGTGTGGTTTCCCATTTAATATTGGCATCCGGAACATTGGCCGGTACATAACCGTATATGCGGTTTCTATCACCATTAACGTAATCAGCTATGCCCAATGTGCTTTGATAAGCACCTGGAGAATTGGGCAAGTTACCGCCAACTCTACCAAAAGAAGCTCTCATTTTTAAATAGCTTAACCAGGTAATACTTTTCATAAAAGTTTCATTGGAAATAACATATGCCCCGGATATAGTAGGAAAATATCCCCAGCGGTTTTTTGGCGATAACAATGATGAACCATCTGTACGGAAAGAGCCACTCAGGTAGTAAGTTTCATTAAAATCATAAGATACCCTGGCAAAGTAAGAATTCATTTTACCAAAAGGCCCTGCACCAGGTTGGTAAACACCGCTTCCACCGGTGAGGGTTGCACCAGCAGAAACATAACGGTACGGCTCAGAATCATATGGAATATCCTGGCGGAATAAGTAGGTACTATTGGTGGTATAATTATCTGCCGATTGGCCTGCAAGCACATTGTAATGGTGTTTACCGATTTCTCCAACATAGTTTAAAGTATTATCAATCTGCCAGCGGTAAGCAATTGCCGTGTTTTGAGAAACACCCGATTTATCACTTCGATCTTGTGGATCAATATAATACTTAGGACCATAAATGGCTTGATTAGCTGAATTATAAAATCCTGATAGGGTTGTTTTAAATGTTAGGCCTTTTATGGGTTTCACCTCTATATAAGTAGATCCCTGGGTACTAAAAAACTTGCTATTGTTGAAATTACGAGCCATTGCCGCAATCGGATTATTTACATTATTAAAATTTGAGCGGGTAAACTGACTATATTCAGGATTGTAAGCTGAAAAATCCCAACTGGGGTTTGTGGCTGCATAGGCATTTACATCAGCCTGAGTTTTTTCGGGAGATTTTGTAATTGGAACATTTGGCGCTATAGACATTACACTAAAAAGGCCGGTGCCACCACCATTTCCATAATCTTCCAGTCGTGGTGCCAGGTTAACACCAATTTTAAACATTTTCGAAATTTCATAATCAATGTTAAAACGTGCTGTTATTTTACGGTAATCGGCTGTTTTTCGCTGCGCATTGTAATTTGAAGTTTGGTTGAAATAACCGATACTGCCATAAAAAGAAAGCCCGTCTTTTGCGCCTGATGCACTGACATTGTAATTTTGAGTATAAGATTTTTTAATTGCCGCATTCCACCAGTCGCTATTTACATCTGTTACCGCACCATTTTGAGGCACTGTTTGGTTATTATTGGCATAAATTTTTTGGTAATGCGCCACAAATTCCGGTGTTTGAGCAAGGTTGGGATTTGTCCACTCGCTTAAGCCCGAGGTTCCGTTAAAATTAACCTGGGCTTTTCCTTTACCTCTTTTTGTAGTGATGATAAGTACTCCAGCTCCGCCTCTTGATCCATAAATTGCAGTAGCGGCAGCATCCTTTAATACATCTACTTTTTCAATATCAGATGGATTAATATCGTTTAGGCCACCAAAAGAACTGATTACTCCATCTACAACCACCAAAGGATCACTTGCACCGGTAATGGTGGCAAAACCACGGATAAGTAATTTTGGTTGCGCCCCAGCACTCCCGCCACCATGAAATACCTGTAAACCAGGTACTTTACCCTGCAAGGCCTCTGCAACGTTTGATGTTGTTATTGGGGCAATATCTTTGGTGCTTACTGAAGATACTGCCGTTGTAATACTTTTTCGCGATATTGTTTGATAACCAATAACCACAGCATCATTAAGTGTATTTTCTGCCTGGTTAAGTACTATATTGTATTGATTGGCAGTAGAGATTGTTAACGATTTGGCCGTATAGCCAATGTAACTGAATACCAGTATGTCTCCGGTTTTTGCTGAGATTTTAAAGGCTCCGTTTTCATCAGACACGGTACCTGTTTTATCATTTTTGAGCATAATGTTAACGCCCGCGAGCACCCGGTTAGTGTTATCTGTAATGCGCCCTGTTACTAATTTACGCTGTGCAAATGACAGCATAACGACACATAACATTAACATTGCGGTTAATGTAAATCTTAATTTCATAATTTGGTTAGGTTTAATATATGTAAACTAAGTTAAGTAATTTACGTATTTCAACTATAGACAATCTTTTCTTATGAATGGATTATTTTATGATTTACAGAAAAAGTATTTTTTTTGATCAGGCTTATTACTGGCTTAATTGAAGATTTTGCTTCGCCAGTTTAGAATCAAAGCAAAAAACGGAATTTCTTCCGTTTTTTGCTTTTAAAGAAAGGTATAGGTGTTTATTTCTTATCAATAAAAAAATATTCCTGGTTGATCATTTCCTGATGCGTTTTTGCACCTAAGTGCATAACATCCAGGATTAATACCTGTTGAAATAAAGCATCACTTTCTTGAAGATTATTAAGGCCTAAATGACCCAGAGCTTGAAGGTAAAGGCAATGTATCTGGTTACGGACATTCAGATCATCATCAAAAACCATCAGATCAGGAAGGGAAACAGCAAAATAATCGATTTTAATCTCATCTCCATAATGGCTTTGACCATGAGCAATGAGTTTGTTAAAAATTTCTGCTGACCTTTCCAAATGCCCTAATGCTTTAAAAGAAAGTCCTTGATAAAATATCTTATCGGGCGCAGAATCGTTATAAAATATGGCAGCACTTGGTTCTTCATCTCCAAAAGTTGCCAACTGCCAGGTTTTATGTGCTTCATTTTGGTTACCAAGTGCAAGATGCGCAGCACCAAGCCAAAAATAAATGTCATTATCTCTTGCACCAGGTAATTTCCCCTCGCCAAGGTTGTGCGGAAATAAAAGTGTTGCATTAAGCAGTTCTATACCTTTTTCAGCATTTCCATTTAAAATCGTTGCTTTGGCCATTTCTACCAAACTATGCACATATTGAGCGGCAACCTTACCTTCTCCACCTTCCCAGGGATGAAATTTACGTTTCATCAGCAGCTCATAAGCGATTTTGTGGTTACCCAAAAAATTATGAATAGCCGCTATTTCCAGGTACAAATCGTCTCTGAAATTGGCTGTGCGGATATTTTGCTCTAAAAAATCCAGTCTATTTTCTGGAGCATGATTAAGTCTTTTATAAAGTTGATCCAACTCCATTAAAATCCTTGCATCATTCCGGTCTAAATTAAAAGCTTTTTCAAAATGCAAAACTGCATTGTTTTCATCTTTGAACTTGTTAAAAAAAGCAATGCCAAGGTTTCTGTTCAACGTAGAAAAACCATTATCAAATTGATATGATTTAAGCCAAAATGTGATTGCTGTAACATATTGACGTTTATCGTAATAAAGGTTACCAAGATAATAATAAGCCTTACTGTCTGTAGGGTTATGTGCTATGGCCTTTTGTAAGACTAAAATATCTTCTAACCGGTTAGGAAAACAGTAATCCGGGCTTGCAGTGCTTGCTTTTGTAAGATAGGTAGTGTTGGATTCCAGATCTTCAAGTGCTGAATATACAAACGCGAAATAATAATTGATCAATGGGGTATCTGATTCACTTTGATCAACAAAATTCAGAATATTGATGGCGTCCTGGTAAAATCCAGAATCTATAAAATCAATGGCGCAGCCAATAAGGTTGTGGCTTGTACAACGGCTTCTGCTTTTAAACATTTGTAAAGCCTGCGCAGCATTTTCTTCCTGTTTCAATTCCAAATAGCAAACATGCAATAAATAAAGTATTCCAAAGTTGAACCTGTCGCGTTTTAAGGCCTGATCAGCTTCTGCAATAGCTTCATATAAATTATTTAATTGCCTCAATGCCTGCACCTTAAGCACATATGCTTTTCCATTACGGGCATTTTTGTCTATAGACCAATTGATATGCTCCAGTGCCTTTGTGTAATCCCTGTTTTGCAAATCGATCAAGGTAATGAAATAATAGGCTGCATCCTGCCATGCGCTGCTCCAGCTTGCTTTAAAAAAAGCCTCGTATGCTTCTGTTAATCTGCCTTGAAACTTTAAACTCAAACCTAGATTGAAGTAAGGTTCGCTATCGTAAGGGTTGGGGTTTTTCTGTATTGTAGTAGCAATGGCATTTCGGAAAAATCCTTCACTTTTTTCAAATCTGCCACGCCTTAAATACCATAAGCCCAAAGCGTTATTGTTGCGCGCATCATTTGGATTTAACTGAAGTGCGCGTTCGTAATAAGGAACAGGACTAAAAGTTGCGTGGCGGTATTGCTCCAAATGTTGCCCGGTTAAAAACAACTCTTCGCAGCTTTCAATTTCAGTAGGATCCAGTGCCGGCTGCGCAGCTTGCGGAATGCTTTTTGTTTGTTCTTCAGCACTATATTTCAGCGAGCTCAATCCTGTTTTTATCAGTTATGCTCACACTGATCTGCTCTTTATTTAAATCATCGTTTGCGGTGCTGGTACGCTGATAAATGTGGTGAGGGTCCACATCTGCAACATCTTCAAACAAGAGCACATCACCACATAAAACATTAATTTTCAAATCATTATGTAATGATGTAGCAAACACTTTAATTGTAATTTCGTTTTTATCAATCTCAAGCCCCAACAATAAATCTTTTGTTGCGTTTTTAATCAAGCCAAGTTCCTGATAAGGCAAAAAATACTGTGTGAATGATTTCTCTTCTAAAGGCATTAGCCAGGTAAAATCCGGTTGATTATCGGTAAAAACGCCAGTCATCAATTCGATATAAGGTCCGTCTTCATCCGTAAGGTTTCTATCCCAGGCTACCCCAAAATCACCGTTGCCCCATGTCCACTGTTTTTTACCCGGCGATACATGATGATCGGCTATATGCAACATCCCGGCCCGCGCATCGTGCTCGTACCCTCCAACAAAATCATAAGATGAATTAACTGCCATGTAAGAGGTAGGCACAGGAATATTTTTATACATCGAAATATCTGTTCCTGGTGAATAATCTACCTTATAATAAACTCCTGTTGCTATCGGAAATGTAGATACATCGCGCTTTCCATGGTCGAAAACTGCATTCACATCAGGTGGAAATACCGATTGGTAATAATCATTTACCTTAACTGCCGGATTTGCCCACCAAAGAAAAGTTTGCGGCAGTGCTGACGCATTGAAAAGTTTGGCCTTTATTTCGAGGTAAGCATTACCTGGATGAAGTGTAAAACCAGCCATGCCTTTGGTATGGAACATTTTTTCGAGTTCGTTTACCCAAATGGTTTTACTTCCGTCAGCATGTTCTTCAATGTCGAAATCTACAGGATCAAATGTACTTGGCCGATGGTGCTGAGGCCAGTTAAATTCAATTCCACCTGAAATCCATGGTCCGCATAAGCCAACAAGTGCAGGTTTAATTACCTGGTTATAATAAATGAAATGTCTTTCTCTAACTTTATCATAGGCCATTTGCACCCTACCTCCCAGTTCGGGCAGCACCATTATTTTAAGAAAATCATTTTCGAGGAAAACGCCTGTATATTCCCTGTTTTCTTTTTCATCTGAAATTGATTCTATTACCGGATTTGGATAAACTACGCCGCTGCTGCCCTGATAGATCCTCTTCTCAAAAAACATTGGATTTTTATCGGGCGCGCCGGTTCCGTAAGTAGGGATAGTTACTTTTTCTACCCATGCTTTAACTGTCATATCGTTTTCTTATTTATTAATGTCCCGTAAAATTTGATTCTAACTGCTCTAAACTTTTACCTTTCGTTTCTTTCACTTTAGCCCTGATAAAAACAAAACCAAATACACAAATACCTGCATAGAGGTAAAATACGCCGTAGGTACCGAGTATTTCTGCAAGGATTGGAAAGGTAAAAACCAGCACGAAGTATGCCGCCCAAAGGCATAATATGGCAAATGATGAAGCAACGCCACGGATGTGTGTAGGAAATACTTCAGAAATTATTACCCAGGTAACTGGTGCCAACGAACTGGAATAAACAGCAATGGCCAATAAAACAAACACAGAGATCCAGCCTGCGGGTGCCTGATTGCCGAGTAAATAGGCCAAAACAAGATAAATAACAGCAAGACCAAGAGAACCATACATAATTAATGGTTTTCTGCCTAACTTATCTACTTGCAACATGGCCAAAAACGTAAATATTACATTTACTATCCCTATAATTACAGTTTCCCACAACTGCCTGTCCAAACTTGCGCCAATGGACTTAAAAATGGTTGAAGTATAATTAAAAACGACGTTGATTCCACAGAATTGCTGAAATACTGCTAATGTAACTCCTACAAGTACCGCAGGCCTAACATCTTTTGCAAAAATACTTTTAAAATCAGATGCATTTTTGGTTACTGGTTTTTCCTCTAAATCCAATATGATTTTATTTGCAGCAGCATCAGAACCAATTTTGCGAAGTGTTTTTAATGCATTTGCCTTATCTCCGCGGCTCAGTTGCCAACGTGGACTTTCAGGTAAAAATGCCACACCTAAAAGAAACAATATGGAAGGTACAACACCAAGGCCAAACATCCACCGCCAGGCTTCTTCCCCTTTATCAGCGAGCGTATAGTTTACAAGATTGGTGATGAGTATTCCCAGTACGATGGTTAACTGATTGAGCGAAACGTTTCTGCCTCGAACGGCTGCCGGTGATATTTCGGAAATGTATAACGGACTTAACATAGACGACATGCCCACACCTATGCCTGCACTAAAGCGGAATAAAATAAATATGGGCAAGTTGCCTGCCAAAGCCATGGCTAGTGAAGAAATGGCAAATATGGATGCCGCTACAATTAACCCGGGCTTTCTGCCATAACGATCGGCAATTTTACCAGCCAGCAGGCAGCCTACCATGCAGCCAAGAGCTAGTGATCCGGTAAGGAAGCCTTCTCCTACGGTACTGAGCTGAAACTGAAGTTTAAGAAAAGGCAAGGCCCCGGAAATTACAGCAAAATCAAACCCAAATAGGTAGCCGCCAATTGCGGATATAAGCGAAATAAAAATGATATAGTTATTATTGAATTTTTCTGTTGCATTATGCATTTCAGATGTGTTTAAGTTTAATATTGAAGCATTTTTAATCCTGAGCGGCACAAAATCCACGTATTAACGAAGATATTGTGCCTGCAACCAGAAAAGAATGGATTATTTTCAGTTATCAATGGATATTCTTACTAAAAATTACCAGGTTATCCTTACAGTGGTAAATGATTTTCCTGGAAATTCAACATTATAATAGTTTAGATTTACATTATCCTGGCTCCATACCAAAAGGTTGTTCTCTGTAGCACTTGTTCTATAAATTTTAATTGAACTGAAGTTTCTTCCAAAATTCAATCTGACCCTATTTTGTGCATCAGTATTCCAGTTTACTACATTTACATCGGCTCTGTTGCTACCAGCAAAGGCTGTAACATTATCTTCTCCAAAATTTGTGATTCCACTGAGGGAGGTGTTGATATAATTTTCATTCAATAGGTTGGCGGTGTATTGTTGGAAGCTGTAATAATTTTTCTTTCTTTCTGCGGCAGCACCCCAGGGTGTGTATACAAGACCGCTAAAATTTGTACCCGGACTTCCCCATTCAAAATAAAGCCAGCCTTTTGCTCCTCCTCTAAAGGTATCATGAAATTTATTAACAAGATCCAGTGCGGAAGTAAGTTCATCAGGCGCATTTATACCAAAGCCTGTATGCCATTCGGTCATGTATAAACCTTTACTACCCGCCACAGCAGAAGCAGTTGCAAAATTTGCAGCAGAGCTGCCGCCATATTGATGGGTTGAATATAAATCCATATTTCCGGAAGTGCTGATGGCAGAAATATAACCCGGGGCATTAACAACGCTAAGGCAATCTGGGGAGGCGAAAAGAGGAACTGTTAAACCAAGAGAAACCAACTTTGTTTTTAACCAGCTAGCAGTAAAGGTATAAACATCTTTAGCCTGGGCAGCGGTAAAATCAGCCGATTCGTAACCTACGCCAGATGCTTCATAATCAGGCTCGTTCATTAAACTAAGGTAATCAACATTTATTCCATTATCTTTTAGATGTTTAATATGCGCATATAAAAACTCGCCATATTCGCTGTAGGCATTAGGCACGTTAACATCAAGCGTTCCGCCAAGGTTTACATTTCTATTGGTTTTAAGGAATTTGGGTGGAGAAAGCACCATAGCCCAGACTTTAATTCCAGGATTGATTAAACGAGCCTTTTTTACTGCTGTAATCTGATCAACAAGATTTGAATTGGCTGTAAAATTAAACTTTGAAAAATCAGTATTATTGGGATCGGCATTATCATTCAGATCTTCTACCTGATCTGCCCGTAGCACAATCTTAAATGCATTAACATTCAAATCACGCCACATCCAATTGGCCGCGTCCGTAAAATTATTTATGCCATTGGTTATATGACCACTAAAAAAATAACAACCCGCGCCGATCAGGTCGATTTTCTGTTTAGGGGTTTGAAGATTTACATTGATGCTCCCTCCCGTCTGCACTGCATTAAGTGGACTGGTGATTATTCTTTCGGTGCCCAGTTCGGGTGCAATCATAGCTTTCTGGCAGGAAACAAAACTGAATGCCAGCATAATGGCAAAAGCCTTAATAGTTTGGTGTTTTCTCATAACATTATAATTGGTTAGAATTAGTTTATGTAATTTTCAGCAATTATAGTCATGTTAAAAATGGACTGCCAATTGGTTTTAATGGATAATATTCTGATTAATAAACTGATATTATAATCATGGCATGATGCGGTTGTTTGATTATCAAACAGGACAAAGGAACTGTAATACTTTTTATTTTGAAGTTAGTTTAAGAAAATCATCATTAACCGTTTATAGTACATCCGTTAATCTCTTTTCCAGTTTATCCCAATCCAGGTTATTAAATGGATGATTATATTTTCCTAATGCATTAATAAACAATTTATCTATATCCACTTCTTTCATAGTATGTTAAAGTTCAGTTGTACGAGTGTTGCGACTGCTTTAAACTTTTCACCTGCCAGGGGTTATATTTTTGGCTTTTAACATTTCCTGTAATTTTTTCTTTGCTTTAAAGAGGTTTGATTTTGAAGTACCTTCCGTTATGCCAAGCCTGCCAGCAATTTCTTTATGAGAATAACCATCAATAAAAAGGTTAAAAACTGCCCTGTAAGGATGTTTTAATTCATAAACGAGTGCCAATACATCATTGCAGGCAAATTTATCATAGACTGAAATTTCGTGCGCAATATTTTCATGCTCTTGAATATCAACATGATCCGCAAATTTTAAATTGCTTCGGTAATAATCAATTGCAACGTTGGTCATGATCCTTTTAAGCCAGGGTAAAAATGCTTTTGATGTTTCATATTTGGATATATTGTTAAATGCTTTTAAAAAGCCACTGTTCAGTATTCCAGCTGCATCCAATTGGTTGTTTGCATACCGCAAACAGATACCCATAGCAAAGCTGTAGTAGTGCTTATATAGTGCATTCTGACTATTTCTATCCATTTTGATGCAACCCTCCACATACATTTGAATGCTATCTTCCCGTTTGCGCTTGGTGATTAGAGGTTTCTCTTTCAAAACATATTACAATTAGAAATTTTATAAAACTGCTCGCTTAGGTTTCCATTAACCTGTTGCCTTTGAATTTATTTTCACTCACTATATTTTTTCAATTTACGCCAGACATAAAACCGCATGATTACGTTAATCCAGAGGCAGAAACTTTCTAATTACGATCGATGACAGATGATAACACAATGTATTGTTGGTAAAAATTGTAATTCTATATTTGGCCAAAGCTGATAATTTGATCAATCAGCAGGTTGTTTTCTTTTGCAGTTTAGTACTACTAAATAATTAAGCTTTATTAAAATTTAGCTTAATGAATTCTTATATGGATAAATACCCTACATAAAATAAAAAACAAAGGCTGCATCCACAGCCTTTGCAGGAGTTTACATATCCCGATATAAACTGCCTTGATAACTAAATTTACGCTGAGCGTACGCAAATGTAGTTTTCCAATGTTATGGTTTAGAGCGGCTAATCAGTCAATTAAAGGGTTAATTTGAGCGTTGGTAAAATATTAACTAGGCCTGATGAACTCATCACCAAATAAAAAAATGTTATAAAAATCTCCAAAGCTTTCTTGAGGTAAATGCTTTAAAGGATAAACACGAGTTAAATCGTTCAAACTATGGATAAGTATGGACAACCTTACCTTAAGTTTAAGTTTCAAAAATTATGTTGTTTCTCAGAAAATTGTAACTGGTAAATTTTTAAAGATCGAAATGCTGATAGCTGTTGGTGCAGCTGATATTGAACTAAGCTTAATTAATTTGGATGCTCATACAAAGCTCTGAATTTCTTGCAACCAAGAGTCTGCGAATTGCACCTCAGTACTTAATTACAGGGCTTAAAATAAGCAAAGGCTACATTGTAGCCTCTACTTAACTTTATTACACTAAGGGAAATAATTGCTAAATCCAACCTGATATCTATCAGATATGCCCTACATCAAAAGTAAACATGATACATTAAACGTAACGGGACAAAACATTCAATTTAAGGGTCAAATTGATACCGCTATCTTTAAAATCCATTTAAAAAGCCAGGGCATTTATTTTTTCTTGAACTCCACCAATAAACGATTGTCCATTTTATAAGTATTAAAATCATTTGTTACCAGAAGTTTGGGCAACATAATGGACATGCCGATACCAAGTAATTTTTTGTGTAATGTAGATATTGGTGCTAAACAAAAAATAGTTTAGCAATATAAGTCTTTCAGCATTTTGGTTGAGCATTTCTACAGATTTTCATTCATAGCATTTCCTGTTGAAATGTAATTGATAAAAGCATACAAATGAAACCTAAAATAGCAACACAAGCCTAAAATAATCCATTATTAAACCAGTATATGCTTTTAAATCAAAAAATTAAACACCGAAGATTAGCGATGGGTTATAGCCAGCAGTATATTGCAGATAGACTAACAATATCACAATTTGCATATTCTAAAATCGAAAGAGGTAAAACAGATTTAAGTGTGAATAGACTGATGGAGATTGCTAAAATACTGGAGACATCACCATGTAACCTTCTCTCCTACAGTTAAATAATGCATAATATTTAGTGTAGTATTGATATATTATAATAATTTTCAAACAGAGATTGGCCAAATAATGGACAGTAAGTCTGTTTCAATGGATAATACGCTGATCGCAAACCCTGTAATTCACAATTCAACTTTTAATTTTATATGTTTACTACTGTTTATTTAAACAGGAAGCTGAATTAACAGGCCAGACTTCGGACTACAACATATTAATGAATTTATGGATTACAAAAAAGATGGGTTTGATGGTCAGAAAGCAATTGTGATTCCAAAATCTATTTTAACAAGATTTTGTACATAGAAACGAAATTATAAGTGGTGCATTTATAACTGACATCGGATATTACCCAAAAGCAAAATTTCATAGAAGAAAGCGCACAAACGGTTCGGAACAGAATATTCTCATTTATTGTATTGAAGGCCGTGGCATGGCAAAAATCCAGTCGGCAGAATATCAAATCTCTCCGGGCGACTTCATCATTATCCCTGCAGGCACTGCGCACAGTTATGAAACCGATGACAATAACCCATGGACGATCTATTGGACCCATTTTAAGGGTTTACAGGCAAATGCCCTGGTAAAGGAAATGGATGTGAAATTTCAATCGCATAAAAACAGTGTTGAGTTTCTTCAGGAACGTGTTGATCTTTTTGAGCAGATTTATGCTTATCTACAACAGGGTTATAGCGCAGAAAACCTTACTTACATAAATCTTTTGCTTATGCAGTATCTATCAACATTTATTTATGCTGAGCGGTTAAAAATTAAATCGCCACAAGATAGCCACGATGAGATCGAAAAATCAATTCTTTTTATGCAGGAACATTTAAGAGAAACTTTATCACTTTCTGAACTAGCCTCATCTGTAAATTTATCAAATAGTCATTACTCTGCTATCTTCAAAAGAAAGACAGGCTTTCCGCCAATTGAATATTTCAATCACCTCAAAATCCAAAAAGCTTGTAGTTATTTGCAATTCACAAAATTAAGGATCAAGGAAATTGCTTTTAAGCTTGGAATTGATGATGCTTTTTATTTTTCGAGGCTTTTTACCAAAACCATGGGTTATTCGCCTAAAGAATACCGCGAAACACGATATTCCAATAAAAAATAATTTAATTTTAAGTGCAATTTTAGGCTTGATCCATTCAACTTGGCTAATTCACCTTAAACAAGAAACCCCTTGAATGATTAATTCAAGGGGTTTATAGGATTTAAATCCTTTTTGTGTCGGGATGGCAGGATTCGAACCTACGACCTCCTGCTCCCAAAGCAGGCGCGATACCGGGCTACGCTACATCCCGAACTTGGTATCGATCTTTTTTTTAATCCTGTTTTAAAAGTGGATAAACTTTTTGTCGGGATGGCAGGATTCGAACCTACGACCTCCTGCTCCCAAAGCAGGCGCGATACCGGGCTACGCTACATCCCGAACTTGGTATCTTCTTTTTTTTATCCTGTTTTAAAAGTGGATAAACTTTTTGTCGGGATGGCAGGATTCGAACCTACGACCTCCTGCTCCCAAAGCAGGCGCGATACCGGGCTACGCTACATCCCGAACTTGGTATCTTCTTTTCCCCTCTTTCGGAGAGATTGCAAATTGACGGTTTTAAATTGATAATACCACTTTAATTTGCAATTATTTTTGTTTCTGCGGAGAGGGCGGGATTCGAACCCGCGGTACCGTTACCAGTACGACAGTTTAGCAAACTGTTCCTTTCGGCCACTCAGGCACCTCTCCTTTCACCTTCAAAATTTTGTCCTACCGACCTTGTTTTGAGGTCTGCAAATATAGTAAAACAAGTTATCCAACAAAAAAAAATTACAAAATTTGTTGATAATCTATTCGCACATGATAGATACTCATAAGCATCGTCTTGAATATCAATTTGATAGTCTCGATATCTTTTAACGTTAAATCGCAGTCATCTAACTGATTTTGCTCCAATTTATAGTTAATTATCCTTTCAACGATGTCATTTATGTTCTGAGCATCGGGATTTTTCAGGCTTCTTGAGGCAGCTTCTACCGAATCTGCCAACATTAACACACCAGTTTCTTTACTAAAAGGGATCGGTCCGGGATAGCGGAAAATGTTTTCGTCGACAAATTTTTCGGGTGTATTTTTTAAAAACGACTGATAAAAATAATCAACACGGGTATTTCCATGGTGCGTTCTGATAAAATCAATAATCGCTTCAGGAATTTGATTTTTTCTCAATATTTCAATCCCTTTGTGCACATGCTGGATAATAATTTGCGCACTTTGCTCATATGGCAATTTATCGTGCGGACTTACAGCCGTATTCTGGTTTTCGATAAAATATTGCGGATTATCCACCTTACCGATATCATGATATAATGCACCAGCCCTTACCAGCACCGAGTTACCCCCTATTTTAAATATGGCAGCCTCAGCAAGATTTGCCACCTGTAATGAATGCTGAAACGTTCCAGGAGCTTTAAAAGCAAGTTCTCGCAAAAGTTTATTATTGGTATTGGTCAGCTCGATTAAGGCAACATCTGATGTGATGCCGAAAATACGTTCGAAAAGATAGATTAGAGGATAAGCCAGTAGTGATAACAGTACGCTAAATACAAAAGGAATAAAATTGATCCACTCTATTTCACGGAAAGAACCTTCGCGCAATAGCGCAATCCCAACAAATGAAACAAAGTAAGCCATAAGTATAAACAAGGCCGAAACCAGGAACCTTTCGCGCTTAACAAAGTTTTTAATGCTGAATATAGCAACCATCCCGGCCGTAACCTGATAAAATACAAATTCGAAGCTGTTGGCAACAAAAAAACCTGCAATTAAAATCACCAGCATATGCAGGTAAAGTGCCAAACGTGTATCGAAAAGGATCCTGATTTATAATAGGCACCACGCAAAACGGAATGTAATACAAACTGGGAATTTCCATTTTAATGGCCCAGGTTAAAGCAAGCAACATCCCAGTGGTTACAATCAGGATTAATGATAACTGGCGGTTATCGGCAAAAATATCTTTCCTGAAAAGAAAAAGGAACGACATTAAAATGGTTAACACAAAACCCACCAAAACCACCTGCCCTAAATAAACGAGTGCCCTGCTGCCTATGGTTTTTGTTTGCGCATCATAAGTGGCTTTATAAGATTCTAATTTTTGATAAATTTCTTCATCAATCACATCATTTTTGGCCACAATAAGTTCACCTTTTTGCACCATTCCTCTTGTGGTAGAGATGTTGTTAATGGTATTATCCTGTATGGTTTGGGTTAGGCGTTCATCAAAAACAATGTTTGGGGTAATGTGATCTATGGCCAGGTTTGCCACCAGATCGTCCATAACCTGGTTTGAGGCTTTAAAGTTTTCTTTGAAGAAATTCAATGCAGTTTCTGCGGTAAAAACATCCTGCGCATTTTTCTCTTGTGCTACATTATTCTCCATTAGCGAAAAATCGTAGTTTTTACCACCGGTTTGGTGTTTTACATTTAAGCTGATAATGCCTCTCTGGTAAATATTCTGCAGCAACTTATAAGCGTTGCTTTTATATACATCTTTATCTTTTTCGTTAAGCTGCTTGGTTTTCCACTTTACATCAAACTCATTGGCAAATTCTTCCAAAGCATTGGCGGTAATGCTCCTATCGAGTTGATAAACAGGTAATATATCTTTTAAAGCATTTTTTTTATCGGCACTAACCTGAGGGTTGGTTTTTAAAATGGCAAAGCTGAAAGGCGAAATCAGGTCCTTATTTTTTCCATACCGCATTTTTCTCAAATTCGTACCTGAACCTGGGTTGCTTGGGCAGAAAGAGCGTGATAATGAAAACAGTAAATATCATCATCACATATTTTAGGTTTGATGAATATTTACGATAAAGGATTTTATGTGAGTTTCTCTTGATTTTAGCCAAAACGATGTATTTATTGTACTGTCAAAAATAACATTTTTATCTAATATACATTTTAGAGATTTTGTTTGCAATTACCAGATTTTATATTTTACTTTATGATATCAAATTAATATCAATTATGTATCAAGAAAAAATTATCAGCCCTCCATCCGGGTATTTAACATTTGCATTATCCATCGCACTATTGGGTGCATCAATTTTCTGTTTTATATCGGAAATTTTTCTCTGGGGTGGGATTTTGCTCGCGGTAGATTTATTTTTAATATTCCCCGGCTTTTTAATTATCAATCCCAATCAATCCATGGTACTCACCCTGTTTGGTAAATATCTGGGTACCGTTAAACAAGATGGTTTTTTCTGGGTAAATCCGTTAACTACTAAAAGACGCCTATCGCTTAAAGCCAATAACCTGAACGGGCAACAGTTAAAAGTGAATGATAAGCTTGGAAATCCGATTGAGATTGCTGCTGTAGTGGTTTGGAAAGTAAATGAAACGGCAAAAGCTGTTTTTTCTGTAGAAAACTACATGCAATATGTTAACATCCAAAGTGAAGCTGCAGTTAGGCACCTGGCCAATATTTTCCCTTACGACCATGCTGAGGGCGAGGAAACCAGCATTACCTTAAAAGATGGTGCCGAAAAAGTAAGTGAATTATTGGAAAATGAACTGAACGAACGTTTATCAAGAGCGGGCATTGAAGTTTTAGAGGCCAGAATTTCTCACTTAGCCTATGCGCCCGAAATTGCCAGCGCCATGTTACAGCGCCAGCAAGCTACCGCCGTTATTGCAGCCCGTAAATTAATTGTAGAAGGTGCTGTGGGTATGGTAGAAATGGCATTGGAAAAATTATCACAAAAAGGAATAGTTGATCTTGATGAAGAACGCAAAGCTGCTATGGTGAGCAATTTATTGGTTGTTTTATGTGGCGATCGGCATGTACAACCCGTGGTAAATACAGGAACCTTATACAATTAGGTAAAATGGAATTCGAGGAAAAACAAGGTTTAAAACTTTGGTGGCTTTATATTTTACTGGCAATCGATGCTGTTATGGTGCTGAGTATTGTGCTTTTTGATAAAGGCGGAATGAGTTTCGAAACTTTAAAATCCACTTACTTTGCTCCATTTTGGGCGGTAATACTTCCTTTTGCTATCATTTTTATGCTTCAAAAAAACAAATTGACTGTGCAAATCGGGAGCCAAGGCATTTCCTATAAGTATTTTCCATTTCAGAGAAAATTTAAATTGTTAAACTGGATCAACATGGAAAAGGTTTACATCAATAAATATGATGCTTTAGGTGATTATGGTGGATTTGGTGTGCGGAACAGACTTTGGTTTAAATTTAATGATAAAGCCTATATTCTTAACGATAAAAACAAAGGTTTACAGATTGAATTTAAAAACGGCAAAAAATTATTGTTCAGTTCTAATAAAATAGAAGACCTTGAAATTTTCCTGATTAATTTGAAAACGAGGTATAATATACAAGCAATACAATAAGAATGGCGGAGAAAGATAAAAAGGCTTTTGTATTAAGAATTAGTGCTGCTTTATTAAAAGAAGTAGAAACCTGGGCTGCCGATGAGTTTAGGAGTACCAACGGGCAGATTGAGTTTTTACTTACCCAGGCGTTGAAAACGCGAAAGAAAGGGAGAACGAAAGAAGAATAAATTGCGAATTGTTATTTGTTAACTGAAAACCGGGCAAGTGATAACTGGCAAACTGGCAACTGGCAACTGTAAACTGGTAACTGGTAACTGGTAACTGGTAACTGATTATTATCAACTGTAAACTGATTTGGGCGTTACCCTATACCGATGAAAAATCGGTATGGGGTCGGGCTTTTCAGGGCTGCGCTACGCTTCGGTACCGATGAAGGATCGGTACTGAACCCTTACAATCCCTAACGCAAAACTCATCGTTTTAAATAAATTTAATTTTTGCACCTGGCAACCAAGTATAAGGCCCATTTTTTTTATCGGTTGGAATTGAAAGGATTACAGGACTAAATATTGCCATTTATAACTGGCAATTACTAACTGCAGACTGGCAACTGAGAACTGGCATCTGATTATTATCAACTGCAAACTGATTTGGTCGTTACGCAAAACCCACCGTTTTAAATAAATTCAATTTAGGCACCTGGCAACCAGACCTAAGGCACACTATCTCTGGTAAAATAAACCTGATAGAACGGAAAGCCCGCAACCCGATTTTTCATCGGGTGAGGACTTGAAGGGATAGCAGGACCGCAGACAGCCATTTACACGGAACCACTCCTTTTCAAAACAAACAACTAACCAAGCACATTTAACTTTCTTGATTTAACGACTAATAAAAATACAATATCAATGTGCTAAATGAATTTCTCATACGTTATTTATAAACCTTACAGGCTTTGGAAACCTGCGGGGTTTAACTAACTTAGCGGCCTAACCAAAAATTCATAAAAATTTGCACATGAAAGAAGTTGTAATTGTATCAGCTGTAAGAACACCTATTGGCAGTTTTGGAGGCTCATTAGCTCAGTTTTCTGCCCCTCAACTTGGTGGTTTTGCTATAAAAGCAGCCATCGAAAAAGCTGGTTTAAAGCCAGATCAAATTCAGGAGGTTTATATGGGCAATGTATTATCTGCTAATTTGGGTCAGGCACCAGCCACACAGGCTGCAAAATTTGCGGGCTTACCAGATTTACCTGCAACCACAATAAATAAAGTATGCGCCTCGGGTACAAAAGCCATCATGCTTGCCGCACAAAGTATTGCCAACGGTGATAACGACATAATTGTTGCCGGCGGAATGGAAAGCATGATGCAATGTGCCATATTACCTTGATAAAGCAAGGAACGGTTACAGGTTAGGCCACGGACAGCTTACTGATGGGCTTGTAAAAGATGGTTTATGGGATGTTTATAATGATTACCATATGGGCAATGCTGCCGAACTTTGTGCAACAGAATGTAATATCAGTCGCGAAGCGCAGGATAATTTTGCCATCACATCATATAAAAGAGCACAAGCTGCACAAACATCTGGCAAATTTGCCGGCGAAATTATAGCGGTAGAGGTTAAAGACCGTAAAGGCGATATTACTGTGGTTGATACGGATGATGAGCCTACAGCGGTTAAATTTGACAAAATACCTTCGCTGAAACCTGTTTTCAAAAAAGATGGAACAGTAACGGCAGCAAATGCATCTACACTTAATGATGGTGCTGCTGCTTTGGTTTTAATGAGTGCAGATAAAGCAAAAGAACTGGGTTTAACACCTTTAGCTAAAATTTTAGGCTATGCCGATGCACAGCAGGCACCAGAATGGTTTACAACGGCCCCATCAAAAGCCATTCCGCTGGCTTTGCATAAAGCAAATATTGATATTAAAAATGTTGATTATTTTGAAATTAACGAGGCTTTTTCTGTAGTTTCTTTGGCTAACAATCAATTATTGAACTTAAACGAAGATCAGGTTAATGTAAACGGTGGCGCAGTATCGTTAGGGCATCCGCTTGGTGCTTCCGGAGCCAGAATTGTAGTTACTTTACTTTCGGTATTGGCACAAAATGAAGGAAAAATAGGCGTTGCAGGAATTTGCAACGGGGGTGGCGGCGCAAGCGCATTAGTTATCGAAAAGTTATAATTTTGGGTCGGCAGATTATTATGGGCCGTTAATTGCATATGAAACATTACAGCTTTTATATCCTTTTCATTACAGGATTGCTCAGCTTTAACCTAAAAGCACAGCAAAGCCCAAATAAATTGGTTATTTTTCAGGATACGCTGATTAAAATTTCTGCAAATGTTGTTGCAGCGCAAAGTGATGACCAGAAATTAGCAATAAATGGCAAATTTGTAAAAACTTTGGTTGAAGCTTTAAAAGCACCTAATTCTTTTGCATTCGCCTTTGATTCACTCAAAAATGTATCGGTAATTAAATCTCCAGACCAGGCTTTCAGGATATTAAGCTGGTATGTACTATTGGAAAATGGCAACTATCGTTATTATGGTGCCATACAACTGAATACCAAAAGCGGCCCGTTAAAACTTTACCCACTAATCGATCAGACTGAAAATCTGAACGATCCAAATATCATTACCAACAACCAGAAATGGTTTGGCGCGAGGTATTACGAAATTGTTCCGGTAACGAGTGGCAACCGAATGCCTTATTACGTACTTTTAGGCTGGAAAGGAAACACACAGGCAACTACTAAAAAGGTAATTGAGGTGCTTTCTTTTGATAAGGACAACCTTACTTTTGGTGCTCCGGTTTTTGACGGAAAAGAACTGAAAGGAAAGAACAGGATGATATTTGAATATGCAAAATCGAATGCCATGACTTTAAAAACAGATTTAAAAGCGGGCATGATTGTATTTGATCACCTGGCCTCTTTTGATCCTGAAATAAAAGACAAATTCGAATATTATGGATCGGATGGTACTTTTGATGGTTTTAAAATTATTGGCGGAAAATTAAAACTGCAAGAAGACCTGACACTTAACAACGATCCTGATGCGAGCGACGAACTTTATGCCGACCCAAAGAAAAATGTAAAACCCATCCGAAAGTTCTGATTTTTAACACAGCTTAACTAAATCATTACCTTACACATTACTTAAAAATTTGTGAGTTTGCCAATCGCTGACTATATTGCGCCCTGCTAAACTAGCTTAAACAACACACAAATTCTGAATTCATAAACTAAAACCAACAAATGTTTTATGCAAACATCTAATGAAACCATTAGTATTGACCATGATAAGGAACTAGACCTCCATTTAAACAGTCAAGGCGTTTCACCCGAAAAATTATTTAGCCATCCGGTTGGCCTTTTTGTACTCTTTTTTACCGAAATGTGGGAAAGATTCAGTTACTATGGAATGCGTGCCATTCTGGTTTTATTCCTGATTAGTGATTTAAGCAAAAACGGTTGGGGCTGGCCACGGCCAGAAGCCTTACAGCTTTATGCTATTTATACAGGTTTAGTATACTTTACACCAATACTTGGTGGTTTAATTGCCGATAGATTTACAGGTTATAGAAAAGCTGTTATCATCGGCGCTTTTATTATGACGCTAGGCCATGCCGCAATGGCAATGGAAGGCATCAGCACCAACTTCTTTTATATTGGTTTGCTATTGTTAATTATCGGTAACGGCTTTTTTAAACCAAATATTTCCTCAATTGTAGGTAAACTATATCCACCAATCAGTGATAAAAAAGATAGTGCTTACGCTATTTTTTACATGGGTATTAACTCCGGAGCATTTATCGGCATGTTAATGTGTGGTTATATCGGCGAAAAAGTAGGCTGGCATTATGGTTTCGGCCTTGCTGGTATTTTTATGCTTTTTGGCATGCTACAGTTCTATTTCGCACAGAAAATTTTTGGAGTAATCGGCTCTGCTGTTGATAAAACCAAAGCAGTCGAAAAGGCAGATCCTACTGTTGAAGAAATTCCTGCAAAGGTTAGAAGTCAACGTTTATGGGTGATTGCTATTTTATCTATTTTTACCATTTTCTTTTGGATGGTATTCGAACAGGCAGGTGGTTCAATGACCATCTTTGCTAAAGATTATACGCTCAGAAACTTAACCGGCGGAGCAGCAACTACCTTTAAATGGGTTGATGCGATTTTAACCATATTTCCATTGGTAGCTGTAACTTTCGTACTGCTTTCGTTAGCCGGAAAAATTTTCAAAAAATATCCTGCAACCATTTTATTTACACTATTGAGTTTTGCCATCATCTGGGTGTTGGCAATCTGGAAGGTAAGCAGAGAAATGGGATCGGTAAGTACCGAAGTTCCTGCTTCATGGTTCAGTGTATTAAACTCTTTCTTTATTGTATCCTTGGCCCCTATTGTTTCAAAAATCTGGGAAACCAAATTTAATCCTAGCGGACCTGTAAAATTCGGTTTTGGATTGATTTTCGTTGGTATCGGTTTTGCAGGTTTAGCTTATGGCGGCTCATCAATTCCACAAGGAGCTACCTCCGCTGAAGTAAGTTTATTCTGGTTAATTTTTGCCTATTTCTTCCACACTGTTGGTGAGTTGTGCATCTCTCCTGTCGGATTATCTTATGTGAGTAAGCTTGCACCTTCAAACCTTGTTGGTTTAATGTTTGGTGTATTTTTTACTTGTACAGCTATTGGTAATTATTTAGCTGGTGCAACCGGATCTTTGATTGACAAAATAAGTTCTGCTTATTCAATTTCTACATTCTTCTTAATATTCACTATAATACCAATTGTTGCGGGTTTAATTATGTTTGCCATAAGCCCTATTTTGCGCAAATGGATGCATGGTGTTCACTAATCAAAAATATATTTTTACCAAAAAGCCCGATCTACAATCGGGCTTTTAATTTTTAAACCTATTTAATGGAAAAAACAGTTTCAATAGAAGATATTCAAAATTTTGAGGGTAAATATCCAAAACAGCTCTGGCATTTATCGCTGGTAGAAATGTGGGAGCGTTTCTGTTTTTATGGCATGCGCGGGGTATTGGCTTTCTTCATGGTTGAACAATTGGGCCTGAGCGATCAAAAATCAAATTTACAATATGGTGCCATACAGGCTTTTGTGTATGCTTTTACCTTTATAGGTGGTATTTTTGCCGATAAGATTTTGGGCTTCAGGAAATCGTTATTCTGGGGTGGTTCTTTAATGATTATTGGCAACCTGGTTCTGGCTTTTTCTCCGCACGACCTTTTTTATGTAGGCATTACTTTATCTATTATCGGAACAGGTTTTTTTAAACCCAATGTTTCCTCAATGGTGGGCGAATTGTACCATGAAAAGGATAACCGCAGAGATGCGGGCTATGGTCTTTTTTATGCCGGTATAAATGTTGGTGGTTTGCTGGGCGGCGCGATGTGCATTTACCTGGGCAAATATTATAACTGGCATTTGTGTTTCTTATCGGCTGCATTGGTGATGATGTTTGGCTTGGGCACCTTCATTTTTACTAAAAAACATTTAGGGCCTATCGGAAATTCTCCGTTATTGCACCTTAAAAAATCAAGACAGCAGTTTTCAGAAATTGCCGTTTACGCAGGGTCGATATTGTGCATCCCGTTGATTTACATTATGGTAAAAAATACCGCTTTTACCGATTATTTCATGTACACGATTGGTGCTGTGGCTTTGATTTACTTCTTGTTCGAAACCTTTAAAATTAAAGACAAAAAGGCTCAATACAAGCTGTTAGCTGCTTTCGTTTTTATATTCTGTTACTTTATTTTCATGGCTATATCGGAGCAAAGCGGTGGTTCTCTCTCTTTGTTTGCGAAGGATAACCTTGATCATAAAATTTTGTTCTTTAATATCGACCCAAATGTGGTAAACAATAGTGTTAACTCATTATTTGTAATTGTTTTTAGTCCGATTGTAGGTATTTTATGGTTGGGATTGTATAAACGCAAAATTGAACCGAATACTGTTGTAAAATTCGGGATCGGTTTCCTGCTACTGGCGGTAAGTTTTTATGTGTTTTATGCCACAAGATTCTTTGCAAATGCACAAGGCATAACTTCTTTAAACGTTTTTACCCTCGCCTATTTATTGTTAACCCTCGGCGAACTTTGTTTGGGGCCGATTGGCATGTCGATAATTACAAAACTTTCTCCAAAGAAAATGTTTGGAATGATGATGGGACTTTGGTTTTTATCTAGTGCTTTTGGCCAGTTGGCTGCCGGAAAGTTAGGCGCAGAGATGTCGAGTATTGATCATGCTTCGTTGTCTACAAAGTTAATGGCCTATACTGAAGGTTATAAATCTTTGGCCATATATTCTTTAATTGCAGGTTTGGCGCTGATTATTTTTTCACAACTGGTTAAAAGGTTGATGCAGGAAGTGCGGTAGAAAATAAAGTGTTATCCTTAGCGTAGTTGAAGGATAATCTTTTCTATCACTCAGAGAGAAAAATCTTAGCCTGTGCTTAGATCGAGTATTGTTAGAAGAGGTGGGCATTTTGGAAACGAGGGAACAGTAGTTCTTGGAGGCCTGCTATCCCGCCATTCGCTATAGTCCATACGAAAAGTCGGGAGCTGCCGCTGCTGTCGGGTTTAGGAACAAAGGTTTGTACCTAGAAAAATGAAGGTTAAAGCTCGAAGGGATTTAAATAACGATCCGGATTACAAACCCACACCAATGAGAAGCTGAAAAACTTAGTTGAACACGCTAATCATTCCGAATTAATGAATTTTCATAAAGGTTTCACTTTTAATATTTACTTTCGCAGTTTAAAAGCAAAATATAATTCAATTATATACATTCAAAGCTTAATTATTAAATAACCACAAGCAACGTGTCAGATAGTTTAGTCATCATACCTACTTATAACGAGAAGGAAAATATTGAAAAGATCATTAGAAAGGTTTTTTCTTTAACACAACCTTTTCATGTTTTAATTATTGATGACGGTTCTCCGGATGGAACTGCTGAAATCGTTAAATCGTTACAGGCTGAGTACGAGGGGCATTTATTTATCGAAGAACGTGCAGGCAAACAAGGTTTGGGTACAGCATATATATATGGCTTTAATTGGGCTTTACAAAGAGATTATGCTTACATTTTTGAAATGGACGCAGATTTTTCACATAACCCGGATGATTTGGCCCGCTTGCGAGAGGCTTGCGTAAATGGTGCAGATGTGGCCATAGGCTCGCGTTATGTTAAGGGTGTAAATGTGGTAAATTGGCCTATGGGAAGGGTTTTAATGTCGTACTTTGCTTCGATGTATGTGCGTTTTATTACCCGGATCAACATTCAGGATGCAACTGCAGGTTTTAAATGTTACCGTAGAATTGTATTGGAAACTATTCCGTTAAATAAAATTAAATTTGTGGGTTACGCCTTTCAGATCGAAATGAAATTTACCGCCATTAAATTTGGTTTTAAAGTGGTAGAAGTTCCCATCATTTTTACCGACCGCACCGAAGGTACATCCAAAATGAGCACCCGTATTTTTAGAGAAGCCTTTTTAGGTGTAATACAAATGAAGGTTTGGAGTTGGTTTAGGAGTTATAAAAGGGAGTCTTAAGTTCGGAGCTGGGAGCCTGGAGTTTAGCGTTCCTAAATGATAAATAATTTAAATTTGGGACTGGAAAACAGGAGTTGGGAGTTCTAAGCACCTAGTTGTTTGCTCTTTGCGAGACTCCGAACTAAAAACTCCAAACTCACAACTTACTTTCCGCAGTCTTAAGTTTGGAGCTGGGAGCCTGGAGTTTCTAAATGCTGAATAATTTAAATTTGGGACTTAAAAACAGAAGCTGGGAGTTCTAAATACCTAGCTGTTTGCTCTTTGCGAGACTCCGAACTCAAAACTCCAAACTCACAACTTACTTTCCCTTATCATTGTACCAAAATCCTGTCCCTTATCCATCGCTTTAACCGTCATCACGATTCTTTTAGTCCGTGTAGGTTCTGTTTTGGCTTGGTTAATCCAGTTGATGTAATAGTTCTGGTGCGACTTAGGCTGTTTTAAAAAGTTATGCATTAAATGTTCTTCTTCTGAGAGACAGATGTCGAGATCTTCGGGCATTTCGACCTTGAAATCTTTATCTTCTTCTAAATATAGCTCAACAACAGCACCGGATTCCTTTTTTAGTTTTTTACGGACTTCGCTTTTTAAAGCTATTATAAAATCACCTTCACCCATAGGGGTGGTTGCCATTCCGGCAACTTCAAGTTGATCTATCTTACCCTTTACCCTAAAACTTTTTTTGCAACCAGGCTTAATTTCGTTTGCCAATGCCGCCGGAACAAACACATAACTCCAGCCAGTTTTTTCACCCATGCTCTCAAAACGTTCTATCTCTGCTTTAAAGTGGATCATGGTTTAAAGATAAATATTATGTTTTAACTTGTAAATGAATAATACTTTAGCAATAGTAGATTACTTTATAAACTGATTATTAATAACACAGCGTCATCTCGACTGAAGCGCAGCGGAATGGAGAGATCAATTGATATTGGGGTTTCATTACGGCGATGTTTCCGATCGAAAGCTTTCTTTAAATGAACATTCATTACAGTTTATCACCGCAAAATCTTTGGTTTATATATTTGTCACGTTGAATTTTTCCGAAACGTTTTAGGGGAATTTAAGCAAGCCCTACCACAAGCTTAGGATGACACTTTTGCTTAAGATATGTACTGAATTAATATAAAAAGGTCTGTGGAGACACAGACCTTGGAGTTAGGAAAGATATTATCGACTGAAGCGGAGCGGAATGGAGAGATCTCACGATAAAATATCTTAGGCAGATTTCTCGACTACGCTCGAAATGACGACTTAATTGTTATTTATATTTTCTGAAAAATTAAAAGAAAATTAATTCAACCGCATAACAGAATTCATAAAATTATTAATCGGCTCAAAAACAATCCAATTTATGAGCCGATTAGCAGAATTAATCGGCTCATTATCTTCAAATCAGGTTTTAAAACTACTTAACAGTTTACTTTTAGTTTTAATTACTTAAGGAATTTAAAGCTCATTCTGTACAGGAAAGAATCTTTTAAGGGTTACACTTAAGGGAGCTTTCTTCGATTTTATAGCGCATGTTGTAGCGATTGTTGTAAGATTGCTTCGTCGGCTGAAAAACCCTTACGGCAATGACGATACCCATAGGATATTCATTTCTTTAAAATCATGTCACTTATATTTTTATCATAAATTATCACTCAGGATGACACCATTGTTTAAAATAGGTAGTGAATAAATATAAAAAGGGTTGTGGAGACACAGACCTTGGAGTTATAAAACGAGCAGATTTCTCGGCTACACCCGTAATGACGACTCAATTCTAAGCTTATTTCCCCTAATGATGCTTAATCAATCGCTACCGGGTTCATCCGGATATCCAGCTTGGCAAACTTTAAAACTTCGATACTTTGAAAGCCAAAATCTTCTACTACCTTTCCTAAAATAAGGTAACAGCCTTTTCCCTTAAAAGGATACATAGGTGTGGAATTGGGAAAGTGGGTGGTATCAAAAAAGTCGCCATTGGCATCTAAAAAAGTACCGAACCACATTTTGGTATTCTTAATGGTATGTACTGTTTTTTCGCATACATAGTTACCAACCATCCTTACTGTTTTACCCAAATGTTTATGCATATCTGCGGCCATGGTATCGCCCCTGTAAGGTGTTTTCAGAAAATCGAACATGTTATAATTAAGCGGATAACCCAATAACTCCAATTCTGTGTAGGCATTTTCCAGTTCGGAATCGGCCAGTTCGGGAAGCTGGTAGGTTTTGTAACTTAGTTTAAAAAGTTCGGCATGGTTTACTTTCTTCTGCTTAAAACCTAAGTAATTGTGCACATCCCAAAGCAGGGTTTTACGGTCTTTGCCTGTAAAACGCAGTGCGCCCAAACGGATTAAAATAATGGCTTGTTCAAGGGAAATGCAGGTGCGTTTCACAAAATCTTCTAGATCGAGATATTTTCCGTTTGCCTTCCGTTCTTGCGGAATGGTCTGAATGTATTTTCCTTCTAAACCCTGGATACCAATAAAACCCAGATAGGCATCTTCGCCATTGATGTTTACCACTTCATCACTACGGTTAACACAGGGTAAATGTACTTTCGCACCAGTTTTCTGCAACTCGTGCACATACACCCACCTGCTGTAAAAGCCACCATAATTATTAAGCACGGCTACCATAAACTCCATCGGATGATAGGTTTTGAGGTATAAACTCTGATAACTTTCTACCGCAAAAGATGCAGAATGGGCTTTAGAAAAGCTATATCCTGCAAAAGAGGAGATTTGCCGCCATACTTCTGTAATGAGTTCTTCGGAGTGGCCTTCTTTCCGTGCGGAGGCAAAAAACTTTTTTACCAGTTCCTCGAAAGCAAGTTTTGAACGGTATTTACCACTCATGGCTTTACGAAGAATATCAGCATCAGACAGATCCAAACCTGCAAAATAATGGCAAACTTTAATCACATCTTCCTGGTATACCATTACGCCATAGGTTTCGCTAAGCCGCTCCTTCATCACTTCGCAAAGGTATACCACCTTATCGGGTGCATGGTAGCGTTCGATATACGATTTCATCATACCCGAGCTGGCCACACCTGGCCGGATAATTGAACTTGCGGCCACTAGAGTAAGGTAATTCTCGCATTTTAGCTTTTTGAGCAATTGCCTCATTGCCGGCGATTCGATGTAAAAACAACCTATGGGCTGGCCTTCTTTAAGGATAGCATTTAATTTCCTGTCTGTTTTAAAAGTTTTAAAATCGTGTATATCAATATCCAGGTCTTTATTTTTCTTAATCAGTTGTACGGCCTCGCGAATGTGCCCAATACCGCGCTGACTTAAAATATCGAATTTCTCATAACCAATGGCTTCAGCTTCATACATATCCCATTGAACGGTTGGAAAACCTTTTGGGGGCATATCCAAAGCGGTATAATAGGTAATCGGTTCTTCGGAAATCAAAATCCCCCCGGCATGGATAGATCGCTGGTTGGGCATTCCTTTCATGTATTGGTATACAGCCAGCAGCTTCTTGTAAGTAGCATTCAGCAAGTTTTCGCGCTCTTTTGTAGGATCGGTAAAACCATCGATTTCGCCCTTGGGCAAACCCAACACTTTACCGATTTCCCTGATGATTGCCCGATCTTTAAAAGTGCTCATTGTACCCAAAAAAGCAACATGCCATTTAGGATAGCGGCTAAAAATATAACGCTGTATTACTTCGCGTTCATCCCATGAAAAATCGATATCAAAATCTGGCGGACTGGTTCTTTTTTCGTGGAGAAAACGTTCGAAGTACAAATCAAGATCAATCGGATCTACATCTGTAATGCGCAAGCAATAGGCTACAATACTGTTTGCGCCTGAGCCACGGCCAACATGATAGAAACCGCAGGTATTCATGGCATAGTTTACAATGTCGTGAGTGATCAGAAAATAAGCGCAAAAGTTTTTAAGTTCAATAATCCGCAATTCTTTTTCCAAACGCTTAACGGCTTCCGGATTGTTTTCGCCATAGCGGTATTTTAACCCTTCTTCGGCCAGCTCGCGAAGCATTTTTTTATCTCCGGCCAAGCCTTCGCTGGTGTAGAAAAGCTTATTTTTAGATTTAGGCACCGCACTATCTTCAAAATAGGCACTTAAATCGCAACTGTTTATCAGTTTTTGTGTGTTTTGAACAATAAAAGGATATTGTTCGAATTTCTGCGTGAGTACTGCTTCTGGAATCAGGTATTCGTCTGCATCGCATTTTTGTTCTTCGGGTACTTTACTTAAAAGCGTATTGAGCTCAATGGCCCTAAAATACTGGTGCAAACGGTGGGTAATTTTATCATTTACAGTAACGGGATGCCACACCAGCAATTTTTCTTTTTGTTTTAAAAGCGGGTGCTGATACAAAAGGTTAAGCTGTTTGGCGCGAATTCCTACAAATTCATTTTCCTTTAGTGTTTTATTTAGAGTTTTTTGAAAGGGATATACAATGTATACGTTTTCCATTTCGGGCGGAATTTCGGGCAAGGGAATGTGGTTGATGTTGTGGTGACTCAAAAACTCATTTAATTCGCGCATGCCCTCCCTGTTTCTGGCAATACCCACATACAACAACCTGTTGTTGAGCCTGAATTCGATACCTGCTACCGGTTTAAGCTGATATGGAATGTTCCCTTTGTGTATTTCATCAGCCTCTTTGGCAATCCCCTGCCTGTAGCATTCACGTATAAATTCTACCGCACCGGTTGAATTGTTGATATCGGTTAATACCATCTGGTGAATGCCAAGCGATCGCGCAGTAGCAATCAACTGCTCAACACTCAGCGTTCCATATTTCAGGCTATATGAAGAATGCACATTTAAAAACATCGCTAATCATATGATTTTGTACCCCTTGTGCCTTTTTCGCTCATAAAACTCCTGATTTTGGATCGTTTTCTTGTTTCCAAATCTTCTTTCGGCTCTCCTTCTTCCGTATTCCCAATCAGCACTTTCTTTTTGCGGGGATTGTATTTTATCACTTTTCCCTTTTCATCGCGGGGTGGCTGCGTAACTATGCAGGCTTTTACCACCGCTTCGGCACCGTAATGATTGCGCACCTTATCCATAGCCTGGTAAAGACTGTATTCTTCTTCGGCGATATTATATAAACCAATCTGCTCGTAACCGCTTACTAAATGCGAAAGCTTTACCCCCACCAAACGCAGCAACATCCGTTTTGAATATAATTTTTCGAACAGGTTATGTGCCTTGCTGATCAAAAACGAATCGAGTGAGGTGTATGGAATTCTTTCCTGCTGGGTAACTGTTTCAAAATTGGTATAACGTACGGTTACAGTAATGCAGGCGGTTAGTTTTTTTTGGTTGCGCAACTGAAAAGTTAATCCGGTAACCATTCCGGTGATAATGGCTTTCAGTTTGGCCATATCCATCGTATCGCTTTCGAAAGTGGCTTGTGTACCTATTGATTTTCTTTCGCGGTAAGGCACAACCGGCGAAAGGTCGATCCCGTTGGCTTTTTGCCATAAACTTAATCCCTGCTGACCCAATATTTTAAACATCAGCTGTTGAGGAATCTGTGTGAGTGTAAGGATTTCGCGCACTCCCATTTCGCTCAGTTTTTTATAGGTGGCGTGGCCGATACCCGGAATTTTATGAATGGCCAGCGGATCGAGAAATGGCCGCAGTTCGGGATAGGTAACCTGCAATTCGCCATCCGGTTTTGATTCGTTTGTAGCAATTTTGGCTACGGTTTTGTTGATGGATAAGCCAAAGGAAATGGGCAGGCCCATCTCTCTGATAATTGTTTGCCTGAGTTCGGAAGCAAACTTCATGCAACCAAAAAAGCGGTCCATACCCGTCATATCAATATAGTGCTCATCAATGCTGGCTTTCTCGAAAAGCGGAACTTTATCGGCAATAATTTCGGTGATTTCGTGCGAAGCCTTTGAATACTCTTCCATATCGCCTTTTAAAAATATTGCCCCCGGACAAAGTAGTTTGGCCGTACGCCCGGGCATTGCCGAGTGTACCCCGTATTTACGCGCCTCGTAACTGCAGGATGCGACTACGCCCCTATCACCGCCGCCCCCAATAATAACGGGTTTCCCAATTAAATTGGAATTCTTTCTAATTTCTACCGACACAAAAAATGCATCCTGATCCATATGAATAATCTGCCTTTCTTTTTCCATTTCTATACAAGTGGGATAATTGAGATCAAAAATACTAATATAATTAGTTTTATTAATGATCTATAGCTTTAACTTATGAACATAATACTAACATTTTTAGTTTTAATGTTTGTTATCAAAAAGGTTTTGGCCACGGAAATATGAGAAGACAGAAATAGCATTTGTACCTTACCTTCTACATAGATCGAAAAAAAATCAGTATCAATTGCGAGACGTTCACTGTGCTTTGCAAACCTTCCAGTATCAATTGCGCAAGCTTCAGTATCGATTGCGAGACGTTCACTGTGCTTTGCGAACCTTCCAGTATCAATTGCGCAAGCTTCAGTATCGATTGCGAGACGTTCACTGTGCTTTGCGAACCTTCCAGTATCAATTGCGCAAGCTTCAGCATCGATTTCGAGACGTTCAATGTCCTTTGCGAACCTTCCAGTATCAATTGCGCAAGCTTCAGCATCAATTGCGAGACGTTCAATGTCCTTTGCGAACCTTCCAGTGTCAATTGCGAGACGTTCATAGTGTCGAAGGACTTTAACCACAGATTTACACCGTTCAGTTTTTTGCCACGGAAACACAGAAAGCACGGAGAATTCATAGATTGTAATCCTATGGTCGTGTCATCCTGCGTCATTGCGAGAAGGCTTTTTCAGCCGACGAAGCAATCTTTATGGCAAGGCTTACTAGCATGTAGTCGAAGGACTTTAACCACAGATTACACAGTTCAGTTTGCCACGGAACACAGAAAGCACACAGAATTCATAGATTGTAATTCTATGGTCGTGTCATTTTGCGTCATTGCGAGAAGGCTTTTTCAGCCGACGAAGCAATCTTTATGGCAAGGCTCACTAGCATGTAGTCGAAGGGTTTTAACCACAGATTTACACAGAGATCATTTTTAGCCACGGAAACACAGAAAGCACAGAGAATTCATAGATTGTAATCCTGTGTCATTTTGCGTCATTGCTGAGAGAAGGCTTTTTCAGCCGACGAAGCAATCTTTATGGCAAGGATCACTAGCATGAAAGATTGCTTCCTACCTAAGCAATAACGACCGCTT
>NZ_CEEDAI010000012.1:0-48915 GCF_979252805.1 Pedobacter sp. AC402 | reverse complement strand
TGGCCAAAGACCTGGGCAATGTCATCATCAAGATCGGTTATACCTGTAGTTACATCAACCATAAAAACCAGCACACTGGCTTCTTCAATGGCAATCATTACCTGCTCTCGGATGGCTGCTTCATAAACATCTTCCGAGTTGGCAACATAACCACCGGTATCAATTACGGTAAATTGTCTGTTCGTCCATTCGCCCACTCCATAATGCCTGTCGCGGGTTACGCCGCTCATGTCATCAACAATGGCCTTACGGCTTTCAGTTAGTCTGTTAAAAAGGGTACTCTTGCCTACGTTTGGCCTGCCTACGATGGCTATAATATTACTCATGGGTGTTCTATTGATAGTTAATGGCTTATAGTTAACGGTCGTGGTGTTTGAGCAAGCTGCTCAAAACTATTTGGCTATCAGCCATTGACTATCAACTACTAACCGATTTATTTCGGGCTGCAAAGGTACGCTTAATTTTCGTAACCTTCATTAATATTAATTTTTATACTTATCTAAAAGTCCTTTTATTACTTCTTCGGTCAATTGGTTTCCTTGCAACAATGGAAAGCCCTCCCACCTTACAATTCCTTTCGGATCGATTAGAATGGTATGCGGAATACCTTTTACTTCAATTAAATTTTTCACTGTTCCTTTGGTATCAATGGCTTCAAAATAATTGATCTTTGGGTTGTTAAAAGCTTCTACTTTTTCTACAGTTTCATCAGAAACACCAATAATCACCAATTTATCAGCATATTTTTTCTGAATATCGTTCAAAGTAGGAATGTACGCCCTACACGGGCCACACCAGGTTGCCCAAAAATCAATCAGTACGAATTTGCCTTTGGTATCTGGCTTTTTTGAGATCCATTTCTCCACCAACAAGTTCTGGTGCTTTTTCATTCAGGATGGATTTTGCCCACAATTTTTTCCCATTATTCGATTCCTGGGCGAAAACTGTTGTACAGATCAGTAGTAAGAGAAACGTTAAACTTTTTTTCATACAATAAAAATCGAAATTAATTGTCGTAACCAAAGCTTTTTAAGTAATTCTTTTTACTTCTCCAAATCCGGAATCACTTTGACAAACATTTCCAGGAAAACCTTGGTATCCAAAAACTTTTCAATTTCTAAACGCGCTTCGGTACCTACTTTCTTTAGACATATCTACTCCTTCTGTGCCTATCAAAATGTTTTTCTGCGAATCGCGTTCTACCACAATTTCTGCAGCAATCCTCGACCATTGCACCTTTACCATTTTTCATTTCCTCTTCCTTAAAGCTCTTCACAATTACTTCGGTACTGTAGGGAATTTCTTTCTGATAATTAAGGAAGATTTTTTCGCGGAACGATTTCTGAAACAAAGAAACGTTCTGAACGATCTGTCAAATCTTCTTTGTCGTAATATGGTGGATGTTCTGGCAACATTTCCAGCATACGATCCAATAATCCGTCGACATTGTGTTTATGTGAAGCAGAAATTGCATAAATCGCAACCGTCGATTTAGCTTTTCCTGCCAGTAAGCAATTTTCTCTTCTACCTTTTCCTGCTCTGCTTTATCCAATCTTATTAATGAGTACAATTGTTGGGATATTGCGGTTCAGAATTTTCTCCAGAACATCTTCTTCATCATACTCTTCATTAATGTCGGTTACGAACAAAAGTACGTCGGCATCGGTCAGAGATTCTGTTCACAAAGCTCATCATACTCTCTTCTTGTAAACTGTATTTTGGCTTGATCATACCTGGTGTATCAGAGAAAACAATCTGATATATCTTCTTCATTTACGATCCCTAAAATGCGGTGCCTTGTGGTTTGTGCCTTAGGAGTTATAGTGCTAAGTCGCTCGCCTACAAGCACATTCATGAGGGTAGATTTACCTGCATTTGGTTTACCTATTATACTAACAAAACCTGCTTTATGCGCCATTAAAATATTTTTTAAAAAAAATTTGCAGCACAAAGAAACGAATTATATCTTTCGGCATTCCAATTCGGAAACAGAGTTAAGGATTTAATTCAAACAAAAAAACGAGTTGTATAGAGTGCGGGGTGGAGCAGTTGGTAGCTCGTCGGGCTCATAACCCTGAAAGGTCGCACGTTCGAGTCGTGTCCCCGCTACCAATTCAGTTGGTAGTGCTCAATTCGGCAGTTTTAATTGCAAATTGAAAAACTAAAGATCTAAAACTGAAAATGGCCCGTTCGTCTAGGGGTGAGGACGCCAGATTTTCATTCTGGGAAACAGGGGTTCGATTCCCCTACGGGCTACGAAAACCGCAGCAGATGCCGGCTCAAGGCGGTTTTTTTTATCAGTTTCAATACTGCAAAATTGGAGGTTGGTATTACCTTTAAAAAATACATGAGAGTGCGGGGTGGGGGCAGCAGCTTGGCAGCTCGTCGGGGCTCGATAACCCGTTAAGGTCGCACGTTCGAGTCGTGTCCCCGCTACCAATTCAGTTGGTGGTTCTCAATTGGCAGTTAATTGCAAATTGAAGACTTAAATTATAAAACTGAAAATGGCCCGTTCGTCTAGGGGTGAGGACGCCAGATTTTCATTCTGGAAACAGGGGTTCGATTCCCCGACGGGCTACTTGAAAGCGCTGAAAAGCAGTTTAATACAACTGAATCAGCGCTTTTTTTATTAGATTAGACCTAATTAACAGCCATTTTAACACCTCAATTTTTTTTATGAATATCTTTTGAGGTCAACTCAAAAATTTCTAGTAAATAAAGAATATATAGGTTAGCTCTATAATTTCTATAAACTATTATAGAAAGAATATCAATTCAATTTTTTTTATAAAAAAATTACATACCCAAATACAACAATACCTTGATTAGTATTGGTATTCGGGTATGATTTGGAAATCCTTTACTTGGGATATTAGAAAGACTTTGAATTTCTAAGAACATAGCCAATTACAGACTTTTTTTCTGAAAATCTTTAAGTTGAACTATTTTGGTTATTTTTGTATTAGTGCAATTATTAAAAGAATTAAAACTGAATGATAACTGCATTTGTTCTTGTGATTTAGACTGTTGTTGCTTCTTCATTATGAGTTAATTATTTGTTCATTTAATAGACCAAAACTTTTCAAAGAATGCACAGACTGCATCTCCAAAGTTGGCAAGGCCTGCAAAGTTAATCTAGTTTTTGGTTTTTGCATCTTTTTATTCACGAAAAAAGTTTTGCCGTATTCATCTTTTCTAGGACTGCTTAAGGTAAAAAACTGTAAAAACCTCCTAGGTGCTACACCATCAAACATCAAAATCTTAGTTTTTGTTTCAGATTCTTCATCCTCTGTTATCGCATCATTATGTAAGGTCAGTCCCAAACTTTTCTTGTATGGCTCAATATAAAAAATTTCCTTAATACCTGCAACAATAATATGCCTTGCACAATTGTGACATGGATATGTAGTACAAAATAGTTTTCCGCCAATCATCTTACTGCCTGCTAATTGACTTCCTATAATAATCGCGTGCATTTCTGCATGCACTGACCTTGAAAACTCAATCAAATCTTTAATTTTAGAATTTCTACGAATGGTAGCCTCAAAAGCTGTATAAAGGTCGTCTCCTTTCACCATATCATTTAATGAAGGTATCTTATTTTTTAATTCTTCGTTATTGATAATGCTATTTAAAATATCTTCTGTAACAGTGTCTTTTGTAATGTCATTACTACAGAAGCCACTTACAAGAGCCCCTGTCGTCATTCTGTTCCCCATCCTTATACAAATCGCCTCCGAACTTAGGGACATCATTCCAACCTCTAGAGATTATCTCTCCAATGCTGATTAGTAATAGCAGCTCCAACCTGCCTAGAGAAGGCGTGTCTGTAATCTCCTGCTGCGGATTTAGCTTCATACATAGCTATCTCGTCTGAAGTGGGTGTTACGATTGCGCTTTCAAAAACAACATCCAAATATCTTTTTACTTTTCTAGGTATTGTATCCAGGTTTTGATTTGAAACACGTAGAAAAAAATCTCCATCTACAAAAGTATCTCTAACATTCTGACCATGCTTACTATTTTCAAATTCATCTGTGTTGATAAGACGCTCTATCTCATTTTTACTTAAACTTTTATCTTGAAGATTTTTTGTTCGTTCTTCAAATGGAGAAAACACACTAAACAGATAGAATATATCATTGTAGGTTGACCTCAACAACTCTAACTCTTCTTTATGTTTTAAAGAGTCAATGATGTAGCAAATTCTACGTCCCTCTAATTGCTCTATTACAGAACCAAGGTCTTCGTCTTGTGGTACTGAACCAAATCTTTCTGTGAGAATTTCTAAAATAGCAAGTTCAACTAGGCAAGCCGCATTTGTTCTTTTACGTAGGTCATCTCCAGAAGATATTTTTGCCATTAATTTAGTAAATTCCTGCGTTTGCCCAACAACATTAATATCGGCTGTAGGCTGATGTTGGGCTATATAGTCACTAAGCTTAAGAATTCTAACATCATAGCCATATTCATTTGTTAATTGATTTTTTAATTCTTCAATAACTGGTTCGCGTGTCGACCCAATCGGAGCACAGATTCCTATGACAAGTTCCTCAGTAAGAGTGTTATGTATTTTTGATTTTGTAAGTGTTGGTTTTTTTTCAACCACGGTTTGTTTCATTGGGTGCTATTACCCTTAAAGCTTGAGACATTAATTATTGATTTTATAAATAGATTTTAAAGATAAAAAAATACCGAAACAATTCTGAAAAATTTAAAAGTTTACAGGTATAAAGAATATTCCCAAAAAAACAGAGTGGAAAATATGTAGAGCATATAAAATGTATTATTTAATCCTATTTAATTTACAAAGAAAATAAAATTGGCGCTGACCACGCTTCCGCAATTATCACAAGATCATTTGAAATGATTACAAATAAAAATTTTAATTTCAAGGTGTAATTAAAGAACATAATTATCGCTCACATGAGATATCCTATCCATATGTTTACCAATTTATTTAGGCTTTTTTCACAATGAAACCTATTAATGAATCAATTGAATGTTGTGAAGATCAAAATAATAAAGGAGATTTTATGCTCCATAGAAATATTTTTAATAAATTATTTTGTACTGTCAGGAATATAATTTACATTTGTATCATAGTTCTTTGAAATGTTTTTAATTAATGTAATTAATTCAAATCGTAAAGTATAGAAATATACAGCCTATTTAGGTCTTTTGGGCGATCATGAATTCTACGCTACCTTTCCGTAACGACTAAACCCCGTAACGCTGACGAGGCTGATGAGTACGTGACTTGACTGGACTATCGAAGTTTTAACTCGGTAATCTGTATTAAACCAAAATCTGTTTTTGATAATTGAAGCAGGATTCTGTAGGGGTGAGTAACGAATAACGTTTGTGAATTTAATTACAGCATAATTGGAAGAAGCAGGCAATAATGCCTTCAAATTAAATTCAATATTATGCAAAACAATAGCATTAAAAACAACGATGATCTTATTAATGGAATAAGAATCATCCTTTCAAAAGACCGTTATTCGTTCTCAGTTGAAGAACAAGTTCTTTTAAATGATTGTATTAACAAATTAGAGAAATCGAAAGCTGAGCCTGACTTAGAAAATCAAGCACAAGTATTTGTTAAAGTACTGGAAACAATACTGAGAGTATTTTCCTTATCGATCACTTTAAGGACTTATTTTAAACTGGCACTCCTACTTTTATCAAACCTTACATTATGAACATAGGTAGTAGTATTAAACAAATTCGAATTAAAAAAGGGTATAAGCAAAATGACTTTGCTATTAAATGTAACCTTACACAGGCTTATTTATCAAAAATTGAAAGTAACCAGAAAGAGCCAGCTTTAAGCGTACTTAAAACCATTGCTGCAGAATTAAGTACACCTCTACCAGTATTATTTTTTCACTCGATGACTGAGGAAGACATAGATCCTAAAAAGCGTGATGCCTTTCACATAATCCTTCCATCAATCAAAGGGATGATTGAATCTTTTTTTAAAAACATGCTTGACCTTCCAAAGCTTTTAGGTATTCTAAATATTAACGCAAAAGACCTTAACCATCTTTTGGATAACATAGATAAGTATTATTATCTGATTAGTAATCCAAAGCTCGGTAAACAAGGAGAGCAATTATTTGACAAAAACGGTAAACCCATAACGAGAGATCTCTACCCTAGCGTTACCCTACTAAAAACCGTTCAGAAAAGAATTTATAATCAGCTTTTAAAAACAATAAAGCTCCCTAACTACGCATTCGGTGGAATTGCAAAAAGGGATAACGTTTTGAATGCAAAAATGCACCAGGAAAATAAGTTTTTTTTTAATACAGACCTGAGGAACTTTTACCCTGGCATAACCCATAAACAGATTTTTGCCATTTTCATAAAAAAGGGTTTCTCACCAACAATCTCACAAATCCTAACGAAACTAACTACTTACAAAGGTATGCTTCCTCAAGGCACGCCAACATCGCCCCTATTTAGCAAATTTAGTATTTACAGAGGCAGGAAATTCTCTTGCAATGCTTGCGAAAGAACATAGTTTAACAATCACAACTTTTGTTGATGACATAACCATTTCAGGAAAGTCTGACTTCAAGCCTTTAATAAATTCATTTATAAAAATTATAACCGACAAGGGCTTTAAAATCAGTCATAACAAAACATTTTACCAAACAAAAATGCCTAAAGTAACAAATGTCATCGTTAAAAACAACGGCATATATTTATCACAAGCTTTTAAAGATAAAATCGATTCGTTGGAGGATAAAGAGAGCGCAGTGGCAAGGGGTTCGATAAATTACTACCACCGAGTTCATAAGATTAGTAAATCAAAAACGGCTTTTGTAAAAACAAAAATTAATGCTGGTGTGAAGAATTAAGTAACAGCTTTTTAATACATTAACTTTATACATAAAGTTAATTCATAGCTATCAAAATATCTCGTCGAGGCTTTAACATACATTTTCTAGATCGGACATCTTAAGGCATAACCTTATAATCTTAATGGTTGATTAATTTTAAGGCTAAAATCTTTCGGGAGCTAAATAAAAAAGGAGAAACAGGTATTTACCCATCTCTCCCCTAGATCGTTTCGCTCGAGACACTAAAATTGTCAAAAACGAATTAATTCTGAGCGATCAACCATTCATCGACGCTTTTCGGAAAAAACCTAAGCTTATTGCCAAGTTTAACGAAAGGCATACCTTCCGCCATTCTTCTCCTTAAGGCCATTTTACTTGTTTCAAAACGGCAGAGCATTTCTGCAAATGTTAGCCAGTACTTTTTAGGCTGTGCAGAGGTATCAGAGACTTCATCATATTCTTTATTCTCATTCAATCTCAAAGCATTGGCATAGTTTATTTCAGCATCAAGCCATTTAATTGGATCGTAAATAAGCTGTTCCTTTTTGATACTTCTAAAAAAGCTATCATATTGCTCTTTAAAAGCCAAATAGTGGTCTTCGTTTGGCTTTCTAACATTCTGATTTATAGTTTTCTTACAAAACTCTAAATAGTGCAGTTTTTCACTTCTGGTAAAAACTTCCTTTGTAAACTGATTAAGAAACTCAACTAAATCTTTGTTGATGTAAAGGCTTAAAATTTCCTTCTCTAACAGCAATAGTCGGTCTTTCTTATTATTGTTCTTCCAGCGTTTTACGAAATATTTAATGTTGTTGTTTGCTTTAACATGCTTAGATCTTGTTTTACATGACAAGCTTTAGCATTGTTTAATTAAGGATGGTTTTCTATAAATTTTATACAAGCAAAAAATGCCATTAAATATCATTTTAAGGAGATTTGCTTTGGGTCATAGCGAAAACGCCCATAAAACAACCTGTAAATTAGCTGCCAAAAAACTACTACACAAATAAAATCACCAATTTACTATCCCAATCAAAACTGTTTTGGTTTGAGCTTTTGGCCTGCCAGTATTGCAATTTCATTAATTCTTTTTTGCCTGGTTTCAGGTTTTTTAGCAAGTACGAGCCAGTGCAGGATGCTTTTTTGAACAGATTTACTCAAACTTAAGAAAAAAGGTTTCGATCCGCGTTGCACCTTAAAGGCTGCCGATAAATCTTTCGGGATTTTCAGCTCTTCAACTCCATCCAAAATTATCCAGGAGCCGTTCTGTTTTTGCTTTTTCGATACTGTTAAACCCTGCCTGAGTCATTAATCCCTCATTAATCAATCGTTCAACTTTCGCTTTGTTTATTTTCGACCATGCACTATTTGCTTTACGTTTACAAAAGAACTGCATAAAGGTGAGGTCATCTATTGGCATTGCGGCACTATCAATCCAACCAAAGCAAAGTGCTTCATCTACTGCCTGGCTCCAGGAAATAGATGGCACATTGGATTTTATTTTGTGGTAAACAAGCCAAACAGATTGTTTTGCGGTATGGTTTTCTATTAACCATTTCCTCCAATCTGCCTGACTGGCCGGACAAAAAGTTTCAATTTCTTTTTCCATATCCATGGCTAATTAATTTCCGAATTGACGCAAATGATGATCAAAATGTTTCCACTGCATCAGTGCCCATTCTTCGGGGGTTAGCGGACCGAAAAATGCCTGAGGATGTGTGGTACATTTGGCCGGACCTCCTGCAGAAAATGTCTTGATCTGTTCAATCACCTTTGCTTTTTCAGTTTCAAAATCGGGATTGCCTTTTATGATATAACTTTTATCAGTTGCACTATTTTTAGGGAAAGGCACTTCACTAAAAAATTTTGTCTTCAATAGTTTACCGAACAAGCGGCCAATAAAACCTAATCTTGCGGGGTTATGCAGGCCCATGGCCGTTTCAAGCGATGCATTGCAGTGTGCAAGCATTTGATTTACGTTCATTTTGCCCCATTGTTTTTGTGCAGCAGGTGTAAGTTTTTCGATCCGCGCTAAAATGGCTATGGTATCAGATGGGTTGAAAAGGTTGTTCATGTTCATTAATTTTGTTTATACTGCAAAACTAATGCGGGCGATTGACAGCCCTATGTCAGGGGTATACGCCTGTTAATGATTTTTATCGAAATATTCCTGCAAAGTCATTTTATGGGGGCTGAATTTGTCAGCAAGCATCTCCAGTTTCTTGATTCGATCTAACCGGAAGAACCTAAATTCAAGCCTTAAACGGCACCAAGCTACCAGCAACCAATTTTCTTGCGTACTCAAGAGTGCAAAAGGTTCGATCAAGCGGCTGCTGGTTTGGTTGGCTTCATTGGTATAATCTATCCGGGTAAGGTAGAAATTGGTGAGTGCAAATTGTAAATCAGACAGGTTATTACTGTTGCGTTCGTTATTAAAATTTTGGGTAAAGCGGGTGCGTTCAGCCAAAAGATTCACATTATCCTTCACCTGATGCCCCAAAACAGCTTTAATTTTATCAATGGCTTCTAGGTAATCTTTAATAAATGAAGCGTCCTTATTTTTAAGCACCAATTGCTCGGCCAAAATCAAGGCATTTGCCTGGCTTTCGGTAAACATTACCGGGGGTATTTTATAACCTTCCATCAACCGGTAGCCTTTCCCCTCTTCGGTGTAAACAGGAACACCAGCCTTCCAGTGCTTTAATGTCGCGATATATTGTTCTAACGCTAACCGAAAAGCGTTTGGCCAGCTCTGGTGCGGTCAAAAGTCGCTTCGTTTGCAATTGCGTTAAAATTGCGGTAAGCCGTGATAGCCTGGTGGTATCGTTATCGTTCATGTTCCTGATTTTCATTTAGACTAACGAAGTTCTTCCATAACGTAATCCCATTTCTGACTTCGTAAGTCAATGATACAAAAAACCAGGCTTTTTTGAATCAAGCACCTCATGATAGATGTTGAAACAAATTTAGCAGGACGATCAATAAAATAGAAATGACGAGAAAAATTACGATAACCGGATCATTTCACCTGTTTTTACCGATTCATCGCAGGCAAAGGCAATCCTTAAACTGTTCACGGCATCGTCAGTTGCATCAGTTAAATCAAGATCTTCGGTTATGGCCTTTAAAAAATAACGTTGTTCGCGGTTACAAAGTTCCTGGTGATCGGGCTCATCGGTAAGGTCAATCCATTCATCAGCTTTGCTAAACTCATCCTCGGTATTTAAATCAGCGTGGTGTACTTTAATAGATTCGGTTTTGGTATGTGCATCTATGTTATCAGAGTTTCCAGCTGCTCCTGCTATTTTCGCCATTATGGATACTGATCCCCTGGGGCCGAAAACATCTTTAATAAAAAAAGCATTGTCGCTTACCATCGGCCCCCAGCCTGCTTCATACCAGCCGATAGATCCATCCTCGAAACGGATCTGCAACTGCCCGTAATTGTAATTCCATTCGGGAATATCGTCCGTTAGCCTTGCCCCAATGGCACTTACCTGTACGGGTTTAGACCGCGTCATCTGGCACATAATATCGATATAATGAACGGCACAATCTACAATCGGGCTTAAGCTTTTCATCAGGTTGCGGTGCACCGTCCATTTTGGTCCATGGCTTTGTTGGTTGAGGTTCATGCGCATTACTAGCGGTTTTCCCATTTCCTGGGCCAACTGTGTAAATTTTTCCCATGATGGGTGATAGCGCAGAATATACCCGACCAATAATTTTTTACCGGCCTTTTTCGCGGCCTCTGCCACTTTAATTGCGCCTTCAACGCTATCGGCTAAGGGTTTTTCGATAAATACATGGCAACCACTCTCAAAAGATTTGATTGCATAGGCTTCGTGGGTATCGGGGTAGGTAGAAATGCAAACGGCATCTGGCCTGGTAGTGGCGAGTGCTTCATAAAAATCAGTATAAAGCTCATATTGACCGCCCAATTTTTGGTTGAGAATTTCTTTACTTTTTCCGGTTGATACAAGGCCGCATATTTCAAAACCTGGCAATGTATGGTAGGCAGTTGCATGTGATGCACCCATGTTACCGCAGCCCACTACTAAAACTTTTAAGTTTTTTTTTTCTTTTAACATAATCAATCCTAAACACCTAATGACCAACCTTTACGGTATTCGCGTTTCACAAACTGGTTTACTTCATCAAAATTGGTAACTTTCATATTTACCTTATCCCAAAGCATTTTAATATCCCTACCAGGGTAACTGATTTTGCCTGCTGTATCCCTTCGCTGCACATCGGTTCCTCTGATGGCGAGGTTAGCAATAAGCAAGGTTTCGGTAAGCGGACCGGCAGTTTCAAATGGCGAACTGAGCTGCATTTTGCCGTATCCGGCAATTGCTGCTTCGGCAAACTGTGTATAATGGCCTTCTTCCTGGTTTACGATACGTGGAATGGTAATTTTGGTTTTATCTGATTCGTTGCGCGACAGCGGCAATAACCTTGGGTTTTTGCCATAGGTTTCGCAAATCATTTTTCCTTTCGTACCGATAAAAAGCACACCATTATCGCCGAAACTTTCATTTGCACCCAGTTCTTCCGGACGTTCGGGTTTAATGCCTCCATCCATCCAATGCACCTGCACTTCGTGTTTGGTTTTTGGTGTTTTGGCGAAAGTTAAAATAACATGGCTCGATGGCGGGCAGCTTTCTGGCAGATAGGCCCTTTTAAATTCATCTACATAAACACTGCCCACACTGCATTCTACACTGATCGGTGTATCCAACTCCAACACTCTGAAAGGTGGTTCTACCAGGTGGCAGCCCATATCGCCGATGGCTCCGGTGCCGTAATCCCACCAACCCCTCCAGTTAAACGGAACAAGTTTATTGATATAATCTTTATATGGTGCACTGCCGAGCCAAAGGTCCCAATCCAGTTCTTTCGGCACCTCTTCTTTTGCTGTTGGCCACGAAATGCCCTGGGGCCATACCGGCCTGTTCGTCCAGCAGTAAACCGTATGTACTTTCCCTATTCTACCTGCATCATACCATTCCTGGAGTCTTCTTACTCCATCGCCCGATGCACCCTGGTTACCCATCTGTGTAACTACCTTGTAGCGTTTTGCTGCTTCAGTGAGCATCCGGGCCTCATAAATATCGTGTGTAAGTGGCTTTTGTACATATGCATGTTTGCCCAGCTGCATGGCCGCCATGGCTATTTGTGCATGGGTATGATCGGGAGTAGATACGGTAACGGCATCAATATTTTTGCCCTCTTTATCCAGTAACTCACGGTAATCTTTATAATATTTTGCCTTTGGGAAATTTTTAAGGGAGTTTGCAGCCCTTCTATTGTCTACATCGCATAAAAAAGCGACATCTGTTTTACCACCCCTTACAATACTGGCAATATCGCCCTCTCCTTTTCCCCCTGCACCAATACCAGCCAATTGCAGGCGATCGCTGGGGGCCAAAAAACCCGGCCCACCCAATACATGGCGGGGTACAATCATAAACCCGGCTGCTGCAAGTGCCGTTGTTTTAATAAAGTTTCTTCTCGAATTTTCGGTTTTCGAATTTGCCTTATCTTCTGTCATTATTCAGGGATATTATAATGCTAAATTTAAATTATTTCTTTTTAGTTGAGGCTTTAGGGGCAGTTTCTTTTTTGCTCAAATCTTTAATTCTGATGTTGCGGAACTGCACGGGCGAACCATGACCAAGGAAGCCGATATGCCCGCTTTGGCGCAATAGGCCGGGGTGCTCCTGATGATCGGGAGTACCGTTTTTCTTAAAAGGTTCTATATCGCCATCTAAAATAATGGTACCATTTAATATGACTTTAATTTTAGATCCTTTTGCAATTACTTCTTCATCATTCCATTCGCCTGTTGGTTTCAAAAACCCTCTTTTAGCAGGAATGGTACCGTAAACGGAGCCATGGTACTGGTATACTTTAAGGTCTTTATAAATCGGGGCATCATTGTCTAAAATTTGCAATTCCATACCTGCATAGGCGGCATCGCCTTCTAAAGGTGCTTTTATGCCCAACCCATTGTTTGCGCCCGGGGTTAACTGAAACTCGAACCGGTATACAAAATCGCTGAACTCTTCTTTGGTAAATAAATTGCCGCCAGATCCTTTGCCTGGTTTCGGACGGATGGCAATGTTTCCATCTTCGATCACATAATCAGTTGTATTGCCTGTCCAGCTGTGCATATTGGTACCATCGAACAATACTTTATAACCTTCTTTTTTTTCTTGTGCACTTAATTCGAAAGGTTTAGGGCGGGGAATTTCTTTGATGTAAATATCTCGATAGGCCACAGGCGATCCATGCGCCTGTAACTCAATCTGCTCTTCGGCAAAAATAGGCAAACTTCTATCCCAGTAATTTTCCAAAATTACGTTATCGGTAACCAGCTGGCCGTTAAGGTAAACTGTAACACGATCGCCTTTCATTATAATCCTGAAGGTATTCCATTCATCTAACTTATTATCGGCTACTTTGAGCGGTTTGCTTTCGTTCGTTTGGTTGTTGTACAAACCACCAGAGCCTACCTGGGCACCAACTTTGGTACGTGCAAGATCCCAGATTTGCACCTGAGGCGTTCCGCGTAAGTAAATACCGGCATCGCCTTCCCCTTTTTTATCGTCGATGATTTTCCAGTCTACAAGCATTTCAAAATCACCATATTTTTTAACTGTAGCGAGGTTATTGCCGTGGCTTTGAAATTGCAATTCGCCGTTTACTACTTTCCAGCTTTCTTTTTGCTTCAGCATCGGCTTTGCTTTGTGCCTCCGCTAAAGTTTTGGCATCCATTTTTGATCTTTTAATCGGATCGGCTACAAGGCCTTTCCAACCAGATAAATCTTTGCCATTAAAAACCTGAACAAAACCTTCGCCGGCTTTCATTTCTGAAATATACTTCCGCATGCCTTCTTTCTGGTACCCGGCATCGCCACCGGTAATTACGGCAATGGTTTTGGTTAATAGGTTTTTTACTATATCACCATTGTAAGTTCCAGCCATGGTAATATTCATCACTGCATTTGCCGCCGCCTGTTGTAAAGTGGGATTATCCAAGTACATACCTGCAAAAACAATGGCATTAAAACATTTGGCCTGTTCGGTATCTTTAAGTATCTGTTGCTGCTGCACAGGGCTTTTTGCTACTGCCATTGCATTGCGTAATAACAACAAACGCTGTTCAGCAGGATAATTCGTTTTTCTGATTAAATTAAGGTAACCGGTAATTGCCTGATTTAAAAATTCAGCATTGCTGATGTTGCGTGCAATACTGATCAATTCATCTGTTGAGGCAGCATCCGACCATGAAGAAAGTGCTTCAATTGCGGCCTTTTTTGTGGCATCATCACCTGTGGCATAAGCTTCGAAAACAGCTTTTAATGATTTTTGCCCGCCCAGGCTGCCCAATACTTTATACAATAACAGTTTTTTATCAGCTGGTGTATTTCCCATTTGCTGAAGAATTGCATCCGTTTGCGCATCCTTATCTGTTGTTCCCTTTACCGAGGCTATAATGGCATCCTGCAGGGCAGTAAGTTCGCCAGCATCAGTAGTTTTGTTTAAAAGCTCAAACAATTGTGCTTTATTTTCGGCTTCAACAACATGTTTAAGTGAAAGGAAAGCTGCTTTGCGCACTTCAGCATTTTTACTGTTCAGGGAGGTATATATTACAGCAGTTTGGTTTGTGGCTGCGCGGGCAGCTAAAATATTAATTAATGCAACCTGAACTTCTGGTTTGGCTTGAGGGATAAATGCAGCAACTTTAGTGGCTACACCATCACCTTTTATTCTTAAAATACCATTGGAGATACCTGTAATATCTGCTGCATTGGCCTTGGTCATCAGTTTTAAAAGATCATCCAATACTTCTTCCTGGCCAAGTTTTACAGCTGCATTAATGGCTGCCAGTTTAACTTGCTGATCATCACTTTTAATCAGTTTTAGCACATCAGGCACTGCAGATTTTGCCTTGCTGTTGGCAAGCATATCCAAAATGGAAACCTGGGTAGGGGCATCTACCTTTTTAAGTTGATTTACCCAGGCTGCGCTATTGGCATCATTTATGCCAGCCGCAGCTAACTTAACAGCAGCTGCGCGATACTCAAATTGTTTATCGCCCATTGCGGCCAATAATGCCTGCTGATCGCTTTGTGTAGCTGAAAGCAATTTTAACGCAGCTACGCGTTCGTTTACCTGATCATCGGCTGTTGCCTTAGCTAAAATTGTTTTGGCAATACTTTCTACACCGGCTTTATCTGTTGCTATACTTTTTTGTGCATACTGTAACAAGGCAGCAACGGCATTGGTTTGATCATATTTATACCCCGCCTTTTCCGCTGCTTTTATCAAAACCTCTTTTGATGCTGCATCGCCAATATTGGCCAGGGCATATAGGCTTACTTTGCTTAATGCTTTATCGTTACTTGCAGCCAGCGGGGCAATAGCTGTTGCTGCTGCTTTATCATTGGTATGCCCAAGGGCTTCTACAATGGCAATTTTAGCTTTACCATTAGCTTTACTTAAGCCATCAACCAATGCATTTGTTGCAGCAGCTGTTCCGATTTTGGCCAATGCCCGCGAGGCTTCGTCTGCCAGCTGATCATCTGTAAGGTAAGCAGTTAAACAAGGTACTGCAGCATCATTCCCAATTAAATCAAACTGACTGATGATAAATGCCTTGTTCTGTTTATCGGTTAGTTTAGCCAGCGATTTGCAATAGGCAGCAATGGCCATGCTTTTTAAACTTTGCTGATCACTTTTTGTGGCATAAGCGGTAAAGCCACCAACAGCGTACTCAATTGCCGCATTATTTCCCTTATCAGGAGGGGTTAGGCCGCTGATTAATGTTACATAACCCTCTTCACCCAGCGCTGCAACTTCTTTCATGTTGCCTGCTAACTGTACCGAGTTTCTGGCAGGTAATTGTGCCAATAAATCGGCAATACGGGTGGTGGTGGTTCTTTCGTCTTTTTTATCCTGAGCAAGTGCTCTTGAGCTAGCTAGCATGTTCGAAAGCATTACAAGAGCCAAAAGCACCAATAGTATCTTTTTATTCATGATGATTTGTATTTGGAAGGTTTTAAATGGAAAACGGTGCCCGCATTACAGGATTAATTAATCTGTTTGCTGCCTCATCATCGATGAACTCTTGTTTTACAGGGTCGAATTTTAATGATCTCCCCAAGCGCAGAGCGGCCAAACCAATATTTACAATGTTACATGAGCGGTGTCCGTTCTCTTCATTCAGCGCAAATTTCTTTCTGGTTCTAACCGATTCGGAAAATTCTACGATCTCCGGGTCGGGATCAGGAAATTGTGCCAGTTTACGCTCAAGATCAGGAATATCAGATTTAAAGCCGGGATACAATTTACCTTTTGGGCCTTCTATATAAGGTACATTGGTATCTTTACCTTCACCATCCAAAATAATCTGACAGCCATCGGCGTAGGTATAAGTTATCCGCCGCCAAATGCCTACAGCATCGGTATGTTGCTGTGGTGCATCAACCTCTACTGAAATGGGGTTGGTATCGTCTTTCCCTAAAAAATATTGAATCGGATCGATGTAGTGTTGCCCCATATCGCTCAGCCCACCACCATCATAATCCCAATAACCCCTAAAAGTTTGGTGTACACGGTGGGCATTGTAAGGCTTATATGGCGCAGGCCCCAGCCATGCATTATAATCCAGTTCTGGTGGTACAGCCTGAGGTTCCAAATGATCTTTCCCTACCCAGTAAAATTTCCAGTCGTAGCCGGTATGCTTGCTAACGGTTACCTTTAAAGGCCAGCCGAGCATTCCGCTATCCACCAGCTTTTTAATGGGTTTAACAGTTGTACCCATCCCATAAAAAGTATCTTTAAACCTAAACCAGGTGTTTAACCTAAACATCCTGCCGTTTTGTTTCACTGCTTCTACCACCCTTTTTCCTTCACCAATGGTATGTGTCATTGGTTTTTCGCACCAGATATCTTTCCCTGCATTTGCAGCATCTACTGCCATTATCCCGTGCCAATGCGGCGGGGTAGCAATGTGTACAATATCTACTTCTGGTAACTGTATCAGTTCTCTATAATCACTAAATGTTTTTACACCTTTATCCAGCATTCCTGCGGCCTGTTTAAGGTGATTTTGATCAACATCGCAAATGGCCACTACCTGTGTACCTTCGTATTCGAAATGTCCGCGCCCCATGCCCCCAACACCAATTACGGCTTTGGTTAATTTATCGCTTGGGGCCAGCAGTAGCCCTGTCCGCCCATAACATAACGCGGTACAATGGTAAAAGTAGCCAGTCCGATTGCCGATTTCTTGATAAAATCGCGCCTGGAATTTTGATTTTTTTGTGGTTCTTCTTTAGTTTTCATCTTGGTTATCTGTGTAGTAGAAACAGGGTATGCCGTGGTTAGTCGGCATATTTAGGCTTATCTATACTTTAATGTTAGTAAGAAATTATTGTAAAGACAAAACATCACTAATTTCTTTACGCATTAAAAAAACTTTAATAAATTTTTAATAGAAGTTATCTATATTTATCAAAATAGTATCATTAACCTCATGAATCTTAATCTATTAAATCATTTAATATCAGACCGGAACGTATAGGCAATCGGTTTATAAACTTAAACTCATTAAACATCTTTTTAATTTAGGGGCATCATCAGTTTCTGCCTTGTGTGAAGTGATGGATATGGACACGCCTAGTTTATTAAAGCTTTTACTTGCTTTGATGGATGAGGGTTTGGTTGAAAAGAAAGGATATGGGTTATCAATTGGTGGGCGAAAACCTGATCTTTACCGTTTAAAGGATAAAAAAATATTGATCCTTTGTATTGATATTGAGTTATTTAATACCAAGATTACTGTTATAGACAATAATTATAATTTTATTCTTGATGTTAAAACCATCCCGTTACCCATCTCTAAAAGCAGGACAGATTTTTTTGGCCTTTTGCATGATCATATTGAGGATATCTTATTGTCGGCAGCGATAGATCCTAAACAATTGATTGGATGCAGCGTGGGCATGCCTGGTTTAATTGATGCAGAAAAAGGTGAAAACTATAGCTATTTCCTAAGTGATGGCGAAAATATTTCATTAACAGCAGCCTTTGAAAAAATATTAAACATACCTGTAGTAATACAGAATGATGTAAATGGATCATCGATGGCTGAATTTACACATGGAATGGCCAAAGGCCGGAGAAATGTGCTGGTATTGCTAATGGATTGGGGCGTAGGCCTCGGTATTATTTTAGATGGCAAGCTTAGGCAGGGTAACTGCGGCTTTTCGGGAGAATTAGGCCACATGCCTTTTGTTGAAAATGGTGCCTTGTGTTACTGCGGCAAACATGGTTGCCTGGAAACCGTTGCCTCCGGAAACGCATTATCTGAAATGGCCAGAGAAGGCATTTTATCGGGTAAAAATTCGATGCTGAGTAACCTCTCTACCGAAGAACTGGAAAGGATTGAACCTGCACTGATTATTAAAGCGGCAAATAAAGGCGATCAATACGCCATACAAATTACTCTCCAATGTTGGTACACACATGGGTAAGGGAATTGCAGTACTGATTCAGCTGTTTAACCCTGAACTAATTGTTTTGAGCGGCAAAATAGCCGGTGCAAAGCAATACATTACGCTCCCTATGCAACAGGCTATTAATACGTATTGCATGACGCAGATTAGAGAAAAAACAACAATCGTATCATCCGAACTCGGCGAAGACTCCAGATTATTGGGCTATGCAGCAAGTGGAATTGATCAGTTTTTGGATGCTTTATAAAAAACACAAAAAAGCTGAAGAAGGCAAGTGCTTAATTGGCTCAAACTACCCTAAACTTGTCTGTTATTGATACCTAATTTTCTTTTAGCTTATTTAGATTTGTAAAGCAAACACATAACAATAATGGAAACCCCTACAAAAGCAGCCTTCGAAAAGGTTAATGGCATTAATATGTATTATGAAGTTTATGGCGAAGGTGATATTCCGCTGGTTTTGATTCATGGTGGCGGTTCTACCATTCAATCTTCATTTGGCAGACTGATTCCTTTTTTGGCAAAAACAGAAAAAGTTATTGCCGTTGAACTCCAGGCGCACGGGCGTACGGAAGCGACCGCGATCAGGAAGAATCTTTTGAACAGGATGCCAAGGATGTAACCACTTTATTAAATCAGTTAAATATAACCAAGGCCAATTTTTTGGGTTTTAGCAATGGCGGAACCACAACCCTGTATATTGCAACTAATCATCCTGCTTTAGTAAATAAAATTGTTGTGATTTCGGCCAATTACCACCGAGAAGGGTTAATAGATGGCTTTTACAATGGTTTTGGAGATGCCACAATCAACCATATGCCTCAGCCACTTAAAACTGCTTTTTTAGCAGTAAACCCAGATCAAAACGCATTGCAAACCATGTTTGAAAAAGACAAACAGCGTATGCTGGATTTTGTTGACCTGAGCGATGATGACTTAAAGGGAATTACAGCCGATACACTTTTAATGGTGGCGGATAAGGATGTAATTAAACCCGAACATGTGGTTAAAATGTCGAGGTTGATTGCAAATGCCCAACTGGTTATTTTACCTGGGGTACATGGCACCATGATTGGCGAAAACCTTAACCCCGAGGTAAGCGATAAAACAATTGAGATTACAGCACACTTAGTAGAAACGTTTTTGAACCAGCAGGAAGTTTAAAACCCTTATTTAAAAATTACCTTCGCTTGATTTAGCATTGAATATCTTTGCCAGATGGAACACCTATTGGATAATCCAATTTATTATGCCTTAACATCCGGCCATGGCCACCTTGCAAAAGGAATTGATGAGGTAAAATATTATTATGAAGACATTACGTCATTTGCTGGCTTAAAAGATAATTCGCAAGAGAATCTAAACACCCTTTATCAAATCAGTCCTGCAGAAAGCCTGTTTGTATTTTTTTCGAAAACGCCAGTCGAAATACCTACGCAATGGAAATTGATTAACGCGCATCAATATGCTGCAATTTGTTTTTAATGGGAAAGATATCTCTACAACAAAAGCAACAGGAATTACAGACCTCAATGCAGAACATGTTACTGAAATGATCGACCTGGTAGAACTGACCAAACCCGGGCCGTTTCTGTCGAAAACCATCGAACTCAGCAATTACACAGGTATATTTGTTGATGGGAAATTGGCTGCCATGGCCGGACATCGGTTCCATCCCAGTCCGTATCGTGAAATAAGTGCGGTTTGCACCCACCCCAATCATTTGGGCAAAGGTTATGCTTTTAAGGTTTTGCAAGAACAGATTAAAAGAATAGTGCAGCGTTCTGAAATACCTTTTCTACATGTTAGAAATGACAATCAAGGTGCCATAAACCTTTATCAGAAACTCGGTTTCGAAATCAGAACTGATATGATTGCTTATGTGATAAAGAAAGAATTATAAGCAAACAAGAGAATGTTTCTAAATAGAAAACTGATCAGAAATTGCGGTTAATATGCGTTAGTTTTGCGGTAAACAAACATATACATGTCTAAAACAAAACTTACCATTAACAATAACGGCTCTGTTAAAATAGAGGGCGATTTCGAGATTGTAGATAGAAACGGAAATACTTATGGCTTACAAGGTAGAGAAATAGTATCAATCTGCCGTTGTGGTTTATCTAAAAACAAACCTTTTTGCGATGGCGCACACAATGGCCATTTCGAGCATGAAGCGATTGCATTCGATCTTCCTCCAAAAAAAGTATAAATAAAGATATTCTTTTTAAAAAGGTTGTATCATAAAGGCGATTTCACCTTGATTCCATCATTTTGATGACCTATCCCTAATAATGATACAACCTTTTTTATTTTTTAAAAGCATAATAAATTAAATACCTATCCTGGAAGGGGCTATGCCGTAAGCTTTCTTAAAGGCGAATGAAAAGTGCGACAAATCTTTAAAACCAACCTCGAGATACACATCTGAAGATTTCCAGCCCTTTTGTGTAATAAGGTAATAGGCATCATTTAATCTTTTTTTCTGCAACCACCGATTGGGCGAAAGATTAAAAATCTTTTCAAAATCTCTTTAAAAGTAGCCAAACTTCTGCCTGTTAAATAGGCAAAACGGTTAATATCCACATTAAACTTGTAATTGGCATTCATATAGGCTTCCAGATCGATTTTTCCCGGCTCAGAAAAATCAAAAAGCACATCCTTTAATACAGGATTCGTCTGCAATAAAATCATCACCACTTCTTTAACCTTTAGGTTGATTAAAGCCTGATTAAATCCATTTTTACCATCGAGGTATGGCCATAAAGAATCGATATAATTTTTCAGCAAACTATGGGCTTCCAGTGCCAATCCTTTTAGGTTGTGATTGGGTTTTTGCATGTGCAAATCGTATTCATTGCTAATGCTATGCAAAATTTCCTGATCTATATTGATACTGATCGACTTAAACTCTTCACCTGGAGGTGGGTATTTGGTATACCTCGCCAATTGATTGCGACGAAAAAAGCGGAAGTCTCCATCTGAAAACACAAATTTTTCTCCCCCGATAAAAATCTCAGAAGTACCCGCAATAACCAAACCCACAGAATGAGTGGGGATAAACTGTTCGCCTTCGCTGCTCTTCTGCGCATAACAGGAGTATAAAATATCCGGGCGTTTTTCTGGGTTTGGCATCTTAATCAAATTTATAGTTTTATGGCGAAATTTACCATTCCCATTTAAAAGGAATCTCAATACGTAATTATTTTTTGGTAAAAGATTTACCTAAATCAGTATCCAAAAAATTCTCGGCTTCATCGTGGTCTGTAGATAAACTAACTTCCATCCATTTATCCATTTCAGCCGTTCTTGCAGCATCTGCATGCTTAAGCATTCCAATGGCTTCGCTTCCTAATACCAAATGTATTGGTGGTTCAGGGTTTTCAACCAAACTAATCATTGCATTGGCAGCTTTCTCCGGATCGCCCATGGGCACAAAATTACCACTTTGGAAAAAATCAGCACGTTTTTCAACCGTAGATTCATATCCCTCAACATGGGCTGCATAGGTCATCGAAGCACCGGCCCAATCTGTGCGGAAACCGCCAGGCTCTACACTGGTTACATATATCCCCAAATCAACTACTTCTTTAGCCAGGGCTTCGCTAAAGCCACTCAATCCAAACTTTGCCGCCTGGTAAACACTAACGCCGGCATTACCAACCCGCCCTCCAATAGAGCTAACCTGAAGAATTCTACCCGAATGTTGTTTGCGCATAAATGGCAATACAGCCCTTGTAATTTCAATCGGTGCATATAAATTGGTTTCTAACTGACTGCGCACCTGCTCTTCGGTAAAAGCTTCGGCGGCACCCACAATACCAAAACCCGCATTGTTAACCAAAACATCTATTTTACCAAAACGGGCCACAGCAGATTCTACTGCCAAATGTACTTGATCATAATCGGTCACCTCCAAAGTAATTGGAAAAATCTGATCAGGATATTCCTTTACAAAATCATTTAAAGCAGCTGTATTTCTGGCGGTTGCAGCAACTAAATCGCCTTTTGCCAATACTTGTGCTGTTAGGTCGCGTCCCAACCCGCGGGAGCTACCTGTGATAAACCAAACTTTTTTCATTTTTCTATTTATTTAATGAATCAAAGGTAGCGTGAATGATGAGTGTGAGCTTTGCTAAGCGGCTCAATTTACTTTGTTAAAAAGCTCATCTTAGTTTATCAGAACTTTTAGTTAGCGTTATATGTTACTACTCAATAAATATATCTGTTATGGCGAAAGAAAAGAAAAAGGGTAAAAAGAAGAAAGACAAAAAGAAAGGCAAGAAAAAGAACAAGTTAGGTGTTAAAAACTCCCTTGTTAACAACATCAATGCCCGTAAGAAAAAGGGAAGTCAAGGTCGAAAAAGAAATCTAAAATCAGTAAAAAAGCTTATAAAAAAATGAAGAAGGGGTGGAAGAAATAAAGATTCCGCCCACTATTCATTTAAGCTTAAAACAATCTTACAGTTTTACTTAGTTTTTGGCAAAACATGATTTTCTTTAGCCCAGGCCTGCCATTTGGCACTTAGCTCTTTTACCTTATCAGGGTGTTGAGCAGCTACATCATTCAACTCCGTCTGATCATTTTTTATGTTGTAAAGATGCCAGGTAGAATCACCAGAAAGATTGACCATTTTCCAGTCACCTGAACGTACAAAACTGGCATTAAAATGCTCGTTAAATAGCATTTCATGCCCGCTGGTAGCTTTTCCTTTTAAGGCAGGCACTAAACTCAAACCCTGCATCGGTTTAATTAAATTACCATGATAGCTGTGTGGGTATTTTGCATTTGCAAGTTCCACAAAAGTGGTCATAAAATCCATTACATGCCCTACCTGGTTGGTATAACTGCCTTTTTTTGCTGTTAAGCCTTTCGGCCAAAAAGCAACCATGGGTGTATGTACCCCACCCTCATATGATTGCGCTTTTGCCAGTTGATACGGTGTGTTTGCTACATTTGCCCAGATTGGCCCAATTGAAGTATAACTTGTTTGTGCACCCGGCATTACCTTTTTATAAATTGGATAGGCAATTTTTTCACCTGCCCTGGTTTCACTTGGCCTGTCAAAACCCGGCCCATAACGCATTGCATCCTCAGGACTTGCACCATTATCACTCAAAAATATAATCAATGTATTATCCAGTTGGTTGGTTTCTTTTAAGGTTTTAATAATCCTGCCAATGCCCTGGTCCATCCGATCAATCATGGCGGCATGTACGGCCATGGCCATCTCATCAAAGCCCTTGGTTGGATTGTCTTCCCAACGTACGGTAGATTGACGCGGAGACATCGGGGCTGTTTTAGGATCGATCAAACCCATGGCCACCATACGTTTATACCTTGCCTCGCGGATAGCATCCCAACCTACTTTGTAAGTATCTTTATATTTTGCAATATCCTCTGGCCTCGCCTGCAATGGCCAATGTGGTGCATTTTCGGCTATATATAAGAAAAATGGTTTATCGCCTTTGCCAAAATCACGGATGTAAGCAACAGCAGTATCGTTTATGGCATCTGTATGGTAATAATCATTAGGCACATTTTTTATGGGTGTGGTTCCACTTACCAGGCTAAAAGGATCAAAAAAATCGACCACTCCCCAAAGTGTGCCGAAGAATTTTTCGAAACCCCGGCTTGTTGGGTATTGATCAATCGGAGAAAATAAAGGGAAAGAGGTTTTATGGTTCAACCAATCCAATTGTGCCTGAGGTGTTGGCTGCTCAATTGTATTTGATACATGCCATTTGCCCGACATTGCCGTTCTGTAACCTGCATCTTTTAAAACCTCTGCTAATGTTACGCTATTTTTGGTTATGGCACCACGATAACCTTCAATACCCCTATCAGTAGTCATTTCACCAATTCCTGCATTGTGGTTGTAAAGGCCGGTAAGCAATGCCGCCCGTGTAGGGCAACAGCGTGAAGTATTATAAAAATTTTTAAACCGCACACCCTGGCTTGCCAGGTAATCTATATTAGGCGTTTTAATTTCTCCTCCATAACAGCCAATATCAGAAAAACCCAAATCATCAGCAAGAATAACAATGATATTAGGACGTTTATCAACAGCTTTTTTAGGCTTTGGCTTATCAATAAAAGCAGTTAAAACGGTTATTGCAGCAATAAAAAAAAGTGTTGAATATTTGGTCGGTTTGTGCATAATAATCCAAATTAAAATAAAAGAACGGAAGTTCTTATTTCATCAGTTATTTTGTTGCAAACTCAGCTAAAACGATTTAAAGCTTAAGTTTTCCTTGTGCAACCTGTCGCTTATGGTTACTCCGTTTTGGATTTGTGGTAGGTGAAGTAAGATAGCAACAATACAATCATAAACACAACCGGACCAATGCGGTTACTGACGGGATCGCCAGAAGCACTGTGTGCTATAAAGGCAGATATAAACGTAAATGCAAAACCCGCATACGCCCATCCTTTCCATTGCCCCTTAATGGGAATCAACAATACAATGGCTCCTGAAAATTTTAGCAATGGCCAGTTCAACCTTAAAGTAATCGGGAAAGCCGAGGTGATGAAAAGCTTGTTTAATGGCCTGGTTTGTAAGGTAAGAATATGCAGTAGAAAATCATCATTAATGCAACTAAGGCTGTTGATATCCAATAGATAATTTTGATTGTTTTTATTTTCATAGTATTTTTTTTATGCAAACTTATGTAGTTTTGCTATCCAAAAGATACTAGTATCCCAAAGGATAGTGCTATCCTTTATGAAAGCGTTTAACTTTGTACCATGGGACCAAGAAAAGAACATCGCAATAAAGAAACCTGTATGGCAAGCTTAAATGCAGTTAAAGACGCACTTTACGTATTAAATGGCAAATGGAAACTTCCATTAATTATTTCCTTACAGGAAGGCCCTAGGCGCTTCAACGAAATTCAGAAATCGCTTGGTGAAATCACACCAAAAATATTATCGAAAGAACTAAAAGACCTCGAATTGAATGAATTTGTGGTGCGCAAAGTATTTTCTACAACACCTGTAACCGTAACCTATGAGCTTACGCCGTATAGCGAATCATTGGACAAAGTAATTGACGAGTTACGGGAATGGGGATTAAAGCACCGTGAAAGGTTGGTTAAAAATAGAAAAACTGAGCCTGATGCAGCAGCAATGAGTGCTTAATTACTACTCTATATCAACCTGAAAGACTGCAATATTGCCTTAAAAAAGCAAAAAACGGATAATGATAAAATTCGGCTATCTTTGTACAAATTAAAATCAATGGCGGTATTACATAAAAAAGAAGAAAAAATTCAGGCAGTGCTGGGTAGGTTGCCTAAAAAATATACAGACGAACAATTTGTAGAGATGTTTATTAAACTTTATTCTAAAGATTGGGGCAAAATTAAATCAGCTTACATTAAGCAATCTCAGGATAAAGAACGTGGATCAATCATCAATATGCCTAAACCCGAGGTGTATTTACGCCAGGTTTTAGCCAATTACCTGCAACAAGAGCATGCCCCAAAAGCTGTTGAGGTTAAAAAAGAGGAAATTATTGAACCGCCCGTTGTTGAAACTCCAGTTGCCGAAGTTAAGAAAGCAAAAGCACCTGCTAAGAAAAAAGAAACTGTAGCTGAAGAAGCCCCTGTTGAAGTTAAAAAAGCAAAAGCACCTGCAAAAAAGAAAACTGAAACCGCAGCAGAACCTGTTGCTGAAGTGAAAAAAGTGAAAGCACCAGCCAAGAAAAAAGCTGAGGTGGCAGAAGAAACTCCAACAGTTGAAAAGAAAGCAAAAGCAGCACCGAAAAAACAGCAGCAAAAAAATAAAATATTTCACATCGTATATAATAAATCGCCTGTTTGGTTGTTTATGTATATGAGAGCGTTAATTTAGATGACGGGGATAGGTCGGTATGATTTATCCCCGTTCTTTTTTGAGCAATTTTTCGAAATAAATTTCCAGAATTTACTGCTTACAAAAAGCTTACAAAATTTTTAGAAAAAAAAATAAATTCAAGATAATAAATCGCCTTTTTGGTTGTTTATATATACGAGAGCGTTAATTTAGATGACGGGGATAGGTCGGTATGATTTATCCCCGTTCTTTTTTGTCCAATAAACCAGAAACAAAACCTTGAAAAATTTTCATTTGTTCAACCTAAAAAAATAAAAATATTTTCACTTCGAGATAATAAATCTTCTTTTTGGCGGTTTATATATTCGAGAGCGTTAATTTAGATGACGGGGATAGGTCGGTATGATTTATCCCCGTTCTTTTTTTGCAATTTTTTCTATTTCTTTCTGATATCACGTTTTCTAATACGCTGCTAAAACAGGTGAAATCCTTTCGTTTTACACAGCATTGTCAACTTTGACCTTTTTAATTGGTATATCGGGAAAAGTCGATATACATTTGTATCATGGATCAGGTAGAAATATTTAAAGCCCTTTCAAACAAAACCCGTTTACAAATTTTAAGCTGGCTAAAAGAACCAGAGCTAAATTTTCCTGATCAGCAAAATGCCGATTTTGAAAACGTTGGTGTATGTGTTGGTCAGATTCAGCTGAAAAGTGGCTTGTCTCAAAGTACCATCTCCGAATACCTTTCTATCCTGCAACGTGCAGATCTTATTAGTTCTACCCGGGTAGGTCAATGGACATACTACAAACGCAACAAGGAAGGTTTAGAAAAATTAAGTGAAATCATCAATACCGCATTATAAATTTAAAAAAATATGAACACAGATAGTTTATTCAGGCCGTTTAGCCTTAAAACATTAAATATTAAAAATAGAATCGTAATGGCTCCGATGACGCGGTCGTTTTCTCCTAATGGAGTACCAACACCTGAAGTTGCAGCGTATTATGCAAAAAGGGCAGCTGGCGAAGTGGGTTTAATCTTATCAGAAGGAACCGTAATTAACCGCCCGTCTTCATCTGCAGACCCTAATATTCCTCATTTTTATGGTGCTGAAGCACTTGCAGGTTGGGAAAATGTAATTAAAGGCGTTCACCAGGCTGGTGGCCAAATGGGTCCACAGATCTGGCATCAGGGTGTGATGGAAAATCATGCCTCAGGATGGTTGCCAAGTACACCTTTTGAAGGTCCGTCTGGCTTAAACAAACCAGGTTTCGAAAACGGCGTACCGATGACAGATGCTGCTATTGCAGATACCATTGCTGCATTTGGGCAAGCCGCTGCAGACGCCAAAGCTTTAGGTTTTGATACCGTAGAAATTCATGGTGCGCATCAATACCTGATTGATCAATTTTTTTGGGATGGAACAAACAACCGTACCGATATTTATGGTGGCAAAACTTTAGCAGAACGTACCCGCTTTGGCGTTGAAGTTATTAAAGAAGTACGTAAAAGAGTTGGCGAAGATTTCGCATTAATTATCCGTTTATCTCAATTTAAACCCGCAGCTTACGATTTTAAACTGGCTAAAGATGAGCAAGAAATGGAACAATGGTTAACTCCTTTAGCTGATGCAGGGATTGATATCTTCCACTGTTCTCAACGCCGTTTCTGGGAGCCTGAGTTTGAAGGTTCTGACTTAAACTTTGCAGGTTGGGCTAAAAAAGTAACCGGAAAAGCAACCATTTCAGTAGGTTCTGTTGGTTTGGATGGCGATTTCTTTGGTGCTTTCGCAGGCCAAAGTTCACAGCCAAGCTCTTTAGATGAATTGGTACGCAGAATGGACCGCGGTGATTTTGATTTGGTAGCCGTTGGCCGTCCGCTTTTAGCCGATCCAAACTGGGTAGAAAAAATTAAACACAACCGTACAGAAGAATTGAAAGGCTTTACCAAAGAAGCTTTAATGGAATTGGTTTAGAACCATGTTTTTTCTTTTTAAACTTAGAAAAGCATCCCGAAAGGGATGCTTTTTTGATAAGTCATCATCCTTTCGATCCGATAGCTATCTGATAAAGCGCAGCGAAATGGAAATATCTGCCCGTGCCGGCAGGTGTAACATAATGCTGAGTTTAGAAATAATTTTTATACCATGGAAGCACAGAGGAAACGGAAATTTACTTAATAATTTGAAAAGCAATAGCTGCAATACTTCGGCTGCTCCAGCCCCGCCCTTTGCTTAATCCCGACTGAAAATTCGGAATAACGCTGTCGGTCGGGTTTATTTTACCTCTAACAATAGCAATGCCGTGACCACCTAAACCCGATCAAAGGGGAATGCCAATTTCCTTCAATCCAAATCCCGGCCTTTTTCCTTAAATTCACCTCTTTAAAATTAACCATCACATGTCGAACATTAAACTTATTATTGAAGAAAGACCCGCAAATATTGGCAATTTTATGGTTGGCAGACTGCTTCCTTTCAGAGAAAAAAGGATGGTTGGACCATTTTCATTTATCGACCATATGGGACCAGCGGCAATGAGTGATCATGAAAATCTTGATGTTCCGCCACATCCGCACATTGGTTTATCTACTTTAACTTTTCTATTTGAAGGTGAAATTACCCATAAAGACAGTTTAGGATCGGATATTGTGATTAAACCTGGTCAGGTAAACTGGATGACTTCTGGTAGTGGCATTGTACACTCTGAAAGAACGCCTGAATATTTACGCCATACCGATAAAATGCTCCATGGCCTACAGATTTGGGTAGCCTTACCTAAAGATTTAGAACAAATGGATCCTGAGTTCTGCCATGTTGAAGGTGCCGATATTCCGACCTGGACGCAAGATGGTGTTGAAATTAAATTGATCGCTGGTAAAGCTTTCGGTCATAAATCGCCTGTTCCGGTATACAGCCCATTATATTTTTTAGAGTTAAAAAGCACCACAAAACAAAAGGTAAGCATTGGCGATCACCTCTTTGGCGAAAGCGCACTTTATATTTTAGAAGGAGCAATTGAAAGTGATGGCAATATTTTTGAACCACGCCTGATTCTGATCGCAAACGACGCCAAACTTTGTGAGTTTACCATGCACGAAAACACCACAGTTTACATTTTTGGAGGTGAACCCTTCCCTGAAGAACGTTTTATTTATTGGAATTTTGTAGCATCAGATAAGGATTTGATTGAAAACGCAAAGCAAAAATGGCTAAATCAAAGCTTTAAGCCTGTACCTGGTGAAACAGATTTTGTACCCCTACCCGATCCAATCAGAAACTTTAAACATTAATTCCTGTTAAACAAATTCATATTTACTGAAACCGCTACACCAGTCGACATTAATTTAGAATTACCATAACCAATATCGGTTAATGGAATTTTCATAAAGGGTTTTGCACTGATGCTTAAGTTATTATTTATTTTACGTTGAAATTCTACACCAACATTGGCTATGCCTAAATAATGCTGATTACGCCCTTTTACTTCGAAACCTTGTGGGCCCTCATAGCCACCGGTGTATGAATAGCTATATTTCTCTTTTAACATGATATAACTCGAAAGCCCGGTACTTACCGAAATTGCATTTCTGTTATTCCCAAAAACCTTATAGTTTACATTTAGAGGAATATCAATCACATCGCAATTGGCATGGATGTTTGAGGGTGCCACAGTAAAAAGATAACTGGTATTCGGCCTGTACAAACTAAAATCAGAATCGTAAATTTTCTTGGCATAAGCGGCTCCCGTGGTTATACTTAGTTTCTTGGTTAAAATATAGGTAGCTTCTACACCAAAACCGCCACTTAAACTACTTTGCCCCGATTTTTGAACACTCGTTAAATCTGGAGCGGCTAAAATACTAAGCACAAATCTTGATTTTTGTTTTACCAGCGGTGGTTTAATCCGCTCAGGCCTACCTATTGCCACACTAGAACTTAATTTTTGATCTCTAAATTCAACAGGATCAGTTTTAGTGCTTAAGCTTGGATTATAAGTTACATCAGCCAACATACGGGATTGATCAACCACAGTTTCATTTATTTTCCGCTCGGTTTCCCTTTCGTAAGTGACGGTTACGCCTGTAGCAACTGTTTTTTTACCTGCATTCTTCGCAACTGCTGATGCTGAATCTATAGTCGCTCCGCCATCATTAATCTTTTTAGGAACTTTAGTTACACTTTCCGGGTTATTTTTTAATTGATTATTATTTTGATCCGTCTTGTTGGTTTTTACCACTGCTTTAACATCGGCTTTATCAGCCCCTGGCTTAACCAGTAAAAACACCACAAGTAACATAGCAGCTATCCCGGCCACGGCGGTAAGCCAGATTAGCGGTACAATACGCCTTTTTGGTGTTGGATGCAATCTTTCCTCCAGATCATCCCAATCTAAATCATTAAAAGGTAGATCGGGGTTTTCCAATCCGTCTTTAAATAATTTATCTATATCTTTTCCCTCTTTCATTGCATGTTTGTATTTAACCTAACCTCTAAAAGGTTTCTATCTACTCCCTGAACTCCTTACCTGGTAAGTTTTCGCTTCTGTAGCTTTTAACATTTCCTGTAATTTTTGCCTCGCCTTAAACAGGTTCGACTTTGATGTGCCCACCGATATTCCGAGCATTTCGGCAATTTCCTCATGCGCATAGCCATCTATAGCAAAAAGATTAAAAACCGTTCGGTAGGCGGGAGTTAATTTTTGAACTAGTGCCAATAAATCGTGGTAAGCCAGTTTATCGTACACAGAATTTGTTTGGGCAATGTTTTCGTGATCCTGAATATCTACATGATCGGCAAATTTTAAATTGGTACGATAATAATCGATTGCCGTATTGGTAATGATCCGGCCAAGCCATGGTAAAAAAGCTTTGGAAGTTTCATATTTGGCAATATTTTTAAAGGCTTTAAAAAAACCATCATTCAGTATCCCTGCGGCATCCAACCTATCATTTGCATAGCGTAAACAAATACCCATAGCAAAGCTATAGAAATGTTTGTATAGTGCTTTCTGACTATCCCTTTCATTTCTAATGCATCCCTGAATATACTTTTGTATAATATCTTCTCTATCGCGGTCAGCGTCACAAGGTCTCCTTTCAACACACATTACGGTAAGAAGCTACAAATGGTTGCCTCAAAATATATTTTTTTTGATAATAATTTTATTTTGTTCGTTTTGGTTAAAATTCTTTTTTCTGCAAGCAACCATTTACAACCTGGCGGCGTAATAGCGGCATATCATTTTAATAAAGTTAAAATTTAAAACAAAAATCCTATGCTAATCTACTTAAAAAAAAATCTATTGGTTATGCTTTGTATAGCCATGATATTACTGCCTGTAAGAAAAACAGTTCAGACGATCCAACAAATCCACCTGCTGCTAATAATAATAAAGGGATACAACTGGCAGCTGATGCGAAGTTTGGATCGGTACTAACAGATAAGGATGGCAAAACTTTATACTTTTTCTCATCTGATGCAGCTGGTACACCAACCTGCGTTAACGGTTGCGAAACAATATGGCCGCTTTATTATTCTGCAGATGCCAGTACAGATTTAAACTTAAACAAAGCCGAAGTTGGCGAAGTTACCCGTGCCGATGGCCGTAAACAAAGTACTTATCGCGGTTATCCACTTTATTATTACTCGGGCGATGCCGCAAAAGGCGAAATTAAAGGAGATGGTGTTGGCGGAATCTGGTTTGTAGCTAAGCCTGATTATTCTTTGATGCTGGCCAATGCACAATTAACATCTAAAAATATTAATTACACCAGCACATATGCTGTTGGAGATGGCAAAACCATTTACTTAACGGATAACAAAGGCCGCACCTTATATGCTTTTGCTAATGATAAAAATGGTGTAAATACTTATACTAAAGGAACCACGCAAGAAGGTATCTGGCCAGTTTATGAGTCTGAAATCCTTAACGTTCCTTCTGTAATAACTAAAACTGATATCGGGGTCATTACCGTAGCTACAGTGAATAAAAAGCAATTAACCTATAAAGGGTGGCCTTTGTATTATTTCGCATCAGATACTAATAGAGGTGATAACAAAGGCTTTACCCAAGGGGGCATAGGCACTTTATGGCCTGTATTACAGCTAAACGCTACTGTAGCGACGAATTAAAGTTCTAGACTAAAACTTTTCTGACAAAATAAAAAAGAGTAAACATCTATATCCTATTAATTCCTTTAATTTTTAAAAAATTAAATAAATATTATATCTCCTATGAAAAAATTTATAACCCCTATAGCCATTTTTGGTTTGCTATTTTCAATTGCATGTAAAAAAGAAAACAACCATGCAAAGTCTAATGGTGATCTTTCCGACCAATCAGGTATAACAATCTTGCAAAAAAGAGCATCAAATGCTCCATTTTATTTGTCAAACAAAGAATTCAATGCTAAAAAAAATCTTATATCAACTAAAGGTATCAGGTTATCTGCAGTAACGGGAATTCCTGATGTCTTAGATATAAGATATTATTTGGGCCGGAGTTATAATTTCACGAATAATGACTTTGGGAGCCCTGATGGTGTAGGATTTCCTATTATAGATATTGAAAAATTATTAGCAGATCATCCGGATTATTATGCTTCTTTAAGTTTACGGGAAGCAGAGGCAACTTCTTTCTCTTTCACAAGTTTTGATAAATATACTGAACTCAGTAACAAAACCACCACTACAACTGGCGGATTTTCTTTAAACTTAGGCCTATTTAAAATCGGTGCAAAACATAAATATGAAAATGTTTTCTCATCTAGTAAAGTAAATGAAGATAACCGGGTTTTTGGTGAGCTTAATGCATATATAAGAGATGCTTCGTATAAAATTTTAACAACAGATAATATTAAAAGTAAGATAACAGAAAATTATTTAAGACCCGATTTCTTAGACGAATTGTATAACAACCCTATGGGTAAGTTAATAGAAAATTTCGGCTCTCATGTTATCACAAACTTTAACTCAGGTGGAAGAGCAACTGCCGTATTTACAGGCATTTCTACTTCAAATGATGATTCTGCCACAAAGAGCCGCTCCATGGATAATTCGATTAGTGCATCTTATGGTTTTAAAAAAGAAGGAGATAATGGAGGAAGTCTTAATTTTGGTATTGGCAACGTTAACGGCAGTACTATAGCATCTTCTAATAAAATTTCTGATTTTGTGGCATCTGTTAAAACTTATGGAGGTGAATTTGGATTTGGTACATTTACAATTCCAAAAAAAATAGATGACATTAATATTAACTTAAATTCATGGGCCGCATCATTAAATGACAAGAGCAAATCTGTATTAGTGGAATTTAACCAAGGGGGATTGCTACCTATTTCTGATTTTATTTTGGAGGAAAATTTTAAAGATAGTTTTAGAGGCCATCTTTTGGGAAATGTTAATCGTCAAAGTTTTGTTGAACCAAAAATAGAAATCGCATCAGAATCAGGCGGTTTTATGAGTACTTACTTAGTAACAAGATTCGGCGACTACATAGCTATTGATAATGATGAAATAGATTCGGCTGTTCCAGCTGATAACCATGATGAATTTATAAGAAGAGCTAACATATATAAAGACAGAAAAAAGAATTTCTATAAAATCAACATCATTGCTAGCGATCGTTTCTTCGAAACTCCTTTAAGCAGCGGTACAGCTCTTTACAGGCGTTACTGAATCACAAATGAAAAAGTACAAAAACCCCAAAAACAATATTACTTATCTCTTATTTAATGGAGATGTTGCTTATGTAGATTATATGGATGGGAACAAAATTAAAACACATAAAAGCAAATTAGCCTATGCAATACATGATGATTTCGTTTTAGACACGTATGGAATTAGAGATTGGGTTAATGGCATGGCAACAACAGAAGTTAGTTTTGATGAACTTAAAACCTATAAAATAGTGGGGTTATAAGATTTCCACGGAAGGATTATTGCTTTTAACAACTGCTGTTGCTCCGGCACCATAAAATTCTTTGGGTAAGGCGGGTTGGAATGGTCGGCTGTTGTTTTCACAGCCGGCCTTTTTATACTTCTAATAAGGCTTGTTTAATTTTCTCAGCTGCCTCAGCCAATTCTTCGTCGCTTGGCTTTAGTTTTTCTTTACTAAAGTTCATATCGCTAACATTATTCATAGGTATTAAATGGATATGTGCGTGGGGCACTTCCAATCCAATTACAGAAACACCTACCTTTTTACAAGGGAAAGCTATCTTAACTCCTTTAGCTACAATTTTAGCAAACATCCAAAGACCTACATATAAATCTTCGTCCATATCGAAAATGTAGTCGGTTTCTAATTTTGGAATTACCAGAACATGGCCCGCTGTTAAAGGTTGAACATCCAAAAAAGCTAAATATTCTACAGTTTCAGCTACAACATGTGCAGGGATTTCGCCTGCAACGATTTTTGAAAAGATAGTCATTTGAGGGTTATGGTTTAGGGTGTAAAGGCTGGGCGGTTAGCGTTAAGTGTTTGGCGGCAAGCGATTAGTAAAACGCTCATCGCCAAACGTTATCCGCTTATCTCGATATTTCGAGTACTTCGAACTGCATTTTACCTGCAGGCACTTCAATTTCGGCAAATTCGCCTACTGATTTTACCCAATAAACCTTGAGCTATCGGCGATTTAACAGAAATTTTTCCTGTTTTTAAATCAGCTTCTGTTTCGGCTACCAACTGATAAGTCATCGTAGCACCGTTTTTAACATTTTTTATCTTTACGATAGATAAGGCAAGCACTTTCGACAAATCAAGTTTCGATTCGTCAATTAAACGGGCATTGGCTAACGTATTTTTTAATTTTGAAATTTTTGCTTCATGCAAACCCTGCGCCTCTTTGGCTGCATCGTATTCTGCATTCTCCGATAAATCACCTTTATCCCTCGCTTCTGCAATTGCTTTAGATATTAGCTGACGACCGGTGGTTGTTAAATAATGAACTTCCTCTTTTAATTTATCTAACCCCTCTTGGGTGTAGTATGTTACCTCTGTCATTGCTCTATTAATTTTTATTCAAACGCTATAAAAAACAAACAAGACTATATAGTTGGTTTGCTACATAGTCTTGCTTCAATTATAACGAAGATAAATTGTGGAAATTACAAAAGCAAATAAATACTCATGATTTTTATGATTTAAGGTTTTATATGCCTTATAATGGGATGATTAGGAACATATGCCACTGAGTACTCAACTTAAGATTTAGCCACTGACAACGTAACATTCAATCATACACGCATTCAAAATTCAATCATTAGTTTTAATTTAGCTAAAATTATTCTTAAAAAATGAAAAAGATATTGTCTATTGCCCTACTGATCTGTTTGGGTGGGTATACTGTTTCTGCCCAAGAACTTTATATGCCGCGCAACATTAAGGCTGCATATGCCAAGGGTACCCGTTCAATGAGCGGAAAACCTGGCCCCAATTATTGGCAAAACCATGGTAAATACAACATGGCTATTAAAGTAGATGCCAACACGAAGGTGGTTAGCGGTACCGAAGAAATTTTATACAGCAACAACAGTACAGATACTTTAAAAACACTCGCCATCCGCTTTGTAAACAATTTACACAAACCAACTTCTCCAAGAGGCGGTGCAGTGAGCGAAGATTTTTTGAGCACCGGTTTAAATATTACTGCTTTTTCGGTAGATGGCGAAACTTATCAGGTTGATAGTAAGAGCTGGGGGACAGTAGGCAATGTAAGATTAAAAAAACCTTTGTTGCCTAAATCGAAAATAACAGTAAAAATCGACTGGGATTATCCATTATCAAAAGAAAGTGGTAGAGAAGGGCAAATTGATCCAAATTCGTTCTTCGTGGCATATAGTTATCCTCGTGTTTCGGTATTTGATGATTATAATGGCTGGGACCGCATTCCGCACACGGATGAGAGCCGAGTTTTATAACGATTTTAACGATTACGAATTCTCCATTAAAGCACCTAAAAATTATGTGGTTTATGCGACAGGCGATTTCCTGAATCCAGACGAGGTTTTACAACCTGAAATTTCAGCCCGTTTAAAAAAATCGTACAATGGGGATGAGGTCATTCACATTGCTACCGAACAAGAAATGAAAGATGGGAAAGTAACCCAGCAAAAAGACTGGAACACCTGGAAATTTGCAGTAAACCACATTACCGATGTTACCTTTGCCTTAAGCAACCATTACGTATGGGATGGCGCAAGTGTAGTTGTAGATAAAAAAACAAGTCGCAGAGCAAGTGCACAAGCTGCATATAACCCAACCACAGGTAAAGATTTTGTAAACTCGGTTAAGTATAACTTGAATGCTTTAGATTGGTTTTCTAACAATTGGCCAGGTATCCCTTATCCTTATGTAAAAACAATTGCTTTCCAGGGTTTTGCAGATATGGAATACCCGATGATGGTAAATGATTCGCAATTTGGAGATCCGGTTTTTGCTCAATTGGTTCAAGACCATGAGGTGGCACATACTTATTTTCCATTTTATATGGGCATTAACGAAACCCGTTACGCTTACATGGATGAGGGTTGGGCCACCACATTTGAATATTTAATTGGTATTGCAGAACATGGAAAGGAAGCAGCAGATAAGTTTTATAAAAACTTTAGGGTAAACCAGTACATTAATGATAAATCTGCAGAAGAAGATCAACCTGTAATTTCGATGTCTGATCAGGTATCGGGTGCAGGTTACGGAAATAACTCTTATGGAAAAGCTTCGCTATCGTATTTAGCACTAAAAGATATGCTTGGTGATGATTTATTTAAAAAAGCATTGCATAATTATATGAGTAACTGGAACGGCAAACACCCAATTCCATGGGATTATTTTAACTCGATGAATGCGGGTTCTGGACAAAACTTAAACTGGTTTTTTCAAAACTGGTTCTTCAGCAACAATTATCTCGATTTAGCCATTACTAAAGTTAACGCTGCAAAAGGTAAATCGACGTTAACAGTTAAAAATACAGGTGGGTTTGCCATTCCTTTTGATGTAGTGGTTACTTATACAGATGGAAAAGTAGATACCATCCATAAAACCCCGGCAGTTTGGAAAGCAAATCAGAAAGAAGTTGTGGTAACAGTGAATAGTGCTAAAAAAGTAAAATCGATCAGTTTGGATAACGGTATTTATATGGATGCCACACCAGCAGATAATGTTTGGTTAGCTAAATAGTTTTCAGTTGGCAATTTTCAGTTGGTGGTTCGATACGGCTACCAACTGAAAACTGTTAACTAATAGTCCTCGTTTTAACAAGGATTATCGAGATTCGCATTTGTATGCGACATAAACAAATAATGGCGATAAAATGGCTTACATCCTCATTACAAGCGAGGACGATATATCAACTGAAAGCTGTTAACCGTTTTCTGCTTTACAAGTAGGTTCATGTTTTACCGGAAAATTTAGCGAATTAGCAATAAAACACATTTTATTTGCTTCATGGTGAAGCGATGTTGCAAGTTCGTAATGTACTTTATCTGCAATTAAAACCTGTGGATGTAGTGTAACTTCTTTAAACTTACCACTACCATCCGCACCTTCTTCCATTGTACCTGTGGCTTCATCTTTATAGTCGATAACCACAATCTCGATTTTTGAGCATAAATGTAAATACCAAAGCATATGGCAACTTGAAATAGAGGCGAGCAACAAATCTTCGGGGTTATATTTAGATTTATCACCCAAAAATGCAGAATCTGATGAACCGGAGATATCGGCTTTACCCTTTACCGAAATTACATAATCGCGATCGTACGAACGGTAATCCATTGTACCCGAGCCTTTATTGCCCGTCCAGGTAACTGTAGTAGAATATAAATGATCTTTCGGCATGATAAAATTGGTTAGATTGTATAGCCAATTTAAGAAAATAAAATTGAGATTTCCTTGTTTTTTCGCGTACTTTCAGACAAAACATTAACCTTTTTATCACTAAGGTGGCTTAGGTGGTAAATATTAATTTGAAAAGCAGGGTTTGGTGGTGCTTCGGTTCCGAAAGCCCTGCTATCTCTCCAAGTCCTCGCTGCGCTGTGGGCTTTCCGCTCTATCAGGTTTAGTTAACAAAGGGTTCCGAAGTCCCTAAATACACCTTGAAGATTTAAAAACCTGCGAGGTCTTGATTAGCTAAAACTAAGTCCCTTTAATTTCTCAGCTAAAACTTCCGAGATCTTACGGTACGAATCAAAAGTCCAACCACCCACATGTGGGGTTAAAATTACCTTTTCGTTATTCTTTAATTCATCATACCAGGACTGTTCACCTAAGGCAGGGAATTTTTCTGTCTGTAAAACATCTAGTCCTGCCCCTAATATCTTTCCTGTTTTTATGGCATTCAATACTGCTGCTGTGTTTACAATTTCGCCCCTTGCGGTATTGATAAAAAAAATAGGCTTTTTAAAATGGAAGAAATATTCATCATCAACCATTTGTTTGGTTTCGGCTGTTAACGGAATATGCAGACTCAGCACATCGCTGTGTTTCACAATTTCTTCCATGCTCACCTCGCGGGCAAAAGCATCAGAAAAACCAGTTTTATATTTATCATAAGCCATTACATCTACTTCGAAGCCAGCGAGCTTTTTCGCAAAACTTTGTCCCATAAAACCATAACCGATAATGCCAACTTTTTTGCCTTTCAGTTCGTAACCACGGTTTCCTTCCCGGTCCCATATGCCATTCCTGATTTCGATATCCGCTCTGCGGAAGTTGTTCATCAACGATAATAGTAATCCTGTGGCATGTTCGCCAACCGCATCACAATTGCCTTCGGGGGCATTTATTAATGCTATATTTTTTTCAAAAGCAATTTTATCATCAATATTATCAAGGCCCGCACCTGCCCTTGCCACAAACTTTAAATTTGGTGCCGCAGCAAAAATTTCAGCATCAATCCTAAATTTTGTCCTTACGGCAATCCCAGTATAATCTTTTATTCTATCTAATGTTTGTTGTCGTGTAATCTGTGGTTCATCGTCTACCTGGTAACCCATGGCAGTGGCCTCCTCTTTAAATGCTGGGTGCAGATCATCAACAATCAATATCCTTTTCATCATAAACAAAAGTAACATTTTGCAAATTGATCAATTGTAATATTCCTCATTGTTTTATCAAAACGAAACCTATTGATTTGTTAAAGTATTAACAGCAGGTTACCACAAAAATATTACTATAAAATGGCTGTAATAAAATAGTTACGGCTCCTTAATTAAACTTAGTTGCCGTTACTTTGTCTCCCTTTATAAAAACACACGAAATTTTATTTTTTAATGAGACTTATACATTCAAGAACAATACAGATTACCCTCTTACTTTTGAGCTTAACATTTAGCCTTTTTGCCCAAACAGGTGGAAAAGCAAAAATTACCGGAATACTTAAAGATGCAAAAACACAGGAAACCATTCCATTTGCTACGGCAGTTTTAATAGATAAGGCTACTGCTAAAAATGCTAAAATTGTACAAACAGATGTAAACGGTGCATTTGTGATGGCCGATATCCCTACAGGAAATTTTACTTTTAAGATAAGTTTTGTGGGTTACCAAACGATGGTGAGAGATAACATAGCCATTACTGCGGCAACAGGTACATTAAACTTTGGTGAGATCAAGATGAACCCAGCTAAAGGAAATGTATTAAGCGAAATTACTGTAACGGGCCAAAAACAGGGTATGCAGATGGGAATTGATAAAAAGATTTTCGCTGTAGATCAAAGCGTAATCAGTGAGGGTGGCTCGGCAGGAGATTTATTGCAGAACGTACCTTCAGTTTCTACTGATATGGATGGTAACGTAAGTTTACGTGGTTCTACTGGCGTAAAAGTATTAATCGATGGGAAACCCTCGTTAATTGCAGGCGGTAATGTAGCGCAGATTCTTCAATCTATCCCGGCAAGCTCTATTGAAAGTGTTGAGGTAATTACTAATCCATCAGCCAAGTACGATGCTGAAGGTCAATCAGGTATCATTAACATTGTATTGAAGAAAAATACAAAACTTGGCTTTAACGGTTCAGTTGCATTAACTGCTGGTAACCGCGATAACTACAATGCTAATACCAATTTAAGTTTCCAAAACAGTAAAGTAAATATTTATGGAAATTATGGCTACCGTTACGGCAACCGAGTTGGTGGTGGTTTTCAGGATATTTATTACAAATCGGATTCTTTAAGAACAAGATTTGCCAACCAGAACACGGTTTCCAAATCATTGGATAAAGGCCATAATGCCAAAGCGGGTATCGATTATTACCTTACGCCTAAAAGTGTAATCAGTTTATCAGGAGGTTTTAACTCAAGAGAAAATGACCGTAATGAGCAGCTCAACATCAGGCAATTGGATAAAAACCAGTCGCCGGTTTTATTAAGCAACAGAACCAATAGCACCGATGGTTTCGGAGATAGTTATGATGCCAATTTAGATTACGTACAAAAATTTAAAAAACCTAAAGAAGAACTTACTTTCAACTTCGGCTATTCATACGGCACAAACAATAGCAACCAGTATTACAGTACCAATACCATTAACCGCAACGGTGTGCCCATTGATGAAACTTTAAGTTTACAACGCGTATTTAATACCGGCAACAATACTAACTATAACATACAAACAGATTATGCTTTGCCTGTTGGTAAAGCTGGCAAAATTGAAGTGGGTTACCGCAGCCAGATCCGTTTAGGAGAAAATGATCAGTATGCGGATTCGATCCCTACAAACACAAATATTTACATCAGTAACAATAAATTAATTAATGGTTTCGATAGTAAAGATCAGGTGCATGCACTTTATTTCAACTACCAGAACCAGATTAAAGATTTTGGATACCAAATAGGGTTAAGGGGCGAAGATGCACGTTTAGATACCCATTTAGAAGGTTATACCGGCAATGTATTAACCGCTGCAGAAGGAAACATCCACTACAAAAGAATTTATCCAAGCGTTTTCTTAACACAGAAATTAAAAGGAGATAATCAGCTGCAATTGAGTTATACCCGTCGTGTAAACCGTCCACGCCCATGGGATACCAATCCGTTTTTAGATGTTTCAGATCCTTTAAATTATAGAGGTGGTAACCCGAATTTATTGCCGGAAGATGTACACTCTTTCGAGCTGGGGTATAGCAAATACTGGAAAAAAGTAACCTTAACATCGAGTTTGTATTTCCGCCAAACCAATGATGTGATTCAACGCATAAGAAGTACACCCGTTAATGGAATTATAACTTCAACCCCTCAAAACTTAACCAATCAGATTAATAGTGGTTTAGAATTAATCGGCCGTTTCGACCTGATTAAAGCTTTAAACTTTACAACCAATGTTAACCTTTACCAGGCGAAGTTTGCCGGAGATGCCAGGTTTGATATCCCATCGAGCAGTGGCTTTAGCTGGAATGCCAACCTAACTGGAAATTTAACCGTAGTTAAAAATCTATCATTACAAGTGCGTGGCGATTACCGTGCACCAGAAGTAATGGCACAGGGTAAACGTAATGCCATGTACGGAATTGATGGTGGAGCCAAATATGATTTCCCAAACAAAAAAGCATCTCTAAGTTTCAATGTGCGTGATGTATTCAACACCAGAAGATGGAGCATGACCACTGAAGATAGAGCAACAATTGTTGATTTCGAACGCCAGTTTCAGGGAACAATGGGCAACCTAACCTTCTCTTACCGCTTCGGAAAAACCACTTTTACAGGTACAAATAAAAAGAAGAAAAGAAGAGCAGGACAACCGCCCTGATGAAGGATCGTTTTAATAACTTAAGGTGCTTAGAAATTTTTAAGCACCTTTTTTTTACTAAATTTTATTCAATACAATTCCTTCCTGTGTAAAAGCTATTACAAGTTATTATCTTGCAGCATGGAAGAGATAAATCCTTGGAAAACGCTAGATAGCGATGTAAAATACGATAACAATTGGATCCGTTTAACCGAACACCAGGTCATCAATCCATCTGGCGGAAAGGGAATTTATGGTACCGTTCATTTTAAAAATCTTGCCATCGGCATACTTCCGTTGGATGAAAACCTCAATACCTGGCTGGTTGGCCAATACAGATATGCGCTAAATGCCTACAGTTGGGAGATTCCGGAAGGTGGTGGACCATTTCATGAAGCACCGCTTGAAAGTGCCCGAAGAGAATTATTGGAAGAAACGGGCATGAGTGCCAGAAACTGGAAAGAGATTCAAAGAATGCATCTTTCTAATTCTGTAAGCGACGAACTAAGCATTATTTACCTAGCTACCGATTTAATACATGGCATTGCAATGCCCGAAGAAACCGAACAACTAATTGTTAAAAAATTACCTTTCGAAGAAGCCTATCAAATGGTTTTGGATGGTAAAATTACCGATTCAATGAGCGTTGCCGCAATTTTAAAAGCAAAGCTGATGATGATTAATGGAAAATTGTAATTATAAACACCAAATGTTCCTACGGAACATTCAAAATATTGCATATTTTTTCTACCCAGCATATGTCCCGATGGGACATTAAACTAACAATGTCTAACAGCTTTTTAAGATATTTTCTTTCATAATCCCGTAAAGCACATACTATATATTCGAAAAGAAACATTTTAACAATGCTGAATATTTTCAAATAGCATATGTCCCGATGAGACATTAAACTAAATCAATGTCTAACAGCTTTTTAGAGATATTTTTTCTTTATAACCTGCTGATTATTCTACCAATTTCCCGAAACAAGAGTTATATAATTGAATTTTTCCAGCTTAAGTCCCGATAAAAAAGATTAAGATTGACATTATTTAAAAAATCCGTTCCTTGTTCCGTAGGAACAAATCCTAGAACTACTAACTAGCATATTTCCCGATGGGACATTAAACTATATCAATGTCTAACAGCTTTTTAGAGATATTTTCTTTTATAATCCTGTAAAGCACTCATACTAAATCTTCTCAAAGAAACATTTTAACAATGCTGAATATTTTCAAATAGGGTATTTTCCTATGGAACATTATTATTTATAAAATCTGTTTCTTGTTCCGTAGGGACAAATCTTAGAACTACTAACTAGCATATGTCACGATAGGACATTAAACTATATCAATGTCTAACAGCTTTTTAGAGATATTTTTTTTTTATCCTGCTAATTATTCTACCAATTTTCATAAACAAGAGTTATGTAATTGAATTTTTCCGATAAAAAAAGATTAAGATTGATATTATTTAAAAAATCCGTTCCTTGTTCCGTAGGAACAAATCCTAGGTAGAACATTACGAATTGTAATTTTCGTTCCGTAGGAACGTTTCGTGCTCCAACAAAAAGATAAAGTTTTATAGAAAAATTAAAAAATAATTGCTAATTTGATTAACGCCTTGCTTGCAATGCAAGATTGCTTATTTAATAAGCACATATTAAAGCGTTTTTAAGTATCCCCTAAATATTAAATCATTCCATTTTCGATTATCCCCTAGTGATAAATCCTCGGTAGCAAAATTTCGCTTTGAAATTTTGGTTCCATAGGAAAATTATTGTTGATTTAATTTTATAACGCTATGCCAAATACATACACGCAGTTGCATATCCAATTTGTTTTTGCCGTTAAATTTCGTGCTTCTTTAATCAAGGCAGAATGGAAAGAAAGACTGTTAAAATACATTACCGGAATATTCCAGACAAACAACCATAAAATGATTCAAATTAACTGTATGCCTGATCATATACATATCCTAATTGGAATGCGGCCTCATCAATCTATTTCCAGTCTTATCCAGAATGTAAAAACCGAAAGTTCCAAATGGATTAATGAACAGGGATTCTGTAAAGTTAAATTTGCATGGCAAGAAGGATATGGTGCTTTTTCATATTCAAAAAGCCATATTCAACAGGTTATTCAATATATTCAAAACCAGGAACAACACCACAAAAAGCAAAATTTTTTAGAGGAATACACTAGCCTTTTGGAGACCTTTAAAATTGAATACGAAGAAAAATACATCTTCAAAGAACCAGAATAATTTATTATTATCTTTGCAATCTATTAAACCGACCAGATGAGCAAGCTTTTTGGATATATTTTAAGCCCTATTTTTTATATTTTTTTTGGATTAACCCTCTGCATCTTCCACCCCATACAATGGCTTAGTTTTAAGCTTTTTGGCTATAAAGCGCACAAGGTTTCGGTAGATATCCTTAATTTTTTTCTCACCTATTGCCAGGTTTTCCTTTTCAATTCGATCAGTTTTAAAAATGAATATGATTTGCCAACCGACAGACCGATTATTTTTGCGGCAAATCACCAGAGCCATGTACGACATTCCCTCATTGATCTGGTTCTTAAGGAAACACAGCGCAAAATTTATCTCCAAAATTGAGCTTACCAAAGGTATTCCATCCATCTCCATTAACCTCCGTTTTCGGGCGGTGGAGCAAATATTAACCGTAAAGACAATAAGCAGGCCATTTCAGAAATCATTAAACTTGGCCGTAGAATGAAGGAAAACAACTGGAGTACGGTTATTTTTCCGGAAGGAACAAGAGCGAAGGATGGGCAATTGAAAACATTTCAGTTTGGAGGCATCGCAACCATCTTAAAGGTTGTTCCTAATGCACTAGTAGTACCGGTAGCCATCGAAAATTCATGGAAAATTGTTCGCTTCGGCATGTTTCCGTTAACCACAGGCAACGCCTTAAAATGGACGGTTTTAAAACCCATTGAACCAGGCATAAAAACGCCAAATGAGATCACGCTGGAAGTTGAAAACGAAATCAGAAAAGTTTTAGGTCAACCAGTGGCGCAGCCAGCTATTTTATAATTTTTATTAATTTCTTTAAAGATCCTTCGACTCCGCTACCATTGACAGGCTCCAATAGAATGGTCGTCATCTCGACGGTAGCGCAGCGAAATGGAGAGATCTTTGTACCAAGTTATTTGAAATCAAATTTAAAAGATTTCTCAACTACGGTCGAAATGACGATACTTCAAGACTATTCACCTGCTTTATTTATCTGTCATTTATATTGATTTTTAAAAAACAAATTATCCGGCAGGATCATTCCGTGGTTTCTGTGCTTCCGTGGCAATAAAATTAGTATCCTTTTCAGCGCTAAACGCTTGGCGTCAAATGATCTAAATATTTTTATTCCCTATTACCCTGAAAAATTCATCACGATAAGTATCGCCTACTGGGATAATTTTCTGATTAATGGTGATGCGGCTACGCTCAATACTTTCAATCTTATCAACCGCTACAATGTATGATTTATGCACCCTGATAAACTGACTCTGAGGCAACGCCTCTTCCATCTTTTTCATACTTTGCAGGGTAATAACGCGCTCATCTTTGGTAAAAATCGAAATGTAATCTTTCAAACCCTCAATAAACAAAATATCGTGCAAGTATATTTTTTGGATCTTATGTTCTGTTTTTACGAAAATGTAATCCTGAACCGGATTTGGCGATCCTGAAAATGGTGCTGGTGTAACAATTGGTTGCGCTACACTCGCCAGGAGTTTCAACAGGTTTTACCTGGTTGTGAACTTTTTCTACCGCTTTATAAAAACGGTCGAATGCAATGGGTTTCAAAAGATAATCAGAAACATTCAGATCATAACTTTCCAAAGCATATTGCGGGTATGCGGTTGTGAGGATGTAATGGCATTTATTACCTGCAATTTTCAAAAACTGGATGCCGGTTAGCTCAGGCATTTGGATATCTAAAAATACAAGATCAATTCCCCCACCCTGAACAATCTGCAAAGCTTCAATAGGGTTTTCGCACCTTTTAACCATCGTTAAAAACGGTACTTTAGAAATATAATCCTGCAAAATATCAAGCGCTAAAGGCTCATCATCAACAACAATACAGTTTAAGTTCATTTTTGGTTATTATTTAATTCGAGATGATAATTTATATCTGGTTTACAGATTAAATATCAATCATCAGTTCACAGGTATAATGAGTAGCCGAATTTACAACATTTAATTTATATCTATCAGGATAAACCAATTGTAACCGTCGTTCTACATTGGTTAAACCCACACCACCCTGAGCATCTTTATTTTGCTGGTTCTTTTTATTTATCACGCTAAAATGCAAAATTTTCTGATTGGCAATGATATTGATTCTGACCGCTGTGCCGGATCGGTTACCACACCATGTTTAAATGCATTTTCTACAAAAGAAATCAACATTAAAGGCACAATTTTCTGATTATCAATTTCACCATTTAAAGTAAGTCTCAATATAAGCCCCATCTTTAAACCGTATTTTTTGCAGTTCGATATAACTGGTTAAATAATCTACTTCTTCGCTTAACGCCACGGTTGGGGTATCGCTCTTCGTAAATCATGTAACGCATAATTTCCGAGAGTTTCATAATGGCATCGGCAGTTTTATCCGATTTTTGATAAGCCAGCGAATAGATATTGTTAAGCGAGTTAAAAAGGAAATGCGGGTTTAACTGCGATTTCAAAAACTGGAGTTCCATTTCGCGACGCTCACTTTCTAAGTTCCGCTGGATCCTTTCACTTGCAAACCAATCAATGGTAAATTTGATAATACAGCTGCAGATTAAGAAAAAACCTGATAAGAAAGTAACCATAATCACAAAACTATGTACTGGAATCTCCATCCGTTTTCCCTTAGCACTAACATTGGTCAATACATCATCCGGGTACAAAACAGCGATTGCTGTTTTAGCCACAACCGCAACTGCAATCAATATTAAAAATGCCAATGTAGATGAAATATTTCTTCCTTTTCTTGATTAAACCAGGGATCAAGAAAATATAATTAATATAGAAAATAGAAATATTTATTATTCCATATGCGATATAGCTAATAAATAATCTTTTGCTGTATGTATTGATGTATCAAAAATATTTAGCCCAACAATTAGCATCACGATAATTGTCCAGAAAATAGCATGCAAGATTAAAGGCCCCTTACTTTGTTTCATTAGAATATATTAAATGGAATATGAAATTGATATACGTACAATAGACGCATATCCTATCATGCACACAAAATAAATAAAGTTTTATCGATTTACTTACACACTCTACCAACGGGCATTTTTTTTCTGACCAACGGCCCAATAGGCAAATTTTATCGACAAACGCCAAAAATGGCCGTTGATCTAGAATCTTGAACACTTGGTATAATAGATTTTAGCAGCTCTCGTTTTTCTTGAGTTTCTTTGAATCATCAAAACGAAAACAAAATGAAAACATCATCAGCAATCAACTTCAATAATCAAGCAGTAATGGCTGATGATCAATTCACAGCCGCTCAATTAAAACAAAACATCATGAAAAAGTTGAAGGAAACACATCGCCATTTTTACTTTTATTATTACCAGTATTTATGATGATCATTTTAACACTTACTGTAAGCACCAATCAAAACGATGCCGAAATTGTGATAAAACCTGCAAAAACATCAAATACGATCGTAACAAAAGCCACCGCTATTTTTAAATAATAGCCATGAATAATTACGCTATCGAAACGGTAGGCTTAAACTTTAACTTTGGCAACCAGGTTATTGTAAAAGATCTCTCTCTACAAGTACCAAAAGGCAGTATTTACGGTTTTCTTGGTCCGAATGGAGCAGGTAAAACCACAACCATAAAAATTTTGCTAAACCTGCTGAAGTCGCCTTCAGATCAGGTTTTCATATTCGGCAAAGAAATAAACAGCAACCGGATAGCTACACTTAAGCGTATTGGTGCCTTGGTAGAACAGCCTGCTATTTACGGTCACCTTTCGGGAAAAGAAAACCTGATTAACCGGTGCATTTTACTGGGCATAAAAAAAACAAAGGCAGATGAAATGTTGGCCCTTGTTGGCTTAACAGAGGCTGCCAATAAAAAAGCAAGCAAGTATTCGTTGGGCATGAAACAGCGCTTAGGCATTGCCCAGGCATTAATTTCAGATCCGGAATTACTTCTTTCAGATGAGCCAACCAATGGCCTCGATCCAAACGGCATTATAGAAATCCGTAATCTGATGATCGATCTGGCCACTAAACATCAAAAAACAATCTTGGTATCGAGCCATTTACTGGCAGAAATAGAAAGAACGGCCACACATGTTGGCATTATAAATAAAGGTGAACTTTTGTTTCAGGGCACTATCGATGAACTTCATTTACTTAGCAAACCCATGCTTGAAATTGAAGTAGATCAGATTGAAAACGCAACCGCACTTATCTTAAAATCGGGTTATGAGGTGATAACAAAAACCGATAAAAAAATTACGGTTCCATTTATTTCAGCGCAAAATAGTGGCGAGTTAAACACTTTGCTCATTAAAAATGGCTTTACAGTAAGCAGTTTATACAAACAAAGAAAAGATCTCGAAAATTTATTCCTCGATATTACCAAAACAAACTAATATGCACACGCTCTTCATATCTCTACAATCAGAATTTTATAAATCGCGTAAAACTTTAGCATTTTGGGCGGCCATTTTATTACCCGTAATTATATGTGGCCTAATTACCTTTGGTTTTTATTCCGGATCAGAGAAGATTCTTGATCGGCATTACCCACCAATGATGCTTTGGGGCAATTATATCGGTGCAGCACTAAATGTTATGGGTTTATTGGTTATGCCTCATGAAGCGGCGCACGAAAAACGCGAAAGCGTTTCACGATAAATGCGAAAACCAGTGGTGTTAGCGAGGTAGACCTGGTTAATATCGGTGGCTGCACAACCGAACCAGTAGGCCAACAT